>JAYVLQ010000166.1:0-79559 GCA_043759355.1 Kofleriaceae bacterium
AGGTGCGCCACGAGCATCCGCTCGATCAATTGATTACCCCACTGATTCGCATGGACGAGCAACACGCGGATCAACACGTTCTCGGTGTCGTTATGCACCGCGATGGAGCGGCGCAGGTCGCCGAGCTCGTCCGCGAGCAGATCCGCGACCACCTCGCCCTCGTAAAATCGCGCGGCCAGGACCGAGCAACGTGCGAGGCGCTGGCGGATCGCATCGTGTTGCATCAACAGCGTCTGACGGGCGAGGGCTGGCTCCATGATGGGAGACATCGCAAGGGGCGCGCCACGTCAAACCTGACGTGGCGCACGAGTTACGCGCACCGATTGCGCTGGCGTATTTGCATGCAGCAGTACAACAAGACACCGACAACGATCGCCGATCCGCCGGTGCGATGGCGACCGAGAGCCCGAGCGCGTAAAGCGCCTCTACCATGCCCGCGATCGCGAGCCCCATCATGACGCCGAAGCCGAGCAGCATCGGCGCGAGCACCTGAGCCCATGGGCGCCGGCGTCACAGCGCGATGCCGGCCACGACCATCGCCGACCATCGCCGGCAGCACGAGCGCCAGATCGAGCACTCGCACGGGATTCGAGACCAGACCCGTTCGGCGAGACAGGCGGCCGGGTTCCCCGCGATCAGCGCCGCACGATCGACACGAGCCACACCATCGCGAAGAGGCTCGCGATCCTCGCGACTACGATGCCGAGCACTACGTGTGCCTGCTGCGCGACGCCTGGGCCTCGCGGTTCGCGCGTGGGCGAGCCGGATCAGCTCTCGCTGTCCGGCCCGCCGGTCGCCGAGATCAAACCCGTGCTGACAGCGCTCTGATAAAATCTGCGATCGCCTCGCACACACCCAGTTCGCGCTGCGGCGTGTGCGAGGCGCCCGGCACGATCAACCGCTCGACCGAACCACCGAGTTGCGTCGCGATCGCGGCAACCTGCGCGAGCGTGCCGTACTCGTCGGCATCGCCTTGCACGACGAGCACCGGTGCGGTGATCGCCGGCAAGAACTGCTCGAGGTTCCAGGTGCGAAACGCAGGATCGAGCCACGCGCGATTCCAGCCCCAGAATGCACCGTCGACATCGGCGTGATGCTTCGCGAGCCGCGCGCGGAGATCGGTCGTGCGATAAGCCTCCGCAGCCGCGGTGATCGAGGTGACCGCAATCTCCTCGACGAACACGTGCGGCGCGATCAACACGAGGCCGCTCGCCCGCACGCCCGAGCCCGCCGCGATGATCGCGATCGAGGCGCCATCGCTGTGGCCGATCAAGATCGGCTTGGTGATCCCTGCTGCCGCCAACACGCTCGGCAGCCGCTTCGCTTCGTCATGCATGTAGGTGAGCGGCCTGGGCACGCTGACCGGTTCGGAGGTGCCGTAGCCCTGCCGCGCGTATACGAAGGCGGGGTAACCCGAGGCTGTCGCGATCTTCTCGGGCACATCGCGCCACTGCGTGATCGAGCCCAGGCCTTCGTGCAAGAACACCAGCGCTTCGGTGGCTGGCGGACCTACCCACGCGGTCTCGAGCCCATCGACGATCATCGCAGCTTGAACCGCTGGATCTTACCCGTCGCGGTCTTCGGCAGCTCTGTCACCATCTCGACCCACCGCGGATACTTGAACGCGGCGAGCTTCTCGCGCACGAAGGCCTTGAGCTCGTCGGCGGTGGTCTCCGTGCGCAGCACGACGAAGGCCTTGGGCTTGGTCAACCCGTGCTCGTCCTCGTGACCGACGACCGCGGCCTCGAGCACGCACGGATGGGAGGCGAGCGCGCTCTCGACCTCGAACGGCGAGACCCAGATGCCACCGACCTTCAACATGTCGTCGGCGCGGCCGCAGTACGTCCACGTGCCGTCGAGGTTGCTGAGATATTGATCGCCGGTGCGGGTCCATGCGCCGACGAACGTCGAGAGGCTGCGCTCGCGATTCGCCCAGTACCCGATGCAGCTCGAGGGGCCGCGCACCCACAACGCGCCCTCGGATCCGACCGGCAACACCGAGCCATCTTCGGCGCGGAGCTCGAGGTCGTAGCCCGGCACCGCGCGACCTGTCGTGCCGTACGTGATGTCGCCCGGGCGATTGCTGATGAAGATATGGAGCATCTCCGTCGAGCCGATGCCGTCGAGGATCTCGGTGTGGGTGCGCTCTTTCCAGCGCTCGCTGATGTGCTTCGGCAGCGCTTCGCCGGCGGAGGTCGAGTAGCGCAAGCTCGCGACGGCCTCGGGCTGCCACGACGGATCGGCGAGCAGCTGCGCGAACAGCGTCGGCACGCCGCAAAAGATCGTGGGCTGGTGCTCTCTCATCACCCGCATCACGGTCGCGGGCGCGGGCCGATCCGCGCACAGCACGGCGGTCGCACCGACGGAGAACGGAAACGTGAGCGCGTTGCCGAGGCCGTACGCGAAGTAGAGCTTCGCGGCCGAGTACACGACATCGTCGGGCCGGATGCCGAGCACCCCTTGGCCGTAGAGTGCCGCGGTCCACATCAGGGACCCGTGGAGGTGCATCGTCCCTTTCGGTTTCCCCGTCGAGCCCGACGAGTACAGCCAGAACGCGACATCGTCGGGCGTGGTCTCTGCGGCGTGCGTGATCGGCTCGGCCTCTTCGACCAGCACGCGCCACGACGGTGCATCCGTGGTCGCGCCGATCACCGCGACGCCGATGCCAGGACACGCGGTGACTGCGGTCCGCAATTTGTCGTACAGCGAAGCGCTCGCGATCACCGCGCGCGCGCGGCTATCGCGCAACATGTACGTGTACTCCTGGGGCGTGAGCATCGTGTTGAGCAACACCGGCACCGCGCCGAGCTTGATCGCACCGAGAAATGCAGCCGGGTAGTCGACGCCATCGAGCATCACGATCGCGACGCGTTGCTCGGGCTGGATGCCCATCCCCTGGAGCGCGCCGGCGGCCCGGGCCGCGCGTGCCGCGAGCTCCGCATAGGTGTAGCGGCCGTCGTCATCAATCACCGCGACCTTGTCGCCCCGGCCTTCGATCACATGCCGATCTAGCAAATCGACCGCGGCGTTGTACGACCGCGGGAGCTCGACGTATGGCGGTTCGCCTGCACGGATCCTCGACAGCTCGGGCATGTTCGGAGCTTAGCTCCGGGTCGCGTTGGTATGTCGGGTGCAAAGTGTGCGAGCAGTGAATCGACCCGAGCGTCCCTGCCTCGCCACGCAGTCCACAGGCGCGCGTCGCCGCGCACCGTGGTGTGCCGCCACGTTCGTCATTGCCGGATTCGCTCGGATCGCATCCGCGCAGCCGGCCGCCGACGAACCTTCGCGGACGCCCGACCCGACGCTGGCGCCGGCTCCACCAGCCGAGCCGGCCAAAGCGGTGAAAGTCGATGACGACGGCAAGAGGACGACCGTGACCGGTGCCGTGATCCTGGAAGGTGAAGACAAGACCGGCACCGAAATCGGCCTTCTGCCGCTGATCGGTGGCGATACCGATAACGGCTTCGGCGTCGGGGCGATCGGTTCGATCGCGAGCTTCGACAAGGGCTATTCGCCCTACAAGTGGCAGATCCAGTTCGCGACGTTCATCGCCGCGCGGGACAGCATCACGAGCCCGTCCTACGAGGACGCCTTCGTCAACATCATCATCCCGCAGCTGTTGAACGGTCGGCTGCGTGTCGAAGTCCGCCCGTCGTTCACGCGCGAGACCGCGCTGCACTTCTATGGCCTCGGCAACCAGCTCACGATCCCCGTAAACATCGATCGAACACGCGATACGTACACGCGCCTGCATCCGCAGCTCGCCGGCATGACGCGGTGGAAGCTGAGCAAGGACAGCGTCTGGTCGGCGCTGCTCGGAGGCCAGTACCTCTACAACCAGGTCTCGTACGACCCCTCGAGCACGATCGGTCAACAAGCGCCGATGATCAATCCCGTCGGCGAGAGGGCGCACAGCGTGCTCCGGCTCGAGACCGGTATCGTCTACGACACGCGAGATAACGAGCTCGCGCCAAATCGCGGCATGTATCACACGCTCGAGTTCCGGGTCAGCCCGCACATCGGCGATGCGTTCCCGTACCACTACGAACAGCTCGATCTGCAGTTCCGCTTCTATCACACGCTCTCGGCGCGCAACGTCCTCGCGTTTCGCGCGGTCGGTGACGTGCTGCTCGGCTACGTCCCGTTCTACGAGCTCGCGCGGTACGAGGACACCTCGGCGCTCGGTGGCAGCCTCGCGATCCGTGGCGTTCCCGGCTACGCGTTCTACGGCAAGGTGAAGATGTTCGGAAACCTCGAGCTGCGTACGCGCGTGACCAACTTCACGCTCTGGGATCGCCGCTTCAAGTTCGGCGTCGCCTCGTTCATCGATGGTGGTCGGCTATGGAGCGATCTCCGCTTCTCGCACCCGGAGCTCGACGGTAGCGGCCTCGGACTGCACTACGGCGTCGGTGGCGGTATCCGCCTGCAGCAGGGTCGCGCGTTCCTCGTGCGCGCCGACATCGCATGGTCCCCCGATGCCTCGCCGATCGCCGGTTACGTCCTCGCCGACCATATCTTCTGACCAGCGCCGCCGGCCGATGGCCTCAGCCAACGGGCGAAGGATTTAATTCTGCTGCGGCCCGCGCGAAATACTCGATCCTACTTGCGCCGACGAGGGCACATCGGGTGCACTACGCGAGCGTATGCCCATCCTCGCTGCTCTTGCGGCGGTCGCCAGCTTCGGCAGTAACCCCGGCGCACTCGAGATGTACGAGTACGTTCCGTCGGGGCTGCCGGGCAACGCACCACTCGTTGTCGTGCTTCATGGCTGTACGCAAACTGCTAGCGCCATGGAATCGGCGGGCTGGAACGCACTCGCGGACCAGTATCACTTCGCGGTGCTGTACCCGCAGCAGCGCTCGGCGAACCAGTCGCTGAGCTGCTTTAGCTGGTACGGCGCGACCGATATCACGCGCACCGGTGGCGAAGCGCAATCGATCATCCAGATGGTCGACACCGAAATCTCGAGCCATGCGATCGATACGCACAACGTGTTCGTCACCGGGCTATCGGCCGGCGCCGCGTTCACCGCGGTGATGCTCGCGACGTATCCCGATCGGTTCGCGGCCGGCAGCATCATGGCCGGCCTGCCGTACAAGTGCGCGACGGACCTGACGTCCGCGTCGAGCTGCCAGCAGATGTCGGCGACGTCGCAGAAGACCGCAGCGGCCTGGGGCGACCTCGTGCGCGCCGGTGATCCTGGCTTCTCCGGCACGTGGCCGCGCGTCCAGATCTGGCAAGGCACGAGCGACCCCACGGTCAACCCCGCGAACGCGACCGAGCTCGTCAAGCAATGGACGAACGTGTGGGGCACGGATCAAACCGCCGACGCGACAGCCACGATCAGCACGGCGACGCGCACCCAGTTCACGGCCGGGACCACCGTCGTGGTCGAGCTCTACACCGTGACCGGCATGGGTCACGCGATCGCGATCGGCATGGACCCCGATGGCGCGTGTCCGGCGACGACCGGCGCGTATTTCTCCGACGAGCAGATCTGCTCGACCACGCGCGCTGCGCAGTTCTTCGGCCTGATCGGCGATGCGAGCACCGGCTGGGGCAGCGGTAGCGGCGGTGACACCGGTGGCGGCGCTGGCAGCGATGCCGGAAGCGATGCGAGCAACGCCAAGAATGGCGGTTGCAACGCGGGCCACTCGACCGGTCTCGGCAGCCTCGCCCTCTGCCTGTTCGCGCTACGCCGTCGGCGCCGTTGAGCCACGCTTCGCGAAGTGCATCACCTGCTCGCCGACCATGCGCAATTGCGCGGTCACCGCGGGCGAGCTGCACGTCCCATCCGCGGCGAACGTGACCTCGGTCGTGTTGATGCCGACCCCGAGCGGCGTCGGCCAGCCGCGCAGCGCGTGCACGATCGTGCGGAGACCATTCATCGTGGTGGTCGTCGCTTGCCAGCCGGCACCCGTCGCGATGCAGCCGACCGCGCGACCATCGAGGTACGGGTTCGGATCGTCACGCAGCTCCTCGAGATAATCGAGGCTATTTTTGACCAGCCCTGAAATCACGCCGTGATAGCCGGGCGAACCGATAATCACGCCGTGCGCGCCGCGAATCGCTTCGACCAGGTGCCTCGCTTTCGCGCCGAGCTCGGCACCCGGTTGCGGGGGCCGGTACATCGGCAAATCCAGCGCCTCGGCCCCGAACAGCTCGATCTCGGCGCCGAGGGATTTCGCAGCGTCCAGCGCGATCCGTAAGGCCAGCTCGGTCGACGAATGGGGCCGATAGGTACCTCCCAGACCGATTACGCGGATGGTCATGAGAGTAAGAGTGTAGACCATGGACAGCATGTGGCGGTATGCCTGCGCGGTGCTGGTGGGGTGCCTGCAGCCCACCACGGGAAATGCCGTGAATGGCACGCTCGCGGCAGCGCCGCCGGTCGCGTTCGGCGGCGGCGCGTTCTGCAATTACGTGATCCCGCTCAAGCAGCTCGACGTCGTGATCTCGATGCAGAACACCGATGCCTCCGCGTCTACCGTGCAAGCGCTCGATGTCGAGACCACCGATACCGCGTGCCCCTATCTCGTCACGCCGCCGGCGATCCAGAAGTACACGCTCGAGACTGCGAAGCCGACGCCGACCGGTTCGATGATCACGTTCTCGGGCGACCCGTCGAATATCACCGCCGTGGCGCTGACCGTCGTGACCGCCTCGACGACGTCCGCGCAGCTCACGTTCCACCGCTCCGACCAGATTGGTGCGCTCGCGTGGACTGTACCGGCGACGGTGGCTCTCACGAAGGACTAGGCCGGGCTGCACTGCCGGGTTGTACTGATCCTGCACACCTGATCTCGTGCGCAGGATCGAGTATACGAGCCCCCCTCATGAACCTTCTCGACAAGTGCTTCGAAGCGAACCGTCGGTGGGCCGCGGAACAGGTCGACCGCGATCCGACGTACTTCAAGCGGCTCGAGAATCTGCAGAGCCCCGACATGCTGTGGATCGGCTGCTCCGATAGCCGCCTTCCGCCGAACGAGCTGCTCGCCCGTCCGCCCGGTGACATCTTCGTCCATCGCAATGTTGGCAATGTTGTAGAGCACACCGACGTCAACTGCCTCTCGGTCATCCAGTACGCCGTCGATGTCTTGAAAGTGAGACATGTGATCGTGTGCGGCCACTACGGCTGCGGCGGCGTGCGTGCTGCCATGGCGACCCAGCCACTCGGGCTGATCGACAACTGGCTCCGCCACATTCGCGACGTTCACTTATGGAACCGCGCGGAGCTCAACGCGATCGCCGATGTTGGCAAGCGGACGGACCGGCTCGCCGAGCTCAACGTCGAGGCGCAGGTCGCGAACGTGTGCCACACGAGCATCGTTCAAGACGCATGGCGTCGTGGCCACCCGTTGACCGTCCATGGCTGGATCTATTCGATCAGCGATGGTCTCATCCGCGACCTCGGTCTCACGGCGGAGTCCGCGGAGCAGATTCCCCCCGAGTATCGACTGTACTGAGCGATCGCGCACGAGCGTGGGTGATGACCACCTCGCACCATCAGATACCTGATGTTGAGGGGCACGGAGGCGCGCGGGGCAACTTTGGGGTTGCGTGACAACACCATCCCTGTACATTCGCGACCTTCACCGAGGGCCTCAATGACGACCAAGTTTGTTGTTTTCACGACCCTGTTCGCAGCTGCCGCTTGCGGCCCTGCTCCGCGCGGCGATCACTACGGTAACGGCAGTGCAGATGGTGGCGGGAGTTCTTCGGGGCCAGAGATCTGCACCGACGGGATCGATAATGATGGCAATGGCAAGACCGATTGTTCGGATCTCGCTTGCTCGGGCATCGACGGCTGTCCGGTATGCGGACAGGTCGACACGCTGATCGGTGCGCCACTCGCGCTGCCCGATGGCATTTCGTCCGGCAATGGCTGCTCGACCGATGCGCAGTGCCCGTCTACGACGCCGAACTGCATCTCGTTCACCGACCAGTCCAACACGCCGATGAAGGAGTGCCACGCGTCGTACGCGTCGACGTTGAACTTCGTCGGCTTCGGTCAGGGCGCGACGCTCACCGACACGACCAAGCTGCTCAAGGTTTGCGCGAAGCTCGAGCACAGCTTCCTCCACGATCTTCAGATCGAGCTGATCTCGCCCTCGGGCCAGACCATCGCGCTCGAGAAGTTCGGCGGCCGCATCGGCCCGAAGATCTTCCTCGGCATTCCGATCGACGATGATACGCCCGCGATCGGAATTGGCTACGACTACTGCTGGACGATGGGTTCCACGGCGACGACAACGATGCTGCTGTCGACGATGGATCACAGCACTCCTTTCCCGACGGTCATCGCGGGTGATTACCTGCCCGACGTACCGTTCACGGCGCTCCAGGGCGCCGCGCTCAATGGCATGTGGGAGTTCCGCGTGACGGATCTCTACGGCATCGACAACGGTCACCTCTTCAACTGGTCGATCACGTGGGACGCGTCGCTCGTGAGCGATTGCGCCGGCCCGATCATCCAATAGCTAGCGCTGCTCGTTCGTCCACATGCATCGGTAAGCGCGAGCCTCTAGCGGGCTCGCGCCGATGTCCGTGGGATATTGGTCGCTGAACGCCGTGTCGATCGCGGTCCATTTCACGACCTGCAGCTGCGGACCGCCGAAGTTGGTCAGGTCCGAGGTCATGACGAAGGTGCCGGAGCCGCCTCGGTGAGGTCGCGCTCCGACGCGAGGTGCGCGCCTACAGCGGTGCATGTCGCCGTCGCAGCAGCGTATGTCGCTCAACGTGCTTGCCTCGGCGAGGTGCGCGCGATCGTTCGCGCACTCCCACAGCGCCGAGCTGTGCCGGAGCTGCGCCCGATCTTTTGCATCGAAGTTGAGAGCACCGGCGGTGTAGCACTCGGTGCCCGGATCACCGTTGCAGTGCTTGCCCATGAATGACTTCGGCACGGTCGCGCCGCACACGCAGCGATACGCGACCATGCTCGTGATCGAGGATATATTCGTCGAGCCATCGCTCAGCTTCGCCGTGACCTGATTCGTGGTGTCCGCGGGCACCGCGGTCCACAGCGCGGTACCCGCGGTGCTCACCGAGGAGCCCTCACTTCGGTCGCGGTCGGAAGGCGTGCGCCGAAACCCGAGCACGCGGTCTTCGCCGCGTCGTACGTCGAGGCCGTGCGCGCAGCGTCATCCCACTGGTTGCCGTAGCCGTCGGTGATGGCCGCGTTCAGCTTCGCCGGATCGCACGGGATCTGGCATTCGCTCGCGACACAGGTATCGCCGCTATCGCAGACCTTGCCGCACGCGCCGCAGTTGCACACGTGCCGCTGCAATCTATCTGATCCGAAGGACAGCTCGAGCTACACGCCGAGCTGCCGCACACCTGATCTGCGTTGCACGCCTTCGTGCACGAACCACAGTGGTCGGGATTGTTCGTGAGATCGACGCAGGTGCCGTTGCAGCTCGCCCGGTCGACCGGGCAGTTCAGCGTTCCGGAGCTCGCGCCACACGCGGTCAGGAACACCCAGGCCAGAGCGACGCGCACCCGGTCATTATACCCGGCGCTTGACCGATTCGATCGTGATCAGCGTCTGCGGTGCGTCCTTCGGGAACGGGCCCGCGGCGCCCGTCTTGACGCCCTTGATCTTGTCGACGACGTCCATCCCCTCGATCACCTTGCCAAAGACCGCATAGCCCCAGCCCTGGCCATCCTTGGCGGTGTGGTCGAGGAAGGCATTATCCGTCACGTTCACGAAGAACTGCGCCGTCCCCGAGTGCGGCTCGCCGGTGCGGGCCATCGCGACCGTGGCGCGGGTGTTCTTGAGGCCGTTGTCGGCTTCGTTCTGAACGCCCGGCTTGGTCGCCTTGCGCTCGTACTGCGCGTCGTAGCCGCCGCCCTGAACCATGAAGGTCGGGATCACGCGGTGAAAGATCGTATTCGCGTAGTGATCGGCGTCCACGTACTCGAGAAAGTTCGCGACCGACTTCGGCGCCTTCGCCGGGTCGAGCTGGATCGAGAACGTGCCTTGATTGGTGACGACGTCGACAATGGGGACGATGGGGTCGGCCATCCGCCGAGCCTACCCTTTGGTAGCCACCACGCGATAGGTGTTGGACACGTGACCGCGCGCGAGCAGTGGGCCGATCGCGTTATCGAACAGGATCGCGGAGATAATAAACGGTGCGCCGATCGTCCACACGACGCTGTGCCATGCGCCCGCGAGCACTCCGCGCCATCGCCAAGGCAAATTGCGCGGTGGTGCGATGCGATCGAGCAGGATCCAGATCGCGAAGAAGAAATCGACGCGCTGGTGCGCCTTCCCGCGATGCCACTCGACGGGCGTGAAGCCTTGCTCGCGGAGCAGCCGATCGAGATTCTTGACCGAGACGAAGTTCAGGTGCTGCGGCTGGAACCACGGCAGCCAGTAGCGGCCGAGCAGCTTGCCGAGGAAGAACTCCGGATCGGGCACCTCGATCATCAGGCTACCCTTCGGCCCGAGCGCGGTGTGCGCCGCGGCGATCTCGAGCCGCGGATCGAGCGTGTGCTCGAGGTAGTGGCTCATGCTGACCGCGTCGTAGTGGCCCGCGATCGTCGAGGCGACCTCGGGGAACAGGCCGCGATACGCGGTGTCGACCCAGCCGCGGCGCTTCGCTTCATCGATCGATTCGCTCATGTCGAGGCCGTCGAATTGCGCCTCGGGGAGCTGCTCGCGTGCGGCGACGCAGAAGTGACCGTGGCCGGCGCCGACATCGAGCCACTTCGTCGGTACAGCGACCGCGCGGACCATCGCGAGACGATCGAGGTAGGGCTGCTTGCCGAACCCGAAGATGAACTCCATGCCGGCTTCACCGAGGCCGTCGTAGAAATCCTTGTAGTAGAAGTCGAGGCCGGCGAACGACAGCCGCGGGTTCTGGAACACGTGCGCGCAGCTGGTGCAGCGCTCGAGCGTGAACGTGCCGGGCTTGTGCTGGAACAGATCCGGGTGGCGGCGATGGACCACGAGGTCACGCGACTCACAGATCGGGCACGTCTCGCGACGAGGATCGTGAAGCCGCTCGAGCCCTCGTGCGATCAGCGCGTCGTATTCCGGTCTGCGCTGCACGGCATCCGTGACCGGGCGCGCCGAGAAGATCGTGCGGATCAAGACGAACAGCTCGATCGGCGCGCGCAGGAGCGTGAACGGGACAAGGTCGATACCCATCAGCTTCGTCGCGCCGAGCGCGATCAACGGCTGGACGTGCCACGCCGCGAGGGCGAGCCATCCGGCGAGCAGGCCCTGCCAGACCCCGATCGCGATCAGCGCCCACATCACGATCAGCAGGCCCAGCGCGAGCGTCGTCGAGGGACCGAGCGCGATGTAGAGCAGCTGATAGCGCGCCGAGAGAGGTTGTCCGCGGGCACGCTCCGCGGGCGCGATCACCGCATCGGCCTTGCCGTAGTGCTTGAGGCGCGAGGCGAGCTTGGAGAGCTCGACGTCGGTGGTCGGCGTGGTCGCGCGAGCGCGCTCGGCGAGGGTATCCGAGACCAGGATCGCGTGGCCGGCCGTGCGGCCCGGCCCGAGGCGATCGACGCGATACGCGACCGGATCGACGAGCTGTGCAAAGCCGAGCGAGCGCATCGTCGAGGTGTTCTTCGGGATGAGATCGACGAGCTCGACCTGGTGATCGCGCGCATAGTTGGCGGCCGCGCGGAACGTCTCGGGTGCGACCGTGACACCGGGTGCTGCATAGATCTCAAAGCCCGCAGGATCGGCATCGCAGGGCGCGAGCACCGCGAGCTTCGAGATCCGACCGCGCATCTTGAACGCATCGAGTACCAGGACCGCGACGAGGAGATAAAGGACGTACGTCACGCGGTGGCCTCCAGGTTCTCTAACAGGTCTGCAGCGCGCGCGGCGCCGCCCGCGGCCGCGAAGGACGCCCGCACGCGAGCGGCACCTGCGCGGAGCTCGGGGTCGGCGAGCACGCGCGCGACGGTCGCCCGAAGCTCGGGAGCTTGGACGCGACCGAACTTGATGCGCAGGCCCGCGCCCGCCGCCACGACTTGATCGGCGACGATCGGCTGATCATCCTTGATCGGTGCGATCACCAGCGGCAGGCCGTGCGCGAGCGCTTCGCAGGTCGTGTTGTGACCGCCGTGGCAGACGACCGCGTCGACCCGTGCGAGCAGCGCGAGCTGCGGCACGTAGGTGCGGACGATGAAGTTGCTCGGCGGGTTCGGCACGAGCGCGGACGGTGCGACGAGGATCACCTGGTACGGTTGATCGGCGAGCGCCTCGCACGCGACGCCGTAGAACCGACCGCTCGCTTCGGCATTCACGGTCCCCATCGAAACCAAGATCGCAGGCCGCGCGAGCTGGTCGAACGGAAACGGCGTGGGCTCGGGGCGGTCCGCGATCGAGGGGCCGACGAGCTGGTAGTGAGCAGGCAGTGGGGTGCGAACGAGCGCCGGTGTGGTGAACGCGAGCACGAGATGCGGCGAGAGCTCGCCCTGGCGCGGCACGCCGGCGGCGCTCTCGAGCTCGCCGATCAGGTCCGCGAACCAGCGCTTCACGTGCGGCAGCGCAGCGAGCGGATCGCTGATGCCGGCCGAGGTCGTGGCGAGCGTGGCCCACGGGATGTGGTGCCCGCGCGCGACGAGCCCACCGGCGACGGCTTGCTGATCGACGCACATGACATCGGGAGCAAATTCGGCGACCGCGGCCTCGATACCGGGCTGCATCGAGCGCGCGAGCGGGACCAGAAAGTCCTCCCACAAGAACTTCAGTGCGGCGGCGCCTCGCGTGGTCGCGGCCTGGTTCTGCACGCGCGCCGCGTGATCGGCCTCGACGGTCTCGGGCAGCGCGAACAGGCGCGCTCCGGCCGGCAACAGCGGGCGAACCTTGCCGGGATGGCCGACCCACGCGACCGTGTGACCACGCGCTTGGAGCGCACGCGCGACCGAGATCGTCGGGTTGATGTGACCGGTGAGCGGTGGCACCACGAACAAGAACTTCATGCGGCCCTCACGAAATCGAGCACGCGGGATTTGACCTCGGCGGTCGCTTCCCACAGCACGGAGTGCGAACAGCCGGGGAGGATCTGCAGCGTGCAGTGAGGTAGCTGCTGCGCGAGCGCCTCGCCGTGCGACCGGACATCCGAGCGCTCACCATACAAGGCGAGCGTGCGGCACGCGATGCCGGTGACATCGATAGAAGGCGACTCGCGCAGATCGGCGACGAGCGACGTGCGCTCGACGAGCTCCTCGGCGGCCTTCGCGAGCCGGTTGCGCTTGCGCTCGCTATGGCGCCCGAGCCAGCTCTTGAACGAGGCCGCGATCTTGGTATCGCGTGCATCGCCAGTGAGCGCGAGCGTCGCGGTCATCTGCGCGGCCCAGCCCTCGACGCCAGCGTGCGCATCGATCAGCGCGAGCCGCTCCACGCGGTCGGGGTACGTGGCCGCGAACGCGAGGCCGACGAGCCCGCCGAACGAGTTACCGACGATCGTTACCGGGCGCGTGATCGCGAGCTTGTCGAGGAGTGCCGCGAGATCCGCGACGAACCCCGCCACCGTGTAGCCGGTCGCCGGGCGCTCCGACATGCCGTGACCACGCAGATCGTAGAGGATGACCTCGCAGCTCTCGGCCAGCGGATTCGCGAGCGTGAAGTAGAAGCTCGACAGGTTGTCCATCACGAGGCCGTGGATGAACACGACCGTGCGCTCGCCGCTGCCGAGGCGCTGGACGTGATGGCGCACGCCGTTGGCGACCACGTCAGCCATCGAGGAACTCGGTGATCGCGGTGGTCAGCTCGGCGCGCGCGTCGAGGTGGAGGTAGTGCCCGCCGTGGAGGACCTTCAGCTCGACGTGGGGCGCGGACGTCTTCAGGTGCTCCCCAGCGGGCAGGCACGACGATCGATCGCCATAGAGCGCGAGCGTCGGCGTGTAGAGGTCCTTCAACGGAGGCTCGGGCTCGGCCCGCAGATCGGCGAGCAGCGTCGTATCGCGAACCAGATGGACGACATTCTCGACGAGCCGCTTCGCCTGCCGGCCCCCGGTCGCGACCGAGGCGCGCAGCGATTCCGGCAGCGACGCGGCGACGTCCTCGGGGTTCGCGGTCAAGAACGCGCCGATCTCGATCGCGCTCGCAGGCGGCAGTGGCGCCTCGACCACGACGAGCTTGCGCACGCAATCGGGATGCTCGATCGCGAAGCGGATCGCGACGAGCGCCCCCCAGCTATGGCCGATCAGATCGAACGGCGGCAGATCCGTGGTGAGCTCGAGGAGATCCGAGGCGAGCGTCGTGGTGTCGTAGCCTGCAGATGCGCGCTGGCTGCGGCCATGACCGCGCAGGTCATACATCCGGACGAGGCGGGTCTTCGCGAGCGCGGAGCCGGCGGAGAAGTACCAGCTCGCGAGGCTGCCGATCACGAGGCCATGCAGCATGACGACAGGCACGCCGCCCTCACCGAGCTCCTGGACGTGATGCTCGAGGCCGTTCGCGATCAGGCTAGACACTGCGAGATGAACTCCACGAGCTCGCCGACCGTGAGCCCGATGATCTGATCGAGCTCCTTGCCGGAGATCCAGCCGACGAAATCGACCTTGTTACCGAACCGCTCCTGCAGCTTCTCGGCGAGCGCCACGAACTCGATGCTCTCGAGCTCGAGATCGCCATTGAACGAGGTCTCGAGCGTGAGTGGACCGCTGATCAAGATCTCGTCGCCGGCGATGTCGACGAGCGCAGCTTGCACGATCGGAAGGATCTCGGCATTCGTCATAGCGGGCTCCGGGTCCAGGCGATCGCGTAGTCGCCATCGCGGCGGGTCTCGACGGTAAAATCGCCGATCGTGAGGTGATCACCGGCGGCGCGAACTTCGAATTTCTTGGGATCGGTCATGCCGGTGCCGAGGGCCTTTGCGACCGCTTCCTTGGCAGCCCACATTCGCGCATACCATTCGTCGCGACCGGCCGCGAGCGCCATCTCGGCGGACGTGAAAGCGATCTTGAGGAACGATTCGGAACGGGGCTCGATGCGCTCGAGATCGATGCCGACCTCGCAATGATGATCGGCGATCGCGACCGCGCGATCGTCCTTGTGCGCGACCGAGACGTGGATGCCGGCGACGATCGGCTTGCCACTCGGCGCGTTCGAGACCGCCACTTCGACGGGCCACATCGGGTGGACCGCATCGGCCCAGCGATACATCCGCACGGCATCCTTGATAGCGATCCGGCCCAGCAACCAGCCGCGACGACCGCGGGGACCGATGCGCTCGTGGTCGGCACGCTCGGCCTCCCCGAGATAGCGCCGCATCACGAGCTCGCGCGAGGCCGCGCCGCGCCAGTGCTCGGTCACGGTGACAAAGCCTGCCGGGTCGGCGATCGCGAGCGCGTTGTGCTCGGGATACATCAGGACCTTCCAGACCGCATCGTCGCTGTCGAAGCGGCGATCGGTCCAGCCGGTGATCCGCGCCCACGTCAGGCCATCGCGTGCGAGCTCGAGCTCTGCGGTCACGTTCTGCTCGCCGACCTCGCGCATGCGTACGCCGCAGTAGACCAGCTCGCCCGGCGTGGGGTGCGTGTCGAACAATTCGATCCGCGCGATGTGGACTGGCATCGCGAGGCGATCGCGGGTCTCGCTGTGCATCACCCACCAGCCCATGAGCTGGCCGGCGCAATCGAGGAGTGCGCCCGGTGCCGGGAGCGTGGTGATGAAGCCGTCGACGCCGTCATCACCGACGGGGCCGAGCGACGTCACGCCCTGATAGGCGGGACCGTGGAACATCCAGCGATCGCCGTACATCTGCTCGGCGCTGTGCGGAGCGGGGTGCGGATTCGTGAGCGGTGCGAGCGCCGTGCGCGGCGCCGCGGGATAGGTCGCCGCGAAGCGAATCGTCGCGCGCGCGTAGCCCGGCAAGTCGACATCGACGAGGTGCGCATCGTTCGCGCGCTTTGTCGCGCGCATCGTGATCTCGACGCTCGGTTCGACCGCGAGCCAGCGCAACGCACGCACGTCCTCGACGGCGATCGCGGTGAGCTCGGGATACAGGCGCTGGGCCGCCTCGATCAACATGCCGATCGTCATCGTCATCGGCACGACGGGGTAGCGATCGGAGACCGTCGGCCACGCGGGTGGTTGGCGATAGAAGCAGTGATCGATCAGCGCGGGATCGAGCGTGACGGACAGCTCTCGCGTGGTCGCGAGCTCGGTCGGTAGCGCGGGCTGCTGGGTCTTGCGATACGCCTCGACGACGGCGCGGCTCGCCGAGGCGGCTTCGTCGAGCGTGGCGACCAGCTCGGCAAGGATCGGATCGCCGTGCGTCGCGATGCGCTCGGTGCCGAGCGACAGCGGTGCGATCGTGCCGGCGAGCTTGACGAGCGGCACGCCGAGCTCGAGCGACATCAGTGTGCGGGGAAGCTTCGCGGTCCCGATCGTCGCGGTGCTACCGGCCTCGCGTGTCGGCGTGCCGAGCTCGACGAAGCCTTCGACATAGAGCGCGGCCTGCACGCGTGCGAGTTGCGACAGACCACCGTACTTCGCGCCGGCCGCCGACATCGCGAGATGCTCGCGACCGCGCAGCGTGTCCTCGACGAAGCTCCCCGTGCTGCCGACGCCGAGCTGGACGAACGCGCGCACGCCCGAGGCATAGAGCTGCTCGATGAGCTCGCGGAAGCGCACCGGTTGCACGAGGTGATCGATCGCGAGCAAGCGAATCTGCGCCGGCGAGTCGGGATACGGCGCACACGAGGTCGCCGACCACAGCGGGATGTGCGGGCGCTGCAGGGCAAGCTGGCTGATGTGCTCGCGATGCATGCCGAGGTATCTGGCGAACAGGGGCGAGTGAAAGCCCGATCGGAAGGGGAGCTCCTGGCACAGCACGCCGCGCGCCGCGAGCCGCGCCATCGCCTCGAGCACGCGCTCGCGACGCCCGCACACGATGCTCTGGTGCGGGCAGTTGTCGTGCGAGACCGCGATGTCGTCGAGGCCCACGATCGCTTCGTTCGCACCCGCCGCGCCGCAGCCGAGCGCGGCGAACACGACATCCGGAACCTCGAGGGCGCCGGCAGGCAGAGCGGCGACGAACGCGTCCGCCGCGGCCGGCGGAATCATCTCGGAGACGACCATGCCGGTCCACTCGCCGAGGCTGTGGCCCGCGATTACATCCGGCGTGATGCCGGCCCGCGCGAGGGCGGTCGCGAGCATGCGCCCGAGCGCGAACACGCCCGCACCGCGGAGCTCGAGGTCGCGCGGCGCGGCGGACTTCGATTTCGCAGCTTCGATCGCACTGGCAATCTCGGGTGCGGCGATCCCGACGTACGTCGCGACCTCGTCGCTGTTGACCACGAACGTCGCTTCGACACCAGGGAAGATGAATGCGAGCGTGCCGCCCCCGGTGGCGAGGCCCTTCGGCGCGAACCAGATATCGGACTTGCCGCGCCACGCGGTGCCGCGATCTAGCACCTTGTTCGCGAGCACTAAACGCGCCGCGGTCGGGTCGAGGAGCGCGAGCCGCATCGGGCCCGGCGAGATCGTTTTTCCGGTCAGACCCTCACGAAGCTCGGCAATCGACGCGCCGGACAGCGCGAGGAGATTTTGTCCGAAGGAGTCACCGTCCCTCTTGGCCGACGTGATTTCGCGGCGTTGGCGTCCGGAAAGTGAGGAAAGCGTTACTGGCGCAGGGCTTACTGCGGGGCCCAACGCGAGGTGCGCATTGATGCCTCCGAAGCCGAAGGCCGAGACGCCGGCGAGTCGGTTCTTCTGGGTCCAAGGCTCGGCCTTCGCGAGGACGCGGAAGCGCGTGGCTTTTAGCGCGGGGTTGGGCTCCTCGCAGTGGAGGCTCGGCGGCAACACGCCGTGATAAAGCGCGAGTGCGGTCTTGATGAGGCCCGCGGCGCCCGCGGCCGGCATCGCGTGACCGATCATCGATTTGACCGAGCCGAGCGCGCCGCGCTCGCCGGTGTGAAAGAACTGGCCGAGCGCCGAGAGCTCGACCTCGTCACCGACGGCGGTCGCGGTGCCGTGCGCCTCGACGAGCCCGACGTTTGCCGGGTCCTGGCCCGCCATCTTCCAGGCATCGCCGATAGCGGCGAGCTGGCCATCGGCGCGCGGTCGCATCGCGGAGGCTTCGCGGCCATCGCTCGAGACGCCGGTGCCGAGGATCGTCGCGTAGATCCGATCGCCCGCGCGCTCGGCATCCGAGAGGCGCTTCAACACGACGATGCCGCAACCCTCGCCGATGACGATGCCATCGGCGCGCCTATCGAACGGCCGGATGTGCGAGGTCTTGCTGAGTGCACCGAGCTGCGTGAACACCGACCAGAACGTGACGTCGTGGCAGACGTGTACGCCCCCGGCGAGCACGACATCGCAGCGATGATCGGCGAGCTCGCGGCAGCCTTGATCGACCGCGAGCAGCGAGCTCGCGCACGCCGCATCGATCGTGTACGCGGGCCCCCGCAGATCCAGCCGGTTCGCGATCCGCGAAGCCGCGAGGTTCGGCACCAGGCCGATCGCAGACTCCGCGCCGAGCTCGCCCGACTGCGTGACGAACGCGGCGCGAATCTTTGCGACCGTCTCCGCATCGAGATCCGGCAGCAGCTCCTCGAGCGTGGCCGCGAGCTGGTGGGCCGTGCGCACGCGATTCGCGAGCCGCGCCAGGCCGGGATTCAGATAGCCCCCGCGACCGAGGATCACGGCCGCGCGATCGCGCGCGATCTCTCCACCCGCATCCGCGATCGCTGCCGCCGCGACATGCAATGCGAGCAGCTGATCCGGCTCGGCCGTCGCTGCCGCGAACGGCATGATCCCGAAAGCGATCGGATCGAAGCTCGGAGCGATGAAGCCGCCGCGCTTGCACAGAAAGCCGTTCGCCTCCGCGAGGGCCGGCTCGATGCGCGTCGCGGGCACCTCGGTGATCGCGTCGAAGCCGCTTTCCAGGTTCCACCAGTACGTCGCGAGATCGGGCGAGCCCGGAAACACGGCACCCATCCCCACGATCGCGATCGGCTCTCTCACGCGAGCTCCGGAGATGGGAACGGTAACTCGCTCGTCACTTTACGTCGTAAAGATGCCTGAAACCACGGCGTCGTCGAGCGACGGTTACTCACATCAGCTCGATTCGTCTAGGCCGAAGGCCGTCGCAAGAGGGCGCGCGGATCGGAAGCGGTCCAGATGATCTGCGCGTCCGCGCGTGCGCCGCGGAGCTCGGAGAGCAGCGCCTCGACCCCGTGCTCCGGATCGATCAGCCGGATCTCGCGCTTCGCATACTCGCGCTCGAGATCCGGCGACACCATGCCCGTACCCGCCCACGGCCCCCAATCGATCGAGACGACGCGACCACTGATCTTGCGCTGCAACGTCCACGCGAGCTTGTCGAGGGCATCTCCCGCGGCGGCGTAGTCGACCTGGCCACGGTTGCCGAACGCGCCCGAGATACTGGAGAACAACACGACGACCTTGACGTCGTCGCGGAGCTTCGCGACGAGCGTGTGCGCGCCGGTCAGCTTCGTCGAGAACACGCGCTCGAACGACTCGGGCGTCTTGTGGCGGATCAGCTTGTCCTCGAGGATGCCGGCGCCGTGGATCACGGCATCGATGCGGCCGTGGCGCTCGTAGATCGTCTCGATCAGGGTGCCGAACTCGTCGCTGCGCACGTCGACCGCGTGATAAGTCGCGCGATCGCCCAGCGCGGCGAGCGTGGTGCGAATCTCGCGATCGGCAAGCACGCGCGTGACGCGCGACTCGATGATCGCGGGCGTGCCACCGAGCTTGCCGAGCAGCGTGCGCAGGGTCTTCGCATCGCGGGCGCCCGCGAGCGTCGGATCTTCGGGAAGCGGCACCACCGAACGACCGACGAGCTCGATCTTGCAGCCGTGGCGTGCCGCGAGGGCGATCGCGACCTTGGCGGTGATACCGCGCGCGCCACCGGTCAAGAGCACGACGGAATCGTGATCGAGAGCGAGGTCGCCGATCGGTACTTCGGCCGGCAGCACTTCGAGGCTCGAGCGCACGCCGCCGATGTAGCCAATCTCGACGTGGTGGTCGTCGGCGTGGAGCTCGCGATGCAAGGTTGCGGCAGCATCGTGGTGCGTATCGAGATCGACGACGCGCGCGCGCACGTCCGGCCACTCTGCAGCGACGGTCTTGATCAGGCCCGCAGGTCCGCCGACCCCGCCACGACCGAGCTCGCCGTTCATGGTCGCGACGTAGATCAGCTTCGCGCCACCCATCGCCACGCCACGCACGCGCTCGAACATCTCGCGCATCGTGGTGACGCCATCGACGACCGCGAGATCGATGTAGCCATCGACCGCCTCGCGCGGAATCTCGCGAAACACGATCGCGCCCTCGGCGGTGAGCTTCGCGCCGAGTCCATCGCCGATCGCGCCGCCGTCGAAGATCGCGAAGCGCTTACCCGCGAACGAGGTGTGGCCATTCACCGGCGCCGGCGTGGCGATCACGCCGAGGCGATAGCGCTGGACCGCGGTGAGCTCGTCAGAGAGCGCGGTGAGCGCTTCGACCCGCGCAGGTGCGATGACGAGTTGCTCGACTTCGCTCTCCACGGAGGGGGCAGGCTTCGAGACATCGAGGCGCTCGACTAACCACGCGACGAGGCTGCGCAGCGTCTTCTTGGTCGCGAGCTCCTCGACAAGCGCGTCCGCGCCGTCGTTGCCGTCGATGCGGAGGCCGAGGCGCTGTGCGAGCTCGCCGATGATCTCGATGCGCTTGATCGAATCGATGCTGAGGTCGGCCTCGAGATCGAGATCGATGCCGAGGGTTTCGATCGGATAGCCGGTGCGCTCGGAGACGATCGAGATCACGAGCTGCATCGGATCTTGAGCAATCGGCGCGGCTGGCGCCGCGACCACGGGCTTCGCGGCGGCGATGGCGCGACGCGACGCGACCACGTCGATCACGGGACGCTGCTCGACGTGCCCGATCGCCTCGACTATCTCGACCATTCGGGCCGGCGCGGCGCCGAGGTAGCCGAGCATGACGTCGCGCTGCGCCGTGATCATCGTGCGCATCGAACGGAGATACTCGATCACCACGGCATCGCGATCGCTCGCGGGTGCGGCGGCGACAGGTTGCGCGGGTCCGGCCACGGCGGCGAGTCCGGCCACGGCGGCGAGTCCGATCGGTTGCTGCGGCATCGGAGCCTCTCCGTTGATGGGACGCGTCCGGTTTCCATTCACCAACCACGGTGCGATCTTGGCGGGCACGGCGCCGAGATCCACGATCGAGGCATCGCGATGCGTGAACAACGGCTCGACATCGATGTCGACGCCACTCATCGCGAGCGTGCCGAGGGCGCGCAGGAACTGCGTCACACCGCCTTGGCTGCTATCGCACGCGACGGCGACATGGGGACGATCGCCAAGGATATCGTCGACCAGGCACGACAGCACTTGGCCCGGACCGGCCTCGACGAACACGCGCGCACCAGCGTCGTACATCGCGTTGATCTCTTGCGCGAATCGCACCGGCTGCGCGACCTGTGCCGCGAGCAATGCGCGCACGGCATCGGGCGAGCTGGGATAGGGCGCGGCGGTCGTGTTCGACCACACCGGAATCTTCGGCGCGTAGATCGCTAGCGCTTCGAGCCGATCGGCGAGGGCGCGATGTGCACCGGCGACGATCGGGCTGTGGAAGGCACACGCGACCGGGATTTTCTTCGCTGCAATCTTCGCGGCCGCGAACCGGGTCATCGCGTCTTCGACGGCTTCGATTGATCCAGAGATCACCGATTGCTTCGCCGAGTTGTAGTTCGCGATCACCGCGCCCGTGCCCTCGAGCAGCAACGCCACGGTCTCGCCATCCGCAGCGACCGCCGCCATCGTGCCCGGCGCACCTTCGGCAGCGTCGAGGATCGCCGCGCCGCGGGCCGCGGAGAGCGCGAGCAGATCGTGCTCGCCGATCGAACCGGCCAGCGCGAGCGCGGCCAATTCGCCGTAGCTGTGGCCCGCGAGCATATCGGGTCGCACGCCACAGCTCGCGAGCAATTCGCCGATCGCGAGATCCGCGATGCCGAGCGCGGGCTGCGCGACGCGCGTATCGGTCAGCGCTTCGGCTTGCGCCGCGCGATCCGCGGGCGTGAATGCCGCGGGCGGCAACATCGTGGCGGCCCATGGTGCGCCGAGCTCCAGGAAGCGACGCAGCCGCGGAAACGCGACGAACAGATCCGCGAGCATACCGGGCTTCTGGCTGCCTTGGCCCGGGCACAACACGACGACCTTGCCGACCACGCCACCGAGCACGACATCTCTAGAGCCCTTGCCGGTGCGAGCCTGCGCGAGCTTCGCGCGCAGATCTGGAACGGACTCGGCCACGATCGCCGCGACGATCGAGCCACTGCCCTGGCCGACCGTGCGCGCCAGATCTCGCAACCGCGCACCCGTCGAGAGCCCGCGCTCGAGCGCTTCGACATCGCGCACGAGGAACAGCTCGGCAGGCCACTCGTGGCTCGCGGCGGTCTCCGCGTGGTGCTGCGCGAGCACCGCGTGGAAGTTCGTGCCACCGAAACCAAAGGCGCTCACTGCCGCGATGCGCTCGTCGGCGATCCATGGCCGCGCGCGATCGAGAAACATGAACGGGCTGGTGCCGGGCTGATACGCCGGGTTCGGCGTCTTGATGTTCGAGGTCGGCGGCAATACGCCATGGTGGATCGAGAGCGCGGCCTTGATCAGGCCCGCCATGCCTGCCGCACACTTGGTGTGACCGATCTGCGATTTCACCGAACCGAGGACACACGTGCCCGGCCGCGCGCCGGCGGCGGAAAACACTTCGGTCAGCGCGGACAGCTCGGTGCGATCGCCAACGACGGTCCCGGTTCCGTGCGCTTCGACGAGCCCGACATCTGCAGGCGAAACGCCGCACTGCGCGTACGCACGCTCGAGTGCGCGCGTCTGGCCCTGCTGGCGCGGCGCGGTGAGTCCGAGGCTCTTGCCATCGCTCGCACCAGCGACGCCCTTGATCACGGCGTAGATCCGATCGCCATCGCGCTCGGCATCGGCGACGCGCTTCAAAACGATGCACGCGACGCCTTCACCCAGGACGATGCCATCGGCGTGTGCGTCGAACGTGTGGCACTGACCGGTCGGCGACAGCGCGTGCACGCTCGCGAACATCAGGTAGTCGTTGATGCTGTTGTGGAGATCCGCGCCACCGCACAGCACCATGTCGGACGACCCGGCGGCGAGCTCCTTGACCGCCATGTCGAGCGCCGCGAGCGACGCGGCACACGCCGCATCGACGGTGTAATTCACACCGCCGAGATCCAGCCGATTGGCGATCCGGCCCGCGATCACGTTCGACAGCACGCCCGGGAACGAATCTTCCGAGAGCACGGGAAGCTGGCTGTCGAGCGCCTCCGGCATCGGCCCGACGTAGTGCGGGAACATCGCGCGGAACGAATACGCACTCGCGAGATCGGTCCCTGCCTCGGCGCCGAAGATCACCGACGTGCGAGAGCGATCGAACGCGCGGCCATCGTTATTCAGCGCCGCGTAACCGGCATCGACCAGCGCGCGCTTCGCGATCTCGAGCGCGAGCAACTGGACCGGCTCGATCGAGGCGAGCGATTTCGGCGGGATGCCGTACGCCAGCGGATCGAACGGAACCTCGTCGAGGAAGCCGCCCCATTTGCACGGCGTCTTGCGCCCGGCATCGACCGTCGTCGCGTTCGGATCGTAGTAGGTCGCGATATCCCAGCGATCGGGTGGAATCTCACGGATCGCGTTCTTGCCGGCGACGATGTTCGCCCAGAACGCATCGGTATCCGGCGCGCCGGGAAAGATCGCGGCCAGACCAACGATCGCGATATCACGCGCGTGGCGTGCTTCGGTCGGCGCTCCGCGCTCGCCGAGCAGCGCGGTGCCACCAATGCTGACATCTTCATGCAACTCGGCGATCGAGAGCACGCTGTTCCGCAGTGCAGCGACCTGGCCGATCATGTACATCCCTTCGCGCTCCTGCGTTGCCGCATCGACGCTCTCGACCGTTGCCCCGTCGCGGCGCAGCCCCTTTGCCGCGATCCGCAGCCGGCCGAGGTTCAGCTGCTCGAGCTGCGCCCACGCCTCTTTGGCGCCAACGCCCGCCGCTTCGAGCCGACGGCGCTCGCGCGAGAATGCTCCGACGTAATCGGTATCGGCGCAGCGCGTGGCGTGGCCCGGCGAGGTCTCGAGCAATACCGTGCGCTCGCACGCGATCGCCTGGCGCTGGAACGCGGGCTCGATCGCGCCGCACGCGACTGCCTCGTGCGTGAACAGATACGCCGTGCCCATCAACACGCCGATTCGCGCGCCTCGTGCGGCGAGCGGCGCGGCCATCGCGGCGATCATCGCGGCCGAGCGCGCATCGTGGATGCCGCCGGCGAACAGCACGTCGAACTCGGCGACGTGATCGTCGGCGAGCAGGCGCGCGATCTGTTGCTGCCACAGCACGAAGCTCGTGCGCGGGCCTACGTGACCACCGCACTCGCTGCCCTCGAACACGAAGCGACGTGCGCCGTCTTTGATGAACAGGTCCAGTAAGCCCGGGGAGGGCACGTGGAGATACGTCGCGGTGCCTTGCGCCTCGAGCGGCACTGACTGCGAAGGCCGACCACCGGCGATCAGAGCGATCGGAGGCCGGACGTCTCGGATCACGTCGAGCTGGGCGTCGCGGACTGCTTGCGGCACGAAGCCGAGGATGCCGACGCCCCACGGACGATCGCCTATCAGCGCTTTGGTCTCGACGAGGAGCTCGCGCACTTCTGGCCCCGACATCAACGTGAGCGCGAGGAACGGCAGCCCCCCACCCTCGGCGACAGCCGCGGCGAAGCGCGCGCGATCGCTGACCCGCGACATCGGCCCTTGCGCGATCGGATAGCGCAGCCCGTGCGCGCGCGCGAACGGAGAATCCGGCGCGAGCGGTCGATGCTCGACGGCGAGCGCGAGGTGACGCGCGATCGCCGCGGTGATACCGCGGACCACTTGCGCGGCCGTGGTCGGGCGTGCGAACGCAGCGTCTTGGCCGAGCGGGAGTAGATTCGACGCGAGGTTATCGCCACCGAGAACCGAGATCACGTCGGCGCGACTCTTCATTTGCTTGGGGAGCTCGAGATCCGGGCGAGCGAACACGCGATGCCCGAACAGGACGCTGGTCTCGCTGCCGTCCATCGCCGCGATCGCGGCGCGCACCGGCGCAGCCAGGGATGATTCGCGCACGAGCGCGAGCTGGCTGTCGAGCACCACACCGACCGCCCCACCTGCGATACACGCCGCCGCGGTGTGCTCGCCGATGCCGCCTTGCGCCCACACCGGCACGCCGAGCGCGACAAGCCGTTGCACGAGCACGAACGTGGTCTCGTCGCCGATCCGGCCGCCCGCTTCGCTGCCCTTCGCGATCAGGCCACTCGCGCCCGCAACGATCGCGACGCGCGCTTCTTCGATCGAGACTACTTGCGCGAGCACGCGGCGACCGGGCGTGGCAGGCGCATACAAAGCGATCATGGAGGGCTCGCCGACGATCACGGTCGTGATGTTTTGCGGTAACTCGAGCTCGACGCCTTCCGGAATTCTCACGGCGCTCACCTGCGTGAGTGCACGACGCACGGCTGCCGGAGCGCGACCGACGTCGAGTACGCCGAGTGCTCCCGCTTCGCGAATCGCGGTAACTAAGCCAACATCTACCCGCTCGAGCGGGGAGATGCCGATGACACCATCGCGTGCTTGAACCACCACCATGCGACGACTGGCAAACTACCAACCCACGCCCTTCGAGATCGAGGGTTATCTCCTTTTTAATTCAAATGAATTCGCTGACATGTACCTGGAGTGCACAGTGGGTCACGTGACGCACCGTTGAAACAAAATGAAGGTCGAGATCGAACACGTTTTCGCGGGGATCCAGCCCGCGGCCTACGAAGCGCTCTACTTCGACGAGGCATTCAATGACGCCCTCGGTGTGCACTCGCACATGGGGCGCAAACTGCTGCGCCTGGACCGCCTCGTCGATCGCATCGTCCGCCACGTCCGCTACGAGCCCTCGCAAGATCCGGACAGCGCGACGAAGCAAGCCTTCGGGACCTCGCGTGCAAGCTTTCTCGAAGAGCTCGACTACGACGTGCGCGTTCGGCGCGGATTTTGGCGCACGATTCCCAACCTGTTCGCGGATCGCGTGACCAACACCGGCACGATCGAATTCACCGCGGCGCCCGAGGGCACCAAGCGGATCGTGACCGGCGAGGTCACGGTGAAGCTGTTCGGCTTCGGTGGCCGCGTCGAGAAGATGATCACCGCCGAGATCTTGAAGAGCTACGAGGGCTCGACCAACTTCACGCGCGCCTACCTCGCGAAGCGCTGAACACGACCATCGTGGTCTTCTGCTCGGCATGCGGGAGACACCATTCGCGCGCGATATTCGAGGCGGCGATCGCCTCGACGTCGACGAAGCCTGCGGTGTGGAGCTCGTCTCGAACTTGATCGCGCGTGCGCAGATCGCGCTCGAAGCTGCGCCCACCCGTAGATCGCTTCATGCCACGCTCGAGCAAGCGACCAATTCGCCCCGGAGGCGGCGCCTCTTCGATCGGCACGACATCGAAGATAAACCGTGGCGCGAGGACGTGCGCGAACAAGCGCTGGCGCGCCGCGGCATCGAGATACATCACGAGCCCCTCGGCGATCACGATGTCGCTCGCGGGGAGCTCGATCTCCGTCGCATCGCCTGCGATCAGGGTGAGCTTGCCGAGCACTGCACGACCTTCAACAGTGCGCTCCAGCAGCTCGCGTTTCTTCGCGCTCACCGCAGGCAGATCGATCTCGGTGTAGCCGCGATCGTGACAGTTCGCGGCGCCGCGGCGCGACAGCCCCGCCGCGAGCTCGACGACGGAGCCCACTTGTTCGCCGAGCAGGTGATCGATCATCAGCTGGCGATGCAGCAGCGTGTAGCGTAGCGCCGGCAGGTCGGGACGCACGAGACGGGCGACGCCGAGCGCTGCATTCGTGACGTCGAACACGCGTTTTCCATCTACCGTGGCGAGCAGCTCGGAGCAGGGCAGCCCCGCCCAAACAGCCACTTGCGCCGTGTACAGGGCCGTCACCGACAGATCACCGCTCACCGCGGCAGCATAGCCGAGACCGGGGGGGCTATACTTGGCGCCTCGTGACGAAGCGAACGGGTGGTCGCGACTCTCGCCAGGAGTCTGGCTCGGATGAGGATGAAGTTCCCGCGGAGAACTTTCGCGTGGATCGCGTCTACGTCGCGCCCACGCCGCCCGTTCAGATTCCCGCACGCACCTCGAGCCCATCGATCAGCGCCTCGACGGCGTCGCTGATGAGCTCGGCGCGAACGCGGCGCAACACCACGGTCAGCCCGAACGCCGCCGTCGAGACCGAAGGCGAGCTCGCCCTTCGCCGCTCCCTCTCGCGGTTGCAGCGCCAGCTCGCCGATGCGCAGCGCGAGCTCGCGAACAAAGACGAAGAGCTCGCGGGCGAAGTCGAGAAGCGCGCCGATGCGATCGACGCACACGATGCGATCCTCGAGGAGCTCGAGATCACGAAACAGGCGCAAGCCGAGCTCGTCGATTATCGCGCGCGCACCATCGGTGTCGAACAGCGTCTGCAGGAGGCCATCGCCACCGCCGACGAGCTTGCACACGTCCTCGATCTCGAGCGCGGCAAGGTCGCCGCCGCCACGAGCCGCGCCGACGAGCTCGCCGCGCACTTCGACGATGCTCGCTCGAAGTGGACCGCGGAGCGCCTCCGGCTCGAACAGCAACGCCTCGGCGAGACCGCCGCGCTCGAGCAAGCCAGGCGTACGGCGATCGAATCCGCGGAAGCGGCGATGCAAGGCACCACGGAGCGCCTGCGCGCCGCGCACGAGGAAGAGCTCGGCCAGCTACGGGGCGGTCACGAGCGCTCGCTCTCGGCCCTGCGCGGCGAGCTCGAGCCCAGAGCGCTCGAAGCGCGCAGTCTCTCCGAGGAGCGCGAGCGGCTCACGAGCGAGCTCGCAGCATTGCGAAGCGAAACCTCGCGCACCGCGGCCGAGACCATCGAGACCCACACGCGCGAGCTTCAAAACCTCACCGAGCAAAGCGCCTCGGACCAGAGTGCGCTGACCTCGCGCCACGCGTCCGAGCTGTCGCGGCTCACGCTCGAGCGCGACGAGAGAGCGACCGCACTCGACCAAGCCACGCGCAACACCGAGATGCGCGAGCAGTACTGGGAGAGCACCGTCAACGGTCTCCGCGAAGGTCAGAAGCGACTGCAGCGTGAAGTTGCCGTGGCCAAGGAGCGGATTGCTGCGCTCGAGGCCGACAAGGCCGGCGTCGAAGAGCGCCTCATCGCCGCGACCACGCTCGCGACCGAGCTCATCGAAACCAATCGCGCGCTCACGATGCGTTCGGAAGCGGCCGAGACCGAGACGCGCCGCAATCATCTCGATCGTCAGCGCTTCGCGTCGTACCTCGAAGAGGGTCTCGCTCTCCTCGGTGTGCTGCCGCCCGCGCCGGCTACCGAGCCCGAAGGTCCAGAAGATCAGTAGTTAGCAGTGCTGTTGGACCAGCAGAGAGCACGGTCAGAAGATCGACGCACGTTCCGATCTGACCGTGGTCTTCGCGCGGTCGATCATCCGTGCGCTAGCGCTTCTGCGAGCGAGCCTGGGCCTTGGCCTGGCTGCGCGCCTGCGGGTGCTGCTCGAGCACGCTGCGCGCGAGCTTCTGGAGCTCGGGGTGGACGCGGAACTGCGGCATCAAGAATCGGCCGAGGTTGTTGACATCCTCGTCGGCAAGTTGTTGAAGCTCGGTGCGTGCTGGGCCACGTTGATTCGCCGCAAACTTCGCGAACACGCGCACGACGCGGATCTGGGTCGCGATCTGCGCGCCATCCTTCTTGGGCAGCTCGATCGAATCGAGGAGCGCGAGCGCTTCCTTCGGCTTGCCGGTGCGCGCCCATGCCTCGGAGACGATCGCCGCGGCCATCGCGCGGATCTCTTTGCGCTCGGGGTTATCGACATTGATCGTGTCGGCGGCCTTGCGCGCATCGGCGGTGCGACCGAGGCCAAGGTAGAGCTGCGCCTTGAGGAGCGCGACATCGTCCTGCATCGCGGCGTGGAACTTCTTGAGATCGATCGTCTCGATCAGCGTGAGCGCGGCTTTGGGATCATCGGCGGCGAGCAGTTGCGCGCGCGCGAACACGTTGATCGGCGAGCCTGCATCTTTTTGCGCGTCGAGCTTTGCGAGTGCGTCGCGGCGCGCTTCGGGAGAATCGGAGGCGCCGCGGAGCATGCCGACGAGGCCGCGCTGCTTGCGCAGCTGGAGTAACGCCCACGTGACCACGCCGATCAGGAGCGCGGTCAGCACCGCGACCGCGATCATCAGGATGGTCGATCCGGTCTGGACCGCGAACGCCCAGACGGCGAGCGTCACCACCGCGATGGTGAGCAGGGTCTTCTTCTTGATGCCGCCGATTTCGGGGCCAGCGGGGCCAGCGGGGGTTGGTTCTTTGGCCACGGAGGAGTGCTAGCTGACTCTTGGGTTGCTTGGCAATGCGATTGCCGGCTAGTGGGGTGACCAGCCCCGATCGGATGCAACTTTGCGGATTCGCTAGGGCCTCCGACGGCCTGGATCTTGATGATGTGCCGGCCATGCGCTCGATCCTGGCTGCCGGTCTCCTCGCCTCGACCCTCCTGGCCTGTGCCAGCAACGAATCGGCCTCTTCGAACAACGGCGATGACGACTACGAGATCGTGGCCGACGGCAAGGAAGATAGCTATCGCAGCCCGACCGCGCTCGAATTCTCGGCGAAGGCCGATGCGACGGTGGTGTTGCCCGAGAGCGCGCGCAACCTCCCGGATGCGGATCGGCTCGCGCAAGCGCAGGACCTGGTCTCCGCGAAGCTGCTCCAGATCGGCTGGTTTTTGAACCTGTGGGTCGCCGACAAGGAACCAGAAGACGCGAACAAGACCTACGGCGGCTATCACGCGATGGCGCGCAACACCTCGGTCAAGTCGCTCAGCATCACCGCGGTCGATGCGGTCACGTACAAGTTCAACTTCGAAGCGACGATCGCGGCGCAGAACAGCTTCATGTCGCTGATCGGAGGCACGGCTGCGGGCACCGGCAAGAAAGTCGATCTCGAGATGGGCAAGCTGTCGAACGACGCGCTGCTCGGCGGGTCCTGGCAAGGCAGCTATGACGTGCACAGCTGGGATCCGAGCAAGGTCACGGCAGCGCAGCTCGAGACCCGGTCGGTCACGATCACGAAGGCACCACAATCGGCGAACGCGTATCTCGACTACAACAAGCTCTACGCGGACGGCAAGCTCGACGTCGGCGTGCAGTTCGGCTGGGACTACAATGCCGGCCGTGCGGACCTCGCGAACGCCGAGCAGATCTACGACGAGCTGGTTGGCATCGGCTTCAAATCGCCGGTCGCGAACTTCAAGGACCTCAAGCTCGATTCACCCTCGCTCACTCGCGATGGCACGTACAACGGTAAGACCGTCAAGATCAGCGTGAAGCTCGCGCACCCCGGCATGGTCGCTTCGCCTGCGGCGAACGCGCTCGATCTGCGCAACGCCCTCCTCGACATGTTGAAGACCAAGGAGGTGGTGCTGTTCAACGGCCACGCCGGCGTCTCGGGCCGCTTGCTGCCCGCCGATTTCCAATCGACCTCGGCCGGTAACATCTTGCCGACGGAGTACCCGACGCTGCCGCTCTTGAATGGCTACCAGGTGCTCTTGATCGAGGGCTGCCAGACCTACGCGCGATTCACCGATGGCTTCCGCCAGAACCCGCTCAAGAGGGGCCCGCACGGCGAGCTCGTCAACATGGATATCGTGACATCGACCTCGTACACGTGGACCTCGCAAGGCGCCGAGTCGATGGAGGCGATCCTGTGGCCGCTCGTCGGCACCACGACCGCGAACATCAAGCCGACCACGTGGGACGACATCCTCAAGGCGATGAACACCGCGCCGAATCAGACCGCGTTCATGGGTGTGAATGGTATCGATAACGATCCACACGCACATCCGTACGCGCGCGCCGACCTCCTCGGTAAATCGTGCACCACGACCATGACCTGCGGTGGCGAAGGAAACGTGTGCGCGAAGAGATCGACCGGCACCGGCAAGGTCTGCGCGTCGGTCTGCATCGACGACGCGGGCTGCCCGAGCGCCTACAAGTGCCAGACCCTCGCTGCCGGCGGAACGATCAGCGGCAAGGCCTGCGTCGCGCGCTAGCTGAGTGTCTCGCGTAGCTTCTGCTGCTCGAGCTTCTGCTGCTCCAGGTACGCGAGCGCTTCGCCTTCATTGAAGAAGCGCATCTCACTGGTCGTGAACGGCACCGGTTGTTCGGCGGTCGTGAACGGCAGCGAGGCACGACGCACGCGGATCGGCGACGACACCTCGTCGACGATCACCGCCGGCGGCAAGCGACGGGTCGAGATCAGCGACTGATCGACGGGCGGCGCCTCGCTGCCCCCGATCCGCAGGTAGGTGCCAAAGGCGCCCCGCGCGATCGCGAGCGGGATGATGCCGACCAGCGCGAACGCACATGCGTACAAGCATGGCGCCGCGGCGAGCGCGATGCCGTCCTCGATCGGAGTGCCGAGCGCATAAGCGATGCCGACGAAGCCCGCCCAGCCGAGCAGCAACGCGACCGGCGTCGCCAGGAACGAACGCAGCCACACCACGCTCCCATCGAGCGCTCCACCCGCGGTCGCGAAGACGATCACGTTGGCACCCGTGGTGATCGTCGTACAAGCCACGAGTGGCAGCGCGAGGTAGACCGGATAATGATCGATCGCGAGGTACTCGCCAGTGATGACAAGTAAGCTCACGATCGTGCCGACCAGCACGAGCACGCCAGCGCGGCGCGTGCCGTAGAGCGCGCACACGAGTTGACTCACGACGAGCGCGAGCGGGAACACGAGCACACCGATCGTGAGCTCGGTCGCACCAGCGAGATCGATCGGTAGGTCCGTGAGATCCACGACCCACCGCGACGCGAACCACAGTGGCAAGCCGATCGTAGCGGTCAAGAACAGCGCTGCGAGCACCAGGAGTGTCCCTTCGCGTCGCGCGTGCAGCTTCGTTGCAGCGACGAGGCTGCGACCCCTTATCTCCGCCTGGCGTGACGGCACCAACCATCGATCGACGTTCGCGTTCATGGAGTGCATAGAATTTCAGGATCCATGCCATGGCGAACCGTTCAGAACGCGAGCCTCGAGCGAGTCGGTGTGCGTCAGCGCCCGTAGGGGTACGGTTCCACCTCGAATGTCCGAGCATCGTCGGCGCCGAGCTCCGGGTGATCACGGTGATCGTCTCCGGCTGCATAAGCGTGCGCGAGGCCGCGCATCAGGTGCGCGACACACGGGATCCACCATGATCTGGTCGAAGGTTTCGTGCGCACGCGCTCACCTCCGAGCCCAGTGTACTGCGGTATGGTCGCCGCGAGCATGCCCACCAAGGTCGGTGCCGACATCGAAGTGCAGCAGTTCGGGTACGTCGGTGACGACCAGGGTAACCGCCTCGTTTTTCCTCACGCGCAAACTCACAAGATCGAGGGCAAGAGCGGAAGCGCATCATACGGCGCCTTGGATTGCACGTTCGAGAAGCTAGAGGGCCAGCTCGGCATCTTGCGCTGGCAGGCCGAGTCCGCGTCGGTCGGCAAGATCTGGCTGACATCGGATACCGGCAAGTTCAGCGTGACCGCGGATCGCATGGAGATGCCGCACGGTATGCGCCTCGTGCGCGCCGCGGATATCGCCGCGTCGAGCCGGCTCGAGCTGGTCTCGCCGCACGTGTCGTTCTCCGAGCTCCGCATCGATCTCGAGGGCCCGTTCGGGCGCAGTAAAGACGAGTCCGCGACGCCGCCGCAGGCGCCCGCGAGCTCGCCGACGCGCCGGCAAGAGAAGCTGCGCTTCCTCGATAGCTTGAGCGGTCGGATCTATCTCACGATCAAGGTGCAACTCGATCTGCCGGTGGTCGGCATCCGCACGCTCGATCAGCAGCTGCGCTTGCCGATCCAGGAAGGCAGCGTCGATTTCCGCGCGCTCGAGAAGAGCCTCGACTGGCTCGAAGGCGCGTTCCTCGACATCAAGCACGACGGCGATCTCTTGAAGGTCGTGTGGAAGGTGCCGATCTTCGGTTCGACCCACGAGCTCATCACGTGGAAGCTCGACAAGGAAGCGGCGACGATGGCCGCGTTCGGCCGCGTTCCCGTACGTTCGCTCCTGGATTTTCAGACCGCGGCACCCAAGGTGCCGACGAAGAAGGAGAAGCGCGAGGTCTTGAAGTCGCTCAAGGTCCAAGGCATCGATGTCGCCATCTCGTTGCTCGCACCGCGCAACCTCGAGGTCGGCCAAGGCTTGATCGCATTTGGTGGCGACGATCAGCCCGGCATGGTCGATCTCAAGGTCTCCGGCGAGATCGCGAAGACGGGCCCTGGCGTACTGCGGGGCGCGATCGGCAGCATCGATACGACGATCAAAGATCTGCGCGTCGGCCCGATGGAGATCACGGCTGACCGCCTGCACTTCGACGGCCTCGATCAACTCGAGGTCATGTTCGACGGGTTTGAGATGACGAAGATCTCGGTCGTCATCCATCGCGTCACCGCGACGAACCTCGCGATCAAGCTCGGCTGATCAGCTCGGCTTCGTCATCGCTTCGGGAATCACCCAGCGATCGAAATCCTCGGCCGTGACGAGGCCGAGCGCGGCTGCCGCCTCTTTCAAGCTCGTACCGTCGTGGTGCGCGCGCTTCGCGATCTTGGCAGCATCGTCGTAGCCGACGTGAGGTGCGAGCGCGGTCACCAACATCAGGCTGCCGTGCAGCTTCTTCGCGATCTCGGCACGATCCGGCTCGATGCCGCGAGCGCAATGCTCGTCGAACGAAGCGCATGCATCGCCGAGCAGCCGGATGCTCTGCAGCACCGCGTGCGCGACGAGCGGCTTGTAAACATTGAGCTCGAAGTTGCCCGAGGCACCGGCGACCGCGAGCGCGGTGTCATTGCCGAGCACCTGCGTGCAGACCATCGTCATGGCTTCGCACTGCGTCGGGTTGACCTTGCCCGGCATGATCGAGCTTCCCGGCTCGTTCTCCGGAATGGTCAACTCGCCGATGCCGCACCGCGGTCCGCTCGCGAGCCAGCGCACGTCGTTCGCGATCTTGATCAGCGACGCGGCAAGTGTGCGTAGGGCCCCGTGTACGAACAGCACCGCATCGTGCGAGGCGAGGGCCTGGAACTTGTTCGGTGCAGAGATAAACGGATGCCCCGTGAGCTCGGCGAGCTTTGCCGCGGCGCGCTTCGCGAACTCGGGGTGTGCGTTGAGCCCCGTCCCCACCGCCGTTCCGCCGAGCGCGAGCTCGTGCGCGAGGACCAGCGCGGCACGAATCGCGGCGAGGCCGTGATCGAGCTGCGCGACCCAGCCCGAAATCTCCTGGCCGAGCGTCAGCGGCGTCGCGTCCTGCAGGTGCGTGCGGCCGATCTTCACGATGTCGCCGAAGTCGTCCGCCTTGCCAGAGAGCGTCGCGCGCAGCGCGGTCACCGCGGGCACGAGGTGCGCCTGGATCCGATCCACCAGCGCGAGATGGATCGCGGTCGGAAACGCATCGTTCGTCGATTGCGCCATGTTGACGTGATCGTTCGGATGGACCGGCTTCTTGCCGCCGCGCGTACCGTTCGCGAGCTCGTTCGCGCGGCCCGCGATCACCTCGTTGACGTTCATGTTCGTCTGCGTGCCGCTGCCGGTCTGCCACACCGAGAGCGGAAACTCGCCAGGAAACTTCCCCGCGATCACTTCATCGGCGGCCGCGACGATCCGTTGCGAGATCTCCGCCGGCAACAGCCCGAGCTCGCCGTTCACGAGCGCTGCCGCCTTCTTGATCATCGCGAGTGCGCTGATCAATTCGGGTGCCATCCTCTCGATGCCGATCTTGAAGTGATGGAGCGACCGCTCCGTCTGCGCGCCCCAGTACCGGTCCGCATCCACTTCGATCGTGCCCATGCTGTCGCTCTCGAATCGACTCGCCATACCTCATGGCTTACACCCCAGATTGCGGACGGTAACCCATTGGTCGCTCTGCGCTTTGTAACCAATTGAAAGTACGAGAGCAAAGAGGGACGGTAGAAACCGCTAGCTGGTAGTCCAGGCCCGAACGAGGTAGCTAGGCCGCTGCGGGCCCGACTCTAGAGGTCGTCGTCGGGCTGGATGGCTTGGCCACCCAGCGCGCGCAACGCATCACCGCGGTGGCTTGCATCGGCGAACTTGGGATCGCGCTTGGTCACGGCCTCGAAGTAGTAGAGGGCTTCCCCGCGGTCGCCGATCGATTCGTAGGTGATGCCGATCTCGTAGTAGAGACTGAGCCGCTCGCGATCGCTGGGGTTCGCGTGCAGGCCCTGCTTGTACTGATGGATCGCTTCCTGCGGGTTGCCCTGCTCGCGCTGACACATGCCGAGCATCACGCGGCACTGGCTTTCGCGACCGGGTGCGCGCATCGCCTTCTCGAAGGCCTTGGCGGCCTCGTCGAACAGGCCCATCTCTTTGTACGCGAGGCCGAGGTCGTAGTGCGTGTCGGCATCGCCGTCGGCGACCGGGTTCTCGAGCATGACGCTCGGCTTGCGCTTCACGCCGACGTCCTGCAGTACTTCTTCTTCGGGAACTTCGTCGAGCTCGTCGAGCTCGAGCGCGGAGGTCCCTCCGGTCGCTTCGATCGGAATCTCGACATCGACCGCGGCGGAGGTGACCGGCGGCTCACCACGCTCGAGTGCCTGGACCTCGAGGATCTTCGCCTGGACAAGCGGATGGTTCGGGTGGCGCTGGAGCAGCGTGCGGAGCGCGTCCATTGCCTCGGGATACATGCCTTGGCCGGCGTAGAAGTCGGCTTCGTCGAGATCGTCCTCGACAAGGCTCTCCGCGTCGTGAGGCTCGACGAGGCCCGCGCTGATCGCGGTCGCGTCATCGTTCGGCGCGACGCCCGGCGCATACGGATCGTACGAGCCCGCGACCGCGAGGCCGTCTTGCGCGTCGAGCTCGTCGACCTCGGTGTACACGGAGGTATCGGGCGCGTGCGGCAGAACTGTCGGTTCGAAGCCGCTGACGCCCATGCCCATGTCGAATGCGCGGGCTTCGTCCGGATCGAACGGCAGATCTTCGCCGTTTACGCCCATCTCGGCGGCGACGCCTTGATCGATGTCTTCGCCGAGCTCTGCATCGTCGAGCTGGGCCTCGAGCGCATCCTCGGCGTGCGACGAGTAGCTAGGCTTCGCTTCGAACACGCGACTGTTCGAGCTCGGCGGCCGGCTCACGAGCACGGCGCTGTCATCGTCGTAGGCATCGTGCATGTTCGCGAGCGCTTCGATCTGATCGGGCGGGACTTGCCGCGTCGATTGACTGTGCGATTCGAAATCAGCCTCGTAGCCACGCTGCGGTGCACGCGGCGGCCTCGCCGGTGCGGGCGAGCCTTGCGCGACATCGTGGACGCGACCGATGAGCTCGTCGGGATCGAAGTCGTCGATCGAATCGCGCGGCGACATCGCACGGGAGCGACCGATCGCGCGCGGTGGAGGCGTCGAGAGCTCGAGCTCATCGAGATCCGGATCGACCTCGGCGAGCCCACCACTCTGGTACTCGACCTCGGACGAGACCGACGACATCCGCGCGACACGCAGGCGGAACCGGCGCGCGAGCTCGAATGCACCGGTATGCGTGCCGTTCATGCCGAGCAAGTCCTGGAGGTACGCCTCGGCGCGATCTGGATCGCTCGGGGCGATCAGCTCGGCGAGCGTCATCAACTCGACCTCGGCCTCTTGCTCGCGACCTTGCGAGATCAGGATGTCCTTGAGCCGCTCGTGCGCCTCGACGTTTTCGCCATCGAGCGTGAACACGCGGCGCAGGTGATCGACGGCCTTCTGATGCAGGCCGTACTTCACGTAAACATCGGTCTCCGCGAGGATCTTCGAGATCTCCTCGGCGTGACGCTCGCCTGCAGCGGAGCGCGTGCGCGGGTCCGGCGGCGGCTCCATGTCGGCCGAGAAGTCCGCGTCGTCGTATTCGGGCAGCGCGAAATCCACGCCCGACAAGCTCGACTCGTCGACGAGCGGCATCGAGCCAGTCATCCGCGACGAAGCGGGGATCGATTGCAGGTCGCTCGTGATGTTGAACTTCGGATCGGTCGCGGCGCGGATCGCGGCGGGCAGCGGCGTGCCGGGGCGATTGCTCGGCGGCGGCGGACGCGGCGGCGCAACAGGAGCAGCAACAACCGGCGCAGGCGCGTTCGCGTTTATGAACGTGAGCGCATCAGCATCGCCCGGGACGATCTCGAGGATCTTGCGATAGACCTCGGTCGCCTTGTCGCGCGCCTTATTCTCGAGATGAATGCGCGCGAGCTCCTTGAGCACGCTGACCGTCTTGGATTTCTGGTCGAGCGCGGAGAAGGCGATCGCGAGCAAGCCGAGCGTCTCGACATCGCGAGGATCGGCCTTGAAGCACGCTTGAAGTTTCTGCAGCGCTCGACGCGGATCGTTGCGGCGCAGATACAGCCCGGCGAGCTCGCGATTGAGCGCGTGGTTATCCGGCTTGTGCCAGAGCAGACGCTCGGCAACTTTTACGAAGTCGTCCTGGCGACCCTGGCGACGCAGTTGCTCGCACGCGTGCGTGAACTGAGTGGCCGCTTCGTCGAGCAGGCTCTCCTTCGAGTACAGCTCGGCGAGCTTGATGCGCGTCGCGATGTTCTCGGGATCGAGATCGACGAGCTTCTTGACGGTGTCGAGCGCGTCCTTCGTGTTGCCTTCGCGATGGAAGTGCGCGGCGACGGACTCGTAGTGCTGCATCGCATCGCTCATCAAGCCGAGCCGGCGATAGAGCTCCGCGAGCTTCAGGATCACGTCGACGAGACGTGGATCGAGCTTGAGGATCTGCTTGTAGACGGCGACGGCTTTCAAGAAGAAGCCTTGCTCGTCGTAGAAGCGCGCAACCTTCAGATAGGTGTCGGTGGCTTCTTGCTTGGCGCCCTTCTTTGCATAGAGGTCGCCGATCTTGAGCCACACACGGACGTCCTTGGGATCTTCGGAGACGATCCGGAGGTACTCCTTCACCGCCTTGTCGATCTGGCCCTTATCGACAAACTTCCGAGCCGCATCCATGACCTTTTCTTTGTTAAAGGCCACGGGTGGCTTTGAACCTCCGGGTGCGGTGCATCACAAGTAGCGCGAGACGCAGTATGCCGGCGACGCGCAACATGAAAAGGGTACCGGTTCAAAAGATGGTGGGTCAAGGAAAAGCACGAACGTTTTCCGTGCCTTAACTAGCGTCACCACACACATGTGTTCACCGGTCAACCGACTAGGTCGCGGAGCGATTGGTACTCGCTCCGGATGGCTCGGCCAGCATCCGCGCGACAAAGCCCGTATCGATGTCGCCCTTGATGTAGTCGGGGTGGTTCACGATTCGTCGCAAGAACGGGATGTTGGTGCGCGGACCCTCGATGACCATCTCGTCGAGGCACCGGCGGGCCCGTCGGATCGCCGCTGGTCGGTCCACATCGTGGACGATGACCTTGGCTAGCAACGAATCGTAGTTCGGCGGGACCACGTAGCCTGCATACACGTGGGTATCTGTGCGCACGCCGAGGCCACCCGGAAAATGGACCGCGGTGATCTTGCCGGGCCACGGCGCGAACGTGTTCGGGTCTTCCGCGTTCACGCGGAGCTCGATCGCGTGACCGCGCGGTTTGCGATCGGTCTTGATCGAGGTCGGGCCCCGAGCGTCGAGAAATGACAGCTTCTCGCCTGCCGCGATCGTGATCTGCTCGCGCACCAGATCGAGGCCGGTCACCAGCTCGGTGACGGGATGCTCGACCTGGAGGCGCGTGTTCATCTCCATGAAGTAGAAGCTGCCGTCGGTGTCGAGGAGGTACTCCATCGTGCCGACGTTCGTGTAGCCGATCGCTTCGATCGCCTTGACCGAGGCTTCGAACATCTTTTGTCGCGTCGCTTCGGGCAGCGCGATGCTCGGCGCCTCCTCGATCACCTTCTGGTGCCGACGCTGGATCGAACACTCGCGCTCGCCGAGGTGCGTGTAGTTGCCGTGCTTGTCGCCGATCACCTGGATCTCGATGTGGCGCGGTTTCTGGCAGTACCGCTCCATGAACATCTCGGGGTTGCCGAACGCGGCTTGCGCTTCGGTGCGACCCATCGACCACGCGTCGAGGAGCTTCTCCTTCTCGTAGACGATCTTCATGCCGCGACCGCCGCCACCAGCGCTCGCCTTGAGGATCACCGGGAAGCCGATCCGTTCGGCGGATTCGAGTAGCGCGATCTCGTCGTGGATCCCCGCGGTGCCCGGCAGCATCGGCACGCCGGCTTTCGCCATCGCTTCGCGCGCGCGGATCTTGTCACCCATCATCCGCATCGCGTCCGGCGACGGCCCGATCCAGGTCAGGTTGCACTTGCGACAGACCTCGGCGAAATCGGCGTTCTCGGAGAGAAAGCCGTAGCCGGGGTGGATCGCATCAGCGCCCGTGACTTCGGCGGCCGAGATGATCTGCGGTACGTTCAAATAGCTCTGGCGCGACGGCGGTGGCCCGATGCACACCGCTTCGTCGGCGAACTTCACGTGCAGCGCATCGGTATCGGCCGTCGAGTGAACGGCTACCGACTTGAGGCCGAGCTCCTTGCACGCGCGGATCACGCGCAGCGCGATCTCACCACGATTCGCGACCAGGACCTTCTTGAACATCGTTAGACCGTGATCTTGAAGAGAGGCTGGCCGTACTCGACCGACGAGCCATCCTCGACGAGGATCCCGGTGATCGTGCCCGCGGCATCGGCCTCGATCTCGTTCATCAGCTTCATCGCTTCGACGATGCAGAGCGCGGCGCCCTTCTCGACCTTGTCGCCCATCGAGACGTAGTTCGCGGAGTCAGGGTTCGGCTTGCGATAGAACGTGCCGACGAACGGCGACGTCACGACGTGGCTCTTGTCGTCGACGATCGGCGCGGGCGTCGGTGCGAGTGCCGAGGTCGGCGCTGTGACGTGCGGCGCATGCGTTGCGACCGGCATCTGCGGCATCGGAATCATGACCTGCCCGACCTGCCCGACCTGCCCGACCTGCGCGACTGGACCGCGACGGATGGTGAGCGTGGTGTCTTTGGTATCGACGATCAGCTCGGACAGGTTGTTCGCGGTTGCAATCTCCGCGAGCCCTCGCGCCATCGTCACGAGCTCGTGTTCAGCGACTCCGCTTTCGCGGTCTGGTTTTACCGGCTTTGCCATGAGATCGCGCAGAACTTTCCACGTGTGCGAGGGCCGCGTCCAGGCCCAGATAGTAGCTTTGTGAGCGGAATCCGCTGATCACCCCGACGCACCGCGCCGCGGTGATCGAATGCTGCCGAAACTCCTCGCGGCTGTAGATATTCGAGAGGTGAACTTCGACGGTCGGGATGGCCACGGCCTCGATCGCATCGCGGATCCCGATCGAGGTATGCGAGTAGCTCCCGGGGTTGATGACGATCGCATCGGCCCATCCCACCGCGCCCTGGATGAGGTCGATCAGCGTGCCTTCAAGGTTGCTCTGCGCGCAGCGCAGCTCGACGCATCGCTCGGTGGCGCGGCGGAGCAGCTCGGCGTTGATCTCGGCGAGCGTGAGCGTGCCGTACTGGGCCGGATCGCGCCGGCCGAGCAGGTTGAGGTTCGGTCCGTGGAGGACCAGAACCCGCGTCGGCTTCACAGCTGGGCAGCGAGCTGCGGACCGGCCATACGCGCGAGGAACCGAGCCTTGCCCGAGTTCGCTTCGGCAGTGACTACGACCGCGACGAAGTACTGCGGCGTCAGCATCCGGCAGATCAACACGAGGCGCTGCGCCTTGACGGTGAGCTCCTCGAGGCTGCCAACCGCGAGGCTGTCGCCCGCTTTGCGGACCTGACCGAGGATGAACGAGAACTCCATCGCGATGGTCGCGACGTCGATCTTGTCGTTCTGACGCACGTACGTCTCGACGGGGATACCGTCGAGACCCATGACGATCGCGGCGATGCCACCATCGACGTTATCGACGATCTTCTTCAGGTGTTCGGCGAACATGCTGGATTCAGGATATCAGTTTTGTGGCACAGCTGGGCACACCAGAGGGTCGCTTCCCATCGGCATCGCGCCCACCTGCTCCCGGCAACAGTCCACCACACCGTCTTGCAGCGGGTTACAGGCATTCCCCGTACGAGCAACAGACGTACTCGTCTTGCAGCTGGTGACGCTCGTCGTGCTCGTACCGAACGCGACGCCCTTCTCCTTGCCAACGATCGTGACCGGATACACGAACGGATCCGCGTCGATCCGTGAGCCGCCGAACGAGCCGTAGATCTGAATCGTCAGTACGACGAGCACGTTCTGGTCGCCCACCGGATCGAACGCCACGATCGACGCCACCGGAAGCGCCTCGAACGAGACGTTCGTCGTACCACCGGGAACGAGGCTGCCAGCAAACAACACGGTGTACTGCCGCTTTGCGCCGGTGCCGTTGACCTGCGCGGTGATGTTCGCGCCTTCGAGATGGATCGTGCGCTGAGCGACCTGGCTGGCGCTCGTCGTTGCAATGCGACTCTCGACGAGCGGAGAGAGGACATAGCCCTGGCCAAGCTCTGTCGCATACCAGGAGATCGTTCCCGCCGATGTGAACAACTGCGCCTGCTCACCCGTGAACGTGCATACGGTCCCGGCAGGAGGTGCCGAGTTGTTCAAAACAAACATGCCCGCGTCACCGTTGTCGGAACAACCGCTGACGAGGCCTACAAACGCGAGTATCGAGACGAACCGCATGGCGTCCTCCAAGTAAAATCGTATCAAGGTGCGACCTCGACACGCAAAATTCTTCCTAGTTCCGAGAGCGTGATGTCGACGGGCTCACACGTGCCTACGCCGCGAACAGCGATAAACTTCACACGGTCCCCAGTGCGTTTCTTATCGACCTTGAGGCGTGCCAGCACCTCGTCGCTTAGATAAGGGCTGGGATCGTGAGGCAAGCCGGTACGTTGCAGCGCTTCGGCAACACGCGGCTCGAGCGAGGCGCTCGCGAGGCCAAGTGCCGCGGAGACGCGACATGCGACGACGAGTCCCAACCCGACGGCTTCGCCATGATGAAGGCCGGTGTGCGATTCGATCGCGTGACCGACGGTGTGGCCGAGGTTGAGCAGCGCGCGATGGCCGGTGCGCTCGGTCTCGTCGCGGCCGACGACCGCGGCCTTGTACGCGACCGAGCGGGCAATCACCTCGTGCAGCGCTGCGGGCGGCGGCCCCCCCGAGTTCGCCCAGGCCGTGCATCGTTCGACCGCGCTCCACAGCTCCGCGCCGTCGAGCAACGCGTACTTCCACAGCTCGCCGAAGCCCGCACGGCGTTCGCGCTGCGGCAGCGTCGAGAGCGTCGTGAGATTGCACGCGACGATCCGCGGCTGCCAGAACGCACCGACGAGGTTCTTGCCAGCTGCGGTATCGACCGCGGTCTTGCCGCCGATCGCCGCGTCGCACATCGCGACGATCGTCGTCGGCCACTGGATCACCGGGATGCCGCGAAACAGCGTCGCGGCGACGAAGCCCGCGAGATCGCCAACGACACCGCCGCCGAGCGCGACGATCGCCGAGCTGCGATCGAGGCCATGCTCGATCAATTGATCGCAGAGCGACTGGTAGGTGGCGAACGTCTTGTTCGCTTCACCGGGATCGATGACGAGCGTGATCGGGGCGAACGCTGCGAGGGCGGTTTCGGCCGCGGCGCGCCAATGCGCGGCCACATTCTTGTCGGTGATGATCGCGACCTGCGTGGGCGTGCCGATTCGCGTCGCCGAGAACGACTCTCCAACGGTGACCGGGTAGCTGCGCTCGCCGAGCGCGACCACCGTGGTGGTGTCATCTGGCGCGGCCGCATACGCACGCTCGGCCTCGCGCACGAGTGCGACGACCTGATCGATCGACCGGCCATTCGTATCGACCACCGCATGCGCGCGGCGATAGATCGGCGCGCGCTGCGCCGCGAGCTCGCGGATCTTCTCGAGCGGTTGTTCGAGCAGGGGGCGCACGGTGCCATCCGCTGCGCGTTGTCGCGCGGCATCGACATCGACCGAGAGCGCGATCACGCAACCCGCGCGACGCATGCGAGCGAGGTTGTCGCCGTACGCCGCGGCACCTCCGCCCGTCGAGATCACGGCATCGCCCGAGGTCGAGATCGCGGCTTCGAGGGTCCTGGCTTCGCGATCGCGAAACGCGGTCGGATCGCGCGCGAGCAGTGCGGCGACCGGTTCGCCTTGCGCTGCGATCAGGTCATCGAGATCCAAAAAGGCTCGGCCGACAGGAGCAGACTCGCGCGCGAGGGCTCGGCCGACCGAGCTCTTGCCCGCGGCCATGAACCCGATGAGGAACAGTGGCGGCACGGACCAGGTTAGCGCGTTACTTGGAACAGGGCAGCGAGCCCTTGTTCGTGATCTTCGGCGTGATGAACACCAGGATCTCGGTGCGATCATCGTTCTCGCGCCGGTTCTTGAACAGCCAGCCAAGCACCGGGATATCGCCGAGGAGCGGGATCTTCTTGTACCCGACGCCGGAGTTTCGCGTGTAGATACCACCTAGCACCGTGGTCTCGCCGTCGGCGACGAGCATGTACGTGCGAGCTTCCTTGCGGAGAATCGTCGGGTCACCACGTGCACCGGTGTTGACGAAGTCCGGCTCGTTCTTCTGGACCAGAAGGTCCATGGCGATCGCGCAATCGCGCTGCGACACGTACGGCGTGACCGTCAGCGAGAGGTCAGCCTGGACGAACTGGGTGTTCGTACCAGCCGCCGACACGACCGAGATCGGAATCGACACGCCTTGGCTGATCTTCGCCTGGCGGTTGTTCAGCACCGTGACCTTCGGCGCCGAGATGATGCGGACGGTGCCGCTGTCCTCGAGCGCCGAGAGGCGCAGGTTGATGTTGAAGTTGCCACCGATCGAACCGAGCGCGAAGCCGAGCGCGCCACCCTCGCCGGAGCCCGTCGGAGCCGGTAGGTTGACCGCGAAGTCCGAGGGGGAAGCGACACCCGTGCCGATCGTCGCGGCATCGGAGTTGGCACCGGTCACGGCGACACTCGACGGGAACGACAGGCCGGTCGCGTTGCCGCCATTCGCACCAGTGATGGCATTGCCGCCCCACTGGATACCGATCTGGCGAAGGAACGTCGACCGCGCTTCGACGATGCGCGCTTCGATCGAGATCTGCGGGGTCTGCGTATCGAGCGACAGCGCGAGCTTCACGATCTCGCCGCGATTGCCGGCGACGTCGTTGACGATCAGCGCGTTCGTACGCTGGTCGACTTCGATCGTGCCGTGCGCCGACTTCATGGCCTCGAGCTTTGGCTTGAGCTCCTCGGCGCTCGCGTAGTTCAGCGTGATGACCTCGGTGCGTGGCACTTCCGCCTTCTGCGCGGCCTCGCGGCGCATCGCTTCGGCGGCGTCCTCCGCATCGAGCTCCTTTTGCGTCGCGATGCGATAGATGATGCCCTCTCGGCGGTACCACAGGCCGTACGACTGGAGGATGACCTCGAGCGCTTGATCCCACGGCACGTGCTTGAGCCGGACCGTGACCTTCGCTTCGATGGTCTGCGGTACGACGATGTTGATGTGACCGGTATCCGAGATCACTCGGAGGAGGTCCGACATCGGTGCATCCTTGAAATCGAAGTCGACCGGCGCGCCGTGATAGATGCGGCGGCGATTGCCCTGCGGCGGGACCTGGGTGACCGACTGCTGCGCGACCGGCGTCGACGCGGCACCGAAGCCACCGACGACCGGCGACGGCACGTTCACCATCTTGACCGGGCGCTGGGCGATCGATTCACCCGAGATGAAGTGCCAGCGGATCGTCTTGGCATCGCGATCGATCGTCGGCGTCGCTGGCTGGGCGAGCTCGGCAACGAGGCGGACGCGGTTCGGTTCCTTGCGATCGCGGAACGACGAGACCGATTTGACCGGACTGCCGAACCGCGACACGTCGAGCGTGCGCTCGAGCTTCGCGGCGAGCTCTGCATTGTCGACGATCAGCTCGGCGTGGGTCGCCGTGATCTCGCCAACTTCGATCTTCGCGTCGTCACCGACTGCGATCGAGACCTGACCGTTGCCACCGTCTCCTTTGAAATCGATCGAGGTTACTTTCGAGACCCTGCCGAGGGTAGCCGGCTTTTTCGCGACAACGGGCTCCGGCTTCTCGGCCTCGGCGACGCGCACCTGGGCTTTGATCTGGGCCGCGGCCGCTCGGGCCGCTTGGGCCGCTTGGGCCGCTCGGGCCGCTGCCGCTCGGACCGCTTCGGTCTTCGCCGCCGTGAGGCTCGCGAGCTCCGCTTCCTCCGCCGTACGCTTCTGCGCGAGGGACTGGCGGCGTTGCTCTTCACGGCTTGCCGCGTCCTTTGCTTGCGACGCCACGGTCTCGAGACGCGCGGCTTCGGCTTGCTGGGTCGAGACAGCCTTGCGGCGATCCGCGAGCTCGGCTTGAGCCTGCTTGCGTTCAATCGCGAGCTTCGCGAGCTCGGTGCGCGCATCCGCGAGATCCTTGTCGCTCGCCTTGCGGGTCTGCGCGGCGGCCATCTCGGCCTGCGCCCTTGCTTCGGCCCTCGAGCGGGTCTCGAGCTCCGCCGCTGCGCGCTCCGCAGCCTGGCGCTTCATCGTCAGCTCGTTGATCGAGAGCTCCGCGCTCGACTTGGTATTCATCGCGGTCTGCGCGGCGCGCTCGGCGATCTTGCGCTGCGAGTCGGCAGCATCGCGAGCGGCCTGCGCCGACTTCGCGGCTTCGATCGCCTCGCTCTTCACCTTCACGGCATCGCTGACCGCGAGCTCGGCATCTTTCTTCTTCTTCGAGGCTTCGCTCGCGGCCTGCTCGGCCGCATCGCGACGGCGCGACGCATCGTCCGCGGCAGCGAGCGCTTCGCTGCGAGCGCGCGCTGCATCGGCGGCAGCGGTCATCGCGACCGTGCGCTGCTGCTCGACATCCGCGAGCATCGTCTTGGTGTGATCGAGCTCCGATTTCGCGGCCTTCGCGGCCTGCTCCGCTGTGCGGCGCTGCGACTCGGTCTCGGCCGTCGCGAGGCGGGCGATCGCTAGGCGATCTTCGGCAGCCTTTGCGTCCGCAGCGGCCTTCGTGCGCTCGGACGCGGCGACCTTGGTCTGCGCGTCCTTCGCTTGCTTCACCGCGGTCTCCGCGGCGAGCCGATCCTGCTGTGCACGCGCTTCGCTATCGCGAGCTGCCTGTTCACGCGCTTGCGCCGCAGCGCTCGCCGCGCGCGCCTTGTCCTCGAGCTCCTGCGCCGACGCGCTCTTCTTCTCGAGCGAGGCGACCTGTGCCTTCGCATCCTTGAGCATCTTCTCGGCATCGCCGCGCGCGGTTTCGGCCTTCTTCTTGTCGGCCGCGGCATCCTGCTTCGCGGTCATCGCTTCACTGCGAGCACGCGACGCTTCCGCCTTCGCGGTCGAGGTATCGCGCTTCGCCTCGTCGGTATCGCGACGCGCCTGCTCCGCGACCGCACGCTCGCTCGCCGCATCGGCCCTCGCCTGGGCGAGCGCGAGCTCGGCGCGCGCGGTCTTCTTCTCGGCCGTGGTCTGGGCCCGCACCGCTTCGTTCTTGGCCTGCGCGAGCTCGGCTTGCGCGGTCTTGGTCTCGTCGTGCGCCTTCGCGGCATCGGCCTTGGCGCTCTGCGCTTCGGCGAGTGCCTCGAGCTTGGCCTTCTCGGCCGTGGTGCGCGAGCGATCCGCTTCGAGCTGCGCGTTCGCGGCCGTCGCCTTTGCGGTCTCGGCATCGCGCTTCGCTTGATCCGCGGCCTTCTTGGCCTGCGCCGCGGCTTGCTTGGCCGCACCGAGGTCGGCAGCACTGGCCTGCTCGACCGCGTGCTGGGCCGCCTCGGCCTTCGCGACCTGGTCCGCCGCCGCCGTCTTCGCGGCCTCGGCGTCGCTGCGCATCTGCTTGGCGGTCGCGGTCGCGGCGTCGGCCTGCTGCTGAGCCGCCGCCCGCGCCGCCTCGGCCGCACTCAGTTGCTGTTGGGCGCGCACCAGATCTTCGGGGTTCGCGGTCCTGGGGGCCGCATCGCGCGGCATCACCATCACGATCACTTCGTTGCCGACCGTCTTGACGTCATAGCGGCCGGGCCGCGCCATCGTCACGACGACACGCACGCCGTTGTCGTCGAGTTGCTGTGCTGCGATGGTCGAGACCGCCCACGTGTTCGGCGAGAACGTCGCCGAGCTCTCGTGGCCGCGCACCGCATCGGCGAGCCGCGCCTGCGGCATGTCGATGACGACGCGTGTCGGTCGCTCGAGCTTGTAGACGGTGAACGTCGGCGCATCGGCGCCACGGACGTGGACACTCGTCGTGCCCGCGCTCTCGTCGAACGTCACGGCGCGGATCTCGTTCTTGCCATCCGCGTGTGCGATCGGAGCCAACGTCGTCGAAGCAACGATGACGATTGCGGCGATCAAAGTTCTCGGGTTCATGCTCATTCCCATCGTGGGCGTCTCCTACAAACCGCGGATGAACGACGAGCGGTGCGTCGGGTCTCGACGCTGATCGCTCGCGGCCTACCGCGCAGCATGAAAATTTTCGCCTGCTATTCGCAGGACGCCAAATTTTCGTCGTTTATCGTTTTGCCGGACCGGTCGCTTCGGGGCGCGGAACGGCCGGGGTCGGCGGCGGTGCAACCGGCAACAGCGTCGGGCCCGCGCCTGCGGGCGACGGTTGCGAGGTCGGAAGATCCATCTCGAGGCCACCCGGGTGCAACTGGACCGAGGTCTCCGTCGCCGGGCGCTTGGTATCAGGATCTTCGTCGACAACGAAGGTCACGTACCCCGTACCGATATCCTTCACGACGGCCTTCTCTTTGCCGACGCAGTCGCCGCGATGGATGATCCAACCGAGGTTCGCGGTGTCCATCATGAGGACCCGCTTGTTGGTGCCTTGCGCCACGATGCCGACCAGCCGCAGGTCCTGGTAGGAGTAGTTCGTCGCGCGAAACTGCTCGGGCCGCTTGCAGCTCTGATGCGGTTCCTGTTTCGTGGTGCTGACCTTGCCGAGGCCCGCTTGCGCGATCACACCCGATTGATCGAACGGGTCACGCGACTGATCCTCGACGAAGTCGCGATCCTTGAAGTCGTGGCGAATGCTCTCGCGCTCGGCGCACGGCTCGCACGTCCACTTGTTCTGCACGTTCATGCAGTACGTGCCCGGATCGCAGTCCGGCAGGATCTGCTGAGGCACACCGGGCGCGGTCGCAGCGTCGAGCGGGGTACACGCGGGGTGTTTGGTCGGTCCATCCGGCGCCGGGCAATCGATCTTGTCTTCGATGTGCTGGCGCGGTTGCAACTTCGAGCCGAGTGCCGGCTTCGCGGCTGCGGCAGGAGGCGGGGCATTCGGGCGCGCGCCACCGGCAACATCAGCATTGTCGTCGCCGCAGGCAGCGAGGACCACGAGTACGAGTGCGAGCTTGTTCATCACAGCCCTCCTTTGAGGCGCTGCGCATCACTGCCGCTGCGCTGCTGATCCTTGTCCATCGCATCGTTCGCGCGAACCTTCGCGCCAGCGGGCGTTGCCGCGGGCGGAAGCGGTTTCGCGGCCGCACCCGCAGGAAGCGGTGCAATCTTCTTCTCTTTCGGCACCGCCGGATCGAGCTTTTCTTCCTGGCGGAACGTGTTCGCGGTGAACCGCGCGGTCAGATAGATCTCGCGATTGCGGACCTGTGGATCGCCGATCGACAGGTTATCGATCGAGACGATGCGCTCGCGCTCCTCGACACCTTGCTGATCGCCTGTCGGCGCCACCTCGGTAGGCCTGCCTGCCTTCTTCTTCTTGGGCACGAGCGACGCGAAGAACCGCTTGATCTGCATGAACGTCCCGGTGATCTCGAAATCGACCGGCACGCGAATGAAAGATTCGATCGGCGCTTCGGCTGCCTGGGTCGAACGATTCACCTGGACGCCCGATTCGGTGACCTTGCGGTTGAGCGTCTCGAAGAACGCCGGAAGCTCCGACTCGGTCGGCAGTGCCTTCTCGTTCTCCTTGACCTGGATCAGTAGCCGATCGACGGTTGGCTTGAGGTCGTTGTACCGCTTGATGTCTGCATCGAGCTGATGGGTCTGCGCGACCTTGCCCAGCTGCTGCCCTTCGGCCTCTTGCAGGTTGCGCGTCAGGTTCTTGAAGACGAACTGGTAGTAGAGCAGGAAGATGAGGAAACCCGCGACGATGAAGATCATCGCCTTCCTCTGGTTGGGCAGCCGCGCGAAGTCGGCCATGACCGCCATTAGTAGGCCACCCTTCCCGTGATCGTGAATTTGTAGAACGGCACGCCTGTATCTCGATCCGTCAGGCGCTCTTCCGAGGCCTGCGCGATGTTGTCGAAGTAGACCGATGCCTGCAGCCGCTTCGAGAGTTGCGTGATATCGACCTCGGCCTGGGCGCCGCCCTCGAGCTTGAACTCGCCGCTCTTGTCCACGAACGAGGTCAGCCAGACGTGGGTAGGATCCCACGTGAGATCGTAGCGCCGGTTCGGATCGGCCTCGTCACCGTTACCCGTTCGTCGCGCCATGTCTTGGGTCATCGTCGGCAGGTGATTCGTGGTGAGGATCTCGCCGAGCTCCTGCAGCACGTTCGCCGGTACGACCTTCGCGGCGATCAAGCGATTGATCGAACGCGCACGCTCGTATGCCTTCGTCGCGACTTCGTTGAGCTGCGCGTAGCCGACGAGCTGTTGGTTCTTGGCGTTGATCTCTTGCTGCAATTGCTCGTTCGCTGCCGTGAGATCGTGCAGCTTCGAGCGCTTGGGTTGATCGAGCACGAGGAACACGACAGCGGCAGCAACGACCATGGCGCCGATGCCGATCGCCATCTCCTTCTGTCCGCCTTCGCTCGGCTGGCTCGAGCCACGTAACTTCGCCCGCTTTTGCGGGAGGAGATTAATTCTGATCATTTATCGCCTCCGGCGCGCATCGAGAGCCCGACGCCGATCAACGCCTCCGGCGAGTGCGCCGAGAGGTAGTTGCGGTCGAGCTGGGGATCGATCTCGATCCGCCTCCACGCATCCGCGATCTCGAGGGGTAGGCGCGAGCGACGCTCGATCGCGCGGTGCAGCGACGTGACCTTCGCGCTGCCACCGGCGAGCACGAGGCGGGTGACGTTCGCGTCGGCGGTCGTCGCGAGGAAGAAGTCGAGCGAGCGTTGGAACTCTCCGGCCATCACTTCCGAGACGCCCTCCATCACGCGCAGCACTTCTTGCGGCACGACGCCGTCTTCGGTCTGGCTACCGCCGACCTTGTAGGCCTCGGCCTCGTCGGCCGCGATGCCCATCTGTTTCTGGATCTCTTCGGTGAACGCGTTGCCACCGATCGTCACGTCGCGCGTGAACAGCGAGACGCCGCTGCGCACGATGTTGATGTTCGAGATCGCTGCCCCGATGTTGATCAACACGACAGTGTCGCGCGGATCGAGCTGGTAGTTCGCTTCGAACCCGTTCTGACTCGCGAACGCGGCGACATCGACGATCTGCGGCGAGAGGTTCGCGTCGCGCACGACCTGGATGTAATCCGAGACGACTTCCTTCTTCGCAGCGACGAGCAACAGCTCGGTCTGGCCACTCGGCGTGAGTGGGTTTGTCACATGATAATCGATCTCGACGTCGTCACGACCGAACGGAATGTGATGCTCGGCTTCGTTGCGAATGTTCGCAGCGAGCTCGTCGGGCTTCATCATCGGCACCGTGATCTTCTTGATGATCACGGAGTGACCGGCGATCGCGATCGCGACTTCCTTCTGCCGCAACCGCAGCCGGCTCCAAAGCTGGCGGATAGCTTCCGACACCGCGCCTTGATCCATGATCGTTCCGTCGACAATTGTCTGCGGAACGAGTGGTTGCATGCCGAACGCCTGGAGTGCCCAGCCATTCGCTTTACGTTTCAGCTGTACAGCCTTCACGCACGAAGAGCCGATATCGAGCCCTATGCACTGTTTCGCCATGGAACCTCTACGGCTTGAAATTTTGTCACGCCACGCGGAGATCTCCAAAAACTGTCATCGAATCCCATCGCTTCGATAAGCCGCGCCCACCCGAAGACACGTCAGGAAATGCCGTACTCCTTTATCTTGTAGAGGAGCGCGCGGTGGCTGATCTCGAGCAGCTTCGCCGCGTGGGTCCGGTTTCCGAGGGTCACGCCGAGTGCTCGCCGGATCAGGTCCTGTTCGAGAGAACGCGTGGCCTTCTTGATGGATAGCCCGGCTTGGTCGACCGGGGTCGTCGACGTTTGAGCGGGTCGGACCGTGGTCACGGCTTCGAGCAACGCGGTGTCGATGACCGCCCCGTCGGCGAGCACGACAAGCCGCTCGATCGTGTTTTCGAGGTCACGCACGTTGCCGGGCCAAGTCTGGGCCGAGAGCGCTTCGACGACCTCGTCGGTCAGCGCGACCTCGCGCTGGTGGCGGTGCGCATAGCGCTTCGTGAAGTAGCGCGCGAGCTGCGCGATGTCCTCCGGACGCTCGCGCAGCGGCGGCACCTGCAACGGCACGACGTTCAAGCGATAGAACAGGTCCTCGCGGAACCGGCCGGCCTCGACGTCGGCCTCGAGGTCGCGCAGCGTCGCCGCGATCACGCGCACGTCGATCGAGATCTCGGCATTATCACCGACCCGCCGCACGGCCGATTCTTGCAACACGCGCAGCAACTTGGTCTGCAATGCGAGCGGCATCTCGCCGATCTCATCGAGGAAGATCGTGCCGTGATTCGCTTCGACGAACAACCCGGTCTTGTCGCGCGACGCATCGGTGAACGCGCCGCGCACGTGCCCGAACAGTTCGCTCTCGAGCAACGGCTCGGGCAGCGCCGCGCAATTGATCGCGATGAACTTCTGCGCCGCTCGTGGTGACGAGGCGTGCACCGCGCGCGCGACGAGCTCCTTACCGGTCCCGGTCTCGCCGGTGATCAACACGGTCGTCTTCGTCGCCGCGACGGTCCGGATCGTCGCGCGCAGCTTCTCCATCGCGGGACCGTTGCCGACGATCGGCGTCCCGATCAACTCGCCGACCAGAACCGCCGATCGCTTCGGCAGCGCCGCCGCGCGATGAAGCGCGAGACTGACCGCGACCTCGTCGAGCGGCTCGAGAACCACGTCGTCGACACCCGCATCGAGCAGCGACTTCGACATCACCGCATCGCGCGTGCGCAGGATCGCGACAACCGGCGGGCGAGATGGGGCGCGCGCCACTTCGAGCGCGAGCTCGGGCGGCGCCATCACCAGGTCGCAATTCGCAGCCGCAATGTGCTTCTGCGCGGCGACGAGCTCGGTCGCGGCAACCACGGCCAGGCCGCGGCGGTCGATCAGCAGATGCAGGGCACGTCGGGCCTCGTCATCAGGCCCGAGCAACAAAACGCGGCGCACCCCGCAAGCCTAGCAAGCCAGAATAGGCCCGTTACCGAATCATGAAGTATTCAGACGACTTCGATCACTTCAATGTGCCAACGATCGATCGGTTATGCCAACTTAGTTGGCAGGTAGAATCAGTCGCAGACCGCCTAAGCATCCAAAACTTAATCATCTTTCAACTGGCAAACGAATTGCTCTATGCTCCGCCAGCAGTTTTTCCCTCATTGGAGGAGCGTCATGCGCAGCTTTGTAGTTTTTGCCTCACTTCTAGGAATCGGCCTTCTGACCGGCTGTCCCGACCGCACCATCTCCGAGGTGTCCCCGGAGCAAGGTCGCGTCGAATTCAAGGACATCCCGGTCACCGTCAACCGCGACATCGACATCTTGTTTGTCATCGACGATTCGCCGTCGATGGCTGACAAGCAGCTCAACCTCAAGAACAACTTCCCGAACTTCATCAACGTGCTCAACACGATTGAAGGCGGGTTGCCGAATGTCCACCTCGGCGTGGTCACGTCCGACCTCGGTGCCTCGGGCGCCGATGGCGTGGTCGCTCCGGCGATCCCCGGCACGGTCGGTGGTTGCTCGAGCACCGGCAGGAACGGCGCGCTCCAGACCTACACGGCGGGCGCCGCGGTCACTGGCAAGTTCATCTCGGATGTCGCGAGCGCGACGCCGGGCACGCGCACCAAGAACTATACGGGTACGCTCGCCACGGCGTTCTCCACGATCGCCTCCGCCGGTGCGGCAGGGTGCGGCTTCGAGCAGCACATCGAAGCGGCGAAGCGCGCGCTCCAGACGACCAACACCGCGAATGCCGGGTTCATTCGCCCGACGGCCTATCTCGCGATCATTATCCTCGCCGACGAAGACGATTGCTCGATGGAGCACACGACGTTGCTCACGTCGGACACCACGCAGCTGGGTCCCCTCCAGTCCTTCCGCTGCACGCGGTACGGCATCATCTGCGATACGGGCGGCACCGATACGAACGCGATGAACGTCATCGGTCCGAAGGCAAATTGCCACTCGAACGAGAGCTCGCAGTACCTCACGAAGATCGCGGACTACGTCACGTTCTTCAAGAGCCTCAAGGCCGACCCGACTAATGTCATCGTCGCCGGCATCGTCGGCGTTCCGACGCCGCTCGAAGTCGAGCTTCGCGCGCCGAACGGTTCGACCACCCAGATTCCTGCGCTCGCTCACTCGTGTACGTACACCGACTCGTCGAACCAGCCGGAAGTCGCCGACCCGGCGATCCGGATCAAGCAGCTGCTCGATTCATTCCCGAACCGCTCGACGTTCTCGACCATCTGTCAGCAGGATCTCTCGACCGGCCTCGTGCTGATCGCGCAGCTCCTCAAGAGCGTGCTCGGTAGCCCGTGCATCGACGGCACGCTCGCGACCCCGTACGACTGCTCGGTCTCGGACGTCTCGAACTACGGCGCCGCGAACCAGGTCGAGACCGTGCTCCCCGCATGCAACGGTACCACCCCGGCCGCAGCGACGAACAAGCCGTGCTGGGCGATCGAAACGGATGCGGCGAACTGCACCGCTAACTCGCACCTCACGCTCAAGGTCGAGCGCAACACGGCGCCTGACCAGAACACGCACGTCGTCTCGTACTGCGTGACCGAAGCCATCAACGCGGGCTCGGGTAGCAACTAGACTTTTCGGGACACTGCTGACCGGGCTCGAAGGGAAACCTTCGGGCCCCTTTTAGTTTCGGCTGACGGAAGTGCGCTGCATCGACACGGCATCGGAGGTTCGTGATCGACCGTGGCCGGGTCGTCACTCTGGCGCCGAATTTCCCGTGCGGGCGAGCTGCGTCGGCGCCGACTCGAGTGACACGCAGTTTTAGGCGGCCGGCTTTAGATGATAGGGTCGCACGGTGCCAGCGCCGGGCAAACCATGGATCACCGCGAACCAAGTCACGGTTCTGCGCCTGATCCCGATGCCGCTCCTGGCGTGGATGATCTACAAGGGTCACGCCGACCACGACGACACGCTCCTGTGGTGGGCCCTGATCGCCGGCTCCTTGATCGGCTGCACGGACTGGGTCGATGGCATGCTCGCTCGCAAGTACGGCCCTACCGTGTTCGGCGCCCTGCTCGATCCGATCGCCGATAAGGTCTTCATCGCGTTCGCGTACACGCCGTTCGCCGACACGCTCAATGGTGATGCCCCGCTCGTACCGTGGTGGGCCTGCGCGCTGATGTTCACGCGCGAGTTCTTCATCACCGCGCTGCGCTCCGCCTACGAGCAGCGCGACCTCACGCTCAAGACCAGCTACATCGCGAAGGCGAAGACCTGGGCCCAGATGCAGGGCATCGGCGTGATGTTGCTGTTCCCGCTCGTCGCGAATCGCGCGTTTCTGCTCGGCCTGATCTACTTCGGCATCGGTGCACCGCTCTGCGCGATGCTCGGCCTCTACATCGCGCGCAAGAAGGTCTGGATGGCGGCGCTGTGGATGAGCCTGTCATTCTGCGGGCTGCTCGCCGTGTTCCTCGTCGACGAACCCTCCGCCCCCGCGGCTGTCATGGTCGGCGTCGTCGCGCTCACGTGGATCAGCGGCCTGCAGTACGTCCAGATCGGCTGGCAGCAGCTGCGCGGTCGCGGTGACTTCCGCCGCGCCGATGGCGTCCGCCTGATCGGCGGCTTCTCGCTACCGATCCTGTGCTTCTCGGTGCTCCACTATACCGCGGCGCCGCGCTGGACGATCTTCGCGATCCTCGCGTTCGAGCTCGCTGCTGGCGGCCTCGATAACTTGCTCTCGCACGAGAAGGTCGCGACCAAGGCGCTCGCCTGGGGTGGCCGCGTGCTCGGCGTCAGCATCATGTTGCTCGCTGCGCTGTTGGTGCCTTCGCTCGCGACGCCGTTCACGATCATCGCGGCGGCCGGCAGCGTCGGCGGCGTGCTCGCGGAGTTCATCCGCGGCAAGCCGTACTACAGCGGCGCGCTCGACTAGCCGCCGTAGTTGACGGCGCCGTACGTCGCTGCTTGTTCGTTCGCGCGCGATGGAAGCTGCTCCCAAAGATCCGTCAGGTCGAGCTCCACCTCCAACTTGCGAGCCCTGGCATCCAAGAGCCAGGCATGCCCGACTCGCGCCTCTGCGTAGATCCGCATCTTCTTGAGCCGATCGATGCGTTCGGTCGATCAGTCGCAGTGGCATGCGCTCGTTTTGCCAACCAGCGATGTCGGGAACGATCGAGGATGAGCCATCCCCGGGTCGGAGCCGAGGAACGATGTCGCGATGGTATGAGGCATCGCGGGCCGCGGCGACAGAACCAGCTCGCCGTCGATGATCTCGGCCACCATGTTCTCGGGAGCATCGAGAACATCCTGGTACGTCGCCTCCCGCCGCTTGCCTGGGTCCGCCATCCTCCAGGTCGTAGCGGAACGCGCCGACGGTAGGAGCCCGCCTTTTTACGCCTTCGCCACGGCCGCGTCCCAGCGCGCGAGGTGCTCCTTCACCCAGCCGCGATTGACGGTCGGGGTGAAGCGCTTCGCTTCGCGCCAGGTCTTCGAGATCTGGGCTTGATCGGTCCACACGCCGGTGCCGAGCCCGGCGAGGAACGCGGCGCCGAGTGCGGTCGATTCGACGAGCTCGGGTCGTGCGATCTCGACGCCCAGCACGTCGCTCTGGAACTGCATCAAGAGGTCATTCGCCGAGGCACCACCATCGACCTTGAGCGTGCCGAGCGAGCGACCGGAGTCACGCTCCATCGCGCGCAAGATGTCGACGTTCTGCAGTGCGATGCCTTCGAGTGTCGCGCGTGCGATGTGCGCGCGCGTGCTGCCACGCGTGAGGCCGGTGATCGAGCCCCGCGCCTCGGGCCGCCAGTGCGGTGCGCCGAGGCCCGCGAACGCAGGCACCACGATCACGCCGCCGCTATCCGGCACTTCGCGCGCGAGCGCTTCGACCTCCGAAGCCGAGGTGAACAGGCCGAGGCCATCACGCAGCCATTGCACCGCGCCGCCGGCGATGAACGCCGAGCCTTCGAGCGCGTAGCGCAGCTCGCCGCTCGCGAGCTTCCAGGCGACCGTCGTGAGCAGGCCCGCCGTCGACGCGACCGCCTTGTCGCCGGTGTTCATCAAGATGAACGCGCCGGTGCCGTACGTGCACTTCGCGTCGCCAGGCAGAAAGCACGCCTGGCCGAACAGCGCCGCCTGTTGGTCGCCCGCGAGGCCCGCGATCGCGATGCCGTCCGGTAGCCCCGGCACCCCCTTCGTCACGCCGGTCTCGCCCGACGAAGGCACGACGCGCGGCAAGATCGCTTTCGGCACGCCGAGCAATTCACAGAGCTCGTCGCTCCACGCGAGCTTGTGGATATCGAACAGCAAGGTCCGCGAAGCGTTCGTGACGTCGGTCGCGTGGACCGCGCCGCCGGTGAGCCGCCACAACAGATACGAATCGACGGTGCCGAACGCGATGTCGCCATTGCGCGCGGCGGTCGCGAGCCCGGGCACCGAGTACAACATCCATTGCACTTTCGTGCCCGAGAAGTAGGGATCGAGCGTGAGGCCGGTGAGCTCCTTGACGCGCGCTTCTTTGCCTTGCGCTTTGAGCTCGGCGCAGCGCTCCGCGGTGCGCCGGTCTTGCCACACGATCGCGTTGTGGACGGCCTTGCCGGTCTGCTTGTCCCAGAGGATCGAGGTCTCGCGCTGGTTCGTGATGCCGATCGCCGCGATCGTTTTCGAGTCGATGTCTTTCAGCGCGAGCGCGAGCGCGGCCGTGACCGAGCTCCAGATCTCTTCCGGATCGTGCTCGACCCAGCCGGGCTGCGGATAGATCTGGCGAAACTCCTGGTAACCGCGGCCGCGGACCTGGAGGTTCTCGTCGAGGACGAGCACGGTGGTGCCAGTGGTGCCTTGGTCGATCGCGATGACGTGACGCATCAGTGCCTCCTCAAGAAAGACCGAACTTCTTCAGCGACAATGTCGCGCTCGACATCGATCGAGATCAGGTGATAGCTGCGCTCGAGGATCTTGGTGCGCACCGCACGCGTTCGCTCGGCGAGACGCGCCGCGCACGCGACCGGCGCGGTGTGATCGAGCTTGGCATGTACGACGAGCACCGGCTGCGTGACGCTCGGGAGAGCGGCATCGGCCTCGCGCATGAACTGCGAGAATTGAACGAGCGCCTTGACTGGCACCGCGCGATACGCCGGGTTCTCGCGCTTCACGACCGGGTCGCGCACGTCAGATCCGCCGAGCTTCGGGAGCTCCTTGCACCAGCCGAGCTTGCCGGCCTCGGCCCACCCCGCCACCCGCGCGGCCAGCCCCTCGAGCCACAGCGGCGCGGCCAACGAGCACACCACGGCGACCTCGGGCCGCCGGCTCGCGAGCTCGAGCGAGAGCAAGCCGCCGAGCGATTGGCCGACCAGCGCAACCCTTGCGTGGTCTTTCGAGAGGTCGTCGAACGCCGCTTCGACGGCGTCGCACCAGGCCTGCCACGGGGTCCGATCGAGATCCTCGATCGAGGTGCCGTGGCCCGGAAGGCGTACACCGCGTACACGAAACCCAGCATCGGCGAGGCGCTCCCCGAGGAATCGCATCTCGTAGGGCGTGCTCGTGAAGCCGTGGACGCAGACCACGCCCATCGGCTCGTCATCGCCGACGTTCTTGCCCACCAGATCGAAGGGCGCACCGAGCACCTCGCGTCGTTATCACACCGGTGCGCACATTGACAGGTCACACCAAACACGGTTGGATCGAGAATCACACGCGTTTGCTGGAACTTAGATGTCTGAGTGGAAGACCCGCATCACGAAAGTCCAGGTCGTCAAACCGGCCAAGGAGACGGGTGATGCATGCCTGGTGCTCATCTATCCGCCGGGCCCTGACATGGGCAAGCGGTTCCCCCTGTCACGCAGCGAAATCGTCCTCGGACGCGGCGCTGATTGTGACATCCAGGTCGATCGCGATTCGGTCTCGCGGCGTCACGCGCGCGTATTCCGCGCAGGCGAGGCGTGGTCGGTCGAAGACCTCCAATCGACGAATGGCTCGTACGTCAACGACGTCCAAGTCTCGAAGTCGGTCCTCCGCGACGCGGACTTCCTCAAGATCGGCGCGGCGATCTTCAAGTTCCTTTCGGGCGCCGGGGTCGAGGCGAGTTACCACGAAGAGATCTATCGGATGACGATCGTGGACGCTTTGACCGGCGCCCACAACAAGCGCTACTTCCTCGAATTCCTCGAGCGCGAGATCGCCCGCTGCGCGCGTTACCGCCGGCCGCTCTCGCTGCTCATGTTCGACATCGATCACTTCAAGTTGATCAATGACAAGCACGGTCACCTCACCGGTGACTACGTGCTGCGCGAGATGTCGCGCCGGTTGCTAGGTCGCGTGCGCCGCGAAGAGCTCCTCGCGCGCTACGGCGGTGAAGAATTCGCCGCGGTGTTGCCCGAGACCGACATCACCGGCGCGCGCACGTTCGGCGAGCAAGTGCGTCGCCTGGTCGGCGATCAGCCGTTCGAATACGAGGGCGACACGTTCCCGGTCACCGTCTCGGTCGGCGTCGCGTGCGTCGAGGGCCAAGATGTCGACGTCACCTCGTTCATCAAGATCGCCGATGACCTCCTCTATCGAGCGAAGCGCGAAGGCCGCAACCGCGTGATCGGCTAAAAAATAGGCGGTCGAAATGAGGACAGGAACTCATTCACGAACAGCGGGCAGTTCCCATTTGTAGAGATGGTGATACGCGGCATCGAGCTGGATCGATCCGAGGTTCGCGACGAACGCACTCGTGAGGCACTCGTGAGGAGTGGCTCGGTATCGGTCAGCGATTTCGGTCCGAGGCCCCAGCGGGAACGTCAGGATGAACGCGGGAATCCCGAGCGGGATGGCCCGGCGACCATCGTGGGTCCGAACATGTGGGCAACAGTACGACGTACCGCTCGGGCGTACGGACCTTCCCTTGTTACGCTTCCCTCCACCGGTGGTTTTCACCAACTAATGGTGGCCCTGACCGCTGGAGTCCGGAGTTGAGTCAGCAATTACAGATGCTTAGGCATGGCGCGGACGTTGCTGTATCCCCATTTCGGAGGACTTGCACATGGCTCTTCTCGCGCGCGCGACTTCGAAAATTCCGGCTGATTGGTCTGATCGCGAGCTCCTGCGCTTCGTTCTCCGCAACGAGTCGCGTGGCTGGAACGAGCTGGTTCGCCGGTTCCGCCCGCTCATCTATCGATGCATCACGAAGGTCACGCTCAAGTACGCGCCGTCGCTCTCGAGCGCGGACCTCGACGAGATCTACGCCGACGTGATGATGCAGCTGGTCCGCGACGACATGCACAAGCTCCGCATCTACAACCCGGCTCGCGGGACCAAGCTGGGCTCGTGGATCGGGATGATCTCGGTCAACGCCGCCTACGACTTCCTGCGCAGTGCGGGTCGCCGTCCGATGCTCGACAAGGTCGATGGCTCGATCGATCCGCACGACGAAGTCGATCGCACGCCCCTCGATCAGCTGATCGAGAAAGAGCGCTGGGAGCACCTCAACGAGCTGCTCAACGACTTCACCGACAAGGATCGCACCTTCGTCGAGCTCTACTACCAGAAGGGTATGGAGGCCGACGAGATCGCTGCCGAGATGCAGATCTCGTTGAAGACGGTCTACTCGAAGAAGCACAAGATCCGCGCGCACCTGGTTCGCGTGCTCGGTCAGCTCGGCGGCGATTCGCCGATCGGCGACCTCGCGACCGCTTGTTAATGTGGCGCGACCGAATCGCAGATCTTCTGTAAGGCCTGCTCGGTCTCCGCGAACTGCGGAATGCCGTCGTCGTTCGTTTGCGACGCCGTGCACCACAGGAACGTCGCGCCGAACCGCTTGAACGTGGTCGCCTTGATCGTGCGCGGGTCGTGCGCTTCGGTGATCCGATAGCCATCCGCCTTGGTCTCCTTGCGAGTGAGGTACTCGACGGAAGCGCCCGCCGCCGAGATCGCGGACTCGAGTGACGAGGCCAGATCCGCCGAGACGTTTTGTACGGTCACCGAGGGCCGCTTCATCGGATCGCCCTTCGCGGGGCCCCAGCCCTCATCGGGCGCCTTGCGCGGCTCCCAATCCTCGGGGAGCGAGATGTCAAAGTCGACGCTGCCCGTATGCGCGCTGAGTTGTTTCAACGGCGTTCGGTGCCAGTCCACCTGCTTGTTCTGTGCGCCCTTGCCACAGCCAAGTCCCAGTAACAGCGAGGCAATCAAGCTGCGCATGCTTCCATTGTAGCCTTGTAGCCTCGTCGCTACTATGCCGGCGCTGTAGTCATGTCTGTCGAGCCGCGAGCACACGTTACCGTCGAGAATCGAGCCGATGGCGGGTACGTCTACTGGATCGCGAAGCTGTACGGCTTCGCGGCGCTGACCGGAGTCGCCGGGCTGTGCTTGTCCGCGGTGCTGCTCTACAGCTACTTCTCGATCAACACGCCCGCGACCCCGAACCTGCGCGAGTACAAGCACGCGTCGCCCGCGGTCTCGCGAATCTACGCAGCGGACAACACGCTGCTCGGCGAGTTCGCCAAGGAGTGGCGCGAGTTTGCCGCGTACGACGAGATGCCGCCGCAGCTCGTGAACGCCTTCCTCGCGGTCGAGGATCACGATTTCTTCCACCACGGCGGCATCTACTTCAAAGGCATCTTGCGCGCGGTGTGGGCGAACGTCGCGAGCGGCGATTTCGCGCAAGGCGGCTCCACGATCACGCAGCAGCTCGCGAAGCAGTTCCTCGGCGGCGAGAAGTCACTGTCGCGCAAGGCGAAGGAAGCGATCATGGCGCGCCGCCTCGAGGCCACGTACTCGAAAAAGGCAATCCTCTCGGTTTATCTCAACCAGATCTATCTGGGCTCTGGCGCGTTCGGTGTGCGTGCCGCGGCGCATCGCTACTTCCAGAAAGATCTGGCACGGCTCACGCTCTCCGAGTGCGCGCTGATCGCGGGGCTCGCGAAAGGCCCGACCGCGTACTCGCCGATCCACAACCAGCCCAAGGCTATCGAGCGGCGCAACCTCGTGCTCGATCGCATGGCGCAGTACGGCTTCGCGACCTCGAAGGATGTCGCCGCCGCGAAGCAGGAGGGCATCAAGCTCGACCTCTATCGCGACATCTTCCCCGATCGCATGCCCTACTACGCGGAGCAGGTGCGGCGCTGGGTCACCGACAAGCTCGGCGACGATGGCCTGTTCAAGAACGGCCTCCGGATCGAGACCGCGGCCGAGCCGAGCTGGGAAGCCGCCGCGTACGAGAACGCGGATTTCGGTGCGCGTCATCAAGACAAGCGCCAAGGCTGGCGCGGTCCCGAGTGGCGGATCGATGGGTCGGCTCGCGCGAAGTTGATCGAGCGCCAGAAGCAGCTCTACGGCACCGGCCCGCTCGTCGCCGGCAAGCGCTATCTCGCGCTGGTCGACAAGACCGATAGCGAGCACGCCGAAGTGCTCGTCGGTGAGCGCCGGTTGCAGCTGCCACTCAAGAACATGAGCTGGGCCGCGAAGTGGCAGCCTGGCAATGCCGACAACGACGTGAAGATCGAAAGCGTCACGGAAGCCCTCAAGCCCGGTTATGTCGTGTGGGTCTCGCGCGAGGTTCGCAACCTCCCGCGCTATCGCGATTGGGATCTCGGCGAGGGCGGCAAGAACCCGGGCTGGATCCCGCACGATGATCAGCACGAGTGGGATGCCGCGCATTCCGAGACCGTGCGGCTCGAGCAAGTGCCGCATCCGCAGACCACGATCTTCACCGCCGATCATCACACCGGCTATGTCGCCGCGATGGTCGGTGGCTTCGATTACGATCGCTCGGTGTTCAACCGCGCGGTCCAGGCGTGCCGCCAGCCGGGCTCGACGTACAAGCCGATCTATTACGCGCTCGGTCTCGATCAGGGCTACGGCTTCGATACGGTGCTCAACGACATCCCCGTCGAGATCACCGATCCGAACACCGGCGAGGTGTGGTCGCCGACCAACCTCGGCGATACGATGGATCACGCGGTCACGCTCGAGTACGCGCTGGTGTTCTCGAAGAACGTTCCTTCGGTCGATCTGTTTCAGCGGCTCGGCGCGAAGAACGTCGAAGCGTGGGCGCGCCGGCTCGGCTTCTCCACCAAGATCTTCGCGGACGATGCGCTCGCGCTCGGCGCCTCGTGCAGCAAGCTCGACGAGATGGCGCGCGCGTTCACCGTGTTCGCCCGCCTCGGGCAATGGTGGCCCCGCGAGAAGCGTCACGAGAAGGATTGGGTTTACGTCCGCCGGATCATCGATCGCAACGGTCAGAGCGTCGAGGACAACTCGGTGTCCGAGGATCCGCAACTCGAAGCCGGTGACCGGCTCGATCGCGTCGCGGCGACGACCGGTATCGTACCCACACAGGCGATTCCCACGCGCACCGCGTACCTCATGCAACGCTTGCTCGAGCACGAGGTGAAGTTCGGCTTCGCGAACGTGGTGCGCGCGACGACGATGCTCGCCGCCGGTAAGACTGGAACGTCCTCGGCAACGAGCGACAACCTGTTCATCGCGTTCACGTCGAAGTTCACCACGCTCGTGTGGATGGGCGACGATAAGAAGGAACGCGCGCTCGGCAAGAGCGACGCCGCGTACATGACGGTCGTCCCGCTCTGGGCGCGCTACATGTACGAGGCCGGTCGCGGCTATCCGAACACCGAGATTCCGTGGATCACGCCGCCGGGTCAGAAGCCCGACGATCGTGGCGATCACACCAAGGGCACGCACGGTCCTCAGATGGACCTCATCTTCCGCCCGCCGCCAAAAAAAGATGGCGACACCAAAGAAGAGCATCCGCCTGTCTAGATCAGCTGTGCTCAGCCAAGCAAGAGCTCGCGAGACAACGTGCGCCAAGCAAGCGGCGCTACGTTTCCGGAGGGGTCTGGACGCCGATCATCTCGAGCAAGGCTTCGAGGCGAAACGGCTTGCGCATGTAACCGAAGCGACGCGGGATCTGCGGTGATTGTTCGCCACTGACGACGATCGTCTTCATGTCGCGCAGCCGCGGTTCGCGCTGGATGTGCGACAGAACTTCCCAGCCAGTCATATCGTCCATGTTGAGATCCAGCAGCATGAGCGCTGGGGCATCACGCGCGAGATAGCCGAGCGCTTCTGCACCACTCGATACCTGAACCACGTCGAAGCCGCGCCGTGTCAAAGCCATCGCCGTCGTCGCTCGCACGATGTCGTCGTCGTCGACGATCAACACACGTCCGCGCGGGATGACGTTCGTCGTGGGTGGAAATGCCGTCGCCATTTCGTGCGAGATTGCACATGCGAGGCCACCCGACCGCGGTCGGGTCAGATTCACATCACATCACCTCACACGAAGTGCGAGACGAGACCGCTCGTGACAATGATGCGACTGGATCGTCGCTGTTCGAGCTCGGTCAAACCGCTACACAATGCACGGCGCGACGCCTCGGACGCGTGCCCGCGATCGACGAACACGATCGCGCCGCCATCGCGCACGACGCGCGTCCACGTCCGTACCACGAGCTGCCATTCCTCGTCGGTGGCGACATCGATGCCGATCACCGCAGCGAGCGAACGATCCGCTATCTGTGAAAAATCTGGCAGCGCACCCGGAAGTTTTTTCGCGGCGCGCTCGCCCACGCCGATGGCAACCACGTCGCGCTTCTGCTTCACGAGCGAGGCCGCGAGCTTCGCGTGGCCGACAACCGCAAGCGTGCCCTCGGCCCTGGCCGACTGCAGCGCTTCTACGACGGCATGTGCCGCCGGTGCGACGAACAGCGCGCCGAGCATGATCACGCGAGGTAGTTGAGCGTGCCGAGAAAGTCGCGCTTGCCGACGTCGACACCGTTGTGGCGGAGCAACAAGTACGTGCACGATGCGTGGAAGAAGAAGTTCGGCATCGCGTGCTCGGTGACGTAGCCGAGCGCCGTCATCTTCTTACCTTCCCAGCGCGGCAGGCTGAGCGTGCGATCACCGGCGCCGTCGAAGTCGGCGGCCTTGAAGGTCTCGAGGTATGCGATCACCGACTGTACGCGAGCGCGCAGTTCCGCGATCGTCTTCTCGCTGTCGGGATGCGGCGGCGCTTCCTTACCCGCACCACGTGCCGCGGCGAACTTCGCCTGATCGCACGTGAACTGGATCTGCTGCGCGAGCGGGAACATATCGGGCGCCATGCGCCACGTCAGCATGGTCTCCGGCTCGAATTTTTTTGCCGTCGCGTGCGCGACAGCCTTGTCGAGCCAGACGTTGAACTGGCCGAGGACTTTGTGCATCTCGCGAATGGTCAAGTAGAGCGACATGCGCCCGTCGTATCATAGGTCGCGAAGGTATTCGCAGCGCGGCGCCTGGATGTGCGGGGTTATCCACGTGACGTTCTCGAGCTCGTCGAGGAGGAATCTGAAATTGCCGTACGTCACGACGAAGAAGTCCATCTTGCGCTTCTTGATGCCACCACCCGTGTCGTCGGCGCGCACGCAGCCGTCGTGGATCGAGCCATCAGGAAGCACGAGGCCATCGAACTCCGGAATGTAGAGCGGCTCGCCGATCGGCACGAGGCGCGGGTCGATCGCGACCGACTTGAACGGAATCAGCGGCCGACCTTTGTTGCCCCGACCGAACGGATGCTCGGCGATATCGAGCTGCTCGAAGCAGGTGCCGTATCCGTACGGACACTTGCCCGTGTAGTTGATGACGCGGCCATCCCGCATGATGCCGGAGCCTTCGAGCCGCAGGGACCATGCGTAACGCTCGGGCACGCGACCGAAGTAGTAGCCCTCGGGCGTGTAGAGCTCGACGAACGTGGTCGGCGAGACTTTCGAGACGCCATCCTTCGCGCTTGCCGCGCTCTTTGGTTGGTTCGGACTCGGGGGCTGGACGTCGTCGTAGTCGTTCTCGAACGCGAGCCAGTAGAACCGCAGCGCCCACTGGAGCTCGTCGACGAGGGGGTAGCCACAGCACGTCTTATCTTTGCCACGTAGCGCGACGGTCGGTTGGAGGGGGACGTCTTCTTTGGCGAGCTTGCTGTCGTCGGCGCGCGCAACCGTGCTCGCGAGCAGCATGGTGATTACGACAGCGGTGCGCACGGAACGATCATATGGTTAGTTCAGACGCTGTGCGAGATCCGGATGACATCACCGACCTCCGGGACGCGAACGCAGCCTGCGGGGGCAAAGCCGTCGGACTCGCGAAGCTGATCGCCGCCGGGCTCCCGGTACCGGCCGGCTTCGCGATCTCGGTGAAGCTGTTCGAACGGTTCGCGGCGGCAGTAGCGACGCGGCCCGACGGGCCCGACGAGCCCGACGAGCCCGACGAGCCCGACGAGCCCGACGAGCCCGACGGATTGGACGAGCTGGGCCTCGTCGAGCACCTGAAGGAGATCGGTCCGCTGGTCGCAGTCCGCAGCTCGGCGACCGTCGAGGATGGAGCCGCGGGATCCGCCGCCGGCATCTTTCATTCGCTGGTCGCGGTGCCTGCGGATCCGGCCTCGGTGCGAGCCGCGATCCGCGCGGTGTGGGCGAGCGCGCTCACGCCGCACGCGGTGGAATATGCGAATCGCCGCTCCCACGAAGTGGCGCTCGGCGTGATCGTTCAGCGCTACATCGAGGGCGAGCGCATCACCGTCTACACGCGCGATGATCGAGACGAGCTGGTGATCCAGCGCCGCGAGCACATCACGCGTGCCTCGCGCGACGCCCTGCCCGTACAGCTCGCCGATCATCACGCCGCGGTGCAAGCGCTGCGCGCCGAGCAAGTGCTCGGTGTAGCGGCCGATGTCGAGCTGATCCAGGTCTCCCTGCGCGACGACGTGATCGAGACCTGGGTCGTGCAAGCGCGGCCGATCGTGCCGCGCGCTCGCACCGCGTTCACGCCGCCACCGCCGATCATCCTCGCGCCGTTGCAGGATGGTCGTGTTTGGACCTGGGATGTCACGCACAACCCCGATCCACTCTCGCCCGCGCAGACCGGGCTGGTCGAAGCTTTCGAAGGGTTGAAGCTCGGCGCGTACGAGCTTCGCGTCGTCGGTGGCTATCTGTATTCGGCTCGTCGCGAGTCCGCGGCGCCGCGATTTACCCACGAGCGTTCGGCGGCGCTCGTCAAGCAATGCCGCGAGCTCGAGACCAAGCTCGAGACCATGTTGGCGCGCGCGCGAATTCACACGACGACCTCGTGGGGACTCTTCCACGCGCTTGCTGAATACGGAACCGTCATCGGGCTCTGGGCCGGCGAGCTCTCGCCGCGAATCGCGGAGCTTCGAAAGCGCGCCGGCAGACAACCCAGCCATCGTCCCTCCTCGGTCGAAGTCACGATCGCAGCGGCCGCACGCGGCGCGATTGATTTCGCCGAAGTCGTCCGTCGCATCGGCGCGCTCGCGCCGACTTGGGACGTCGCAGTCCCCTCGTTCGGCGAGCGCCCGGAGCTTCTGATCCGCGCAATCGAGCTCGCAAAACCAACACCCTCCGTGCGAGCGCAGATCAAAGCGGAGGCGAACGAGGAGCGGTCACGCTCGTCGCGACGCCACCGAATGCGGCGGCGACTGCTCGCAGCTCTGTCCCGAGTTCCTCTCGCGCGGTGGCGAGCATGGATCGACCTCGCGGCGATCGCCGCCGATCTCGCCGAGCGCGATGATCTGTTGTTCGCGCGTGCGCAGCACATGGTCCGAACCGCGATGCTCGCGTGGGCCGACAAGCTCGGCATCGATCGCGACGACATCTTCTGGCTCCCGCTGTGGTCGGAAGTCTGGAAAGAGTTCTTCGATCGAGGGACCGACGAGCACCAACCGATCGATCCGATCGTCTCGAAGCGCAAAGCATCCGCGGCCCGCGCCGCCGCGGAGCGCGCGAGCAAATGGCAGATGCCCCTGATCGTCGGGGGCAAACCGCAGCCCGCGCGAGCCGCACTTCACGGCGTCGGTCACGGTCCGCGCGTCACCGGACGCGTCGTTCGCTTCGCGTCCCTCGCGGCCGCGACGCTCGCCTCGCCGGGAGACGTGATCGTGGTTCGCGCCGTCACCCCCGCACTCGCGGTGTTCGTCGGGCGATGTGCTGCACTCGTCAGCGAGACCGGGGGCATCTTGGATCACGGTGCTGCGCTCGCGCGCGAGCTCGGGGTCACCTGCGTGGTCGGATGCCACGACGCATGGACTTCACTGACGGAGGGTCAGTTGGTCGAGGTCGATGGCGATGCAGGAACCGTCACACCTCGTTGAGGGGCTCAGGACCGACGACTAATCGTCGTCGTCGTCGTAGTCGGGCTCGTTCGGGTCGGTGTCGTCGGCTTCGTCCGGCTTGTCAGCCGGCAGCGGCGTGCCCAGGCCCGCATTGACTCGCTCGCGCAAGTCTTTGCCAACCTTGAAGAAAGGCAGACGCTTCTCGGCGACATGGACGGTTTCGCCGGTTCGGGGGTTGCGACCTTCGTAAGCTTTATACTTACGGACAGTGAAGCTACCAAAGCCGCGGATCTCGATGCCTTCCCCGCGTTCCAGTGCCTTCACCATCGAGTCAAAGATGGTGTTGACGATTGCCTCCGCCTTACCGGCCGGCAGCTTTAACGTCTCTGATATTTTTTCGATGAGCTCGGACTTGGTCACCCGTAACTCCGCGTAACTAGGAACAGGCTAAGCCGCCACGATGGTGCGGCGCAAGTCTAACGCTATGAAAAGCCGATAAATTTTCAGTCTGATACCGGGACCGGACGCTCGTTATCAGACTTAAACGCCCGATACGATGAAGGAAACGAGTAACTTTGGCACCTGTGGCGGCTATAGAAGTCCACGAGATCTCTCCACCCAATATCGCCGCGGTCGATGCCGGAGCGGACGACCTGAGAGATCACCGCAGTGCAAGGTTCCTTCGCTGCGACGCCGTGGTGGCCTCGCGCTAGACGGTCTTCGATGCCCACCAGCGTCGGAGGGACCTCGCTCAAGTAGTAGGCCGACAGGGTGCCGACCTCGACGGTCTCGACCTTCGTCACGATGATCGAGATGCCGTCGCGAAAGCCGCACTCGGTGCGCATCTCGCTCCCGCCTTTATTGATCACCATCGCGTTGATGGGCAGCGGTCGCACGGAGTTGCAGAGCCCGGTGCCAACACTCGACGTCGTCACGACGTTGTACGCGAGATCGGATTTCTCGAGGTTGGTGATCGCGAGCGTGACGGCATCACCTGCGCGCTCGAGATGCAGGCGTAAACCCGCCACCTCGATCGCGGGTTGCCCGAGCTCGAGCACATGACGTGCATCGTCGACGCGATACGCGAGCTTCTTGCCCATATCGGCGGGCGTGGGCGCACGCACACCGGCGGCCGCTGCATCACGCTCCAGAAAGTTCAGATACATGCCGGGTGTTGCCGTCGCTTGCGACAACAATTGTTTCTGCGTGCCGGTAGGTCCTGTAGGTGCGGGAGGCTTGGCCGGTATTGACAGGCTCCCGCAGAACCGCAGGTAGGTGATGACCAGAACTAGCACCAACCCACCTGCTATCACACCTGTTCGAAATTGCGGTCGAGGTGAATCCATGCGTTCACTCCAACATACACGGATGCAACCAGGATCTGTTCGCGCCTAAAACGTTGACGGAGTGAAAAACCGGGCGCCTAATCTACCCACGGGCATGCGATCAGTCCTCGTCAAGCTCGTCGGCGCGGCCGCACTATCGATGGCGCTGGGCCACGCAGCGCCTGCCTACGCTGACTCGGTCGACGATCTGAACAAGCAGCTGTCGAGCTCGAACGAGAAGGCGCGGCTTGCCGCCACGGTTTCGCTCGCACGCCTCCATGACAAGCGCGCACTCAAGCCGCTCGTCACCGCGCTGCACGATCCGAGCGCCGATGTTCGCGCGATCGCAGCGAGTGCACTCGGCAAGCTCAAGCACAAGGCGGCCCTGCCTGCGCTCAAGTCAGTAGCGGCCGACGACACGGACGAGAACGTTCGCAAGAAAGCCGCGGATGCCGCGGTCGCGGTCGCCGTGGCCAACGGCATCGAAGCCGAGATGCCCGAGCAACAAGTCGTCTCTTCTGTAAAGAAGACCGGCAAGCAAGCGCGCCACACCTCGGGCTTCGGTCGTTCGCCCCATGCGGTGAGCGACGCGCCGGATCTCTACGTGATGATCAAGACGTCGAGCGATGACTCGCCCGGCAAGGCGGACAAGCCGACCCGCAAGCAGAACGCCAATCTCGTCAAGCAAGCGCTGATGGATTCGTTCAAGGTCGCGCCGCAGGTCACGATGACCGCAGCCGATGCCCAGCGCTGGGGCCTCGACCCGCGCCAGGTCGATCTGTCGGTCGTCAAGATGGATGTCGAGACCAACGGCGGCTACGTCGAGATCGATGCCGAGCTCCGGCTCGCGATCTCGGACGAGAACGGCAAGATGCTGTCGTTCCTCTCGGGCGGCGCGAAGGTCCAGATTCCGACCGCGAAGTTCAAGCAGCAGTACCTCGGCACCTATCGCAAAGAAGCGCTCGAAGGCGCGATGCGCGGCATGTTCGACAAGCTGCTCACGCATCTGCGCCAGCAGTCGCAGTCATAGTCGTAGTCGCAGAACCAGCCGAGGAGCTCGGCTCCGGAATCCCGTACGACAGCGCAATGCATGACGCATCGTCGATGCGCGAGAGCCATGCTGGTCGCTAGCGTTCGTTGATGAACTACATCGACCACTCGCTCTTCCGAATCGTTGGCATACGTTCTCGACGACGAATCGCGATCTCGACCGACGCGATTTCACCCCGTCCAAACAACGCGCGCAAACCAGAGAGGATCGCTTCGCGAGCGCGACATCGCGGAGATTCGAGTGAAGTAATCCGAGAACGCCTCGAGCGACATTGAAATATTTTTGGTCGATAAGCAGCGATCGGTCGACGTCACCGGTTCGACGAACGTGTCATTCCTGCAGCCGTTCGCCGATGGCTCGCAGCCTCGTCACACGTGGCTCGCTCTCGCTGTGGCCCGTGCTTTCACGATGCTCGTTGCCCGCCGAAGATCGAGGCGAGGTCCTGGCTCGGCTCGGCTTCGGCTTCGGCTTGGATACCCCCGGACTCGACTCCGCATATACTCTGCGCGATGTTGCGGGTCGTTGCGGTGCTGTGCGCGTTGTGCGCGTTGACCGTGCGCGCGCAGGGTGACGACGCGCCGCGCTTGCCCGATAAGCCGCCGCCGCCGACCAGGACGAACGTGGTCACGAAGCCGCCGAAGCTCGTGCAGGCGCAAGCGCCCGACTATCCCCCAGCGGCGCTCGCGGCAGGCAGGCAGGCGAAGGTCAAGGTCAAGATCCATATCGACAACACCGGCATCGTCTCGAGTGTCGACGTGGTCGACAAGATCGGTGATGGGTTCGACGAGGCCGCGGTCGCCGCTGCGCTGCAGTACGTCTTCGATCCCGCGGAGATCGATGGCAAGCCCGGCGCGATCACGGTGGAGACCACGATCAACTTCACGATCGAGACAAAGCCTGTCGAAGACGACCAACCCGTGCCGCCTCCACCGGCAAAGGACCACGCCGGTCCGCCGGATCACGCGGGCGCGATGAGCGCGCCGATCACGTTGCAAGGCCTGGTCGTCGAGCGCGGCACGCGCAGCAAGCTCACCGGAGTGATCGTCTCGATCACGGAGCTCGGCCTCGATGCCGTGACCGGCGCAGACGGCACGTTCTTCTTTCACGGTGTGCCGCCCGGCAAGTACACGATCCTGGCGGTCGACGATCGCTTCGACCGGTTCAAGCGACCGATCGAGATCACGAAGAAGGAAGCGCTCGAGGTCCGGCTGTGGATGCGACCGCGCGGCGGCAATCGATACGAGACCGTGATCGAAGGCGAAAAAGCGCAGATGGAGGTCACCAAGCGGACGCTCCAGCGCCAGCAGATCCGCACGGTACCCGGCACGTTCGGCGATCCGATCCGCGTGATCCAGACCCTGCCCGGCTTGCAGCGCGCGCCGTTTGGCCTGGGCCTGTTGCTCGTGCGCGGCAGCAATCCCGACGACACCGGTATCTTCCTCGACGGGCACGAGGTGCCCGGCTTGTTTCACTTCCTCGGCGGCCCATCGATCTTCAATGCGGAGATGCTCGATTCGATCGCGCTGTATCCCGGCGGCTTCCCCGGTCGGTTGGGGCGCCATCACGGTGGCGCGGTCACGCTCGAGACCCGCACGACCGCGTCCGACGGTATCCATGGCTCGGCGAAGGTCGATTTCCTCGATGCGGGCGGCTACGTGCGCGCGCCGATCACGAAGGATCTCGCGATCGCGGTCGCGGGGCGGCGTTCGTACATCGATGCGTTCCTCGGGTTCGTGTTGCCGAAGCCGGCACCCGGCGCGTCGCGCGTGGTGACGCCGGTCTACTACGACTATCAAGCGCGCGTCGATTACAACCTGCACGAGAACGGCAAGGCGAGCGTTTTCGTCGTCGGGTCCTCGGACGGGTTGCACGTGCTCAACCAAGATCCCGATGCCGCGGTGTCGACGGATCTCGATAGCTCGGTGAAGTTCCTGCGCGTGATCGGCACCTACGAGCGCCCGATGGCAGGCGATCTCAAGCTCACGATCTCTCCGGCATGGGGACGCGACACGATCTCGTTCACCGGCGCGCAAGCCGAGGCCTCCGGTCCCTTCACGAGCATCAGCGTGGTCAACGATGCTTTCTCGTATCGCCTGCGCGTGCACGGCAAGGTCGGCAAGCGATTCACGCTCGATACCGGCCTCGATTTTCTCTCGCGTGTCACGCGCTACGAAGCGCTCGTGCCCGTCGCCGATTCGCTGATCAACACGGCGGGTGTCGACATCTCGCCGACCCAGCTGTTTCGCGGCTCGCAGCTGTTCGGTACCGGCGCGTACATCGATCTCGGGATCGACGTGACCGATCGCCTCAAGCTCATCCCGACGCTACGCCTCGACGCGTACATCCTCGACGGGGTGTCGCGCGAGTCGATCGATCCGCGGTTCGTCGCGCGCTACAAGCTCTCCGATCAGTGGACGATCAAGGGCTATGTCGGGCACTTCACGCAGCCACCGCAACCCGAGGCGCTCGATCGCCGGTTCGGTAACCCGAACCTCCAGCTCGAGCATGGCATGCACTATGGCCTCGGCTACGAGTGGAACCCCGATCACGTGTGGTCGATCGATAGCGAGGTCTACTACGTCGAGCGCAGCAACCTCGTGATCTTCAGTAACGACGTCACGCAGAGCGCGGATGGTTCTTTTTCCTACGTCAACTTCACGAACGAAGCGCGTAACTACTCGTACGGGTTCGAAGCGATCATCAAGCGCGAGATCACCGACCACCTCTATGGCTGGCTGTCTTACACGTACAGCCGCGCGCGCGAGCAGCGCCATGCCGATAGCGAGTGGATTCCGACGACGTTCGATCAACCGCACGTGTTGAATGCGGTCGCGAGCTACAAGCCGGGCGGCGGGTTCGAGGTCGGCTTGCGGTTCCAGCTCGCGAGTGGTCGACCCAATACGCCGATCATCGGTGCGACCTACGATGCGGACACTGGCAAGTACGTCGCCGTGCGCGGCGATCTACGCTCGATCCGCGAGCCGAACTTCTACCAGCTCGACGCGCGCATCGAACGCGATTGGTTGTTCGATCGCTGGAGCCTCGGCGTGTACCTCGACGTGATCAACGTGACGAACCACACGAACGTCGAGGCATACCAGTACGACTATCGCTTCCGCGAGCGCTCGCCGATCGCGAGCTTTCCGATCTTGCCGACGCTCGGCGTGCGAGGAACGTGGTGAAAATACTCCTGGTGGTAGCGCTCGTCGGCTGCGGCACGTTCGAAGATCCGAACGTCGTGATCGATCTGCGCGTGCTAGCGATGGACTCCGATCCGCCGGAGCAGGTGATCGATGTCTCGCAGACTCAGGATCCCACGCAGCTGCTGACGCAAGTCGTGCCAACGCAGGTCTGCGCGCTGGTCTCCGATCGCGAACACGATCGCGCGCTGCGCTACTCGTTCACGTTATGCGTGCCGAAGGCGAACGACCGCTGCGACGAAGCTCGACCGAGCATCATGCTCGGCTCGGGCATCGCACCGGATCCCGATACGTTCCCGCGACCGCCGCTCTGCACGACGATCAACCCGGATGGCAACTTGCTCGGCGTCGCGTACAGCTATCTCCAGGACGATCAGCTGCACGGGCTCGGCGGCATCTACTACGGCATCGAGCTCCAACTCGGTGGCAGCGATGCGAGCGTCGCGGACGATATCTACGCGGAGAAATCTCTGCGCCTGATGCCGCGCATTCCTGCCGACATCACCGCGAACCACAACCCCACGCTCGGGGGTCTGGTCGCGAGCGAAGCGGATGCGGTGATGTCAAACCCGCAGCCGATGGTGCTCACTTCATGCGACGACCCGGCGGCGCACAAGCTCGAGGTCCCGCCGGATACGAAGGTTCGCCTCAACCCGATCGAGCCTGATGGTGTCCGAGAGGTCTATGTCACGCCGACGATCACGGGCGGCGAACAGACCTTCACCGAGAGCATCACGTACCAGTGGGTGATCGGTGACGGCAAGCTCTCGAAGGGCTCGACCGGAGGCGGCCACGACGTGTTCGGCAATCTCAAGCCGTTGTTCACCGACTTCACGGCGCCAAAATCCACGGACCTCGCCGGCCCCGAAGACATCCCCGTGTGGATCGTCGTTCGCGACGAGCGACTCGGCGCGTCGTGGTACGAGGCCTGTATCCACGTCACGCCGTGAAGACCGTAAACGCCGTAAACGTCGTAAACGCCGCAAGGGCCGTTAAAGGGGACATACTGCGCGCATGCGAAGCCTCGCGTGCATGTTGTTGATCGCTTGCGGCAGTCCCTCGGTGAACGGGCCGCGCAATGCGCCCGGCCCGATCGTCGGTGAGGCACCCCCGACAAGTGATACCGAGGCCACCGCGCCGCCGCAGCCGGATCCCGAGCTCGCGCATCTCGCGCGACCGGAGAAGGCCGGTCCGGCGCCGGTGCCCGTGGTGACGCGCGGCCCCGCGCCGGTCGCGCCACCCCCGACGAACGGCGCCCACGTCACGCTCGGTGACTTGCATCTTCGCTTCCCAACGCCGGGCGCGAAGGACCTCGTCGAGCGGTCGCAGGATCAGTTCCTCGCCTGCTACGCGAAGGAACAAGCCGATGTCCCGAGCCTCGCGGGCAAGATCACGGTCGAGTTCACGATCGATGTCGATGGCAAGGTCCGCAAGGTCAAGACCTCGGCGGGCGTCACGCTCACCGTCGGTCAGTGTGTCGGCGATGCGATCCGCGGGCTGAGCTTCGTCAAGCCGTCGAATCCGAACGACGCCACGATCGTTCTCGAGTTCTCGCCTACTCGATCGTGAACGAGATGCTGTTCGAGATCCGCCCCGAGGCGGTGACCGAAACATCGACATCGCCGGTCGTGCCAGAAGGCACCTCGACCATGATCGCGTTGTCGGCCCACGAGGTCGCCGTGGCAGGCACCGTGGCGAACTCGACGGTGCCGGTCGAATCACAGGTCGGATCTTCGACACCGTTATCGGGGCGCTGGCAGAAGTAACTGCCGGCGAGCATCACGATCGTGCCGGGGGTCGCGCGCGTCGGCGCGATGCTCGCGACTCGCGGCGCGGGAACGTCCTCGCTCGCGGCGCAGCTAGCGAGCAGCGCGATCATGCACAGGCGTCGCATAAACCACGCACGTGGACTTCGACCTGGCGTTGCTTGACCGCGCGCGGCGGCTTCGCGGACTTGGTGCGAGCAGCACTGATCGCGAGCTCGAGCTCGGGCAAGCATTGCACCGTGTTGCACTCGGTGCAGACAAAGTGCGGATGCGCGGCACCCGCGTGCTCTGCGGTCACGGCTTCGAACCGCCACACGTGATCACCGACATCGGTGCGGCGCAGGAGGCCAGCTTCCGCGAGATCGGTCAGGTTGCGATAGATGGTCGCGCGATCCCACGCTTGGTTCGCGAGCCGGTCGGCGACGTCGCCATGCGACATCGGCGTATCCGAGTGGCGCAGCAACTCGAACACCGCGAGCCGCGACGGCGTTGCACGCAAGCCCTTGCCGCGGACTGCGCCACGAAGCTCGTCGAGGGTTTGCCGGCTCGCCATGGAACCATTCTACGCCCTGTGCGAGAAGCGCGCAAGCACTTGCAACTCTTGTGCATGTAGCCTCGGCGTCCTACGTTGTCCTCGATACCGCCGAGCTGAGGTCTTCGAGCAATCCCGCCGGCATCCCCGCTACGATCCAGGCGCGGCGCGACATCGATGACGATGTTACCAGGCTAGGGTCACGAGATGGATCTGGAAATCCTCGAGGCCCTCGCCTTCTCGACGGACCGGCTTGCGGCGCTCGCGCAGCTCTTGCCCGGTAGCGAAGACCACGACTATTTCACGAGCTTGCACGCGCAGCAGCGCGGCGCCCTCGAGGAGGCACAACGTATCATCGATGCCTGGCCAGAACGCCACGGCCACGACGACCGGCTCGAGCGGCTCGAAATTCGCCAGCTGATGTATCGCGTGATGCGCGATCCGGAGAGCGCGGCCGACGAGCTCCGCGATCGGCTAGGCGTCTCGCACGATCACCAAGCCGACGTTGCCGAGGTCGATCCGACGCGGCCCACGCGCCTCGCACCGGGTACGTTCGATCCGGCCGAGCTGTTGCGTGGCGCGGTCGATTACGCGAGCGACCTCTCGCAAGTCACCGACGAGGGTCTCTACGAGCTGCTCGCGCAGGACCTCGATGCCACGCGACGGCACGTCCTCCTGTCGCGGATCCATCACACGCCAGCGCCGCAGCTCGCGCAGCTCGTCGCCGCGGATCTCGACGTGCGTGGCAATTCGTTCGGCACGCTCCAGATCCATCAAGAGCTCACGCTCGCGCAGCTGCGCGAAGTCGCGGAGCGCCACGAGGAGCTGCTGACCGTGCGCGCCTGGATCGATGCCGTGATCCGTCGCATGCGACCGCCGAACGATGTCGACCTCGCTCTCGATCGCGCGGCGCGCGAGGCCTACCTCGTCGAGATCTGGCACTTCGTCGCGACGCTGCCGCCTGCCTCGAATCTGCTCAAGGCGCACGTGTTGTGGCATCTGCTCGACGCGCAACGCCGTCGCGATGCTCCGGTCGAACCAACGTTGTTCGAGCAGTTCTTGCAGTTGCCGCGCACCGCGTCCTGGGTCCAGCGCCGGACGCACGACGAAACGACCCGCCAGTTCCTGGTCTCGGACTCGGCTGACTTCTCGGCTGTCACCGGGCTGTGGCTCGCGGGCAGTGACGAGGAGCTCGTGCGCGATCTACTTCGCCGCGCGCTCTCCGATGCGAAGCGCTACGCGCCGTGGCTCGATCGCACGTGGTTCGAATGGGAGGTCGCCGAGGCTCAGCTGCTGGCGGGCATCGGCGACAGTGATGCGTCGCGTCGGCTCGATCCCGAACGCGCAGCGGCCTTGCGCGAGCGGATCGAGCTCGCCTGGTGCTTGCACAATCCCACGCGGTTCGGCGCGACCGAGCCCGTCGTGCTCGATGTCGACGTGAAGAACGTGGCCGAGCTCGTCGTGAAGGTGTTCCGCGTCGATCCGCTCGCGTACTTCCAGCATGAGCACAGAGAGGTCGGGACGGATCTCGATCTCGACGGTCTCGCGGCGAGTCACGAGCTGGTCCAGCGCTACCCGGAACCGCCCGTGCGCAAGGTGCGGCGGCGGATCGAGCTCCCGATGTGTGCGCCCGCGGGAACGTACGTCGTCGATCTGATCGGCAACGGCATCTCGAGCCGCGCGGTGATCCACAAGGGTCGCTTGCGGCACGTCGCGCGCACGAGTGCCGCGGGCACCGTGATCGCGGTACTCGATGAAACCGGCGCGCTGTTGCCGGGCGCGCGCGCGTGGATCGGTGGTCGCGAGTACATCGCGGATGCCGATGGCACGTTCGTGGTGCCGTTCTCGACAAGCCCGGGTGTTGTCCCGATGCTGTTGATGCACGGCGATCTCGCGCAGGTCGAGAGCCGAGCCGTCGCGGCCGAGAGCTATGCGCTCGCGCTCGACCTCGTGCTCGATCGCCAGCAGCTCGTCGCGGGTCGCTCCGCGAAGGCGATCGCGCGCGTGCGGCTGACCTGCGCCGGCGTGCCGGTCTCGCTCGCGCTCCTCGAGCGTACGACCTGGGACATCACGATCACCGACCGCCACGGCGTCGCGACCACGAAGTCGCAGCCGCTCGTGCTCGCCGACGATCGCGCGGCCGTGCTCGAGCTCCCGCTCGGCGACGAGCTCGCGCAGCTCGCGGTCGCGGTGCGCGGTCGCGTGAAGGTGGTGAGCACGCAGAGCGAGCAAGAGCTCGTGCAACAGGCGACCGTCGAGGTCGCGCAGATGTACGGCACCCATGCCACCGAGGCGCTGTATCTCGCGCGCACCACCGCGGGCTGGGTGATCTCGGCGCTCGGCAAATCCGGCGAGCCACGTGCGCAACGTCCGGTGAGCGTGATGCTCGTGCACCGCTGGGCGCGCACCGAATGCAATGTCGAGCTTGCCACGGATGCGCGGGGCCGGATCGAGCTTGGCGAGCTCCCTGGCGTGCAACAGATCCGTGCGATATCCGGCTCGGGCTCGCAGAGCTGGATCTGCGACAACTACGAGCGACGCGAGCCCGACATCATCGCGAGCCATGGGCGCGAGATCATCATCCCGATCCCCCCGAGCCGGACCGCGCAAGAGCTCGCGCGGCGGCTCTCGCTCGTCGAGCTGCGCGCGCAAGTGCCGCTGCGCCACGTCGCGGCGGTGGTGACCGAGATCGAGAGCGGCATCGTGATCTCGAGGCTACCCGTCGGCGACTATCAGATCCGCGGCGCCGGCCTGGCGGCGACCCGGATCACGGTGATCGAGCCGATCGTGGTCGTGCAAGGCGCGGCCGTGACCGCGACCGAGGTCATCGAGGTCTCGCGCGAAGCACCCGCGATCCAGGCGCTCGCGGTGACCACCGCGCTGACCGTGAAGCTGCTCCGCGCGACGCCGAAGACCCGGGTCCACGTGATCGCGCGACGGTTCGTGCCGAGCGCGATCAGCGAGCTCGATCTCGACCAGCGCCAGGTCGATGCGCGTGCTGATCGCCAGCGTGGCGCGAGCTATATCTCGGGTCGCGAGCTCGGCGACGAATATCGCTACGTGCTCGATCGCCGGACCGCGAAGCGCTTCCCGAGCCTGTTGCTCGACAAGCCGAGCCTGCTGCTCAACCCGTGGTCCCGGCGCACCACCACGACGAACGTCGCGACCGCTCGCTCGGGCGCCGCGTTCGGCGCGGCGGTCCCGCTGCGCGCGCACCTGGCCGAGCGCTCCGCAACACCGCGACCGCGGGCGGCATCGGTCGGTCAGGCGGCGACCGATGCGTACGTCGGCTATGATTTCGTCGCCGAGCCACCGCTCGTGCTCGCGAATCTCGTGCCCTCGAACGAGGGCATCGTGACCGTGCCCCTCGCGGAGCTCGGCCGCGCGACCGCGGTGACCGTGATCGTCGATGATCCGGCGGGCTCCCTGATGCGCCGCGTGTGGCTCGCGGAGACGTCGCTCGAGCCGCGTGATCTGCGGTTGCGCGTCGCGCTCGATCCTGCTCGGCATGCGCTCCAGAAGAAGACGATCACGCCGCTCCGCGCGGGTGGAGTGCTGAACATCGCGGATCTCGCGACGGCGAAGCTCCACCTGATCGACACGGTCGAGAAGGCGCACGCGTATCTCCTCGCCCTCGGGGCGGATGCCACGCTACGCGAATTCGCGTGGATCACGCGCTGGCACGCGATGACCGAGGCGGATCGGCGCGAGCACTACTCGAAGTACGCGTGTCACGAGCTCCATCTATTCTTGTACTTCAAGGACCGGCCGTTCTTCTCTGACGTGGTCCGACCGTACCTCGCGGACAAGCGGACCAAGACGTTCATCGATCATTGGCTGCTCGATGCGGACCTCACCGCGTACCTCGAGCCGCGCGGCTTCGAGCGCCTCAACGCGTTCGAGCTCGCACTGCTCGGTCGTCGGCTCGCCGGGGATCCAGCGCTCGCGCGCATCCTGGCGGATAGGGTCGCGCTCTTCGCACCCGATCCTGCGACCGAGACCAGGCTCGTGGATGCCTTGATCGGCGCGTCCGCGCTCGAAGGCGACAACGAACTGTCCGCGATGCAGAGCGACGCATTCGCCGTAGCCGATTTGGCGACACCTGCGATGTCGATGGCAACACCCCCGTCCGCCCCGCCAGCGCCGAGTGCACCGGGTGGCGGGCCGATCGGCGGCGCGATGTCAAAGCTGAAGAAGGCGGCCGAGCCAGAGGCGAAACGCGAGCAACAACCG
>JAYVLQ010000167.1:0-38366 GCA_043759355.1 Kofleriaceae bacterium
TCGCCGAGCTGCGCGATGCCGCGAAGCGCATTGATCCGGACGCGCGTGCGCTCGTCGCGAGCGGCCAGGTGCAGGAGGTGGAGGCCGCGCACACCGGCCTGCGCGCAGGCGTGGACCATCGTGTTGACCACGACCTCTTGACCGGTATCGAGCGCGCTGAGCAGCTCGGCATCGGCGAGGCCGACGAGCTGAGTGAACATGCGTTCGATGATCGCGACCACCAGCGGGCGCGCACCGACCAGTGCGCCCGCGATCGTGACGACGTGATCGCGCTGCTTCACGCCGAGCTGGAGTTGTGCCTCCGCCGCCGCCATCGCGACGCGGAGGTCACCATCGCGCAATAGCGACACCAGGTCGCCACTGGGATGGCCGAGCGCTGCAAGGCCGAGGGCCGCGTTCGCGCGGACGATCTCGCGACCATCGCGCAAGAGGAGCACGAGCTCGGCAGCATCGAGGTCGGACTTGCCGGCCGCGAGCTCGGCAACGCTCATCAGGCGGGCATCGAGGGCGAAGAGTTTCGCAGCGGTCGGCGTCGCCATGAGATTACTACGGCTCGACAGTCGCACATCGCGAGCATTCGATCAGCTCGCCCGATCCGGTTCGCGAGCGGTTCGCGAGGTCGTCTGTATGTAGGTCGTGGCTTCGGTGGCGTGCCCGCACTTCACCTGACGCTCGCCGTGATCTTGGCGCTCGTCTGTGCCCCTCGCGATGTAGTTGGCGGCGCCGTCTTCGGTGTAGTGGCCAGCCTCGACCTACCCGAAAACGCGTTCGAGCTCGCTCTGCAGCATGACCGCGCGGTTCGCAGACTTGAGCCCACGGATCAACGCCGCGGTGAACATGATCTTGATCAAGATGCCCTGTGTGAACAGCGAGGTGATGTCACCGGTCCACGCGGCGACACCGAACTGCAGCCCCCAGTAGCCGACCAGCGCGAGCACGCAGGCGAGCTTCGGCTGCGATCGCGCGAGCACGTAGAGCCCGATAAACACGCCGAGGATCACCAGGTCGATCACCAGTAACTTCATCTTCCACTCGGATGGCAGGCGGTTGCCGTACACGCCTTGGATCATGATCGTGTCGATCACGAACATCATGATGCCGACTCCGAGGATCCAGTTTCTCGCCCGGCGAAGCTCGTCACTCAACTCTTGTTTGGCGTCCATTGCCACGAATGGGCCACGGGACTCGGGTCGGTCGCAATCAAAACCACCGCACCATCCCGCGGGTGAACCGTCAGCGGCAGGTCGAGCGATGCGAGTTGACGGCCTTGCATGCGTAGCGTGGGTTGCAGTCAGCGCTCGAGTCGCACGATTGGCCGAGCCCCTTGCCTTCAGCCTTCTTCGGGCCCGAGGAGCTAGGCCCTGCACTCGAGTTCTTTTCTCCGTCATCAGCTTCGAGCACAGCGCGGCTAAAGCAGGTGCCGCCGCTGTCGCAGTAGGCGAGGGAGGTGCAATCGCGGTCCGTGCGACACGCGGCGCACGCGCCTCGATTGCAAAAGAACGTCCTGCAGTTCGAGCGTTCGCTGCATGTTGCTCCATTCTTCAACTCCGAAGCGAGCTGCTCTCCCATCATCACGGCGATCGCGTTGTCTTCGACGTTTCCCAGCCGGGGACCCATACGCATCGTGAAGACGCCGTCCGCCAGTGACATGTTCCTTCGCGTCCATTCCTCTGGGCTGTCGTCCTTTTGTTTCTTGCTGAAGCCGTCGAACACACACCGGATAGTGTTGACCGGCTTTCTCTTCTGACTCTTGCACCGTTGGGTCAAGGCGCTGATCACGGACGCACACTCACCAACCGCATCCCCCCTGAGGCCCACGCGCTGCCGCGCGGACGGATCCTCATCGCCATAGCCATCGTGAATGTCGCTCCACATCGCTTTATCAAAGCCTGTGAAGTCGAACTGCATCGCCACCTCGAGCGCGCAGTCGTGGCGCAGTTTGAGGAGTGACTGCTGCATTTTCGCCAGCGCGTCGGCCTGCGGGTCGTACGAGGAGATGTTCGAGGCCGGGCGATTCGTTGCGGAGCTGTTGGACGATGACTGATTGGACGCCAAGGCATCGGACGACGCATTGTTCGACGACGAATTCGTCGGCCGCGGCGCCGGAGCCGAATTGTTTGACGAGCCTCCGAGCATACCGCTCAGAGACGCCGTACAACCTGCCACCACGATGACTCCAACGATTTTGTACCGCACCAGCGCGACGGTAACACGGTGCGCTGAGCGCGGATAAACCGTCCACGCTCGCATCACGACCAGCCGTCGAAGCACCCGATCGCGAAGTGACGTAGGGTTCGGCGCGATTTTGCCGCTGGTCATACGTGCGAGCGCGGCGAGCCTGTTGCGACGCTCGCGTTCACAGATCCACTGGTCGAGCGCGCCGCCACCCGTCACCTGACGCTGTGTTCGCGGCGGGTAGCTCCTCGATCGTTTGCGATCGGTGCCACTCTCGCGCCCGCACGCAGCCTGCTCGCTCCTTCCCTGACTCGATCACCACACGCTTCGCGTTCGATAGTTCTCCTCTTCGAGACGCGCCGCGGAGCGTCGTTCAATCGGCGAATCAGCGTGCGGCCTCGGGATAGCCGCGGAGTGTGTGAAGAAGCCGCAACGCACGCGCTACCGGCCCCCAAAATGATCACCATGAATCTGCAGGCGTGCAACGGTGAGACGCCGACACCGGAAAGCCGGACACGGCGGACGGTGCCGATGACCTCGACGATGTCCGAAGCACTCGAGCTGATGAGCGTCATTCGTAGCGGAGGATCATCGTCGGGACATCCCGGAGCGACCGAGGGCGGTCCGGTTCGGCGCATCATGCTGATGGTCGGTGCGGGGTGCCACGTGGCAGCGGACACGACTGCACAAATGAAAAAGGCAGCCTTTACGGCTGCCTCGTTCGTGCGCGAAGGGGGACTCGAACCCCCACACGGTTAAGTACTAGCACCTCAAGCTAGCGCGTCTACCAATTCCGCCATCCGCGCGTACTGCGTCGTCAAAGAGGAACAGAGAGGTACTGGACCACTCGCCGGCTGTCAAGACCGCGCCGCAACCGACCCACGATCATGCATAGTGCGGCTCCGTGTCGTACGCGCCTAGCCCGCCACCTCCGCTGTCCCGTGCGACGCTGGTGCTGGGCCTCTACGGCGGGATGGGCATCGTCGCCTTCGTGATCGGGGCCGGGCGCGGCGACCCCGATTTGTACCGGTTGGGTGGCAGTCCCACGGCCGCCCAGCTCGGGTTCGGACCCCTGCTGGGCGTCGCCCTGGGGGCGTTCGTCGTCCTCTTGACCCGGCTCGCGACCAAGCACTATCAGTGGGCCCGCGACCTCCACACCACCTTTCACCATCTGCTAGGCCCCCTGAGTGGCAGCGAGATGGTGATCCTCGCGCTCGCGAGCTCGGTCGGCGAAGAGCTGCTGTTTCGCGGCGCGCTGATGCCCTGGTTCGGCGTGTGGATCCAGGCCGCGGTGTTCGCGGCGCTCCACATCGGTCCGGGCAAGCGGTTCCTGCCGTGGACGCTCTCCGCGCTGGTGCTCGGCGTGCTGTTCGGCGAGCTCGCACGCTACACCGGCAATCTCGGCGGCCCGATCGCGGCGCACTTCACGATCAACTTCATCAACCTGCGCTACATCGTGCGGCGCGAGCGTGCGGTCCATTCGTGATCGAGCATCCGGTACCAGGCGGTGTCGCGATTGCGACCCTTGATGATGTAGTGCGCTTCCTGGATGCCCTCGAACGTGAAGCCGTAGCTCAGCGCCGCGCGGCGTGATGCTTCGTTGCGCGCGTCGCACTTCCATTCGGCGCGGCGATAGCCGAGGCGAAACACGTGCTCGAGCAAGAGGTGGGTCGCTTCGCGCGACGCGCCGATGCCTTGCGCGATCGCGCCGTACCAGATCGAGCCGAGCTCGATCTTGAGATGCGAGGGCTGATTCGCGATCAGGTTCGCGACGCCGAGCGGCGTCCCGGTGGCCGCGTCGCGCACGACGAACGGACGACCATCTTCGGCCGCATCCTGGATCGCGAGCCAGGCGCCGAGCGCACCGCTCGTCGCGAACGGGCCCGCCGCCATGTAGCGCCAGATCTGCGCTTCGGAGTCGTAGTTCAGGGCGCTGCGATCGCCGAGCGCGAACGGCTCGCCATTCGAGATCGCGAACAAGCCCTCGAGGTCATCCGCGAGATCGAGCGGCTCGAGCAGGACGCGCGGCCCGGTCAGCGTGGTCGCTTCGGGCTTCCTGGGCAGCGCATCGCGCCTGGCCAGGACATCGGCAGGGAGGCGCGCGGCAGGGGTCGGAAGCTCGGCGGCCATGCCAGTTTGTTGCACGCCGGGGAGGGGCTGCCTAGCCTCGGGGATGCTCCGAACTCTCTCGTTGGTCGCGTGCGCCGTGCTCGCCACAGCTGGGCCGGTGCTCGCCGACGAGACGTCGGCCTCCGACAAGCTCCGCATCCTGTACTCCACGCGGTTCACGTTCACCGATGACGGACTGCCACTCGTCACGGTGCAGATCATGGGCAATCGCAAGAAGGTCGAGCTGCGTGCCAAGGGCGGCGTCGCGGTGCGGCCCGACGGCAACGGCGGTAGCACGATCGAGAGCGACGGCGGCGAGACCTGGAACGTGACAGTCGAGAATACGAAGCCTGCGTTGATCCAGGACTGGATTGTCGTCGAGACGCTCGGCCCTGACGACGCGAACGGCATCACGGCCGCGGTCGCACGCTGGAAGGATCGCGGCTTCGACCCACGCTCGTTCGAGATCGGGACCTTGTTCGGCACCAGCGGTGAAGTGATCGACACGCGCGAAGTCCGGATCGCGATCGATCCGGTCGCCGAAGGCAAGGGCTCCGCGCGCGCCGCCGAGCTCGCGAAGAAGTTCTCGGTCAAGACCCAGGTCCATCAAGAGCTCGTGCGGCGGCCCGCGGGGACGATCGTCGCGCGCTCGGGCTCGACGGTGATTCGCAACCCATCGGTCTTGTGGTTCCAGCCGAAGAAGTCGACCGAGACGCTCACGGTCGCGGACGTGCCGACTGGCACCGGTGGCAGCCAGCTCGAGACCGGCAGCGAGGATCGCCGCTACTGGGGCTCGGTCTACGTCACGCTCGATCACGATGGCTCGCTCGTCGCGGCGAACGCGGTGAGCGAGGACAAGTTGCTCGCGGGCATCGTGCCTGCCGAGATGTATCCCGATGCACCGGCCGCCGCGCTCGAGGCGCAGGCGATCGCGGCGCGCACCGAGCTGCTCCAGAAGATCGGGCGGCGCTCGCTCACCGATCCGTTCCTGTTGTGCTCGACGCAGCAATGTCAGGTCTACGCCGGCGCGGGCCACGAGGATCCGCGCACGACCAAGGCGATCGAGAAGACCCACGGCATCGTGCTCTTGCGCGATGGCGGCGGCATGGTCGACATCCGTTACAGCGCCTCGTGCGGTGGCCACACCGAGAACAACGACGCGATCTGGGGCGGTGACCCCGATCCGTCGCTGCGCGGTCGGCGCGATGATGCGAAGGCCCAGCTGACGCGCGTGACCGACATCGGTGACTTTCTCGATCACGATGGCGATGCGTGGTGCGCCAAGCCCAAAGGTGCGAAGGCGAAGTTTCGCTGGACCGAGAAGTTCTCGATCGAAGATCTGACCGCACGCGTGTCGGTCGAATATCCGGAGATCGGTCGGATCACGGCGATCGATCCGAAGCAGCGAGGCACGTCGGGGCGGATCCAGACGCTCGCGATCGTCGGCGACAAGGCGACCGTGGAGGTCACCGGTGACCTCCATATCCGCCGCCTGCTCGGAGGTTTGAAATCGACGCTGTTCGAGGTCACGCGCGACGGAAACAGGTTCGTGTTCCGCGGCGCCGGCTTCGGTCACGGTGTGGGCATGTGTCAGCTCGGCGCGATCGGCATGGCCGAAGCGGGCCGACCTCACGACGTGATCCTCGCCCACTACTATCGCGGAACACATCTTCACAAGCTCTACTGAGTGCGAAGCGCTCCGGGCTCGTCGCGTTGTTTAGCCAGGCGCCGAATCCCCTGTTGTCACCGATCGTGCGCTGCGGTCAGAACTTGATGCGAATGCCAGCCGTCACGGCGCCGCTGCCCGCGGGGCCGCTGGTGTTGTAGTCACTCGCGCCGAACCGCTGATCGAGCATGTGATTGCCGCCCGTGCCCTGCTGCGTGTACGAGACGAACAGGCTGACCATCGCGTTCTTCTTTTGATCCGAGAGCTCGCCGATGCTCGAGATCTTGCCCTTGAAGATGTCGAGCTGGAGGCGGGTCTCGAGCGTGCCGTTCTGATCGACGATGCCGGCTAGCGTCAGGGCGGTCTTCTCGCTCGGCGTGAACGTCAGGCTCGCACCGATGTTCGCGGTCGTTTGATGACCGGACTCGACGTTGAAGCCGCCGTAGGCACCGCCGTAGAGGTTGTTCGCGAGCTTGCCTTCGACGGAGCCTTGCACGCCGAGGTAGTCGCGCGTGCCGGCTCCGGCGTTGAGGTCGAGCCCTTGGACTACGTTGCCCGAGCGATAACGTTCGCTCAAGGCGAGCGTCGACTGCGAGCTCGCGCCATCTTTTTTCGAGTAGTCGTAGGTGCCGGCTGTCGTGAGGTTCGGCGTGATCTGGTCGCTCGCACCGAGATGGAACGAGGTCGTATCCGCCGTGCGCTGTGCGTTTGCGTCGACGTCGAGGCCGTCACGACTGTAGGCGCCCGCCAACGTGCCCGTCACATCACCTGCCTGGTCGCGATGGATCGTGCCCGAGCCCGCGACCGATCCACCGCCATCGAACTTGTGGCTCGCGCTCGCGACGCCCGTATCGCCACTCGCATCGTGGCGATACGAGGCGCCATACGTATCGTTCTTGTTCGGTGCGTATGCACCACTGATGCCGCCACCGAGCCCGCCACCCGAGACCCCGACGTTCGCATCGGCCGCGATCTTCTTGTCGGTGCTGCGGTAGCTACCAAAGGCGCCGTCGGTCGCCACGCCTTCGACGGTATTACGCTCGAGACCGGCGGTCAGCGAGCCATTGCCGACATCGAAGCCGCGGCTCGCGCCCGCTGCGTAGTTCTTGCCGTCGTGCACGTCGGCGAAAACCTGGCCTTCCGATTTGCCACCGTGCTGCCAATCGAGCGCGCCGCGCGTTGCCGATGTCTGCGGGTCGAGCAGGTCGGTCGGTCCGGTTGCTTGCGCGTCCGCATCGGCCTTCTCGTGCTCGATCGTGCCGTGCAGCGAGTCGTCCGCGTCGAGCTTGTAGGTCGCATCGAGGCCGTCTTTATCGGCCTTGCCCGTGAAGTCGCCACCGCTGCTCCGCCAGCTCGCGCCCTTTGCGTCGGCCGACGCGTCGAAGAAGCCGCCGTCCTTGCTCGCGGGATCACCCGCGACGACTTCCTTGTTCTTCACGCTCGCGCGCAGGTGGTTCATCTGCGCGACGACTTGCTGGACGTACGTGTTGCCGTACGTCTTCTGGAGCAGCGCGAAGATCGCGTCGTGTTCGGCGCGGTGCGCGTCGAGCACTTTGACGATCTGCGCCGGCGATGGCTTGCCGTGCGCGAGCAACGTCTGGACCTGAGTGACTCCAGAACCCGACTTCGCGGCTTCTGCGGTCGCCGGCGTCTTCGCCGGGTCTTGGTCGTGATCAGTCTCGGACTGCTTCATCGCAGGCGTCGTTGCCATTGCCGATCATGATACCGCACTGCTTCGCGATTTCGGGCAAGGAAGGTCGAGCGGGGAGATGGCGTAAAAGTCCTGCAGGATTGGCTTCAAGGGCATGCAGGTAAAAGGCACGTTCGTCGTCAAGCTCGCACCCGACGGCGAAGGCACCGTGGTCGAGGGGGTGTCGATCGGCCGGCTCACGTTGACCAAGCAGTTTCACGGCGATCTCGAAGCCACGAGCACCGGCGAGATGGTCGGCGTGCGCAATGCCACCCAGCCGACCTCGGCCGGTTACATCGCTGTCGAGCGCGTGGACGGTACGCTCGCCGGCAAGCGTGGGACGTTCGTGCTCACGCACAAGGGTACGATGACCAACGGCGTTGGCGCACTCGACTGCAGCGTGGTCCCGGCCTCGGGCACGGGCGAGCTCGCGAACCTCGCGGGGACCTTGACGATCGAGATCGTCGAGAAGGTCCACTCCTACGTGTTCGACTACGATCTAGCGTAGGCGATCGAGCGCGCGGCGTGCGCAGAGCTCGGCGGCATGGCGATTCGCATCGGGTGAATCCATGTCGGCGCGCAGGGCTGCGGCGATCGCATGCGCACCATGCGTGAGCGCCATGTACGCGGCGTAGTGCGCATCATCCTCATCACGCACGACCTCGGCGAGCGTGATCGCGCTCGGCGTCGCGGACCACATCACGGCCCGTGGTGCCGAACGCACGAGCTGCGCTAGCCGCGCCGCTTCATCGAGGGCCGCACGCGCGACCTCCTGCGGCGTCCCGTAACGACACTCGCTACGCGCGAGCTCGATCGTTGCCTCGACGATCAGCACGAGATCACCGCGCGTGCAGCTGTGCGCGAGCTGCCACCACCATTGCAGCCAGGGCAGCGACACGGCCGCCGAGGCCGCATCGGTCGGGACCGATCGCGCGAGCGCGGCGAGATCGTCGGCCGGTGGCTCGGACGTCGCGCGCATCCACGACACCACCGCGTGCTCGAGTGCCATCAGGTGCTCGACCGGATGCATGCCGGAGAGCTCTGGCAGGGCGCGAATCCCGAGGATCGCGGCGAACTGCATCGCCTGGACCGCCAGCGGGTCGACCGCGTTCCCCTGATCGAGGGCGCCACGGATCTCCGCGAGTAGCGCCCCACCACGGTCCCGCGCGAACGCCGCGAGGCGATCTGCACTCGCCTCGCGTGCGAGCTGCAGGAACCGATCGGCGTTCACGGCGGACATCAAGTCGGCGAGCCCCGTGGGCCTGTACCAACGGCGGTCGAGCTCGCCGGTCGGGGCGTGAACCGTACGCCACGCTTCGAGTGACTCCGCGGTCACGCCGCCGAGCCCCGTGAACGTGATCGTGATCGTGGCGCCGATCGGAAGGCGCGGTCTCACGTTGCACTCGAACCGGGTGCCGCTCGGACCAACTCGCACGAAATGAACGCCGTACAGTCCCTCGACTCGGGCGATCAGCTCCACGTGAGCAGTCTAGCGCGGGACCTGCGGGGCAGATTGGCCCACAGCTGGTGAACCGGCAGATGTCTGTCGAACGGCCGTACAGGTGGCAACCGGCAAAAAGCTGACGCGCTTGAACACAATCCGTCGTCAGGAAGTCAACAGCGCGATCTCACACCCATTCCAGGCCCCTTCTGGTGGGGCCATCGATGGCGCCAGTTCTTGCTTCTGTCACGGCTTTGACTTACTCACCGGCGCGAGGTTTCAGCATGGCCCGTCCATTACAGGGTGCACTCATCGGTTTCGGATTCATTGCTGAGAAGGGCCACGTCCCGGCCTATCTCGCAGCACCCGATATGTTCGAGATCGTCGCGGTCGCGGACATCTGCGCCGCGCGCCGCGAGAAGGCTCGCGAGGTCCTCCCGAAGGCCCGGATCTACGCGGATCTGAAGACGCTACTTCAAGCCGAGGCGAAAAACCTCGAGTTCGTCGACATCGCGACGCCGCCATGTGACCACGCCGCGATCGCCCATGCGGCGTTCGAGCACGGTCTGCACGTGTTCTGCGAGAAGCCGATCGCGACGTCCTCCGCCGACGCGCAGTCGATGCTCGACCACGCGAACAAGGTGAAGAAGGTCTTCTTCCCCTCGCACAACTACAAGCATGCGCCGGTGATCAAGGCGATCCGGGGCGTGCTCGAGACCAACGAGCTGGGTCCGATCCACCTCGTCACCCTCGATACATTCCGCACGACCCACGCGAAGGGCGTCGCCGAGTGGCAGCCCGATTGGCGCCGCCAGCGCAAGACCTCCGGCGGCGGCATCGCGATGGATCACGGCAGCCACACGTTCTATCTCGCGTTCGATTGGCTCGCGTCGCAGCCGACCTCGATCACCGCGAAGATGTCGAACCTCTCGGCGTTCGACACCGAGGACAATTTCAACTGCACCGTGACCTTCCCGACCGGCATCGCCGTCGCGCAGCTCACGTGGAACGCGGGCTTCCGCAAGGTCATCTACACGATCCATGGCGCGAACGGCGCGATCAAGGTCGAGGACGACGATATCGAGATTCATCGCAAGCGCGCGGGCGGCAAGGTCGACGTCGAGAAGATGTCGGCGGCCTCGCACTGGATGGACGCCTCGCACGCGGAGTGGTTCAAGGCGCTCCAGGTCGACTTCAAGAATCAGATCGGCCGCGGTGAGTGGGTCGGTCATGAAGCCCGCGACGCTACGGCGTGCGTGCAGCTGATCGAGACTGCGTACGCCTCGGCGCGCGCAGATGGCCGCGAGCTGTCGTTGGCCCCGAAACGCGCGACGAAGGCCGGGTAAACAGCGCTGTGGTCCTGAAGGACGTCTACTTCGCGTACTTCATGCTCGCGCTCACCGTCACGGCGGGGCTCGCGTATGCGGTTCGCCTCGCGGTGCGAGGGGCGGCGCGCAGCGAGCGCGTCGACCGTATCGGCGGCACGGCACTCGTCGGCCAGGACGTGATGAACTGGACCTACTGGGCGGTCGATCCGATCGTCAAGGGCTGCGTCGCCCTCGGCATCACCGCGAATGGGGCGACCTGGATCGCTCTCGTGCTCGGGCTCGGGGCTGGCGTCGCGGTCGCGTTCGGCATGTTCGGCCTCGCCACGTTGCTCGCGACCTGGTCGACGCTGTTCGACATCCTCGACGGGCAGATCGCTCGGTTCACGAACACCGGTTCGGAAGCTGGTGAAGTGCTCGACGCGGCGACCGATCGCTATACCGAGTTCGCGTTCGTCGGTGGCGGCATCTTCTTGTTCCGCGACGTCCCGTGGGCGATGGGCATCTGCATGGGCGCGCTGCTCGCCTGCTTCATGGTGAGCTACGCGAGCGCCAAGGCCGAAGCGATGAAGGTCGAGGTCCCGCGGGGCCTCATGCGGCGCCACGAGCGCGCGACGTACATGATCGTCGGCGCAGGCGTGACCGCGATGGCCGGGCCCTATCTCCACGACCATGTCCCAGGTTTACCGACGACGACGTTCGTGCTCGCCGGGCTGGCGATCGTTGCCTCGATCGGCAACATCGCTGCCGTGCAACGGCTTGTACGAATCGGTCGAGCTTTGCGGTAAGAACTCGCTGCTCACATGCCGCAGCCAGCGAATCAAAACCGCTCCCTCGTGACTGCTGTTCCCGGGCCCAAGAGCGAGGCGCTGCGGCTTCGCGAGGACAAGCACATCGCGCCGGGTGCGCAAGGCTACGCGCTGGCCGCCGGTATCGTGGTCGATACCGCCTCGGGCACGACCATCACCGATGTCGACGGCAACACGTTCCTCGACTTCATCGGCGGCATCGCCGTCGGTGCGCTCGGCCACTCGCACCCGACCTGGGTCGACGCGATCCAGAAGCAGGCAGCGAAGGCCACGGTCGGCTCGCTGACGAGCGACGCCCGCGTCGAGCTGTTCGAGCGATTTGCGAAGCACGCGCCCGCGAACGGCGTGCATCGCCTGCAGATGTACTCGGGCGGCGCCGAGGCCGTCGAGAGCGCGCTGCGCCTCGCGAAGAGCTACACGGGCAAGTACGAGTTCATCTCGTGCTGGGGCGGCTTTCACGGCAAGACCATGGGCGCTCTCTCGCTGATGGGCTCGACGTTCAAGGACGGCCTCGGTCCGATGGTTCCTGGCAGCCATCAGGTCCCGTACGCGGACTGCTATCGCTGCCCGCTCAAGCTCGAGTACCCGACCTGCGGCGTCGCGTGCGCGGACTTCGCGCGCAAGTACGTCAAGACCGCGACCGCCGGCGCCGTCGCCGCGATGATCGTGGAACCGATGCAGGGCACGGCCGGCAACATCATCCCGCCCAAGGAGTTTCTCCCGGCGATGGCTAGCATCGCGAAGGAAGTCGGCGCGCTGTTCATCGCCGACGAGATGATCACCGGGCTCGGCCGCACCGGCAAATGGTGGGGCATCCACCACACCGGCGTCGTGCCCGACATCGTCACGATCGGCAAAGCGGTCGGCGGTGGCTTTCCGCTCTCTGCGCTCGCGACGACTGACGAGATCAGCGTGTCCAAGCCGTGGTCGAATCGCTCGGGCTCGTCGTCGAGCTACGGTGGCAATCCGCTCGCGGCTGCCGCGGGCGCGGCCTCGCTGAAAATCATCGAGGAAGAGCACCTCGTCGAGAACTCGAAGAAGGTCGGCGCCGCGATGTTGAAGCGGCTCGAGACCTGGCTCGACAAGTATTCGTTCGTCGGCACGGTGCGCGGCTCGGGCATGTTCATGGCTGTCGAGCTCGTCAGCGACAAGCAAGCCAAGACGCCGCTCACCGGCAAGGTCACCGATCGGATCTTCATGGAGTGCGTGAAGCGCGGCCTCTTGACGATGGCGTACTCGGCGCACTTCCGGATCCAGCCGCCACTCACGACCGACGAAGCAACCGCGATGAACGGTCTCGCGATCCTCGAAGAGGTCTTCGATCTCGTCGAGCGCGAGAAATGGTGGCGCTAGCCGCGACGTCAGTTTTTAGTAAGCCGGCGGCTTGCCGTAGCGGCCTTCGGCGATCGCGCGATCCACATCCGGTAGAATCTCGAGCCGCGCGAGCATGACGTAGCGCTCGCAGTCGTTCTTCGTCACCATGATCCAGATCGCGGCGCCGATCGCGCCGACGGTGAGAATGATGTGGAGCGCCGGGTTCGTGTTCACGCCGATCGCGAGCACGAGCCCGCCGATCACCGCGGTGCCGCCGAGCTTGAGCTTGCCGAGGATCGCCTTCCACTTGAAGCCGACGCTGATCGCGGCCGCGTCGTACGAGGGCCGCGTCGCTTGCGCGATCATGTCTGGATCGCGCAGGCCGAGCATCCCGCCGATCTTCATCGCGGCGTGGATGCCGTCGAAGAACGAGCCGGGCTTGGCCTTGGTCATCATCTCGGCCTGCCACGGCTGCGTGCGCAGCGAGTTGAGGATCCGGAACCGCGCGGCCGGGTAGTTGGTGTTCACGGCCATCGCGATGCTGACCGTGTACGCGACGATGCCGGCACCACCGAGCACCAGAAGGTAGCTGAGGACCTCTTTCATTCCGGGTCTTGCGATACTACCGGAGTGGCGGCGCCGGTAAACGCGCGATCGATCTCGGGGAGCACCTCGTGCTCGCCGTGCGCGAGCACGTTGGCGACGTCGTTGCGTCGGAGTAGCGACCACACACCGCCGAGCACCGCGATCCCGGCGAGCGCATTGACCCAGGTCGGCGGGCTGGTGTCGTGGCGGCGGGAGATGTACAGGCTGACGCCGCCGAGCATGCCGCCGACGATGCCGCGCATGATCGCGGCAACCCAGTGCTTCGCGAGCGCATCGGCGACGGTCGTGAACGCACCTCGGGTCGCGGCTTTGACCTCGGCGGGCTCCTTCGACCCGAGCTGCTCGGCCGACTCGATCGCTGCGCCGTAGGCTGCGAGGTAGCTGTTCGGTGCTGCCCCGATCAGCTTCTTGACCCGGTCGAGGTTACCGGCACGTACCTGTTTCAAGATGACGGTGTCGGCGGCCACGCCGTTGATCCGACGAGGTAAACAGTAATAGAGCGCCGTCCCCACGAGGGCGACGCCTAGGCAGGCGCTGATCGCGGAGAGGAGTACCGGGTCCATGCGTCGAGCCTAGCTGGTAGCGGGCCGGGCCGCGAGCGTGGTATCCGCAAGCTTATGTCCGTCATCGGAATCGTCGGTGGGAGCGGGCTCTACGAGCTCGATGGCCTGACCGACAAGAAGTGGCACCGGGTCGATTCGCCGTTCGGGCGCCCGTCCGACGACCTCCTGTTCGGTCAGCTGGGCGAGCACAAGGTCGTGTTCCTGCCGCGCCACGGCCGCGGCCACAGGATTCCGCCGCACGAGATTCCCTATCTCGCGAACATCGATGCGCTCAAGCGCGCCGGGGTCCAGCAGGTGATCAGCGTGAGCGCGGTCGGGTCCTTGCGCGAGGATCGGCCGCCGGGCGATTTCGTGATCGTCGATCAGTTCATCGATCGCACGCTGCGCACGCCCAAGACCTTCTTCTCGACCGGCCTGACAGCGCACGTCTCGGTCGGTCATCCGACCTGTCGCCGGCTCATCGCGAACCTCGTCGCGACCGGTAAGAGCCTCGCGCTGCCGATCCACGAGGGTGGCACCTACGTCGTGATGGAAGGCCCGCAGTTCTCCTCGGTCGCCGAGTCCAAGCTGTATCGCAGCTGGGGCGCCGACGTCATCGGAATGACGAACATGCCCGAGGCCAAGCTCGCTCGCGAAGCGGAGCTATGTTACGCGAGCGTCGCGATGGTGACCGACTTTGATTGTTGGCACCCGCAGCACGATCACGTCGATGTCGCTCAAGTGGTCAAGGTGATGCACGAGAATGGCGCGAAGGTGAGGAAGCTCCTCGCCGAGGTCATTCCGGTCGTCGCCGCTCACGAGGGCGAGTGCACGTACGGTTGCGATCGCGCGCTCGAGCACGCGATCATGACCACGCCGGGTGCGGCGGATCCAGCGCTCGTCAAGAAGCTCGATGCAGTCGCAGGTCGCGTGCTCGGACGTTTCACATGAACTTCAAATCGCTGATTCGCACCATCCCGGATTTCCCGAAGCAGGGAATTCGTTTCCGTGACATCACGCCGCTGCTCGCGAGCGGTGTGGGCTTCAACCACGTCATCAAGCTGTTTGCCGACCGCTACGCCGGCAAGGTCGACAAGTTCGTCGGCATCGAGGCCCGCGGTTTCATCTTCGGCGCCGCTCTCGCGCACGAGCTGGCTGCGGGCTTCGTGCCGATCCGCAAGCCGGGCAAGCTGCCGCACACGTCGGTCGCGCAGGATTACGACCTCGAATACGGCTCGAATCGGATCGAGATGCACGTCGACGGCCTCGCGAAGGGCGAGCGGATCGTGATCATCGATGACCTACTCGCGACCGGCGGCACCGCGCTCGCGGCGCTCTCGCTCGCCGGCAAGAGCGGCGCCGAGATCGTGGAGTGCGCGTTCGTGATCGAGCTCTCCGACCTCCCGGGTCGCAAGCGGATCGAAGAGCGCGGCGTGAAGGTTCACGCTCTCACGGCGTTCAGCGAAGCCGAGTAATGAACGTCGAAGGAATTTGGCGCCGCACGATCGAGCTCGCCGGCGACGGCCGCTCGGTGATGGTCATCGATCAAGCGCGGTTGCCGTACGCGATCGAGTGGCTGACGCTGACCAGCGTCGCGGATGTCGCGCGCGCGATCCGCGACATGCACATCCGGGGAGCGCCGCTGATCGGTGCGACCGCCGCGTACGGTGTCGCGATCGCGATGCGCACGGGCGTCGCGCTCGACGCCGCCTGTGCCGAGCTCGCGGAGACGCGCCCGACCGCGATCAACTTGCGGTGGGCACTGGATCAGATGCAGAGCGCGCTCGCGGGGGTGCATGCAGGCGAGCGAGAAGCCGTGGCGTATGCCGCGGCCGCGAAGATCGCCGACGACGATGTCGCCGCGTGCGAAGCGATCGGCAACTACGGCAAGGCCCTCATCGAGACCATCAACAAGCCGCGCGTCAACGTGCTCACGCACTGCAACGCGGGTTGGTTGGCGACCGTCGATTGGGGCACGGCGCTCGCGCCGATCTACAAGGCGCACGAGGCGGGCATCGCCGTGCACGTGTGGGTCGAAGAAACGCGCCCGCGCAATCAGGGCATGCTGACCGCGTGGGAGCTGCTCCAGCACGGCGTGCCGCACACCGTGATCACCGATAACGCTGGCGGCCACTTGATGCAGCATGGTCAGGTCGACCTCTGCATCGTCGGCACCGATCGCACGACGCGCAACGGCGACGTCTGCAACAAGATCGGCACGTACCTCAAAGGGCTCGCGGCCCATGACAACGGTGTGCCGTTCTACGCGGCCGTGCCTTCGAGCTCGATCGACTGGACGATCGGCGAGCCGGCCGAGATTCCGATCGAAGAGCGCGCTGGCGACGAAGTCCGGTTCGTGAATGGCCTGCTCGACGACGCTGGTAAGCCGGGACGAGTCGAGATCGTGCCGCGCGGGAGTGCAGTCGCAAACCCCGCGTTCGATGTCACGCCGCGCCGCTACATGACGGGCTTGATCACCGAGCGCGGTGTCGCGACGCCCGCAACGCTCGCCGGGATGTTCGCCGGGAAGTTGGCCGGGAAGTTCGCCGGGAAGTTCGCCGGGAAGTTCGATCGATGACGATGCGCTTGCGCGACGAGCTGGTCTCGACCGCGAAGCGCATGAGCTCGCTCGGCCTCACGCCTGGGATGTCGGGCAACATCTCGATTCGCAGTCCGATCGGCATGCTCGTCACGCCGAGTGGCATGCCGTATCCTGACATGACCGCGGGCGACGCGGTCGAGATGCAGATGGACGGTAGTGTTCGCCCGGGTCAGCACGCACCGACCACCGAGTGGCAGCTCCATCGCGATATCCTCGGGGCGCGCCAAGACGTCACCGCGATCGTCCACACGCACTCGCTGTTCTGCACCACGCTGTCGATGCTCCGCCGCGACATCCCGGCGGTTCACTACATGGTCGTGCTCGCCGGGTCGGACGCGATCCCATGTGCGGAGTACGCGACCTTCGGATCAGCGAAGCTCGCACTCAATGCCGTCTCGGCCTTGCGAGGTGGCCACGCCTGCTTGCTCGCGAATCACGGCATGGTGGCGCTCGGACCGACCTTGGCGGGTGCGCTGCGCCTTGCGGCCGAGGTGGAGACCTTGGCTTCGCAGTACTGGCATGCGGCCCAGCTCGGCACGCCCTACGTGCTGGACCGCGCGGAGCTCGAAGCGGTCCGAAACCGGTTCAGCGAATACGGCCAGCGTCGTTCAAAAACCAAACGCTCTTGGTAGCCTGAGTCGCGATCTACAAGGCGGTCGAACCTTGCCACTTGACAAGGGATTCCGGGACTGGGAAACCACTTCATCCCATGTCGCGCGCCAACGACCCTACGTCTCCCGGAGCCCTCTTCAGGTCGATTCCGCGGGCGTTTGACGATCTGCCCATCTGGGCGCAGCTGAACATCACCTACAAGTGCAATCTCGATTGCGCGTACTGCAGCGAGTACGACAACTCCAAGGATCACGTCCCGACCGCTGATCTCTATCAGCGGATCGACAAGATCAAGTCGCTCGGTTCGCTCCACACCGATCTCATCGGTGGCGAGCCGCTGCTTCACCCGGATCTGATTCCGCTGATGAAGCACGTCGTCGGTCACAACATGACCACCGGCATGACCACGAACGGTTTCCTCCTGACCGAAGACAAGCTCAAGGAGCTCATGGATGCCGGCATGGGCCGCATCCAGATGTCCGTCGATTCGCTCAAGCCCAAAGACGGCATCCCGAAGTCGTTGAAGACGCTACGCAAGAAAATCGAGATGGTCTCGCGCCATCCGATCTGGTTCCGCGTCAACACCGTGATCTGCGACGAGACGGTCGACGAAGTCGAGGAAGTTGCAAAGACGTGCTGGGATCTCGGCGTCGCGATCAACTTCTCCGTTGTCCACGACCACGGCCGCCTCAAGAAGATGCCGAACACGCCGCGCTATCTCGAGCGCGTCCAGTGGCTCAAGAACCAGAAGCAGAACGGCAAGCCGATCTCGACTCCGTTCTACCTGATCGATTACTACGAGAAGGCGCTCAACGATAAGCCGATGGACTGGACCTGCCAGGCCGGCAACAAGTGCTTCTACGTCTCGGCCGAAGGCAACTTCCAGTTCTGCTACCATGTGCCGTCGCGGCGCAAGCTCGTCGATGTCACACGCGAAGAGATCGCGGGCTATCGTGGCAAGAAGGGCTGCGAGGAGAACTGCGGCGTCGATTGCGTGATTCACACCTCGCTGCCGTTCTCGAACCGCACCGAAGTGATGAAGGTCGAAGTGAAGCGTCTCGCTGGTCAGCTGCTGCCCGTTCTTCGCGGCTAGCCTGCTACGCTCAACGCATGCGATCAGGCATGCGTTGGTTGGCGCTCGTGATGGCTGCCTGCGGCGGTAGCCAGGCGACCGCGCCTGCACCGGCGGTCTCATCCTCCGGTGCGACCGCTATGGCCGCGGCGCCGGCGCTCCAGATCATCGATCTCGCGCTCACGCATATCGAGAACGACTACGTCGATCCGAGACGCGTGAAGCCGCAGGCGATGCTCACGGCAGCGCTCGACGGCATGCAGCGCGACATCGCCGAGGTGATGACGAGCCAGCCAGACGCGGTCCACGTGGCGGTCCAAGTCAACGCGAAGGTCCAGACGTTCGCGCTCGACGACGTCACGACTCTCGACGCGCTCGAGCGTCGGCTCGCCGAGATCTTCGCGTTCACGCGCGCGAACCTCGATCCGGGTCGCGACTTCGCGAAGCTCGAGTACGCCGCGTTGAACGGCATGCTCGATTCGCTCGATCCTCACAGCAATCTGCTGTCGCCCGAAGAAGCGCGCGAGATGGACGAAGGTATCGATGGCAAGTTCGGTGGCCTCGGCATCGGGATTCGCGAGAAGGACCACTTCATCGAGGTCCAGCGGCTCGTCGATGGCAACACGCCGGCACGCCGAGCGGGGCTGCAGGTCGCCGATCGGATCATGATGATCGATGGTGAATCGACAGAGAACATCGATCTCGATGCCGCGATGCAGAAGCTGCGCGGTGACCCGGAGACGACCGTGGCGCTCACGATCTCGCGCAAGGGCGTCGCGAAGACGTACCAGATCAAACGGGCAGTCGTGATCGTGCCGGGTACGAAGCACGAGCTGCTCGCGAACCACGTCGGGTACATCCGCGTGCTCCAGTTCCAACATGACGTCGCGCTCGAGGTCGCGGGGGCGCTCGCGGAGCTGCGCAAGCAAGGCGCGAAGAGCTGGGTGCTCGATCTGCGCGACAATCCGGGTGGCCTGCTGAACGAATCGATCGCGCTGGTCGATCTGTTCGTCGACAAGGGCACGATCACCACCACGGTAGGCGCCACGATCCACGACGAGAGCGACGCGAGGGCCGACAAGAACGACGAGCACGGCGGCTTGGTCGTGCTGGTCAATGGCTCGACCGCATCGGCCGCCGAGGTCACCGCGGGTGCGCTTGCGAAGCTGCAGCGCGCCACGGTCATCGGCCAGCGCTCGTTCGGCAAAGGCTCGGTCCAGGTGTTGTTCGATAACCCAGATCATTCCAAGTTGAAGCTCACGATCGCGCAGTACCTCGTCGGCAAAGATACGTCGGTGCAGGGTGTCGGCATCACGCCCGATATCGAGCTCGATCCGGCGCTCGTACCCACGAAGCTCGCGACCGAAAAGGATGTCCTGCGGCTCAGCGCGCCCACGCTGCCGCGCGAGGCGGATTATCACAGCAAGCTGACGTCCGAGCACGCGGTGACCGGCACCACGCGATCGACGATCTCATATCTCTTCGAGCCGCCACCGGCCAGCGGCGCGTTCTTCGAGGACGGCGAGATCCGGATCGCGCGCGATCTCGCAGCCGCACCGCGTGCGCAGCTGCTCGACGGCAGCGCGAAGGAGCTCGCCGCGACGCGCGAGCGCGAACAGGCCAAGGTCGCTGAGGCGATGAAGAAGCTGGCGATCGATTGGACTGGAAAGCCTTCCAAGTCCTCGGATCTGTCCGCCACGTTCATCGTCGACAAACCCGAGGCGATCGCAGGTGATGTCATCGCGATCACTGGTGAGGTTACGAACCACGGCAAGGCGACGGTCTCGCAGATCCACGCGCGTGCCACGAGTGACGATGGCAACCTCGACGGCACCGAGCTCGCGTTCGGCAAGATCGCTCCGAATGGCTCGAAGAAAGCCGTCGCGTACATCAAGCTGCCTGCCTCCGCCGACTCGCGGACCGAGATGATGACGTGGTCGCTGGGGGGCGCCGATCTCGAGATGCCGAAGTTCCACCTCGAAGCACTGCCGCATCCGCAGTTCGCCTTTACCTACACGCTTGGCGCCAAGAACAACCTCGCGGTTCACATCACGAATACGGGCAAGGGCAAGGCACCCGCAGCGGCGGTCCTCGCTTCGAGCAAGGAGGCCTCGATCAAGGCGGGCCGGCAGGAGATCGGCATCCTCGAACCCGGCGCGAGCAAGGATGTCACGTTCGAGATCACGCCAAAAAAATCGCCGTATGTCCTCGAGGTCGGGGTTGGCGACGAGCAGTTGCTCGAGCTCACGGGCCAGAAGCTGCATCTCCCGACCACGGCGACCGGTGTAGTGTCGCCGCCGATCCTTGATGTCGATACGACCACGCTCGATACCACGGGCGATCACTGGCAGCTCTCGGGCCGCGCTCGCGACGATCGACACGTGCGCGACGCGTTCGTCCTCGTGACGAATCAGGCCGCCAAGATCGAAGTCAAGAAGGTCCTCTATCTCTCGAACGACAAGGCGACCGACCGCACGGTGATGAAGCTCGCGGGCTCGATCCAGCTGTGGCCGGGGACGAACAAGATCGAGATCGTCGTCCGCGAAGACGATCAGGTCCGGACCGTCCAGACCGTCTGGGTCCAGCGCACCTAGCTTCACCACGAAGGGCCCGCGGATTTGCGAGAGGTAGTCCGGTGTGCCCGGCTAGCGCGCCAGGTGGGGGCGACGCAATGCAATCGCGGCGAGCGCCGAGAGCACGGCCAGCCCCACGAGCGTGCTCGCAGGATCGAGAGTCTTGGTCAGCTGCGCGAGGATGTACGGCACGGCGAAGCCGATGTACGTGAGGACGTAGTAGAGGCCCGTCATGCCGCCGCGGGTCTCGGGTTTCGCGAGGATCTCCACGTTGCGCAGGCCGGAGGTCATGCACACGCCGTAGCCGACGCCGAGCACCGGCGCGACGAGCAACAACAAGCTCGGGAGATGCGAGCTGACCACGAACGCGCCGAGCAGACAGCCGAGCGTGCCGAACACCAGGCCGATCCGCGCCGACACGGTCGGATCGAAGCGGCGGGTGACGGGTTGCGCGACCACGCCGGCGCCGAGCGTGATCGCGCCGAGCACGCCGATGTATGCGATCGGCGCGCCCCCGAGCGCGCCGGGCCCGAGCATCACGGGCATGACCGTGAACGCGATCACCGGGAACGTGAACACGAACGGCGCCATCCACACGACGCCGAGCACGAAGCCGCGGCGGTTCGTGCGATCGATTCCGACATCGAAGAGTGCGCGGCGCGGGCCATCGGTCTTGCGCCCGCCCGGTGCCGACGCGCAGACCGCGATCGCGGCGACAAGCGTTGCGAGGTGGACGAGGTACGGCAAAAGCGTGGGGTACGGCGCCCACTGTGCGAGCCCACCGCTGATCAAGGGGCCGAAGCCGAAGCCCGAGGACAACGCGATGGTGGCGCGCCGCGCACCGCTCCCTCCGAGCGTATCTCGCGAGAGCTCGAGCACCCAGACCGCGCCGGGGTTCATCACCGCGCCGCAGCCGATGCCGTAGAGCAGACGACCGAGGAGGAGCAGCTCGAAGTGGTCGCCGCCGAAGCCGAGTGTGGCGCTCGCCATGAAGCACGCCACCGCCGCGGGTAACACCAGTGCTCTGCGGCCGAAGCGGTCCGACAGCGGTCCGGAGAGCAAGAGCCCGGGCACGAGGCCGAGTGCGTAGATGCCGAACAACAGCTGCGGTGCGGCCGGATCGAGATGGAGCTTCGCGCGATAGATCAGGAGCAGCGCGCCGAAATGGTTCGCGCCCCACCCGATCACGAACAAGAGGAAAGCGACGCGACGCCAACCAGCCTGCATCAGACGGGCTCGGACGGCGTCGCTTCGATCTTTCGCGCGAACACGAAGAAGCGATTCATCGGATAGTTCCAGCACAGGTAGACCAGGCTCGCGACGACGAGCTTGGAGATCCACAGCTGCACGCCGAGTGCGCCGACGAACAGCCACACGCCGAGCGTCTGCAAGCAGGTCGAGCCGACCTGGACCGGCAGCACGCGCGCGAACTGCCACCACAACGAGCCACCGTGGGCTTCGAACGCCCAGTAGCGATTGATGATGAAATTCGCGAGGAAGCCGACGAGCGTGCCGAGGAACGTCGCGAGCCGGTAATCGACGCCGAGCTGTGCGAGCCCCATCATCGTGGCGAAATCGAGCGCGGTCGTGAAGATCGAGGTGATGACGCTGCGACCCAGAGAGCTGCTCGTGATCATCACTGCACCGACGACATGCTGACATCGACCAAGTACCCAGCGCGGACCAACGACGCTACCTTCATGCGGCCTTTGCTCGTTGCGCGATCGCTCTGGAAGGTGGAATCCGGCGCGCGGTCACGACGAGCAGCGCGGGCACGAGCACCAGCGCGGTCAATACGCATGCGACTTCGCCGAGCAGCGATGCCGTGCCGAAGCCGCGGATCGCGAGGTTCTCGCTGACCAGCAACGAGCCGTAGCCGATCATCGTGGTGAGCGAGCACACGAACACCGCACTGCCGCTCGTGCGCAGCGTCATGATCGGATCTGGGATTTCGTCCTGGGCCTGGCGATGCGCGACATTGATCGCGTAGTCGATACCGAGTCCGAGTGTGATCGGCAAGGCGACGAAATCGAGGAAGTTGACCTTGAGCTGGAGCAGCGCGCACGTCGCGACCATGAGCAGCGATCCGGCCACGGTCGCGACGAGCACGGCAACCGCGCGGCGATTGCGACCGACGGTGAGCAACACCATGATGACGAGGCCGATGCCGGCAACCGCCGTGACACGCGGACCATCGGCTTCGATCTTGTCGAGGATGTCAGCGAAGATCACGGAGGAGCCAGAGGTCGTGATCTTCTCGCCATCCGGCAGTTCGACATGGCGGACGGCATCGGAGAACCGCACCAGGTCATGGCCGTTCCATTCGTCGATCGCGTTCGCCGAATGGATCGAGAGCATCAGCCCGACGCGACCATCGAGCTCGGTGACCTCGGGCTTGTCCTTGATCGAAGGAGGCAGCTGGTCGACCGTGATCTTCTTCAGATCCGCAGGCGGCGTGAGCTCCTCGAGCTCCTTGCGCTGCTTGTCATCGAGCGCCTGGAGCGCGTCGTCGTCGAGCAGCGCGCGGATCTGCGCGAGGACCGCGAGCTTTTTGTCTTGATCGGGCGGCACTGCATCGAGGATCGATTCGACCGAACCGATCGTCTGCTGAGAGGTGGGCTTCGAGGCATCGCGCTTACGGAACGCCTCGACGATCATCGGCACTTGTTCGGGACGATCGGCCGCGATGAACGTGCGGCCGGCGTAGCCGCGACCGAAGTTATTATCCGAGACCTTCATCCAGTGGCGCGACTCGACGGCGGTCTCGCCGTTGCTGCGCAGCTTCTTGAGGTCGTACTCGAACGGGTCGGCCGCGACATATCGCACGACCACGATCGCGGCCACGAGTCCGATGGCGAGCGAGGTGGCGACGACCGCCTTGGAGTTGCGGAACCCGAGCGCGCGAACGAGCAGCTTCGAGATCAAGGGATCCTCGCTGTGGTTCTTCAACCGCTTCGCTGTAACGATGATCAGCGCGGGCAGCAGCACGTACGAAGCGATCCAGCACAGGATCATCCCGATCGCGCCGATCACCGCAAAATCCGCGAAGCCTTTGAAGCTCGTCGCGGCGAGTGATCCGTACGCGATCGCCGCCCCGAGCGAAGCGACGGCCGTGGGGCGCAGCGTGTGCATGATTGCTTGCGCGAGCGCTTCGTCGGGCTCGCCGCGGCGACGCTCTTCCTGGTAGCGCGCGATCAAGAGGATGCCGTAGTTCACGCCGTTGCCCGCAATGATCGCGCCGAGGAACGCGGTCGCGGCATTCAAGTGGCCGACGGTGAGCGCGGCGGCACCGAACGCGGCGGTGGTCGCGATCACGATCGTCGTGCCGAGCAGGACCAGCAGTGTCGCGGAACGGAAGTACAGCGCGAGCACCAGGCCGACCAGCAAGGCGGTGACGATGCTCGACAGCACGATGCCGTTGGAGATCGCCTCGTGCTCCGACACGGCGGTGACGATACTACCGGTGTAGCCCATCACGACATCGGGATGCAGCTTGGTCATCCGCTGCCGAATGGCCTCGAGTTTCTTGATGAGCTCCTTGCCGCGATCGATATCGGTCGTGCGGAATGCGATCCGGATCTCGATCATCGCGACCTTGCCATCGGGGCTGATGTGGCTCGATCGGGCGAGCCGCGCCTCGGTATCACGGCGCTTCGCGCGCAGGTCATCGAGCTCTTTCTGTGCGGCCGCGTCTTCGTGATCGTGATCGCCGAGATCGATGTAGAGCGGGTTTGCCTCGAGCTTCGCGGTCTTGATCTTCTGGGTCAGCGCATCACGCGCGTGCTCGAGGTCCGTGAGTGGCACGAACAAGTACCGGTGGTCGCCGAGGAACGTGCGGATCTCGAGATCGTCGTCTTCGACCTCGCTGACGAGATCGTCGGGCAGCGCGCGAAGCTCGATCGCGAGCTCGCCGACCACGACCTTGCGGACCTCGGGCGAGGGCGTCTCGGCGACGTACAGCATCGTGTCGGTCGCCTTGACGCGCGCTTCGAGCCGACGCAGGTTTTTCACGGCGGGTGCGTCCTGCGGCAGCAGGTACGAGAAGTCCGCGAAGAGCGGGAGATCGAATGCGATCAAGTAGCCGGCGAGCCCGAGCACCACCGCGTGCGCGACGATCACCGCGACGACATGGCGGCGAATCCAGGCAACGTAACGGCGAGACTGCTCCGCGGATGACGACGACATGAGACGAGCAGCCGGACTATGCCACGCCGGGCTTGTCCTTGCCGAGGACGAGACGCCACTCGAGCGATAGCCCCACGACGATCAGGGGAACGATTTGGATCGCGTGATAGAGCAGCGCGAACGCGAGCGCGGGCTCGTCGGGAATGCGTAGGAGGCGAGTTGCCGCGAGCACGCCGACCTCGAGTGCCCCGACACCGGCGGGCGTGCTGGGTGCGGTGATCGCGAGATTGAGGGTGAACATGATTAACAGGCTCGCGCCGAGCGAGACCTCGATGCCGACCGCGTACGCGACGAGCCAGATCATCAACAGATCCGCGACCCACACGACCATCAGCGAGCCGAGCGCGGCCAGCAGGCGGCGCGGGCTACGAAGAATCTCCATGCCCGCGATAAATCGCGCGAACCACGAGGTGGGATCTTTGATCCGACCGACCGCGATGTAGAGCCCGATAAACGCTACGAGGGCGATCGCGGCGAGGATCATGATCGAGTTGGTGACCCACGGGGCGAGGTCGGGCAGCAGCCAGGGCAAGGGCGCGACGAGGATCAGCATTGTCACGCCGTCGAGCAGCTTCTCGGTGATAGCGACCGCCGCGACATCGGCAGTCGGCACGCCATCGCGGTGCTTCAACATCCACACGCGCAATAGCTCGCCCGCGCGCGCGGGCGCGAGCACCGAAGCGGCGAACGCGACGATCGTGTAGCGCACGAGGCGCAGCGTCGAGACGTCGTAGCGCGGCGCGAGCATGATCCGCCAGCACACGCCCTTGCCGACGAGCAACACGAAATTTAGGATCGCGGCGACGACCAGCGGCCAGATGGCTGCGGTCGCGATCGTCCCCCCGAGCTTGGTCCAATCGATCTTGCGGATCAGCAGCCCCAAGCAGGCCACGATCACGGCGATCGTGACCACTCGTACGACCAGCATCAGCGCCTTGCGGCGCCCATCGGTCACTGTTCTTGGGCGAGACGAGTCGCGCGAGCAGCCGAACGCGAGCGGACCGTGGCACGCTCTTCGATCGCGGCGAGGTACTCGTCGCGAACGCGATCAGCGAGGCGCTCCCAGTCGTAACCGAGCGCGGCTTTGCGATTGATCTCGCCTTGGCGGCGACGTGTGGCGGGATCGAGGCTCACCACCTCGGCGATCCGTTCGGCGAGTGCGGCGGCGTTGCTCGGCGGCACGAGGTACGAACCATCCGGGATGGCGACCTGACGGTAGCCATCGATATCCGAGCACACGACCGGCTTGGCGGCCGACATTGCCTCGAGCAGGACGATGCCGAAGGACTCCTGGCCGGTCGACGGCGCGACGAACACATCGCAGTCGCGGTAGAGCTGCACGAGCCGGTCGAGGTTGACGGGACCGTGATAGGTCATGCCGTCCATCGCGGGTGGCTGCTGCGCTTGGCCGAGCTCGCCAGCGACATCGAGCGTCACGTTGATGCCCCGATCGCGCAGCATCTTGAACGCTTCGAACATGTAGCGAGCGCCTTTGCGCGAATCGCCGATGCGACCGACAAACAACAACTTCAACGGCGAGCTGACGTCGGTGTAGAGCTTCGTCGGCGCCGGCGTGAAGATGCCGGTCGGGACGCCATTCGGGATCACCGAGAGCGGCCGCTTCCACACCATCGAGGCGTACTTGCGAGCGGGCTCGCTCACCGCGATCGCGCGCTGGAAGAACGGGAACATGGTCGCGCCCCACAGCTTGCGCGTGAGCGTGAATGCCTTCGACTCCTGCTCGGCGTACGCGTGGAACGTAGCGACGTGCGGGATCTTGCGGGTCAGCCACGTCGCCCAGTACGCGAGCGACGGCTGTGCCGGCTCGTGGATGTGGATGACGTCGAACTTGTTGTGCCGGAAGTACTTCGCGACCTGCCACGGCCGAACGAAGATCCCGAGCTGGTTGTCCGAGCCGTTCGCCGGGACGTTTACCACGCCGGAGAACGTGTGGGTGTGCTCGTCCTTCACCGGCCCCGAAGCGGGCCCGATGATGGTGACTTCATCGCCGCGACGACGAAGCGCCGAAGCGAGTTGCTGAGCATGGTGCTTCACACCGCCACACGGCGACGCGAGGTCATAAGTGACCATCATGCAGATCCGCAATGGCTCGCGTCGCGCCGGTAACACCGGTGGCACGCTCTCGAGCGCGGAGTCTGGACGTCGGTTAGGTAAAACCATGAGCGTTGGGGGCGCACCGTATCGGAATCACGGGCTGCGTCAAGTGTCGACGATCTGGACAATACAAGTAGTTCCGCCGTTTGGCGCGTGTGAAGCGCCTCGTAACATCTGTTTGCCGTTCGTAGCCGCCTCGAAGACCCAGGGTGCCTCAGGGTGCCTTAGAAGGAGCCAGAAACACCAGTTTCTCGACCTCGCGGGCCTCCCACGCCTTCATCCAAGGGGTGGATCGGTATCGATCCCACTGATCACAGGCAATCGTCACGACTGGCCCGCTCAGATCTGTGCGTGCCGCTACACGTAATGCAGCGACGACGTTCACACCGGTCGAACCACCTACCGTCAGGCCCTCTTCTTTGACGAGCCGCTCGACCATCGCATACGCCTCGGCCTCGGCGATCTTCTCGGCGTAATCGATGGCGGCCTTCTTGAGGTTCGAGGGCACGCTCGCCGAGCCGATGCCCTCGACCGTATATGGACCGTCGGGGCCGAGCACGCCGGTGTTGATCCATTCGCCGAGGCCCGAGCCGATCGGATCGGCGAGGACGATCTGGACGCCGGGGACGTGCTCCTTGAGGAACTGGCCGGCGCCACTGATCGTGCCGCCGGTCCCCGCCGCCGAAACAAACGCGCCGAGCACGCCGCCCATCTGCTTGTAAACTTCGGGGCCGGTGCCGGGGATGGCGCTGGTCCCGTAGTGCGCGTCGAGGTTCGCGGGGTTGTGGAACTGGTTCGCGAGGAACCAGCCATGCTCTTCGGCGAGCCGCGCGGCGACGTTGCGGAAGTTGTCGGGGCTCTTGATGCCTGCGGCCTTGGCGATGAACACCTCGGCGCCGAGCTGACGGAGCGCGACGCGCTTGTCGACCGCGACTCGCTCGGGGATCACGCAGATGCAGCGATAGCCGCGCGATGCGGCGACGAGCGCGAGGCCGACCCCGGTGTTGCCCGCGGTGCCTTCGATGATCGTCATCGGCGGCGTGCTGTGCGGCACGAGGACGCCGCGCGCCTCGGCGTCGAGGATCAGCGCGCGTGCGGTGCGATCCTTGATCGACCCTCCCGGATTCAGGTACTCGCACTTCACGAACACGCGGTTCGGCAGGCCGACGGCGACGTGCTTCAGCTCGATCATCGGCGTGTTGCCGATTGTCTCGATGACATCCATTACAGCGACTCTACTACCAACGAAGTCGTCGCTTGTGTTGTGTCACGTTGTGATACATAGTGTGTCATATCGTGTCACGCAAAGCACCGCCGCCCGACGAGCCCGAGAACAAGGACCGTGTGATCCACACGCGGGTGCCGGAGCGCCTCGAGACCGAGCTGCGCGAGCGCGCGGAGCGGCTCGGGATGTCGGTCTCGAACCTCGTCCGCAATGTTCTCGGCCACGCGTTCGGACTCGTCGGCGATGTCGTCGCCGATTCGCATGCGATCGCGCGAAGGGCGAAGGGCGATGGCAAGGCCTCGCGCGAGCCCGAGCCTGCTCTCGAAGACATCCTCGCGTGGCAAGCGATCGTACTCGGCAAGAACGCAGTGTGCGCGCGCTGCAACACGATCCTCGCGAAGGGCAGGGCGGCGGCGATCGGCATCGCCGAGACCGGCTCGGGTAGATCGATCATCTGCACTCCGTGCTTCGAAGAGACCAAGCTATGACCCATCAAGAGTTGCTCGCAGAGCTCCTCGCGCCGGTGCGCGATGCCGTGCTCGGTGTCGCGAAGCTGGTGAAGCACGTCGGCGTGCGCGTCGATGCGCTCGCGTTCGATCTCGCGCGCGATGGTGGTGCGGTCGTGCGCAACGCGCAGGCGCTCGGTGGCGTCGCCCACGATCAATTCACCACGGTCGCGCGCGCCACGCCGCGCGTCACGAAACTCGCGCAGCACGCCGCGGCCATGTTCGCCCGCGGGCGCTGGCTCGCGATCTCCAATGCCGCGAAGACCGGCGATGCGCGGCTCACGGCCGACGATCATCGCGATCTTGCGCGCCGCACCACGGCGTTCGCCGCCGAGCTGCGTGGTGGCATCGCGAAGGTCGGCCAGCTCGCATCGTGTCGCCCCGATCTCGTCGGCCCGATCTGGGCCAAGGAGCTCGCGTCGCTCCAGGCCGATGTTCCCGCGATCGATGTCACGGCGATCCGCGCGCGCATCGAGGCCGAGCTCGGCGCTCCGATCGACGCCTTGTTCACGAGCTTCGACGACGAGCCGCTCGCCGCGGCCTCGCTCGCGCAGGTCCACGCCGCGGTGCTCCTCGATGGCACCGCGGTCGTGGTCAAGGTTCAGGTCCCCGGCATCGAGGACGTGATCGCCGCTGACATCGCCGCGCTGCGCGCGATCGCGAGCTCGGTCGGTGCCATCCCGGGCGCCGACCTGCCGACGCTGACGAGCGAGCTCGGCCGCGCGCTCGCGATCGAGCTCGATTATCGCGTTGAAGCCGCCGCGCTTGCTGCGTACGCCGGCGAGGTCGTCGTGCCGCGCCCGATCTCGCACGCCTCGTCGGAGCGCGTGCTCACGATGACGCGGATCACGGGCGAGCGCTTGACGGCATGGCTCGAGCGCGCGGCACCCGCCGATCGCGATCGCGTGCTCGGCGAGCTCGTCGGCGAAGTCGCGGCGCAGATCCTCTCGCGCGGCCAGGTCCATGCCGATCCCCATCCCGGCAACTTCCTGGTCACTCCCGACTCGCACCTCGCGCTACTCGACTTCGGCTGCATGCTGGATCTCACACCCGCCGATCGCGCTGCCTATGCGCGCCTGGTGCTGGCAGTTGCAGGCCGCAACAATGACGCGGTCGCCCGTGAGCTCGGTCACCTCGGGTTCACCTGTGATGATTCTGACGCGCTCGTCGCGCTCGCGGGCTCGCTCGTAGGTGCGCTCGCACCTGATGCCAAGGTTTCCGAGTTCGATTGGGCAAATGCCTTCGCCGAACAGCTCGCGCATGCGAAGGCGATTGGTAACTTGCAGATGCCACGCTCGTTCGTGTTGCTCGGCCGCGTGCTCGCTTCGGTGGCAGGTCTGCTCGCCACCTACAAGCCGGCCTTGCAGCTTCATCCGCTGATCGCGCGCCACCTCGCGGCCGCCATCGTATACAAAGAAGCATGAAGACGACTCGACTGGTTTGTGGAGCTCTCCTCGCTCTCGTCGGCTGTGGCAGCAGCGATAGCGGAACGAAGACGCCCGATGCCGCAATCGGCTCTGCTGCCGCGAAGATCACGGTCTCCGGCACCGCGCAGGCGCAGGGTATTTCTTCGACCAAACTCGCTGGCGTCGCGATCGCTGCGTACCGCAACGGTGACGAGACGACGCCGATCGCGACCGCAACGACTGATACACAAGGCGCATACACGATGGACATCGAGACCGGCGGTGTAGCAATCGATGGCTACATCAAGGCGACCATCGCGAGTTACCTCGACACGTATCTCTATCCGCCAGCGCCGCTCGCCGAGGACTTTTCGAACGCATCGATCAACATTGTCAACACGGGGACGGTGAGCGCGTTCGGTTCGTTGTGCGGTATGGACATCGCTCCTACTGACGGCGTCATAGCGGTCAAGGTCGCGAGTGCCGCAGGCACAGCCGTGGCCGGGGCAGCCGTGGCGAGCACGCCGGCGGCAGCGCTCTACTGCTACAACGGCGCCAGCGGTTCGATCCCGGACCACATGGCGACGGCCACTGCCTCTGATGGCATCGCGTACATGATCGCCGTCAGCGGCAGCGCGAGCGTGACCGCGACCAAGAGCGGCGCGACGTTTACGGCTCACGCGGTGAACGCGCGTCCTGGCACGCTGACAACGACGATCGTCTCGGGGCTCTGAGGTCTGAATTCGCCAAGGCCGGGCGATGCCGCCCAGGTGTTTCGCGCACTCTAGCGGTGGCGGCCCTGGCTGCGCTGCGACGCGCTCTCGGGAAGCTCGCCGAGCTTCACCTTCACGGTCGCCTTCGAGCCATCTTGATGGACGACGTCGAGCTCGATCGCGGTGCCGGGCTTGGTCGCTGCGACCGTGGTGCGCAGCTCCTGGTCGCTCTTCACGACTTGACCACCGATGCCGACGATGACATCGCCCATCTGGAGACCGGTCCTCGCCGCGGGCCCACCGGGCTGAATGCCGCCCACGACGACCCCCTGCGACGCACCGAGCTTGTGCTCCTTGAGCATCGCCGGCGTGACGGTGCCGATGTTCACGCCGAGGTAGCCGCGCGTGAACTTTCCATCCCTGATCAGCGCTTCCATGATCGGGCGCGCCATGTTCGTCGGGATGGCGAAGCCGATGCCGGCCGAGCTCCGCGACGGCGAGGCGATCGCGGTGTTGATGCCGATCAGTTCGCCCTTGAGGTTCACGAGGGCGCCGCCGGAGTTACCCGGATTGATCGCGGCATCGGTCTGGATGAAGTCTTCGAAGTCCTCGATGCCGAGGTTCGCGAGGCCCTTCGCCGAAATGATGCCCATCGAGACCGACTTGCCGACGCCAAGACCATTGCCGACCGCGAGCACGATGTCACCGAGGCGAATGCCCGACGAGTCACCGAATGCAATCGGCTTGAGCGGCGGTAACTTGCCTTGAAGCTGGAGCACCGCGAGATCCGCGTGGGTGTCCTTGCCGACGACCTTGGCATCGACCTCGGTCCCACCGGGCAGCATCACCTTGATGTCGTCGGCGCCTTGAACGACGTGCGCATTCGTGAGGATCCGGCCAGTCGCGGTGACGATGACTCCGGAACCGGCGGCGTGCTCGGTGAGATCGCTCGTGTCACCGCCGCCGAGTTGCTGGCGGAAGAACGCTTCATCGGGCGAGATCTTCATCTGCGAGGTCGTCGAGATCGTGACGACGCTGTCGAAGACTTTCTCTGCCGTATCGGCGACCGAGCCATCGGTCGGAATGCCACTCGGGGTAGCGCTCGCGATCGACGGAGCGAGCGCGAAGCCGGTCACAGCAGCAGCAAACAGGAGCGAACGAAGTGCTTGCATGGTTCCTCTGAGGTTCTAGCGGAGGCTTTACAGGCCTACTACTACGAACGTCAGACCGGGCCAGCGGTTGCTTGTATTCCGCACGCCTGACTGGTTGATCGGGCAGGACCAGATTTCTCACACCTGCTGGCAGATCGGCGACGTTTACTGAGCAGAGCCCGCGGCCGCAGCCGGTTTTGGCGCGGGCGGCAGCGGCGTGACGACGGGCGAAGCGTTCGTGGCAGGTGCCCCAGCAGAGCCCGCAGCCTGCGCCTTCGCCGGAGCGGGGGCAGCCGAGCCTGCCGAGGGTCGGACAGGCGGTGCCGGCGGCGTTGCGCCACCGTGCGGCATACCCGGCATCGGATCGACCGGAGGTGCCGAGCCACCCGGGCCTGCGTGCTCGTTCGGCACCATGCCGGGGTGCGAACCGAGCGGGTTGCCGTGCGGGTCGATCGAACCGGGCGACTTGCCCGAACCCGAGCCCGAGCCCGTCGGCTCGGTCTTACCCGAGAATAAGTTCTCGATATCACCCTCGGTGCGCTGCGCGGTGTCCTTGCGAACGAGACCCGGCACGCGCGTCTTCTCGGTGAGGATGTAGTACTCGGTCTCGCCCTTCGGCGGGTTCGCCGGATCGAGCTCTTGCTCCGGTGCGAGCTGTCCCGGCTTCTCGTAGCGCAGCAACTGCAAGGTACCGAGCGTGGCGCCCTTCTCGTTCTTGTACGTGAGCCGCAGGACCGGCGTCATGTCGCTCGCCTTGAGCGTCGTCGCGTACTCGGTCGGCCGCAGGTTGTTCACACCGTCCACGAAGTTCGCGGCGAGCGTGTTCGGCGTCTTGGTTTCGGCATCGGCCCAGGTCTTGCGCTTGGTGCCATCTTGTTCGGCATCGAAGCGCACGACGGTCTTCTGCTTGCCACCGGCTTCGATCGTCACAGCATCCATTTTCGCCGCGTCAAAGCCGCGTGGATCGGTGAGATGCAGCGCGGTCTCGCCTGTATCGAGGCCCGCGATCAGATCCTTCGCGAGCACGTACGCGTGACCGCTCGCTTGATCGGCGACGTAGCGATCACTACCGCCGTAGACCGGACCACCAACGAGGAACGTCTTCGCTCCGTCCTTGAACGTGAGCGTCAGCGTGGTCTTCGCATCGATGAGCTTGAAGTCCTTCTTCTGCTCGCCGCTCGGCACGCCGAGGTCGCGCAGTGCGCGTGCCGCGGAGTAGTCCTTGATCAGCTTGTCGCCCGGATCGCCAAGGGGAAACTCGTGGGTCTTGCGACTCACTTCCTCTTCTTCCGGCGGCGGCGGCGGCGGCGTGGCGGCCGAGCCGGAGCCCGAGCCGGCGCCGGAGCCCGAGCCGGCGCCCGAGCCCGAGCCGGCACCCGAGCCCGAAGCCGGCTTCACCTTTGGCTTCATCTCGATCGTCGTATCGCTGCCCCACCAGTAGCTCTCGCCTGCCTGGCCACCGGGCTTGCGCTCGATCTTGAGGATCTTCTTCGGCGCTTTGTATTCGATCGAGACCAGATCGGCCTCGCTCTTATCCCACAGCACCACATTGCCGGCGCTCGGCTCGGATGTCTTGTCGCGAGTCCACGTTCGGTACCCGTACACGAGCATCACGGCGAGCAGGACGCCATGAATCAGCGGTCCTCTCATTTCGTCACCTCTGTCGTCGCTTTCTTGCGCCGGCGGGCCCACGTGCCCACCAGGCCGAGCGCGAGGACGATGAGTGGCATGCCGACGATCGTCAGCGTGAACCACACAGCATCCTGGCTCTTGGTGTGTTGAATGGCCTTGTCATCCTCGGAGACGACCTCGCCAGCGAAGACTTCTTCACCGCCGAGCCACTTCACGGAGTCATCGAGAATGTCGCCGCCGAACAGCTGCGCGATCATCAGCACGCCGGGACGACCCTGCGCGTTTTGCACCAGCGCATCCGCGAACAAATCGGCATCGGCGAACACGAGCGCGCGCCAACCATCCTTGTCCTTACCGTCATCGCTCTTGAGCTTCGGACCTTCGAACGCCTCGGCCTCGGTGTAACGCTGCCGCTTCTCGGAGCCGGCATCGAAGGTGTCGTTGTCGATGACATCGAGGAAGCTCGAGTCCATCGACCGGATCGTCACGGTCTTCTTGGGCGTGTCCTTGCCGATCACCGGCGCATCCTCGAGCGAGCCTGCGCCGACGAGCACGAGGCCCTTCGCGGCGCGCGACAGCGAGGTCGTCGACGCATGGGCCGAGAACTGCGTGGTCGCGACGAAGCGATGCTCTGACTTGGTGCCACGCTGGTTGAGGAACACCTGGTCATCGGTGAGCGGCAGCGGGCTGAACTTCACGCCGAGCTTACTGCCGAGCGAACCGAGCGAGGGATCGCCTTTCGGCTCCATCGCGACGAGCAGGCGGCCACCCTTGTCGAGGTATTTATTGATCCCGTCCCACTCGTTGTCAGCCAGCGAGATGGTCGGCGCGAGCAGCATCACGATCGTCGCGTCGTCCGGGACGCCGCGCTGCAGATCGATCGGGCCGAGGTCCTTGACCTCGTAGTTGAGCTGCGCCATGCGGCTCTTGAACACCGAGACGTGGCGCTCCTGGATGTCACCGTTCTTGAACTGCGGCGGCACGGTATCCCAGCTCGTGATCTCGCCGTGACCCGCCACGAGGTACGCCTTGCGCTTCTCGCGGACGAGCTTCAACAGCGACGAGTTCACTTCGCGATCGAAGTTGCGTAGCTTGTTGCCCTGTCCGCTCTTGCGCGCCTTCTCGATATCCGTATCGAGCTCGATCGTCTGCGACTTCTCTTTGTCGCCGGTGCCCTTCACGAAGACGACAACGCCATCTTTCGAGATCTTGTACTTGCCCGCGATCTCGGCATCGCCGAGCCGATCGTGCTCCTCGATCGTGAGGTGACCCGAGGCCGCCGACAGCGCCGAGAAGTAGTCGCGCACCTGCGCCGCGACTTCGTTCGAAGGCGGGAAGAACATCAACACCTTGATGTTCTCGGTCTGGCCCGCGACGATCTTCTTCGTCGAATCGCCAGGCGACGAGGTCTTGAAGTAGCTGACGTCGCGCTGGATGTTGCGATCGTTCGCGACGTTGCAGGTGACCATCAAGAGTGCGAGGGCGAGGCCGACGGTGAGGCCCGAGAGCCCCACGTCGCGCACGCGCATGTACTCGATGCCTTCATCGCTACCGCTGTCGAGGTCGAGACCGTTGCGCAGCGCGGTGCCGAGCGAGATCTCGATCATGAACATCGGGATCAGCGAAACGACCATCACGATTGCCCACAACACCGTGAGCGCGGTGCCGAAGTGATCGGCGCCCTTCTCGGTGAAGTGTAAGTGAGCCATGCCCCACGGGGTCGTGAGCAGATAGATGACGAGCGAGGCGACCACGCCGAGCTGGCAGTAGAACAGCGTGCGCTCGACGTTGCGGCGCGAGCCTTCGGTCGCGAGCATCGTGTAACCGCGCAGGCCGGTGATGCCGAGCACGAGCACGAGCCCGAGTCCGGTCATCACCATGCGCGTGCCGGGGAGGTGGCCGAACAGGCGCTCACCGACGAACAGGAACAACAGGCCCACGCCGAAAAGCAGCGAGGCCCACCACGGAGATGCAGTTCTCATTCCCATCGCTTTGCCTCCAGCGTCTTCACGGCCAACAACAAGAAGAAGTAGGTAACCGCGAGATAATAGACGACGTCTTTTAAATTGATGATCCCGCGCATGAAGCCGTTCTGGAAGTGGATCCACCAGAGGTCGACTTGCTCGAGCACCTCGCGCACCGGGCTATCGAGCCGCTTCGCGAGGGGGAACAACATGCACATGATGAGGACGAACACCGCACCCATGAGTGCGGCGACGATCTGATGCTTGGTCAGCGCCGACGCGAACATGCCGATCGCGAGCGTGGCCGAGCCGAGCAGGAGCATGCCGAAGTAGCCGACGAAGATCTGGAGCAGCGTGATCTTGCCGTTCACCTTCACGAGCAGCGGCATGTACAGCGAGAGCACGAAGATGATCGTCAGGAACGTGAGCGCGGCGAAGAACTTGCCGAGGACGATCTCGGTGTCGCGGATCGGCGAGGTGTTCAGTAGCACCATCGAGTGGTTCTGGCGCTCTTCTGCGAGTAAGCGAAACGCGAGCAAGACGCCGCAGAACGTGGGGATGCCGCTCGCGAAGTAGAAGTATCGCTCGAGCACCATCGCCGAGAGCTGCTCGCCCGAGAGCGCTTGGCTCTGGAACAAGATGCCTTCGACGAGCAAGGCCGCGGCGGCGATGATCCAGCCGATAGGCGAGCGGAGATATCGCCCGAGCTCTCGCCTGTAGATGATGCTAGTTGCTCGCATCGGTGCCTCCGACAAGACGAATGAAGGTGTTCTCGAGCTCGCTGCGCGAGTAATCGAGCTTCAGGAGGTCGAGCTTGCTCTCGACGATCGCGCGGGAAACTTCCGCGCGAACATCCTTGGTCGTGGTGAGCGAGTAGGTGAAGCCACCGCCGTGCTCGAACGGCTCGCCGACCTTGGTGACGCTCGCGATCGCGGCGAGCACCTTCTGGATCTGAGCCTTCGGGTCGTCGCCTGACGGAGCGCGCACGGTGACGGTGATCTGGCCGATGTCGCCCTCGTGCTTCGAGAGCTCGCTCTCCGATCCTTCGCCGACCAGCGCGCCGCGGCTGAGCACCAGCAAGCGATCGCAGGTCTGGCTGATCTCGGTCAGGATGTGGCTCGAGATCAGGACCGTGTGGTTCTGCTTGAGATCGTGGATGAGGTTACGCATCTCGACGATCTGCACGGGGTCGAGACCACGCGTCGGTTCATCGAGGATGAGGAACTTCGGGTTATGGATGATCGCCTGCGCGAGCCCGACGCGCTGACGAAACCCGTGCGACAGCGTGTCGATCGGATCGTTGGCGACCTCGTTCAACGACGCGATGTCGAGGACCTCGCCGAGCCGACGCTTGAGGTCCACACGTGTCATGCCGCGGAGCTCGCCCGCGAACCTGAGGTAGTCGACCACTGGCATCTCGGTATAGAGCGGCGGGTTCTCCGGGAGAAACCCGATGCGTTTGCGGACCTCGTGTGGCGAGGCGACAGCATCGACACCACCGACTTCGATCGAGCCGGAGCTCGGCCGTAGATCAGAAGCCAGGATGCGAAGGGCGGTCGTCTTGCCGGCACCGTTCAAGCCGAGAAAGCCGACGGTTTCACCGTCAGCGATCTCGAACGAGACTGGTCCCAAGGCGCGCTTACCGCCGTAGAACTTCGAGAGTTTGGTTGCTCGAATCATTGGTTAGGACCCTAAAATCGCTGCGCTTTGTTAATCGACACGGAGCCTCCGCGTCAAGCCGCCTGCCAACCAGTGTCGGCCGCGGGAAAAATCCCGTGCGGGCAGCACAACCCTCTTTAATTGATCATGAAGTTCCGTTACGTAGCCGAATCGCTCTAGTTCTGGGCACGATCGCTGCACATAATTAAATCATGTCCACCCTTCGGCTCGGAATCGGCGCACTGCTCCTCGCAGTCGGCTGCACTCCGATCGACCCGGCCGCGAGCACGTTTCCCCAGCAACCCGAGCCAACCCAGGTCGCTGGTCCGCCAGGTGGCTACGTGGACCCGGGCTACGGCTATCCACAACAAGCGCCGCAGCCGGCACCCCAAGCGGCCTACCAACCGGGATATCCGCAGGGATATCAAGGTGGTTACCCCCCGAGCACTGAAGACCAGGCAGCTACTGATACCGGCTACGGCGTGGCCGAGCCCGAACCGTCGTCGGCCACGCCCGGCCAGCCTGGCTACGACATGGGCGAGGTCACCGATCCCGAGATCGACCTGACGCTGGAAGGCCACGGTAGCTGGGAAGAGAACGATGACTACGGTCGGATCTGGCGACCGGATGCCGCGACAGTGGGCGTGGATTTCACACCCTATGAGACCGACGGTTCATGGATCTGGTCGGATGCCGGCTGGAACTACAACACCGATTACAGCTGGGGCTGGCTCCCGTTCCACTACGGCCGCTGGGGTTGGTTCGATGGCTACTGGGGCTGGCAGCCCGGACACGACTGGACCGCGGCAGCGGTCGAGTGGCGCGGCGGTGGCGGCTACACCGGCTGGCGCCCGCTCGGCCCGCAGGTTCGCGATCATCGTCATGGAGAGAACGGTCGTCACTCAGGCGAGCTTCGCGATTCGCAGTGGCGATTCTCGGCGGATAAAGATTTCGGTCACGGTCACATTCGCGGTCATCTGTTCCAGAACCCGGCCGAAGGTCTGCGCGTGACCAGCTCGGTCACGCGGCCGACCCTGCGCGGCAACTACGCGCCCGTTAGTAGCGCGAGCCTCATGCGTGGTCGCCTTAGCTCCCAGTCGACGCGCGCCAACTCTCCGACGTACGGCGGCGTTCGCGCGGCAGGTCAACCGCAGGGCTTCCGTCAGCAGGGCGTACGGCCGGCGCAGAACCAGCCGTACCGCGGCACCACGCCTACGTGGCGTCCGCAGCAGCAGAGTTACCGCCCACAGCAGCAGGGCTACCGTCCACAACCG
>JAYVLQ010000168.1:0-10797 GCA_043759355.1 Kofleriaceae bacterium
CAGACCGATCTCTACGTGCTCGACAAGGCGGACTTCAGCCGCATCTTGCGGGACAACCCCGACTTCGCAAAGACGATCCGGGCAATCGCCAAAGATCGATACGACCTCGACGTGCATCCCGAGACGCTGCTGGCACCGCATTGACGGCGAGTGGCGAATTTGCCCTAAGCTGACCCCGATTCCGGGATGGCAAAGGACCTCGGCCTGCGCTGGGTCACGCCACTCACGACATCTCGATCACCACGATCGTGCGTGCATCGCGCAGCTCGGTCGGCGCGTTCTACACGCGCTTCCGCGCCAAAGACAGTGGTGAAAACCGCGGATTCGGCACCGCGTGCCTCGCAGATAATCAGAGCAAAATTCTGATATCTTGAAATCGTGTTGCGCATCCTGACACTGCTCGGAGCCATTTGTGCGTGCCACTCTGCCCAGCCAGGTTCGGGAACTACCGATGCCACTGCCGACACGTCGGGTCCCACGAGTACAGGAACGCTCGAGCCAGGAACCACGTGGCAGTGGCAGTTGCAGGGCACGGTCGACGAGACCGTGCTTGACGCATCTGCGGGCCGCAAGATGATGGACATCGACATGTTCAACGCCACGCCAGAGCTCGTTTCGCGGCTGCACGCAAAACAGATCACCGTGATTTGCTATGTCGAGAGTGGGGACTTCGCGATCGGCAGACCCGACGCCACTGACTTCCCACCCGCGGTCGTGACCACGCCGCTGCCGGGTTTTCCAGACGAGCGGTTCATCAACATTCGGGCGCTCGACGCTCCCGTTGGACCGACTGGAAAGACGTTGCGACAGATCATGGCCGCGCGGTTCGAGCTCGCTCGCAGCAAGGGTTGTGACGGAATCGAGCCCGACCTCGATGACTTGCAGAACTATGCAACTGGTTACTCGATCACGATGTCTGATCAACTCGCCTACAATGCGATGCTGATCCAGATGGCGCATTCTCGCGGGATGTCATTGGGACTCAAGAACGGTATCGGAGACGACGGACAGACGACGCAGCAGTTCATCACGGCCACGATCGCTGCCGGTACCGATTGGGCGCTCAACGAGTCATGCAACCAGTTTGCCGAATGTGCCGCTTACGCTGCGTTCATCAATACCGGGCGCGCGGTCTTTCAGGTCGAGTATCTTGACCAACAGACGCTTGGCTATGCTGGCGGCACCGGCACGTGCTCGACGGACAACGCTGCAAATTTCGACGGAATCGTCAAGGACTCCAGCTCCAGTCTGCAGGCGCTTCCTCGGATCGCCTGCCGCTAGCACCGATGCTGCGCCACCAAGTTGCCCTGCTGCTCGTATGGACCGGCTGCGGGCGGATCGGGTTCGAAGCGGCTCCCCCGCGCGACTCGCCGCTCACGGTGGATGCAACCACGACCGCGACCTGGCTCAGGACGGTTGCCATCGCAGGCACCGGTGGTGGGTCGAGCGAAAACTTCACGGGCCGAGCCGCTCTAGCCTTGGATGCGATCCTGTTCCACGTCTATTGCGGCAGCGTTTCGCAACCGACGGACGTCATGTTATCCGCGCCGGGCTGGTCCATTGCACAACTCTCGCCCATCGCGGGCTCTACGAATCAGAGTGATTGGGCTGCGACGTTCGGCGCGATCGCTGACACGGATGCCTACACCTCGTTCACCTTGACCTGGGTGGGGGCTGACTGTTCAAACGGGATCGTGACGCTCGCCGACGAGATCACCGGCAACAACCCGTCAGTGACCGACGCTTTCTATGGCGAAACCTCGGTGTTCGGCAACGGTTCCGATGCCACCGTGGTGGTTCAACCCGATCGCGTGGGCGATTTGATCTGGGCTGGTTGCAGCGGAAGCGTGTTCGGTGTCGGGCCGGGAGCGCAGCAAGCGTCAGACGACATGGGTGGTGATTGGACGGCGTTCGAGAACGTTGATGTACCCGGGTCATCGCCGCTCTCGTTTCTCAATCAGCCAGGTAAGGACTACATCGTCACGTCGGCGATCATCCGACATCGGTAGGCGCAGGCGGGTAACTCCTGCCTTCCGGCAATTTCTCAGTCGTGAAGGTGAAACAGTGTGCTGATCACGACCACATGATCCGAACACCGCGCTCGAATCAATGCGCGCAATACGGCTCCGCGGTTGTTGTGAAAAATGCCTTCCCACCAGTGACTCATGATGAGATCGGGAATCACGACGGCGATATCGCGATTCGGATTGGCGTCCGACAAGGTCACGACGTAGTCGACGAACGGGGTGAAGAATTGGCGATACGCCGACGTCAATGTCACGAGCTTGGGCTCTGTGATGTGGGCCCTGCGCGCAGGATTCGCGATCAGCAGCTCCCAGTTGTCGGCGAAGTCCTCGGTCGTGCTGGTTTCGGTCTTGATTTGTACGACGTGAATATCGTCGGAGAGGCGAAGCGCAAACTTCATACCGCGTTGAGTCATCAAGCTCCACGTGCCGGCGGCCAGCACGACGATTGGATCTTGACGCTCGGGCATCGCCATCGGCTCGATCGTCGCGAGCTGCGCGCCCACCGCGCGGTAGTGGCGATTGACACGAGTGAAGAACAGAAACATCAGCGGCACGATCACCACGGTGAGCCACGCACCCTCGCCGAACTTCGACACGGTGACCACGATCAGCGTGAGCCCGGTCGCGATCGCTCCGGTCGCGTTTACGAGCATGAAGCGGCGCGCGCCCGCGCCTTTGACCTTCCGCCAGTGCGCGACCATGCCGGCTTGTGACAGTGTGAACGCCAGGAACGCGCCGATCGCGAACAGCGGGATCAACTTGTCCGTGATGCCGCCGAATGCCACGAGGAGCACGCTCGCAAGGACTGCCAGCAAAATGATCCCGTTCGAAAACACGAGTCGCCGACCGCGCTCTGCAAACGAGCCGGGAAGATAGCGGTCTTCGGCGAGCACGCGGCAAAGTCTCGGAAAATCCGCGAAGCTCGTGTTCGCGGACAGCGCGAGCACCGCGACGATGGATCCCATGGTGGCGTAGTAAAACAATCCGCGGCCAAAGACGGCGGTGATCAACATGGAGAGCACGCTCTGATAGCCGGGGGCACCGGGCTCGGTCGCTGCGATGCCGTACGCTTTGCAGAGGTACGCGACACCCCCGAGCAAGATGATCAGCAGAGCGATGATCGCGGTCAGCGTACGTTGCGCGAGCGGAATCGCCGGCTTACGAAAGATCGGCACGGCGTTCGACACCGCTTCGACGCCCGTCATCGCCGTGCATCCGCTCGCGAACGCCTTGACCAGCAACCACACGCTCGCCGCTTCGATCGCTGGCGGTATAGGCGGCAATGCTTCGACCGGCGTCGGGTCACCACCACTGACGATCGCCTTGATGACGCCGACGACGATCACGACGCCGAGCGTGCCAACGAACGCGATCGTGGGCACCATGAAGATCAGACCGGACTCCTTGAGTCCGCGGAGGTTGACGAGGGTGATCAATCCGACGATCAGCAGGCAGAGCGCGAGGGTATGCGGCAGCAACGACGGCACGGCCGAGACGAGCGCTCCGACGCCGGCCGAGATACCCACCGCAACGTTGAGAATGTAGTCGAGTGCGAGCGCGGCACCGGCGACCAAGCCGAACTTGGGCCCGAGATTTTCGGACGCGACCGTATACGAGCCACCACCGCCGGGATACGCGGCGATCGTCTGGCGATACGAGAAATAGACGACGAGGAGGATCGCGCAGATGATCGCGATGATCGGCACGACGTGGGCGACACCGAGTACGCCCAGCGGCAAGAGCAACGTCAGCGCCGCTTCAGGGCCGTACGCCGCCGATGACAGCGCATCCAAGCCGAGCACCGGGATACCGCTAGCGAGCCCGATGTGATGTTCGCTCTCGTCGTGGGTCGAAAGCGGCTTGCCGAGCAGACGATCGAGTAGGCTCACGATTGATCTCACAATTTAACCCGGGGCAACCGATACCCCTAGCAGCGCAGTGACCGAACGTTGGGTCACCTATGCGTGCACGCTCCCGAACCATCCGGTGCGACTGTCGACATCACCGGCAGCTTGAGCTGCCCCGGCTCTGGTGACGATGTTCCGAACTTCGTCGCATGGACACCGCCGGCCGCGATCGTCGGTGCCCGGCGCGCGCGCTAGTGATAGGCCGAGAATCCAAAAGCGACCCGAGCAAACGGACCGCGCTGTTCGATCTTCGACCTCGGATCGGGTGCGAACACCGTCGAATACGCATAGCCAATGTCGAGCGATGTGAACACGACGCGTGTGTTCCACGTGAGTCCGAGCGCGGCCGTTGCACCTGCGCCCGTTTTGCGGGTCCCATCTGACGCTGCCTTGCTGTTCAGCCACCGCTCAACTGACCGATCGCGTGGAACTCGAGCGCCGAGCTCGCGCGCACAGACCAACCGAGCTCGGGCCCCACAAAGATTAGCGTGTGGTGATCGGGCCACTCGCGAAATGGCCAAGACGAACCTACCGGGCTCTTTCGCGATCGCGCGCGCGCACGCGTGGGTGGCGGGCAGACCAACGTGCTTGCGATGTCGGCCCACTCGTCGGTCACGAAGCGTTCCTCGAATTATTCGACGGCAACATCGACGGCGAGCCTAAACATTCGCGCAGGGCATCGACGTGATTGTCGATCGCGACCTGCGCCACCGTGACGTCAGAGCGCCGATCCAGTAACGTTGGGGCTCGGTGAGTGAAGCAAAACAAAAGCCGGCCAACCTCGGGAACCTCACGCTGCTCGACAAGTCGCTGCGCATCTTTGCTGACGTTCGCGGCGGCGAATCGCCCACGGCGTTGCTGCTGACGCTCAATGTCTTCCTGCTGTTGACCGCATACTACATCCTCAAGGTAGCGCGCGAGCCACTGATCCTCAGCGAGGGTGGCGCCGAGATCAAAGCGTACTCGTCCGTCGCCCAGTCGATCCTGCTCGTCCCGGCGACTCTCGGCTACAGCGCGCTCGCATCACGCGTCGGCCGCATGGCCCTCTCGATGTGGGTAACGATCTTCTTCTCGGGATGTCTCGTCGTCTTCTGGTTTCTCGGCTCGACCGGCATTCCGATCGGGATTCCCTTCTTTTGGTGGGTCGGCATATTCAACGTTGCCGCGGTCGCTCAGTTCTGGAGCTTTGCAGCCGACATCTACGCCGACGAGGTCGGCAAGCGACTTTTCCCCATCATCGGAATCGGCGCATCGGTCGGCGCCGTCGCGGGTGCCGCCATCGCGGACCTCTTCATCGGGCTCGGTCCGTACATTTTGATGCTCGTCGCCGCCGCGCTCCTTGGCGTGTGCCTCGGACTCACGTTCGTCGTGCATCGCACGAAGAGTGACCCTCATACGAAGGCGAACGGGGTAGCAGAAAAAGAGGAGCCGATCGGCGGTGCGAACGGCTTCGCGCTTGTCTTCAGAGACAAGTACCTGCTGCTGTTCGCAGCGATGATCTTCGTCCTGAACTGGGTCACAAAAACCGGTGACTACGTCTTCGACGTGAAAATCCTCGAGGCGGCGAAACATGCGGGTGCGGCGTCAGGCGATGTCCAGAAGCTTTTTATCGGCGCGTACAAGGCGCGCTACTTCGAGTACGTCAACGTCATCGGCGTCGTGCTGCAGCTCTTCTTCGTGTCGCGTATCATCAAGTATCTCGGGATGCGGGCCGCGCTGCTCGCGATGCCGCTCGCGTCACTGCTCGGGTACGGAGCGACCTTCGCGTATCCGGTTCTCGGCATGCTGTTTTACGCGCGCGTGGGAGAGAGCAGCCTCGATTACTCGCTCTCGAACACGACCCGGAACGCGCTCTGGCTCGTCACGGCACGCGACGTAAAATACAAAGCGAAGCAGGTGATCGACGCGTTCGTCCAGCGCTTCGGTGATGCCATGTCCGCCGGTCTGGTCTTCTTCGGGACGCACATCGTGATCCTCGGGACGCGTGGCCTCATCTTCGTAAATCTGGTACTCGCAGGTATCTGGTTCGTCGTCGCGTTCCTACTGGCGAGAAAATATTCTCAAAAAGAGAAGGAGCGAGCGACCGAACAGCCCGATGGCGCCTCGGAGAACGTCGGGATCAAAACCTAGACTTTGTGTCACGGCAACTGCGTTACACTGGAAGGATGCGAGTCGTCCTCGTCTTACTCGCCCTCGTCGCGTGCAGGCGTGCGCCCGCAGAGCGCGTCGAGATGACTGTCACCACGGCGCTCCCCGGCGCGAGCCCGGCCACGATCGAGAGCGCGATCACGACGCCGCTCGAGCGCCATCTTGCGCGGCTGGCCGGGCTCGAGCGGATCACCAGTTGGAGCACGCGCGGCCACTCGACGATCACACTCGTGTTCTCCGCCGCCACCACGGCGAGCGGTGCGCAGGATGCGGTCGGAAAGTCGATCTCCACCGCTGCACCGCTGTTGCCGCCGACGCTACCCGCGCCACCGATCTACGCGCGCCCGTCCAGAAAATCTCCGGTGCTCCGTCTCGTTCTATCGAGTACGACGATCCCGCTGCGCGACCTGTCCGTGATGGCTAACCGGATGGCGGACGGGTTGGCGCAGGTCGCCGGCGTGGGTCAGGTCGTTCTCTGTGGCGCGCGGTCTGATCGCTACGAGATTCACATCAATCCAAAGAAATTGACGGGCAGTGGCCAGACACTCGAGCAGGTTATGGAGACGCTCCACCGCGTGGCCGTCGATCTGTCGAACCTCGCGAAGCTCGGGCTGGTCAGAAACGTCGCAACGATCAGGACTGGTGAGACGCCGCCGACCTGCCGGGCGGCTGCACGCGGCGCCGAGGTCGTGACCGTCACAGTGCGGCCGCTGCTCGACAGCGATCCGCTCGCCGTTCGTCAAGCGCTTGACCCGGTACTCGGCGGGCTCTTGCGACAGTTGCCGGCTCACCTCGGGGTAAATCTCGTCACCGCGAGCACCACCGAGCTCTCCGGTCCGCCGCTGGTCGCGAGCGCGCTGACCAAGCTCGCCACCGATGAGGTGCTGGTAGAGCTCGACGACAATGGTGTGGTCCGGCTCACTTCTTTGGGCGCTCCGGCGGCCCTGCAAGTCGCGCTCGTGACTGCAGCGGAGAGCTCGCTCGTCCCGATCGACGCGTCGACGCAGCTGGTCATCCTGCAGAGCGCGGATCCGGTCGCGCTCGCCGCGGCGCTCTCGGCACTCGCGAAGGCGCCGACCCTGCACGTGATCAGTACGATCGGCACCCGTATCGCTCCGACGATTGCCGTCTCGATCGACCGCGATCGCGCGGTGCAGCTTGGTGTGACCTCGTACGCTGCCACCCTGGCCGCGCTCGAGGAGACCGGCACCGTCGTCGCGATGCAATCGATCCAGGGCGAGCAGGTCCCGACCGTGCTGTTCGTCGATCCGACGGATCCACCCGGACAGATCCTCGAGCTCTTGCACCTCACCGGTACGAACCAGACCCAGGTCCCACTCTCTGCCGTCGCCGCGATGCGCCGCACGGTGGAGCCGCTCGAGCTTCTCCACGAAGGAGGGAGACCGATGCTCGGACTTCGCGTCACAGGCTCACGCGTCGAGGTCGAGGCCACACTCGCAGCCATCCCTGTCCCCGCCGGCATCGAGCGCACGCTGCGCTTGTAGCCGCCATTGGACCGAGCGGGATCACGCACCGAAGAATTTACTCAGTCACACGCGCCGGTCGCGCAGTCGCACGCGACGGGCGTTACGTGATCGTTCGCGAAGCAGGTCTGGGCCGCGACCTGATCACCGAGGATGAACGCCGAGACTTCGCGCAGCGCGGCGGGCTTGCGGTTGATGCCCCCGTGCGTGCCGTTGTCCTGGCCCGGCGGGATGTTGAGATCCGAGGGCAGTGGCGTCGGGTGATCGTTGAACACGTTGATGCCATCGGTCTGCGGACCGAAGTTTTGCTTGAGTCCCCACACCGACTTCACCGCCGGACCGATCAGGCCGATGCCCATCGTGCGCGCGACCATCTCGGTCGTGATGTTGGACACGAGGCAATCGCCGATCGAGTACCACATGAGGATCTTCTTCGCGGGCACGCCGGGGAGCGGGTTCTTCAGCACGTTGCCGGCGGTCGTGATCGCGTCGTATGGCTCGAACGCCATCCCGAACAGCGCGACGTTGAGCTCGTAGACCTGGGGATCCTGGTTGTAGCTGCCGATCAGTGCGGGCTGCAGGATGTGGAACGCGTTCGAGCGCTCCATCAACATCGACCACGTGCCACCGGGTACGGCGAGGACCCCCCGCGGGATGTTCGGGTCGTACGCCATGAACACGTTGCCCATGATGCCGCCGAGCGAACCACCGACGTAGTAGGTGTGATCGGGATCGATCACCGGCGCGCCGTTGTACTGGAACTCCGGGGCGGTCGACATCGGGCCGCGGATCACGTTCTCGAGCGCGATGAAGTCGATGATCGATTGGCCGAGCTTCTCGGTCACGCCGTAGCCGAGGTTGAGATCGTTGACCGCGAGCGTGACGAGCTGGACCTGGCGCGAGGTGAATCCAATGAAGTCGCCCGCGACGATGATGAAGCAGTACTGCTCGGCGAGGCTCTGCGTGAACGAATCGTTGAGGTACTCCGCCGCCGAACCGAGGAGGCCGTGACCGAACACGATCGTCGTGTGCGGGCCCGGCGTGGTCTTCACGCAATCGGGCACGAGCGCCGCGAAGTTCGCATCGCGCATGCCGCCGAGCACCGGCTTGCCGGTCGAGGGGTCGCGCACGAGGATCGAATCGTTCGCCTCACCGTTCGTGAGAAAGTTCGGCGATCTGAACGTTCCGGTGTAGGCCTTGTAGATGCCGGTGATCGGGGGTGCCTCGGTCGCGACGAACGAGAGGTTCGCGCCCTTGTCGCCGATCGCGGGGAGCGCGGCCGCGCGCATCGCCATCATGTCGCTCTGCAGGAACTCGTCGCTCGCGGTGGTGAAGTCCCACGCGAGGACGATGTCGGTCTTCGCGATGCCGAGGCCCGCGAACGTGCCGAACATCAGCGCTGCGTTCTGCGCGGTCGCGTCGAACCGAGGGTGGGCGAACGTGTCGCCATCGCGAAGCGCGATGAAGCCCGGCGGTGACTCGAGCGCGCTGCCATCAGCGGCCTTGACGCGATTCGTGATCGCGACCGCGTAGTGGGTCTTCTCGTGGAGGCGCTGGAGCGGGCGAATGATCAGCGCGCTGTCGGAGGGATCGATGAACGTCGCATCGGCCTCGGCAAAGAACGCCGCGCGCTCGCCAGTATCGAGATCGATCAAGACGATCGGCGAATCTGCCGCGAGCGAGGCCGCGGGATCTTGAAATGGCGGGAGGTTGTCGCGCAGCACGCCCTTCGGGAACATCGCGAGCAACGGGCCGCTCGGCGAGAAGCCGTCCCAGCGATTGAGCTTCGTCGGATCGACCGTGATGTTGTCGAGGTTCGTCGGCATCGCCGCGAACGGCACATCGACGCGGAGGCCGGTCGCCGAGGTCGCATCGAGCTTCGTGTAGGCGTTCGAAGGCCACGGCAACATGCAGCCCTGGCCGCCGAGGGGATTGCACTGATCGGCGATGCCGGAGGTGTTGTTCGAGTTGTCGCCGCACGCCGCGCACGCCGCGCACGCCGCGACGACCAGCAAAGAACAACAGATGCGTGAGGTCCCCATACGCGCGGCACCCTATCATTTCAACGAACGTTTGCGACGACGTTTGTCGGTAGTGAACCGCTGTAGCTCGCCCCCCGGTGTCTCGAACTATTCTATGGTGCGGCGTGGCTCTCGACGCAGCGCGGCGCTGGGTGAACCTCGCGACAAAGCTCCATCGCGAGCTGCGCGAGGTGGCCGAGCTCGCGTCGATCGATCCGCGCTGGTGGGTGCTCGCCGGTGGGGCGGCTTACCCGTGGTCGCGCGCCCCGATCTACGTGGTCTCCGATGCCGAGGCCGCGGCCGACACGTTCATCGGTCACGTCCGCGCAGCGCCTCCCGATCCGATCGCACATGCGATCGCGCGCGCTCACGCCGCACGTGCGGCACTCCTCGCGCTCGATGGCAAACTACCTGGCCAGCCGCTCGCGGTGACGATCCGCCGCGATGGCATGGCCTCCACCATCGAGCCGAGCGCGCTCGAGCTCGTCGCGTTCGCGATCGGGGATCGCGGCTACGGCGCACGGCTCGGCGACGATCGCGCGCTCGCGCTGGAGCTCGCCGCCGTGATCGCGAATCCGCACGCGCGCACGACCGAGCTCCAGCCACTCGGCGAGGTCACGCCATTCGTCACGATCACGCTCGGCGACGAACCGATCGCGACCGCGCGCCACGGTCATCGTCGCGGCTGGATCACGCGCGGTGGTGTGCGCACCGGTCCGTGGCTCGGGCTGTCGCGCAGCTACGGGCTCGACCTGGTCACGACGTGTCACATGGTCGTCGATGGCTTCGGCCACGCGTGGCTCGCGAACGAGATCCGCGAGCGCACGACCACGCACCTGGCGACCTCGGATCGCCCCGTCCTTCGGCCGATCATCCTGCCCTCGCCTGTCATTCCAGGGGATGCGATCGCCCTCGATGTCGCGTGGCAGGAGCTCTCGACCACGCCGCGAGCGCTCGAGCTCGCATATCGACTCGGCTGCGCGTTGCCCCGCCTCACGCCTCGCGCACGATTCTCGCCGACATTCCAGATTCCGGTCGCACCCGGTGCGCGCGACGACGCCGAACGATTCAAGCGCCGCGTGGTGCCGGCGATCGCGAGCGTGCGGTTCGAGGCCGGGCGCGCCGAGCCGTTCGCCGAGTTCGCCGCACGCACGAAGCTGTTGCTCGCGCGTGAAGCCGCCGGGGCCGGCGTGTCTGCCCACCTGCTCGC
>JAYVLQ010000169.1:0-39357 GCA_043759355.1 Kofleriaceae bacterium
AAGTCGTTCCCGGTGATCGCGAGCTCCTTTTGCACGAGCGGATCGCCGAGCACGGGCTGCGCGCGCGGATCGAGCTTCGCGAGCGCCTCGGCGTACGCACGACCGACGCTCCCGACCGCGCGGCGCAGGGCGTAGACATCCGCGGCGGCACTCACCGCGCGAGTCCCGGCCACGAGGGCCGCGGCTTGTTCGGCCTCGGCATTCGAGAATTTCAGGGCCTTGAGCGTGTCGTTGACCCGCTTGCGATCGGCGACCGGCGCGAACAGCGCGGCGAGCCGCACGCTCGGATCGACGCGATCCGGCGCCTCGAGATCGAGCGCGAGGCCCGGCAGGATCGTCTCGAGGATCCCGGTGCGGTGCGCGAGCGCCAAGCCGCGTGAAGGTTTTGGAGCCCCGAGCAACTTGCGAAGCTCGGCGGAGACTCGTTCGCGCGAGACCTTCGCGAGCGAGGGCAGCGCCGGGCGAATGCCGGCTTCGGTGTCAGGCTCGAGCGCGAACCCAAGCTGGGCCGCGAACCGCACCACACGCATCACGCGTAGCCCATCCTCGGTGAATCGATCGACCGCGACGCCGACCGACCGAAGCAGACCCGCGTGTAGGTCTGCGACGCCGTCGAACGGATCGAAGATCTGTTCCTTCGCGACGTCGTACGCGATCGCGTTGACCGTCAGATCGCGGCGCGCGAGGTCTTCCTGCAGCGGCACGCCGAACACTACGGAATCGGGCCGCCGTGCGTCGGTGTACGTGCCTTCACCGCGATACGTGGTGACTTCGATGTGGCTCTCGATGCCCCTGCCCGTCACGATCGTCACGGTGCCGTGCTGCAGCCCGGTCGGGATGGTGTGGCGGAACAACTTCAAGATCTCGTCGGGGTGCGCGTTCGTCGCGATATCCCAATCGCCGGGCTCGGCACCGCGCAGCACGTCGCGCACCGCACCGCCGACCGCGACCGCCTCAAAGCCGGACTCCGCGAACTTGTCGCACACATCGACGACGTTCGCGGGCACTGCGGCGGCGAGCCGCGCTAGATCCGTACTCGAAGCGGGCACGATTACTCCGTCTGTGCCGCGCCGCGCAGGCGAGCGAAGATATCGTGCGAGCGGCTGCGCAGCTTCGCGGCTTCTTCCGCGTTGCCGTTGCGCTCTTTGATTCCGGCGAGGCCCGTGTACGCGCGCGCGAGCTCGACCTCGTGCTTGACCGCCGCGAGGATATCGATCGCGCGCCGAAAATCGTCCTCGGCCTGGAGCTCGTGACCGAGCGCGACCGCGACTTCGGCCTTCACGCGATAGCCGCATCCGATGTGGACGCGCAGTCCGACCGATTGGCTGACCGCGACCGCGGCATGCGCCTCGACGTCGGCCGCCTCGAGGTTGCCGAGCTGCAACTGGACCTGCGCGAGCCGCTGATGCGTGACCGCGAGCGCGACCCGATCACCGAGGTTCTGCGCGAGGCTCTTCGCATCGGACAGATCCTTGACGGCCTCGCCGCCGCGACCCATCGCGCCTTTGACCTCGCCCGATCGCGACAGCACGTCCGCGAGCGCGAGCTTGTCGCCGATCTCCATCGCGAGCGAACGCGCTTCGCCGAGCAGCTCGAGCGCCGCTCCGTGATTGCCGTCCTCGGCATGCACGCCACCGAGGTCGCACAGCGATTGGACGATACCGACGAGGTCGCTGATATCGCGACGCAGATCGAGCGCCTCGCGGAACTGCGAGATCGCGGCCTTGAAGTTGCCACTGTCGTGATGGACGCGACCGATGTTCGCGAGCGACAACGCGATCGAGCGACGATCCCCGAGGGCGCGCCGGATCGTGAGGGCCTGCCGATGAAAATCAAGCGCCTGGCTGTAGCCACCACGCAGCCAGTGCACGCGGCCCATGTCGTCGAGCGTCGAGGCAATGCCGCGATCGTCACGCGAGCGTTCGAACAACTCGTGTGCGCGCCGCAGATGCTCCATCGCCGGGTCGTACCTGCCCATGCGACGAAGACCGCGCGCGATCCGGCTGTAGGCGGCGCCCGCTTTGTTGAGGTTGTCGTAGCGCCACGCGAGCCCTAGCATCTCGACGAACAGCTCGTGCGCCTCTTCGGACTTGCCCGCTTGCTCGAGCACGTCGCCGAGATTGTGGAGCGCCTCCATCCGCGCTGGCGCATCGGCTTCGCCGAGCATCGCGAGACCTTTTTCGTACAGGCCACGCGCTTCTTCAGGCGAGTAGCGCGAGCGCGCGCGGTCGGCACCTTGGAGATAGCAGCGCGCAGCGCGGCGCTTGTCGCCGCCGCGTTCGTACAGCGTCGCCAGGAACTCGAGTTGTTCGTCGCGCAGCGTCGACAACTTGGCCTCGAGCCACTGCGCCGCGGTGAGGTAGTAGCGCGAGAGCTTGCCGGGCTCGGTCGATCGCGATATCAGCTCGCGTTCGAGGTTGTGCTTGAACACGACCTCGACATCGCCCGCGATGCTCGAATCCTCGGAGTCGAGCGGAAGCAAGTAGTCGCGCTCGGCAAGGATCGAGACGAGGTCGCTCGACCGGCGCCGGACATCTTCACCCTCGCCCCACTCGAGCTCGAGCGGTCCCGGCGGAAACTCGGACACGGGACGTTCGAGCCGCGCGAGCGAGATCACGGCGGAGACCCAAAACACGTTGCCGAACACGGCGGCCTTCTCGAGCAGATCGCGTTCTTCCGGCTCGAGCGCGGCGATCCGCGCCTCGATCGCCTCCTCGATCGTGATCGGCAGCTCGGTATCGGCGGCCTTGTCGGGATCGATGGTCCACACCGGCCCCGAGGAATCGATGGTGCCGTTGTCCATGAACAGCCGCACGAGCTGCTCCATGAACGCTGGATTGCCGCCGGTCATCTCGACGGCGGTTTGAGCGGTGTCCTCGGGAATGTCGTTGCACCGCGCGAGCAGATTCTTGAACATCTGCTCGGCATCATCGGGATCGAGGTTGCGTAGATCGATCCGCGTGTGATCGGCGACGCCTTCGCCCCAGGTCCCGCTCTGGACCAGCATCTCCGGTCGCGCGACAGCGATCAGCACGGTCGGCGAGCCCGAGAGGTTCGCCGCGAGATCGCCGATCATCGCGAGCGTGTCGCCATCCGCCCACTGCAGGTCATCGAGGACGATCACCAGTGGATGCTGTGTCGCATCGAGCTCGACGAACCGGCGTAACGCCGTGCGCGAGAGCTCGGCGTGCTGCTTCGCCGATTCGGCGACCGCTTTCAAGAACGGAGTCGGAGGGAACTCGATGCCTACCAGCGCACCGATAAAGTAAAGGATCTCGCTGACCTCGTCCGAGCCCATCACGCTGCGGATCTCGTGGGTAAAGCGGAGCCGAGACGTGTCGTCGGGGTTCGGCGTGAGCTCGAACCGAGCGCGGAGCAAGGAAGCGATCGTGGCGAGCCGGACCGGCTTGCCGTGGCTGTCGCGCTCGGCCGTGCCGTGGATCACGCGGCATTTGCGATCGGCTTCGGGTGGCTGGTCAGCCGGACCCCGCACTTCCGCGATCAACTCGTTGATGAGGCGGGTCTTGCCGGTGCCCTGATTGCCGATGATCGTGACCAGCTGCGGCGATTGGAAATCGATCGCGCGCGTGACGCACTCGCGCAATTGCGCGAGCGCGTCGGCCCGCCCCACGAGCTCGGAGCGCACCCCCCGCGGCGGTTCGGGCTCCGTGTCGATCCGCACGAGGCTGCGTGGACGCGACGGAATCGGTGGGGGGCCCACCTTCACCACGCCGGTACCCTTGAACGGCGTAGCGGTCGACGTGGGACGGCGGGAGCCCGGAGGAGGCGGTGTCGACACCAACGATGAGGTTATCAGATCGGCGTTAGCGAGACATGCGCTCCACCACCGGTGTATCGTGCACGTAGGGATGGGACACCGCTGGGCAATTGCTGCCTTCTGTGCGCTCGTGTTGCTGCCGGGCTGCCCGACCGTGGACCTGGGCGACACGCCGTCCGATATTGGTGCGTGCAATCCGACGAAGGGCATCGCTTACTTCATCTCGGATATCGAGCCGAAGTACCTCAAGATCAACGACGCCTCGGCAGGCTGCGCGCGGACGAGCGGCTGCCACGATCAGGCGCATGGCCTCGCGCTATCCCGGGTCGTCGGCGACGACATGATCAACTATCGGGTCTCGCAGGGCTACCTCAACTGTGGCCAGCCCATGGCGAGCGAGATGCTGACTCGCCCGCTCGCCGGGATCGACGGCCACGGTGGTGGCGACCTGTTCCAGCCGGGCAGCCCTGAAGAAGCGACCTTCCTCGCGTGGTTCAAGTGAACAAGCTGCTCGTCCTCGTCGCGCTGCTCGGCTCTACCACGGTCGCGAGTGCCGAGGCCTACCTCCGCGTGATCGCGCAAAAGGCGCCGGTCCACTCCGGCCCCGGCAACAGCTATCGCGAGGTCGCGACCGCGATTCGCAACCAAGTCTACGAGGTTGTCGAGCGCGGCACGAACGGCTACTGGTTCAAGATCGAGCTCGAAGACGGCACGACGGGTTGGATCGTCGGCGATGTCGTCTATCCCTTCGAGGTCGGTGAAGAAGAGCCGCCCGGAGCATTCACGCGGATGGGCCGCGCGATCAAGAGCGCGATCCTCGGCCCATCGCCAGTGCCATACGCGAACGTCGGCCTGTCGTTCTCCTCGGGCATCTTGGAGGGCGAAGGTGTCTTCATCCTGCGCCCGTCGTGGCTCATCGATCCCTACTGGGCGCTCGAGGGCTTCGCTGGCTTGTCACCGCGCAGCGAGAAGGACATCTATCTCGGCGGCCTCGCGTTCGTCCTTCGCCTCACGCCCGGTGCCGTGATCGGTCCCTACGCGAGTGTCGGGCTCGGCGTCGCGCACATCGCACCCAAGGCCGACAACTTCGTCGACCATCGCGAAAACCTCATGGCGCTCGGCGCCGGCGGGGGGCTCGAGATCACGATGAAGAAGCAGATCACGCTACGGCTCGACGTACGGAGCTGGGCGCTGTTCAACCAGAACCACGCTAACGACGGACAGGAGTACACCGGTGGCCTCGCGATCTTCTTTTAACTTCAACATCCTCGTCGTGCTGCTCGTCATCGCCGCAACTGCTTGCGGTCGAACCGCCGTGCGCGCGTCCGAAAAAGAATTTCTCGCCGACCAGGTCATGGTCTTTGACAACGACCCGCACGCGACCGAATCCGACGACCACATCATGACGAACCGCGAAGGTGCATCGGGTGGCCACGGCGCCGGCGGCGGAGGCTGCGGTTGCAACTGAGGCGTACAGATCGCCCCCCCGCCGGGCAACCAGGTAAGTACCTCGTGCTCGCGCTGCTGGTTGGTTCCACGCACGCTGCTCTCGCCGACGACAGCGCCGAAATCTCGACTTCGATCTTCGAGGAGCGACGCGCTGGCGACAAAGGTGGTCTGACGGTCATCCATCCGCAGGTCTCGGTGGGTACGGATATCGGCAGCCACGTCACGATGGATGCGTCGTACTCGGCCGATGCGGTCTCGGGCGCGACCGCCACCACCTATCAAGTCGATGCGGTGTCGGCCGCGACGACCTTCTCGGACCTTCGCCAGGAAGGCTCGCTCGCGTTCGGCTTCAAGGGGCGACGTTCGTCGCTCGTGTTCAACGGTACGTTCGGCACCGAGCGCGATTATCTGTCACGCGGTCTCGGTGGCGTGGCCACGATCGACCTTCCGGGTCGCAACACGACGGTCGCCCTCGCCTACAGTCACAGCTTCGACACGGTCTGCGACAAGGACAATGGCGACCTCATGCCGCTCGAGCGCAGCGCCCTCACCGGTGCCGACGCGTGCAACAAGAAGAACCTCATCCTCACGAAAGATCTGCCGGGCACCACCGTCTGGAAGGACCTCGCGATCGATACCGCGCAGTTAACGTTGACCCAGAACCTGTCGCCAACCGCGAACATACAGATCGCGGCCTACGGTCAGGTTCTCGAGGGGTTTCAATCGAACCCATATCGCCGCGTGAAGGTCGGCGGCAACTCGCCGCAGGAGCACATCCCCGATACCCGCGCGCGCTGGTCGCTGACCGCACGGGTCAATAAATTCCTCCCGAAGCTCCACTCGGCCGTTCACTTCGGCGTCCGGTTCTACGACGACACGTGGCGCGTGATCGGGGGCGATGCCGAGCTCGGCTACTCGCAGTACATCGGTGATAGCCTGCTGGTCACGCTGCACGCGCGCGTCTATCAGCAGAGCGCCGCGAAGTTCTTCAAGGACGCCTTCTTCTACGAGACCGAATCGACCGCCGGCGAGTACTACACCGGTGATCGCGAGCTCTCGCCGGTGCGCAACGCGTTGATCGGCGGCAAGCTCACGGTGATCACCATCGGCGGCGACAAGCCGGTGTGGGGCTTGTTCGACAAGCTAGATTTCAACATCAAGGGCGACCTCCTGATCCTCGATCAGCTGCCGGCGGACTCCAGCCTCGATAACCCGATGGGCATCGCCAAGCAGTTCTTGTACGGCACGGGTCTCCTCGACGCCGTGATCTTTCAGCTCGGCCTGCTCGGCACTTACTGAAGCTCCCGAAAGTCCGCGCCTCGGATGATGCGGGGTATACTGAGCTGGCATGTATCGCTACGGGGACGGCACTCCCTTTCCGCTCGACGAGAACTTCATCGAGACTTTGACGTCGGCGGTGGAGTCGTGCACGAACGCCTTCATGCCGTTGACCGAACTCGACCAGCGACGTCAACGCTCGAAGGCCGCGCGCATCGAGGCCGACGTCGAGCTCGCGCGGCTCACCGAGCTCGAGCAGGCCCTCACCGGATCGCTTGCACCGTTCCTCGTCCCCGACAAGAAGGCCGGCCAGGCGATCCAGGTCGCGCAGAAGATCCAGCTCGCCGGCAAGCAGACGGCACAGGCATCGCGCGCACAGATCGAGAGCCGCGTGTCCGCGCTCGTCGGTCAGGCAAGCGCCAGCACGGCCTCGGACGCGGTGCTCCAAGCACTGCGCCCGTTCTTCGATCACCAGCAGCTGCCCAGCGCGAAGTGGACCATGAAGTGGGACGTCCGCGCGGGCGAGCCGGTCGCCGAAGCCGTCATGTCGGCGGGTCGGTTGACCGCGCAATTCCGGCTTCAGGTCGAACATTTTCGCATGCCGCTCCGCGTCGACACGCTCGCCGAAGCGGTGATCGTGCACATGATGAAGAAAGGACTGCTCGGTAAAGCGAAGCCGGCGCCCGTGGACCTCGGCAAGTACGTGATGGTCGCGTTCGAGCGCACAGCCAACGAGCACGTCATCACGCTGCGCGAGAAGCCCGAGCGCCAGTCGCAAGGTCTGCGCTTTACCGTCGCCGAGCACACCGCGACGTGGCAATCGATCACGCTCACCGGCGAGAACGAGACCGAGCCGAACCCGCTCGACAGCGAAGACTTCGCTGGAATCCGTCGCCTGGGCGATGGCGCGCAAAACGCGCTCAAGGATCTCACCAGCAGCCGCGCGCTCAGCGACATCACGCTCGGTGGCCAGCCACTCGCGCAGCTGCCCGAGCCGCGAGTCGTGCCGATGGAGCTCCTGCATCAGCTCACGCCGCTCGCGCGCACGATCCGCGAGCGCAGCCGGATGTCGGGCGAGCTCGTGCTCAAACGCGATGTCGCGGGTGGCAAGCGCGAGGAGCTGTTTGTCAATCGAGCCGTGCTCGCGCAGCACTTCGTGAAGCTCCCCGATGGCTATCGCAAGCCGTTCGAGGAGATGGGCATCGCGGGCGAGGATACGCAGCCGGCGATCCAGCTGCCCCAGAACCTCCGCCCGCCCGCGAAGACCACGCCGCCGCCGATCTCGGATCCGGTTCCGTCCCCTGCAAAGCCGTCGCTCGAAGATCAGCCGACGATGTCGACACACGTCATCATCGACGACGACGAGCTCAAAGAGTAGCTACCGCTGCGCGAGGTCGACGATGCCGTCGACGATTTGCTCGAGGATCACGCGTTCGGCGAGCTCGCGCCCGAGCGTCTTTAGCTGCGGTCCCGTGAACTCGTGCGTGCGGCTATCGAGCGTGATGTCGCCCTTGAGAGCGCGATCCGCGAACGCGAGCCGCTTCGTCGCGTTCGCGAGTGCGGCCGGCGAGTACGCGCGCGCTTGATTCGCGAGCTTGTCGACGACGAACGGCGGCACGCCGATGCGCTGGCCCCACGCGCCCTTCGGAATGTTGTCCTTCTTCATCACGTGGACGAGGGACAGCTGGCGAATGTGGCGCGCCAGCATCACGACCACGCCGACCGCGCTCTCGCGCTGATCGCACAGCGACGCCACGGCAGCGAGCGCGCGTGGACGATCGGCAGCGCCGATCGCATCAGTAAGCTCGAACACCGAGCGCTCGCGCGTATCTGTGACGAGGTCGTCGACGTCGTCGGTGGTGACCGCACGATTACCGGCGTACAGGCCGAGTTGCTCGACCGTCAGCGCGAGCCGCGACAGATCACTGCCGACGGTATCGACGAGCCGCTGGATCGCCGGCCCATCGATCTCGACCTTGCGGACCTTGGCCTCTTGCTTCACCCACGGCACGAGCTGGCGCGGCGCTTCGAGCACGTGGAGCCAGCCCTTCTTGCTCGCGGTCGCGAAGGTCTTGAGCCGCTTGTCGAGCTTCGTGGTGATCGCGACCAGCACGGTGCTCGGGTTCGGTTTCGCGAAGTACGCGAGCAGCGGCTCGGCTTCGTCGGCAAGCATCAGACCGAGGTCGCGCACGACGACCAGGCGCTTCTGCGCCATCATCGGGAGCGTCTGCGCGAGGGCGACGATCTTGTTCCCGGTCGGCTTGCCCTCGACGACGTCGTAGTTGAAGCCACGGGTCTCGGGCGGCACGGCCGCATCGCGGATCGCGTGAAGCGCCCTCTCGATCAGGATCGGGTGCTCGGAGTGCAGGATGTAGACGGGATCCAGGCCTTTCTCGACTAGCTCGTGAGCTCCCGACATCACGGCCAAGCTAGCATGCCCCCCTGATGACTGCGTTGTCCGTTCTCGTCACCGCCGATCGCGCGATTACCGGGGACGGCAGGGGCACGCGCGGCCCCACGAGCGTGCTCGCCGTCGACGGTGCGATCGTGGCGGTCGGCGATCCGCTCGAGGTGGCGGCGCTGCCCGCCGCAATCGGCGCCGAGCGCATCGACTGGAGCCGTCGCGCGCTCGTCCCGGGCACGGTCAACACGCACAACCACAGCTTTCAATCGCTGCTCCGCGGGATTGGCGATGACCTGCCATTCCTCGAGTGGCGCGACCGCGCGCTGTATCGCTACTCGCCAAAGCTCGGCGCCGCAGATATGGCGACCGCCGCTCTGTTCGCCTTCGGCGAGATGCTGCTCCATGGCGTCACCACGGTCTGCGACTTTTACTATCTCAATGCGCAGGGCAACGACCACGCATCGGCGACGATCGAAGCGGCGAAGCGGCTCGGCATGCGGATCGTCCTCGCGCGCTGCTTCTACGACTGGGACGGCGCGCCGGCCGCGTATCGCGAGACCGTGCCGCAAGCGATCGCGAACTATCAGGCGCTGCACGCGCGGTATCGCGACAAGGCTCGGCACCTCGTCACGATCCAGCCCGCGCCACACAGCCAGCACGGTGCCTCGGCCGCGATGATCGAAGCCGGCGCTGGGTGCGCCGCGGATGCAGGCGAGCCGTGGCATATCCATCTCGCCGAGGAGAAGTGGCAAGTCGAGCAGTCGCTCGAGCGCACCGGCAAGCGGCCCATCCATGCGGTCGGATCACTGCAAGTCGATCTCGCGAGCATGATCGCGGTGCATGGCTGCTGGTTCGACGAGAGCGAACGCACGGTGCTCGCCGATCGCGGCGGCTCGCTCGCCTATTGCCCGGGCTCGAACATGTTCCTCGGCGACGGCGTGACCGACCTCGTCGATCTCGTCGTGCGCGGCGTGCGGGTCGGGCTCGGCAGCGATGGTGGGTGCTCGAACAATCGGGTCAGCGTGTTCGACGAGATGCGGATGGCTGCGCTTCTCCAGAAGGTCCATCGCACCGATGGCCAGGCGATCGATGCGGAGACCTGCTTTGCACTCGGGACGCGCACCGCGGGCGAGGTCTTGCGCCTGCCGGTCGGCAAGGTCGCCCCGGGTTATCGCTGTGACCTGGTCGCCCTCGACCTCGACGACCCGTCGCTGTGGCCCGCCCAGGCCCTCGAAAAGAATGTAGTCTATGCGCTCTCGTCTCGCGCCATCACGGACGTCGTGGTAGATGGTCAGCAGGTCGTCCAGGCGCGCCATCTCTGCAATGTCCACCTCGACGAGATCCAAGGCCGCGTCGGCGAGCTCACCCGAGGGTGGGGACGAGATTGAGCGAGGGTTCAGGACGGTCGAGGTCGAGCTCGATAGCTCGCGGCAGCGCCTGATCGGGTGGGCCGTGTTCGGCGTCGTGTTCGGTGCCGTGTGCGTGTGGAAGCTTGGTACGGTGGGCGTGTGGGCTGGCTGGGTGTTGATCGCCGTCGGCCTGTTTCGCGGCTATCAGCTCGCGCTCACGTTTATCTATCCGCCCGGCAAGTTCGTGATCACCGACAAGCAAGTGACCCTGCCGCGGAGAATCCATCGGCCGCTCCCGCTCGAGGTCGCGCCCGCGGCGATCACGGCCGTTTACTTTCTGCGTCGATCGGTCCCGCTCTATCACGCAGCGCCGGTGCTCGTCGTCGAGGTCGGGCAACGCGCGATCTTGTTCCCGCGCGACTGGTTCGCGAGCGAAGCGGACCAACGCAACGTCGTCCACGCACTGCTGGTCGTCAGCGCGCTGAACGGCGACGCCCCTCCGATCGCCAGCGACGCTACCCCTTCGTGAGCTTCAACACGACCTCGACGTGCGAGGTCTGCGGCATCATGTCGACTGGCCACGCGCGCTCGGTGCGATAGCCGCCAGCGACCAGCTTCTCGGCATCGCGCGACAGCGTCGCCGGATCGCACGAGATATAGACGATCGTCTTGGCCGCGATCTTGATGATGCCCTCGATCGCCTCGGGGGCACCCGCGCGAGGCGGGTCGAGGACGAGCGCATCGAAGGGTCCCTGGGTCGCGAACTTCTCGACCGCTCGGTCCGCCGAAGCGACGTAGAAGTGCGGCGGCGGTTGCGGTGGAGGAGCCGCATCCGTTGGCGTGACTTGCCAGCCGGCAGCGATGAGGCCGCGCGTGAAGTTGCCCGCTCCCGCGTAGAGCTCGAGCAACTTGCCAGGCCCGCGGCCGATCGCCTTGCCGACGAGCGCGATCAACTGCGCGTTGCCGACCGCGCTTGCCTGCGCGAAGTCCCACGGGCTCCCGAACAACCCGGGCTCGACCTCGATCACCGGGTTGCCGTACGACGTATCGCCAGCGTGCACGCCGACGACGCCCGGTCGCTTGAGAAAGCCTGCAGCGCCCTTCCACGGCTTCTCGACCCCGATCGCGATGTGGCCCTGATGCCCGACGAGCAGCGCGACTTCGCCATCCGGGAGAGGTGCCTGGCGATGGGCCTCGGCCAGTAGGGCGAGCACCGCTTCGAGCGCGGGTTCGAGCTGCGGGCACGCGCTCAGCGGCAGAATCTCGTGGCTCGCGCTGCGATAGAGCCCGAGCTTTCGCTGCTCGACGTGAAACCTCGCGCGCCGACGCCAGCCGAAATCGGGCGCGGCCGCAGCGATCGGTGCGATGTTGGTGGTCACGCGGCGCAGCGCGGCCGCGACGATTGCCTGCTTGGCCGCGAGTTGCGCGCCGCGCGAGACGTGTTGCCACTGGCATCCACCACACCCCGCGAGGAACGCCGCGCACGGCGGAGTGACGCGATCCGGCGACGGCGTCACGACCTCGATGAGTGCGCCACGTGCGAACGACTTGGTCTGCTTGGTGAGCTGGGCCCGTACCTGGTCACCGGGCGCGCCGAGCGGCACGAACGTGACGCGGCCATTCTCATCACGCCCGACGGCATCGCCGCCTGCAGCGAGAGAATCGATCGTAAACGTGATCTCGCCAGCTGGAGTTGTCATCTGTATTCACTTCCTTCTACGACGGGCACGATCTGCGTACCGCGCGGTGCATCGAGAAAGCGGTCGGCGCGGCCATCGCGCACCGCGATCTCGATCGTGCGTGCCGAGCCAACATACGCGAGGAGCTCGTTCGGGCTCACGCTTTCGTACGTCTTCACGATTGGCAAGCGGCGCCCCGCGATCGAGACCGCGCTACCGGCCTCATCCGCGGGCAGATCGGTGACGAGGTTGCCGTAATGATCGACGTGGACCACCCTGCCCTCGCCCGCCGACCGGGTCCCCCACGGCAACGATCCTTTGAGCTCGACGAACGGTCCGATCGCGGTGGGATCGATCTTGAGTGCCAGGGTCGCGGCGGCAGTCGCGTAGACATCGCGCCCGTGAAAGCTGACATCGCGCGCAATCACGTTGATGTTCTCGATCGCGCGCGCCCACTGGGGTGCGAGATATGCGAACACGCCGTTGTCGGGGCCGATGAAGTACGAGCCACCGGCATCGATCACGACACCGCGGCTGCGCACGCGGCTCCCGACCACGACGACGTGGATCGTATCCTCGGGGAACTCGCGACACGCCGTGGCCACGACCCACGCTGCGTGCGCGACATCGCCACGCGGCACATCGTGGGAAATATCGACGATCGTGGGCTGACGACCGAGCCGGACGAGCATGCCCTTCGTCGCCCCGACGTATCCATCGCTGGATCCGAAATCCGTCGTCAGCGTGATGATCGCCATCCCAAACGGCAGTAAGACACAGGCGATGAACAAGGTCTACAAGGACGCCGCCGCGGCGCTCCACGACGTGTTCGACGGGTGCACGATCCTCGCGGGAGGCTTCGGCCTCTCCGGCAACCCCGAGAACTGCATCGCCGAGCTCGCGCGTAAGAAGACGCCAAACCTCACGATCGTGTCCAATAACTGTGGCACGACCGAGAAGGGGCTCGGAGTCCTGCTCGCGCAGGGCCAGGTCAAGAAGATGATCGCGAGCTACGTCGGAGAGAACAAGATCTTCGAACAGCAGTTTCTCTCGGGTCAGCTCGATGTCGAGCTATCCCCGCAAGGCACGCTCGCCGAACGCTTGCGTGCGGGCGGCGCCGGCATCGAGGCGTTCTACACTCCGACCGGCTACGGCACCCAGATCGCCGAGGGCAAGGATACGCGCGAGATCAACGGCAAGCACTGCGTGCTCGAGCACGCGATCCGTGGCGACTTTGCGATCGTGAAGGCGTGGAAGGGAGATCGCTGGGGCAACCTCGTGTTCAAAAAGACCTCGCGCAACTTCAACCCACTCGTCGCGACCGCCGGCAAGATTACGATCGTCGAGGTCGAACAGCTCGTCGAGGTGGGCGAGATCGAGCCGGATCAGGTCCACCTGCCCTCGATTTACGTGCAGCGGATCTTCGAGGGCACCGACTACGAGAAGCCGATCGAGCAACGCACCACCCGAAAGCGAAGTTGAGGAGCTGATCGTGCAAAAGCTTAACCGTGAACAGATGGCCAGGCGCGTCGCCGGCGAGCTCGCTGATGGCTTCTACGTCAACCTCGGTATCGGGATGCCGACGCTCGTCGCGAACTTCGTCCCCGCCGGCATGGATGTCGTGCTCCAGAGCGAGAACGGCCTGCTCGGCATCGGCCCGTTTCCATTCGAAGGCGAAGAAGATCCGGATCTGATCAACGCCGGCAAGCAGACCGTCACCACGATCAAGGGCTCGGCGTTCTTCGACTCGGCGACATCGTTCGCGATGATCCGCGGCGGCCATGTCGACGTCAGCGTGCTCGGTGCGATGGAGGTCTCGCAGGTCGGTGACCTTGCGAACTGGACCATCCCCGGCAAGATGATCAAGGGCATGGGCGGTGCGATGGATCTCGTCGCGGGCAGTCGCCGCGTGATCGTGATGATGGAACACGTCGCGAAGGACGGCTCGCCGAAGATCTTGCGCGAGTGCTCGCTGCCGGTCACCGGTCTGCGCTGTGTTCACACGATCGTCAGCGACCTCGCGGTGATCGATGTCGTGAAGGACGGGCTGGTGTTGCGCGAGCGCGCACCTGGCGTGACGCCGGAGGAGATCGCGAAGGTCACCGGGGCGCCGCTGCGCTGGTCGGCCGACGTACCCGAGATCAACGCGTAGCTACTTGCAGACCGGGCACGGCTTACCGTCGCAGCGATCGTCAAAAGGATTGACCTGACCTGGCGGCTGGCAACGCGGCGCTTTGACGACGGGTGGCGTGGTCTTCGGTGTCGGTGGCGCCTTGGTCGCCGTCGTGTGCGTGACGACCAGCGGGTGCGTTGGTGGCGTGGTGACGTGCTTGGGCTCGACCGGCTTCTCGGGCGTTTCGTTCGGAGGCGTCGCGACGGCCGAGCCGGTCTCGGTGAGCACGGTCTCATCGGGTTTCGCGGCGCTGCCGGTCTCGAGCAATCCCGACGTGCGCTTGCCGGTCTTCAGCGGAGCCTTCTCGACCAGCTTCGCAAGCGTGACGCTTTCATGGTCGTAGATCGGCGCCGCTAGGTCGATCTTCGACGTGAAGTCCGAGTAGCCCGCGAGATGCACGACGAGCGTGGTCACCGCCGTGCCGTGCTTGAGCTTGCCGACCCATGGCGTCACACCGACTTTGCTGCCAGCGATCAAGACGTCCGCGCCGTGGGGCTGCGAGCCGACGCGGATCTTGATGTAGTCGTCTGCGACGGGCGGCGGCACCGCGTTCGCACTGCCATCAGATCCACCCACCGTGGCCGCGCTGCCGGGACTCGAACCGGCTGCGAGAGCATCGCTGTCTTTTTTGCTCCCACCGGTAAGCATTGCAGTCATCACGACGATGCCGAGCACGACCACCCCGACGCCGATCGCGAGCACGCGACGATCCGGCCGCAGCGTCATCTGCGAGACTTCGTCGCCCGTCGGCTCGTAGCGTGGATACTGGAGCTCTCCAGTCGACGTCGCCGGCTCACCCGGACGACTGACCGCGGCGCCGCTCGCGTACCCGTGGCGCGTGCTCGGGATGCCGGGGATCCCCGGCAGTTGATTTCCTGATTGCAACGCCACGTGCGCGGGGCCGGACTGGGACCCCGTGCCCGTCGGCCGGAACGCGGCTGGCGGCACCGGCATCGACTGCGCGCCCGACGGCGTGTAGAGGAGCTCGCGCGGAGGCGCCGGTTCACGCGATTGGGTCCCTTGCGGAATCGGAGTCGGCCGATGGACCTCGGTCGCACCGTCGTTGTCTTCGTGCGTACCCATATCCAGCGTGGTCTTCGCTGCGCTACCGCCCGAATCCGGGATCTGCTCGGCGAGGGCGGGCACCGCTTCGGCTTGGCGTACCGGGCGCTCGGACTCGGTCGCAGCTCGTTCGCTGAGCGGCGAGATGCTGACGTTGCTGCGCCCGTCCGTCGAAGAGATCGTGCTCTCCCGAGAGACCACCGGCAGATTCTGCGGTGCGCTCAGCCAGGGCTCCTGGCTCTCGCCGAACATGTCGCGCATGAAGCGACCCAGGCCCATCGTCGAGAGCGAGAATCGTGACGCGGTCGCGAAGCTCTCGAGCGCTTCGAGCAACAGGGCGGCGCTCTGATAGCGGTGCGCGGCGTCGACAGCGAGCGCCTTCATCACGATCGCTTCGAGGGCCGGCGGATAACCTTGCACCAGGCGCGTCGGCCGCACGACATCGCCCGTGACGATGCGATGCATCGTGTCGAAGTCGCTGTCCGCGCGGAAGCAGCGGTGCTGCGTCGAGATTTCGTAGAGGATGATACCGAGCGAAAATACGTCGCTACGACGATCGACATCGCGGCCACGGCATTGCTCGGGCGACATGTACGCGAACTTGCCCTTGATGATGCCGGCCTGGGTTTGCACCGATCGCGAGGTCGCTTTCGCGATGCCGAAATCGAGCAGCTTGACCGAGCCGTCGTAGCCGATCATCAAGTTCGAGGGCGAGACATCACGATGGACGATGCCGAGCGGCGTGCCGTCCGCGGCGCGACGCTCGTGCGCGTGGTTGAGACCCGAGGCGGCACCTGCGACGACCGTGAGCGCGAGCTCGAGCGGGATACGGGTGCCTTGACTACCCGCCTTTGCGAGCAGCGCACGAAGATCCTGCCCATGGACGTACTCCATGGCGAGGTAGTGGATGCCCTGATCTTCACCGACCTCGAAGACCTGCGCGACATTCTGGTGGTTGAGCGCCGCCGCGAGCCGCGCTTCGTCGAGGAACATCTGGACGGCGGTCTCGTCTCGCTCGCGCTCCGGCGTGATCAGCTTGAGAACGACGTGACGTTCGAAGCTACCGATTCCGGTAGAACGGCCGATGTAGATTCGCGCCATTCCGCCGGCAGCGAGCGGCATGAGCAGCTCGTACTTCCCGAGTCTGGCCGGGAGGCCCGTCGATGTGGCGACAGCCAGCACTGGGCGCGATCGTTTCATCTCGGTAGGTTCAAGTCAATCGAGTCATCGAGACGTACCTGCGAGCATCATGTGCGATACGCGGAATGTAGGTGCGACGGTCGAGCTCCGCATTTCGACGTCGTTACCCACGAGGTCGATGCGTTTCAGGATCTCGTCGAAGTTGGCCGCGATCGTGACTTCGCTGACGGGGAAGGTTAGCTCCCCGCCCTCGATCCAGAAGCCTTGAGCGCCCCGCGAGAAGTCGCCGGTGATCGCATTGAATCCGAATCCCATCAGGCTGGTCACGTACAGCCCCCTCGGGGTGCTCCGGATGACCTCGTCGTGAGTTGCCGATCCCGCCGACATGATGAGGTTCGAAGTGGTCGGGCCAGGGTTACCACCGATGCCCCGCCCCGCCGAGCCGGTCGATTCGCGGCCGAGCTTGCGCGCCGAGTAGACATCGCAGAGCACCGGCGAGAGAACACCGTTCTCGATCACCGAGTTCTTGCGGGTCGCGAGGCCGTCACCGTCGAACGGCCGACTGCCGGGCGCGCGCGGGATCAACGGATCATCGACAATCGTGACCAGCTTCGATGCTACCTGTTCGCCTTCTTTGCCGACGAGGTAGCTCGACTTGCGCCAGAACGACGAACCGTTCGCGACCGAGAAGATGGTCCCGACGATCGACCGCGCGACCTCGGGGTCGAACACGATCGCGCACTCCTGGGTCTCGACCTTGCGCGAGCCAAGTGTCGCGACGGTGCGGCGCGTCGCCTCGAGGCCAACGGCCTCGGCATCGTCGAGCTTCGCGAGGAAGCGATCAGCGGTCCACCAGTAGCCGTTGCGCTTCTTCGGCGCGGTCGGATCGGTCGTGTCGTCGCACAGCGGCTCGACGACGAGTGACGCATAGCTGCCGCGATAGCCTCCGACGAAACCACCGCTCGTCGCGAACGCGGTCGCGCCGAGCACGCGTGCCCAGGTCGCGCCTTCGGAGTTGGTGACGCGCTTGTCGGCCTTGCGCGCCGCCGCCTCGCCCATGATCGCTTGCTTCATAGCCCACGCGGCATCGACCTCGGCGACCGCGGGGTCGTAGAGATCGAGCTCGGGAAACTGCTTCGCGAGCAACGTGGGATCGGGCGGCAGTGCGAACTCGTCGACTTCGGCAAGCTCCGCGAGCGCGACCGATTCCGCGCACAGCGCCTCGAGCGCTTCGCGCCGCAAATCGCTCGTGTAGGTGACGGCGCGACGGCCACCTTTCAAGACGCGCAACCCGAGGCCACGGCTGCCGGCCTCCTGGACGAGCTCGGCTTCGCCGAGACGAACCTTGGTGGTGAGCTCGCTGCCATCTCGAACGATGACCTCGGCGTCGTCGGCGCCTGCCTTCCTCGCGAGCTCGACCGCGAGCTGCGCCACATCCTTGAGCTCTTTGATCGTCGCTTCGGTGATCTGCGCTCCGCTGCTCATACCTGGCTGCCTCCAACCGTGATCGCCGAGATCCGGACCGTCGGTGTGCCGACATTCACGGGGACCGATTGGCCGTCTTTGCCGCAGGTCCAAATTCCATCCGAGAGTTGATAGTCGTTGCCGAGCATGTCGACCTTGCGGAGGACCTCGGGGCCGTTGCCGATCAGGTTGACGCCCTTGAGGGGCGCGGTCAGCTCGCCGTCCTCGATCAAGTAGCTCTCGGTCAGCGAGAATACGAAGTCGCCATTCGAGATGTTGACTTGGCCACCGGAGAAGCGCTTCGCGTAGATGCCGCGCTTGACGCTCTTGATGATGTCGGACGGATCGTCCTTGCCGGCGTAGAGCGAGGTGTTCGTCATGCGCGGCATCGGCATCGAGCGGAACGATTCGCGCCGACCGTTGCCGGTCGGCTTGAGCTTGAAGTGCTTCGCGCTCAGCCGATCGTGCATGTAGCCGACGAGGATGCCGTTCTCGATCAACACGTTCTTCTGACCGGTGTAACCTTCGTCGTCGACGTTGATCGCGCCGCGCGAGGACGGCAACGTGCCGTCGTCGACGACCGTGCATAGCGTTGACGCGACCTGCTTGCCCATCTGGCCCGAGTAGTTCGAGGTCTCCTTGCGGTTGAAGTCGGCCTCGAGGCCGTGCCCGACCGCTTCGTGGAGCAGAATCCCGGAATCGCCAGGCCCCAGCACGACCGGCATCTCGCCGGCAGGTGCATCGACCGCGTCGAGCATCGCGATCGCGATCCGCGCGGCCTCGCGCCCGTGCGCCGCGGCATCGGTCGCGGCTTGCGCGAAGTAATCCATCCCGTAGCGACCACCACCACCGCCGGAGCCCGACTGGCGCTTGCCATCCTGTTCGGCGACCGCGCGGCAGCCGAACCGCAACATCGGCTGGATGTCCTGCGCCATCCGACCGTCGGAGGTGAACAGCAGCATCTCCTTGATCGATTCGGCGAACGACGCCTCGACCTTCACGATCCGCGGATCGTACGCGCGCGCCGCTTTATCCGCGGCGCGCAACAGCGCGAGCTTGTCGATCGCGGGCTGCATGAGCGACGGCATCGGTACCGCGTAGAAGCTCGGGGCGCGCACCTCGGTGTGCGGGTTGATGCCGACCGGCGCGTGGCCACCGCCCGCGGCAATCTGACCGGCGGTCCTCGCCGCGTGCTGCATTTTCTCCCACGCCAGGTCTTCGGTGTACGCGTAGCCGGTCGCGTCGCCCTTGGTGACGCGAACGCCAAGGCCGAGTGTGATGCCGCGACCGAGCGTCTTGACCTGCTCGTCTTCGAGCACGTAGTCCGCGGAGACGCGAAACTCGAAGTAGATATCGGCGTAGTCGCCACCTGCCCCTAGCGCGTGGCCGAGGAGTCGGTTCGCCAGTTGCGCATCGATAGCGCTCGCTCCGCCCGCCGAGAACGGCGCGCGTAGCGTCTTGGGAAGCTGCGTCGTCATCCTCGAACTGTAGCAGCCGCTTCACGCATGAGTCCTGCCCGATGGGCCAGATCGTCGTCGCGTCAGCTCTTGCCGTCGCGACCCGTGATCTTCGCGAGCGCAGCCTCGGCAGCCTCGGCAGCGACCGTGATGTCGGCTTCCCAGCCACCCAGCCACATGCGGCCAAATGCACCGAACGTGATGAGCTCCAGCAAGTGAATATTGGCGGCCTTCTCGGCTTCGTTCGCGGCGATCGCGGCGTACGCGGCGGGATAGACCTCGAGGATGTAAAGGGTCTGACCGCGAGTGATCATGTCGCCATGGCGCATGCGGTTGATCAATTGTGCCTGCTCGCCCTGCACGCCCGTGATGATCTGCGACGACACGACGCGCGGCTTGATCCGTTGCTCGCGCGTGACGCCCATCTGACCGACGATCGCGTCGACCGCAGCTTCGACCTGACCCTTGTCAGCGTCGTGAAGCTCGAGCATGCCGTACGCGCGCTCGACGATCTGCATGCCGGGCCGGCACGTCGTCGTCTTCAGGGCGACGTCGGTTAGCGTGTTGATCGCGATGCCCGGTGCGATCTCGATGAACGCAGCGGACTCGTTCTCGAGCGGCATGAAGCCCGCACATACGGTCTGCAAAAATCCGGTCAGCTGCGGCTGCAGCGAATCGATCACGGTGAGCGCACGAAGCTCCATCGCAGCGACGCTAACACACCCCTCTTCGCGGTCGCACGGGGCAACCATCTTCGAGTCACCGAAGCCGTGAAAGCGGCGACTCGGAAGCCCTAGCCTAGCTCTCTTTGGGCGGCGAGTCCCAGTCGACGACGTCATCGCCCTTCTCGCGCGACAAGATATCGATCGCCGCAGCCGCACCGTCGCCCGCGCTGATGATCGCCTGGCTGCGTCCAGGGCGCGACGAGCGGCCGACGACGTAGACGCCATCGAGCTTCGACTTCGCGTTCTTGTCGGTCGCGATGCCGAGCTTCTCGTCGAACTCGAGCCCGAGTTGCTTCGCGAGCTTCGGCGCCTTGCCCTCGGAGAGCACGACGTACTTGGCGCCCACCTTGCTCCCACTCGCGAGCGTGACGCGATAGCCATCGACTGCGGTCTCGATCGTCTCGACGGTCTCGTCGTGGATCGTCACGCCGAAGCCGGCAACTTGCGCGCGCGCGACCTTCTGAAACTCGGTGCCGAGGATCTCGGCAATGCCGAGGTAGTTGCGGACCAGCGCCCAGTTCATCGCGGTCTTGTCCTGGCCGTAGACCACGACATCAAGGTTGTTCTTCGCGAGAAAGAGCGCTGCGCTGAGGCCGCCCGGGCCATCGCCGATCACGATCACATGAGGCATTCGCGCAGCCTACCGGCAGCGCGTGGGTCCGCGCTAGCGACTCGGACCGCGCGAGCCCGGACGCTTGCCGAAGCTGCGCCCCTGTGCGCCGCGCTTTGCGTCACCGCCATTGGAGCCGCCACTGCGGTTGGTGTCGGCCGCGCGACCGGTCCCACGGTTGTCCGCAGGGTTCGCCTTGCCGAACGTGCGGCTCTTGGGCGCGCTGTCGCCGTCGGCACCCCCGCGCGCCCCGCGCGCCCCGCGCGCCCCGCCGCTGAAGCTACCCGCGGTTTTGCGCGCATCGCGCTTGTCACGATCCGACTGCGACCAGCGACCCTTCGCACCACCATTCGGCTTCGCGCGATCGCCGCCACGCGGGCCCAGGTCGACGCGCCCAGGGCGCGCTGCACTCGACGGACCTGCGTCCGGACCGGCGACATCCGGCTTGGGGCCGCCCTTCCCGTAGCGCGCGCGCTTCACGGCTTTCTCGCCGGTGCCCGACGAGCCGCGCCACAGCTCACGCTCCGCGCCCGAGGCGCGAACACCGATCACCGTCTGGTTACCCGTCGGTGCAGCACTACGATCGCCGCGTTCGGCCCACTTGCGTGTAGACGGTGCGACGTCCGCGTTCGGACCACGCGCACCAGCGCCGCCACGATTGGAACGCGCACCCGGCCGAGCGGCCGACCGGCGCGGTGCACCACCACGCGCCTCGAGATTCGGGTGGCTCGGACCACGCGCATCACGGTCGCCGCTAGCGCTCGGGCCACGATCGCCGCGACTCGGCCCACGCGCATCGCGACTCGCACCACGTGCATCGGGACCGCGGCTCGCACCACGTGCATCGGGACCACGGCTCGGCCCACGCGCATCGCGGCTCGCACCACGTGCATCGGGACCGCGGCTCTTACCGCGTGCATCGCGGCTCGCACCATCAGAGGCTGGACCACGACTCGGACCGCCGGCGTCCCGGCTCGCACCACGTTCGCTACCGCGACCTGGACCACTGCTGCTCGACGCGCCGTGGGCTGCGCGAACATCCGTGCGACCGGGGCCCGCCCCACTCGCACCACGACCAGCGCCGGCGCGAACCGCGGGACGCGCAGCGGGAGCCGCGGGACGCGCCGCGGGAGCCGCGGGACGCGCAGCGGGACGCGCAGCGGGAGCCGCGGGACGCGCGGGACGCTTCGTCGGAGCGTCGTCATCGTCGTCATCGCTGTACGGACGCGGCGACGCGCCAGCGAGACCGTCATCATCGTCATCATCGTCATCATCGTCATCGTCATCAGGGAGCTCTGCGGCCTCGCGCAGCTCGAGCTCGTCATCGTCTACGTTGTCGCCGAATTCGTCGTCATCGACGTTTGCTGCTTTGCGCGCGACATTCGCCGCCGCGTTGACCGCGTTGTTCGCGGCCGCCGCCTCGGCCTCGACCCGCGCTTTGGCACGCGCGCGCCGCGGGATGTCCGTCTCTTCGCGTTCCGCGCGCCATCGCCCACGCGCCACCGCGCTGCGATCGAGACCGACCGCGTCGCGCAGCTCGTTGAGCTCCTGCTGGCTGAGCTCGCGCGCATCGCCGATCCGCAAGTCGTGAAACGTGAGGTTCGCAAAGGCGACGCGCTGCAACTTGTCGACGCGAAACCCGAGTGCCTCGAACATCCGGTGCACCTGGTGATGCTTGCCCTCGTGGATCGTCAGCGCGATCCAGCTGTACTTGCTCTCCGAAGGCAGCGCCTGGACTTCGGCCGGCTGCGTGACCGTCCCGTCGTCGAGCTCGACGCCCTTGCGCAGGATCTTCATCTGGTCGAGCGAGACCGTGCCGTGGACCTTCGCGTGATAGGTCTTCGCGACGTGGCTCGCCGGTGCGAGCAACTTCGCCGCGAGCTCGCCATCGTTCGTGAGCAGCAGCACGCCCTCGGTGTAGTAATCGAGGCGACCGACCGGCTTCACCGGCACCGGCACGTTCGGCAAGTAATCCATCACCGTCGCGCGCCCTCGATCATCGGTCACCGACGTGATGCAGCCTTTCGGCTTGTTGAGCAGCACGTAGAACTTCTCGAGTGCGACGACCGCTTGGCCATCGACCAGCACGTCATCGTTGTCTGGATCGACCTTCGTGCCGAGCACCGTGACTACCTTGCCATTCACGGTCACGCGGCCGGCCGTGATCAGGGCCTCGGCCTTGCGCCGCGCGGCCACACCGGCGGTTGCCAAGAAGCGCTGGAGACGGACAGCTTCGCTCATGGGCGTACTTGTATCAGCTCTCCTCCAAATCTCCGCATCAGCGACGTACTAACGAGGAGAAACAGACACTTGAGCTCGAGTCTGGGTCGAGCGTAGCTGGAGCTTGCGCGTCGCCACCCGCGCTTCCACCTCCGTGGCGGAGAAACGCGCGATCAGCGCTCAGTTGTGGTCGTCGTCCGCATCAACCGGCTCGCTCGTCGCGTCGGATTCGCTCGGCTTCTCGGCATGCGCGATGTTCGCCCCTTCGAGCGCCGCTTCGGCTGCGAGCTCGGCCTCGTCGGACTCGCGGTCATGCGCGAGATCGATGCGAGCGGTCTCGCGCGACTCCTCGTCGGACTCACCGGAGCTCGCGTGCTCCGTACTCGAGGTTACGAGCTCCGGGGTCTCGTGCGAGGCCTCCACCGCGAGCCAGCCGCCGGTCGCGAGCGCGACGCCAGAGGGCTCGTGCGAGAAGCGTGGCTCGTCTGCCGCGAGCTCGTGCTCGTCGGCGGTAGCGAGGTTCGCATGTTCGACGCTCGCCTCGAGAGCCGCATCGCCCGCCAGCGCGACATCGTCGTCGTGCTCGACGCTCGGGGCTGGCTCGAGCGGCTCGTCCGCCGCGAGCTCGACCACATCGGTGTGCTCGTTGCTGGATGCTTCGAGGTCCGTCGTCGCGTGCGGCTCGTCGATCGCCAGCTCGACCTCTTCGATGCCAGCAAGGTGCGTGTGCTCGACGCTCGACGCTCCGAGATCTGTCTCGCGCGGCTCGTTCGCCGTCAGCTCGACCTCTCCGGCCGCCTCGAGATCCGAATCGGCTTTCAGCTCGACGTCATCGGGCTCGGGCTCGGGCTCCGCGTGGGATTCGACGAACGAGCTCGAGCGAATCGCATCGATGTACGAGCGCGCTTCCGAGCGCGAGGAGCCGAGCGTCGCAGCGTCGCTCGACAACGACATCGCGGCCGCGTCGGCATCGTTGTCGAGGTTCGGGGACTCGGAGAACGCCTCACTGAATGTCTCGACGCGCCCCCCCGACATCGCGGCTTCGGCCATCGCCGAGGCGTCGCCATTACGGCCTTCGGCTGCGGCTTCGGCTTCGGCGGCCGCATGCTCGGCGAGGATCGAATCGACGATCGACGCGTTGTCGGTCGTGAAGTCGCCCCGGCCGGGACCGCCGCCGGCCGGGGTAAGCCCATCGTCGAGCAAATCGGTCTCGGGCTCGACCAGATCGCCGTTCTCGTCGAGCGGAACGCCAAGGCGCTCGCTCATGACCTGACGGCTCTCGGCGGTCAGCTCACTGTACTCGCGCAGGGTCGGCAGCTCGCGGAGATCGCCGAGGCTGAAGAAATCGAGGAACTCTTTGGTCGTGCCGAACAGCGACGGACGTCCGACTTCTTCGCGCTTGCCGAGCACGCGGATCAGCGAGCGATCGAGCAAGAGCCGCAACGTGGCCGACGAATCGACGCCGCGGATCTCGTCGATCTCGGGGCGGGTGATCGGCTGGCGATAGGCGATGATCGCGAGCGTCTCGAGTTGCGCGCGAGAGAGCCGCACCGGGCGACCCGCGATGAGCTGCTGGACCCACGACGAAAAAGACGTGTTGGTGCGGAACTGATAGCCACCCGAGACGACCGTCAGCGCGATACCGCGCTCCTTGTAGTCCTCGTGAAGCTCGGCGAGCGCCGCCTCGATGCGCGTGATGTCCGCGACGCGCGTGAGCTGGCGAAGGCGTTGGAGGGTGACGGGCTTGTCCGTCGCAAAGATCAGCGCTTCGATCAGGTGACGCAGCTGGACCGCGGGCAAGGTACCCGGCAGCAACGCGGCTTCGACGCCGGCTTCGTCGGTGATCGGGTCGCCAACGACATCGTCGCCGTCGATCGCATCGCTGCCGCCGCGCACGGCAAGCTCGGTACCAGCGCCGTCGAGCTCGTCAGTTTCGATCGCTTCGCCATCGGCGCGAACATCCTCGCTCGCGACATCGTCGAGGTGAAGCGCCTCGGCATCCGCATCCGCGAGAATCGCTCCGCCTGCTGCGCTTTGAGCCGAGACCGTTTCATCATCGGTCGCAACGAGGATCGCGTCGCTGTCACTATCGCTGTCGCTGTCCGCGACTTCGTCCGCCGCCTTGCCGCGGCCGATTCTTTTCGACTTGCCGAGCTTCTTGTACTTCTTCTTGTCGGCCCTGGCCGCCGGCTTCGCCTCGACCTCTGCGGCCGGGGTCGTCGGTTCAGTCACCGCAGCGACCTCTTCGAAGGCCGCTGCGACCACTTCGGTGTCAGGCGGCGCCGCGGCTATAGAATCACTGCCTTCGGCAAGGACTTCCGCGGGTACGGCCTGGCGATGCTTGGACTTTTTGCGGCTCACGGCAGGCTAGGACCTACCATGGACGTCCGACACTCAGCGGTAGTCGTCGGTTTCGGTCCGCGGAGCGACGGTCTGCTCGACCCGGGCGCGGAGGTCATCGGTCGCGCGCTCGATAAAGATCTCCTCGTCGGACTGAACCGTATCGGCGTCGGACTCGGGCACGTGCTGGGTGATGGTGATCAACCCGAGCTTTGCCATCTCGAGCAGCGCCAAGAGCGTCACGACCGCCTCGTGACGGACCTCTTCGACCGTGCGTACGACGCCATCGCGCAGGAACGAGAACATCGACGTGAACGAAAATCTTACCTCGGCCTCGAGCCGGTCGGTCAAGTCCGCGATCTTCTGGCTCACGGAGAGCCGATCGATCAGCACGTTGTGGGCGACCTTGAGCTTGGCCTGCCGCATCACGCGATCGAACGCCTCGATCAGCTTGTGGACAGGAAAGCCCGCGAGCGGCGCGATCGCATCGATAGTGACCCCTTCGGCGACCGCATCTTCGGTCGCGACACCACGCCCCCAGACATTGCGACCGACCACCGGCCGCTGGCCGAGCTGGGTCGCCGCTTCCTTGTACTTCTGATACTCCAGCAGGCGCTTGATCAGGTCGCCGCGCGGGTCGAGCTCGACCTCTTCGCCGTCGGCGAGCTCGCGCATGATGCCCTCTTCGTCGCCCTCATCGCCCGGCATCGGCGGTAGTAGCTCGCGCGACTTGATGTGGCACAGCGTGGCCGCCATCAGGAGGTACTCGCCCGCGACATCGATGTCCATGGTCGCCATCGCATCGAGGTACTCGAGGTACTTCTCGGTGACGAACGCGATCGGAATGTCGAGGATCGACAGTTCGTGCTTCTTCACGAGGTGAAGCAGCAAATCGAGCGGCCCCTCGAACACGTCGAGGGCTACTTGGTAGTGCGTTTCCATCAGCGCGCTAGAAGAGGTAAGCGGACAGCTTGTACACGTGTTCGGCGCAGAACTGCGCAGGGATCGTAAAGATCCGCGAAATCTGCGGGATCATTGCCACCGCCATCACGACGAACGGCCCGTACTTCGCATACGCGTCGTACGAGGCGCGATGTTTGTAGGGCATCAGCTCGCCTGCGACGTGGCCACCATCGAGCGGCGGCGCCGGGATGAGGTTGAAGAAGAACAAGACAAAGTTCGTGACGCCGGCGAAGTAGAGAACCTTGAACGCATCCCCGGTGACCGGGATGACATGCTTGCCGACCAAGACGGCCGACACGATCATGATGACGCTGCCCAGCAGCAAGTTCATCGACGGGCCCGCGATACTGACAAGGATCTTCGCGGTCGACATCTTCCACTTGCGGTTGATCCGCGCCGGGTTCCAGTTTACCGGCTTGCCCCAGCCGAAGCCGCCGATACCACCACCGGCCGCGGAGTAGAGTCCGCCTAACAGCGGGAGCAGGAGCGTCCCGATCGGATCGGCGTGCGCGATCGGATTGAGCGTGACGCGCCCCTCGCGGCGCGGCGTGTCGTCGCCGAGCGCGTTCGCCACGAAGGCATGGCCGAACTCGTGGAGTGCGACCGAAACGAGCAACACGAACACCCGGATCAGCACCCATCGAACTTGTTCGCCTGTGACGTTCACGCTTGCTCGGACTATGGCCGGCCACACCCTCAACTGCAAGCGGCGAGAACTTGCCCTCCGAGCGCGTTGGGGCTGCAATGGCGCATGGCGCGCCGGCTGGCCCTCGACGAGGCCGTCGATCTGTTTCTCGATCACGTGAAGGTCGAGCGCGGGCTCGCGCGCCACACGATCGAAGCCTACGGGCGTGACCTCGGCCGGTTCGTCGGCTTCGTGGCCGCACGCGAGCGCGTCGACGTCGACGACGTCACGACGCTGGACGCGACGGACTACCTGATCGACCTGGCCGCCTCGGGCCTCGCCGCGCGCAGCCGTGCGCGCGCATTGGTGTCGATCCGCGGCCTGTTCCGTCACTTGATCGGCGAGCGCTGGCTCGAGGCCGATCCGACCGAGCTGATCGATGCGCCGCGAATGGCCAAGCGCATCCCGGGCGTGCTCGGCGAGCAGGCCGTCGTGACGTTGATCTCCACGCCCCCGGATTCGCCGCGCGGTCGTCGCGATGCCGCGATGATCGAGCTCGCGTACGCCTCGGGACTGCGGGTCAGCGAGCTGGTCTCGATCGCGGTCGCCGATATCAACCTCTCGCAAGGGTTCGTGCGCGTCACCGGCAAGGGCCAGAAGACCCGCATGGTGCCGCTCGGTGCGAGCGCGCGCGCGAAGCTGCAGCGCTATCTCGACGAGGATCGGCCGTCGTTTATCAAGGACCCGGCGCAGCGCGCGATGTTCCTCACGTCGCGCGGCGAGCCGATGACTCGCCAAGGGTTCTGGAAAGCGCTTCGCAGCTACGCGAAGAAGGCCGGTATCCGGCTGCCCGGTGGTGACGTCTCGCCGCACAAGCTGCGCCATTCGTTCGCGACTCACCTGGTCGAGCACGGCGCCGACCTTCGCGCGGTCCAGGCCATGCTCGGCCACGCCGACATCGCGACGACCGAGATTTATACCCACGTCAGCCGTGCGCACGTGCTGGAGCAGGCTCGCAAGCACCCCAGAGCAGCCAAGACCGCGAAGGGGTAGCATCGCGCACGGTGTTTCGTCGGGTGCTCGTCTCGGTCATGTGCGCCAGCATCAGCGCCGTGGCCGCCCCCCACGAGATTCACGGCACGGTCGTCGATCACGACACCAAGGTGCCCATCGAAGGCGCGATCGTGATGGCCGACCACACGACCTACGCGACCGGCACCAACGGCGAGTACGCGCTCACCATCGAAGACGGCGAACAACTCGTGGTGACCGCACCGGGCTACGGACTTCACACGATCGCGGCGGCCGACGGGCTCGAGATCCTGTTGCGAACGGCGCGCAACGAGACGATCGAGGTTACGGGCAAGGCGCCTGACTCGCCCCACGCGCAGGCCTACGTGCTCTCGAGCGACGATATTCGCATCCTGCCCGGTAGCGGCAACGACATGCTGCGCGCGGCGCAAGCCTTGCCCGGTGTCGCGCGCCTGCCCTACTCGTTCGGTGGACTCGTGTTGCGCGGGAGCTCGCCGCGCGACAACGCGGTCTACATCGACGGCATCGAAGTGCCACTCGCTTTTCACTTCGGCGGGCTCACCTCGTTCTACCCGAGCGGCATGCTCGACAACCTCAAGGTCGAGAACGGCGGGTTCGATGCGAGCTACGGCCGAGCACAAGGCGGCATCGTCACGCTCGATACGCGCGAGCCACGTCGCGATCTGTGGCGCTCCGGCGGTTCGGTAGGTCTGCTCGACTCGTCGGTGTTCGCGGAAGGCCCGGTCAGTAACGGCGGAATGATCGTCGGCGTGCGGCGCTCGTATTTCGATGTGGTCGCGGGCGCGTGGGCACCCAAGAACGTGCCGTTACCGAGCTATCTCGACGCGCAGGTGCGGATGTCGTTCGGCGATCCGACCAAGGCAGGTCGGGTCACGCCGCTGATGTTCCTGGCGTACGACCACGTCACCGCGAAGAGCTCGGACGATGCGGGCGTCGAAAACACGAGCACGTTGCATTCGTTCTTCATCCGCGCTGGAGTGCCGTACCTGCGCCAGTGGGGTGGCCTCACGCTGCGCGTCGTGCCCTGGCTCGGCATCGATCAACTGAAGTTCTCGAGCGAAAAGCAGGGCGTGGTCGAGACGTTCGAGCGCCCTAAGTACCCGACCGGCGTGCGCGCGGATCTCACGCGCACCGAGACCTGGGGCGAGCTCCGCGGTGGCATCGACACCGAGGTCGATTACGTCTCGCACTACGAGCAAGGCCTCGGCAATCCGGGTGACGTGCTGCACCAGACCAACGGCGACACCACGCTCGCGTGGATCGATTTCGCGCTGTGGGGCGAGGCGCGGTGGGATGTGGTGAAGGATCGGCTGTCGGTAAAGCCGAGCGTACGCATCGAGCATTACGGGCTCTCGAACGAGGAGGTACTGGATCCGCGGCTCGCGATCCGCGAGGTGCTCACCGATCATCTGGTGCTGCGCGAGACGGTCGGTCGCTATCATCAAGCCCCGACACCGGGCGACGTCGATCCGCACGGCGGCAACCCCGATCTCGAGAGCTCGTACTTCGATCAAGCCGCGGTCGGGGTCGACGCGGACTACAGCGGTTGGTTCGGCTCGGTCACCGGGTTCTACGATCTCGGCAACAACCTCGGCGTCCGCGACCTCGATGCGACCGGCGAGTTCTCGAACCTCGGTGGGCTCGGGCCGACGTTCGAGTTGCTACTCGAGAAGCAACTCGGCCTCGCGTTCTATCGCCGGAACCTCGGCCGCGCGCGCAACCGCGGCATCGAGGTCCTGCTCCGCCGTTCGACGGCGCACTGGCTCGGCATGATCTCGTACACGCTGTCGTCCGCCGAGCGCGACGATCCAGAGCTCCTGCGCTCGCTGCTGCATCCCGACGACTACCGCGGGTTCCGTCCGTTCGAGCTCGATCAACGTCACAACCTCAACGTGATCGTGTCGCGCAAGTGGGAGCGCTGGCGGTTCGGTGCGCGCGTGCAGCTGGTATCGGGCACGCCGTACACCCCGTTCGCGACAACGACAATTCCAAATCCCGCGAGGTTCTCGGAGAACCTACCGACGTTCTTCCAGCTCGACCTGCGCGCGGATCGTTCATTTCAACGCGACTGGGGCACGATCAATTTCTACGCTGACATCCAGAACGCGACGAACTACGGCAACGTCGAGTCGCGCGAGGTCGTCAACGAAACGAGCGCCAACCATCCGAACGGCTACAGCGACCTGCCCGGCCTCCCGATCGCGCCGTTTATCGGCGTCGAGTTCGTGCCGCAGTAAAACCGACGCTGGGACGACCGTAGTACAATCCCGCGCGATGAGATTCGTTGCGATCGCGACCACGCTTGCAGTCTCGTGTGGCGGATCGCAGCACGGCACTGCACCCGAAGCCCGGCCGCGCGTGATCACGTACGGCCCGCTCGGGATCAAGAGCGATGCGAAGCAGCCGAACCAGGCCGTGATCCTCGGCACCGACACGCAAAACGGATCGACCGTATTGCCGCTGCCGATCGCGACGACGAAGGGCGTCGTCGATGCGATGTACGTCGAGATGGGTGGTGGCAAGAAGCCGACTGGTGGGTCAACGCCGGTCAAGCTCGCGACCTCACCGAACCCCGATCAGGCGGTCCAGGTCGGCGTCTACGAGGAGTTTTCCGGCGGTGCGGGACCGCAGTGGCGCGCCGGTGTGTGGGTCTCGGCGATCGTTGCGGCGCAGCTCCTCGGCAAGGACCTCACCGATTTCACGTTCTCCGCGACCTCGGGCGGTTATATCGATGGCGCCTCGGCCTCGGGCCTGATGACCGGCGGCTTTCTCGCGGGCATGACAGGTGCGCCGATCGATCCGACCGCGACCATGACCGGCATCATCAACCCGGATGGCACGATCGGTCCGGTCGGCGGCATCCCGGAGAAGTTTCTCGGCTCGATCGAGAAGGGTAAGAAGCGGCTCGGTTATCCGATCGGTATGCGCAAGGCCAAGAGCGAAGCGACCGGCGAGATGGTTGACCTCGTCGAGCTCGCGAAGGCGCACGGTGCCGAAGCGATCGAGATCGCCGACGCCCACGACGCGTACAAGCTGCTCACCCACAAGGATCTGCCTCAAACCGTGCCAGCAAGCGAAGCCGATATGGCGCTCGATGCTGGCACGAAGGCGGCGCTCGAGGACAAGTACAAGCAGTGGCAGCAGCGGCTCGCGCAAGAGTGGGGACCGCTGATGCAGCTCGATAGCGCCGGCCGGTTGCCGCCGCTGCTCGACACGCTCAAGAGATATTCGAGGACCTACGCCGACGCCGCCGAGGCGCTGCACAAGCGCGGCAAGGTCGGCGCGGCCTATCAGCGGATGTTGCTCGCGTGGACGTTCGCGACGAGCACGAACACCACGTACGACATCCTCAACAAGGTCAAGAAGGGCGATCTCAATGGTGCGATAGCCGCGATCAAGACACTCGATCAGCTGAGCGCGAATACCAGCGCGATCTTCCAGAAGATCAGCACGCTGCGCCCGAAAACGCTTGGTGGTCACCTGCAGGAGATGGCGGCGTTTCGCACCGCGCTGCAGAGCTTCGTGTATCGCCAGGTCGCCAACGGGGTCGTCGAGCAGACCATCGCCATGCTCGGCGAGCTCTCGCGCGAGCCCGCCGCCACGCTCGGCTCCGCGGCCGTCGCGGATCGCGTGCTGGCGAGCGTCGCGCCGACCCTGCTCTACCTCGGCCGCACGAGTGCCGAGACCTCGCTTGCCCTCGAGGAGCTCGACTTCGAGAAGGACGACAGCGTCACGTACATGTGCTCGGTGCCGAACGTGCTGCGGATGGCAACGTCGTTTCAATCCGCCGCGGCAGCAGGCGTCACGTACTTCGATACGATCGTGCTCGATGAGATCTCGAAGGCGGTCGGGTTCTCGCTCGAGCAAACGCGCCAGCGCTTCGAGATCGTCGAGCCCGATTACCTGATCGCGCAATCGATGGTGAAGATCGGCGACAACGTCGCCTTCATGAAGGAGATGAAGGCCGCGTGGGGCGATCACTCGCTGCCCTGGGGGCTGATGTCACTCGCGGCGAGCGAGCTCGGCTACCTCTCGTCGACCGAATTGATCGCGAAGTACTACTCGCTCGGCATCCACACCGGCGACGACAACAAGGTTGACAAGATCGAGTTCGAGCAAGCGTTCACGAACATGCTCGCGAGCGCCGAGCGCAATGCGCGCGCGAACGCCCGCGCGGCGAAGATCGCGGCGGGGGCGATTCCGGTCCAGGCCAAGCTCTCGTACGAAGTCGCGATCGTGGAACGCGATGGCGACCTCTCCGACAAGGTCGACGCGCTCGGCGAGTTCTGGGCGTCCTCGTACTTCTCGCAGACCGCCGTGATGCTCGCTAGGAACTAGCTTCGGGCGGCCAGAGCGGCAACGCCTCCAGGGCGGCCTGCCGCGATCCTCCCTCCCGTGCCGTGGCAAACAACACGCCACCTTCGATGCGCGCGACGTCGAGCATTGCCCCCCCCTCGCCGACCAGCACCGGCAACGCACCGTGTAACCGCGCTTCGAGCAAGCGATCGTCGAGGACACGCTCGAAGCGGTGCGGCGCAAGCGCATCCAAGTCGATCACCGCGAGCGCGATTCCAGACGCACCTGCGAGCGCGAGCAAGCCGCCCTCGTCCTGCCCCGAAGCACACCAACGCGACGGCGAGGTCGGCGGCTCGAGCGACTTCACACTTGCGAGTGCGGGGGCGACGAGCTTCACGCGAGGTGGCGCCTCGTCGAGAAAGCGGCCGACCTGCGGGTGTAGGCGCGTGCGCCCGAGCTTCGAGCGGATCCAGCCGAGCCGGCCCACGCGACCCTGTGCGAGCGCCTCGATCCACGCCAGCTCGTCGTTGCCGAGCGCACGCGCGATCTGGCCGACCGGGATTCCGTGGCGCCCATCGCCGTCAAGCCAGGCCGCGTACAGCAGCGCGATCAGCGCACGCGAGCGCAGATCGATCCCGAAACGATGGGCGAGCTCGGTCAGGTTCCACACGTGCGGTGGCGGTGGTGGCGCGGTCGAGCGCCGACCTCGCACGGTCTCGCCCCACGCGCAGAGCTCGGCGCGTGACCGACTGCGCGGCTCTTCGCCGAGCACGCGGATCGCGGGCTCTTTCCCCGCCGGCACCGCAGCGGTCACGGTGACCGCGGCTTGAACCTGCGCCCGCCACTCGTCGAGTCGGCTCACCACCACGCTCGGGGACGCGACGGTTGGCGCTTCGACGGTGAGCTCGGATCGAGCCGGCGCATTGATCGCAGCACCCGCAACCACGGCGAGGATCGGGCGCGGCGCGCCGCCAGCGATCGGGATCAGCATCGGGATGCCGGTCTCCGGAAGCACGACGACCGCGTCGCCTGCGACGCCGACTGCGATGATCGGGGCGTCGAACGGCAGGACGCGGCGGTCATGGGTGATGAGATCGATCGCCACGAGCTCCGCCGGTTGACCGTCCGGCTGGACGAGGGCGATAAGGATCGGCGAGGCCGAAACGGCATGCACCACGCGCGGAGCTCCGCCGAGCACCGATTCGCCGAGCTGCGTTCCATCGGAGAGCCGGTAGGCGGTAGCCGTACCCGGGGCGTTGCCCGAGACCGCCCACAACAGCGTGTCACTCGCGGCGAGCCCCGCGAACTTCGGATTTTTCGGCAAGGTGAGGCCGAGCCGGTGGGTCGGGCGTCGCTCTTCAAGATTCCACGCCTCGAGCTTGCCGCGCGCAGCGACGAGGACCTGCTGGTTCGTGAACGGAGCCACGATCTCGATCGGCCCGCGCACGGTGAGCTTGGTCGTTTTGAGCTCGGCAAGATCGAGCGCCGTCATCGTGTCGGGCCCCGCGACGAGCACCGCGGTCGCACCGACGACCGCAGCCAGGCGTGCCGCGGTGTCGAGGGAGCCCTCGGCCAGGGGCGCGAGATCGGGCACCGAGAGAACACGCACGCGCGTCGTGGAGCCGCGCGTCTGAACCACGAGCAAGCGATCGGGCTCGCTGCACATCGCCAGCGTGACTGGCGGCTCGAGATCGAGGAGGATCTCACCCGCGAGCGTCCAGGTCGTTGCATCGACCAGGAGGAGCCGCGTCCGCTCCGACCAGGCAACCCAATGTCCGTCGTCGCTGGTGGCGAGCCAACCTGCCCGCGAATTCACCGATGTCATGTGGTCACATCTTACCGCTGATGCGGTGACGGTTCGCCAGTGCGGTGTACGCCGCGGTCGCCGCGTGGGTGCCGAGCACTAACAGCTCGCGGACCTCGTGCCACAACCGGTGCTCGACCGGGATGGTGACGCCGGCCACCCCGGCGGCCAGCAGTGTTGCCGGCAAGTATTCGCGGTCGTCGAGCCAGCGCGCGAGCAGCGTCGCCGCACGCTCCGAGCGAAGCCGCACGTGCGCGAGTGCCGCGAGGATGTGCTGCGCGTAGCCATCCTCGCGCGCGGCCGCGTCGACGATCCGATCGATCATCTGGTCGTCGCCGAGCGAGAAGCGTGCGAGTAGCTCGAGCGCGATCATGCCGGACTCGCCGCCGCTCGCGATGATCGGGTCGAGGACCGCCGCGAGCTCGGCGCGCGCCGCGTCGTGGATCAAGAGCGGGGTGGTGTCATCGTCGAGCTCGCTCAGCGCGAGCGCAACGATCGGCAGCGCCTCCGGAATCTCGCGCACGAAGGCCGTGGCGATCTGCAGACCCTCCGGCGATCCGCGCAGCGCGGATGCGAGCGCCTCGAGCAGCGGGGACTCGCGAGGATCGTCGACGAGCTCGGCCTGCCCCGCGACCTGGGCCAGGAGTACCCCCGCGACGTCGATCGTCATCGGCGAGAGCGCAGCGCGCACCGCCGCCGTTCGCTCGCGGGTCTGGCCGACGGCGAGCTCCCCCGGCATCTGGCGCTCGGCGACGTGTTCGATCTGGCCGAAATCGAGGAGCGCGCGAGCCGCGCGAGCGCAGACCTCGGGCGCGGGATCGTCGAGTCTCGCGATCAGGTGGGGGACCGCGCGCTCGGCCTCCAGCAAGGCGGTCGCGAGCACCGCGTTCGCGCGGATCGAAGCGCGGCGGTCGCCGAGGCACTCGAAACAACGCTCGCCACAATCGTCGAGCGGAACCTGCGCGGCGACATGAAGGCCGAGCGAGCGAGTCTCCTCGTCCGCGGACGCGAGCAGCTGCGCGACGAGCTCGCCGAGTGGCTCGACCGCAGCGGCAGCGATCAGGCCATCGATGAAGGATGGCAGGAGCGCATCGCCGAGCTCGCCATCCAGCACGGTCATGCGCAATGCGATGAACGCGTCGCGATCGAGTCGCTCCGCCGAGCGACCGAGGATCTCTGCGGTTGCCGCGGCGACCTGGCGATCCGGCAACGTCATGAAGTAGTCCTCGTCCGGCATCGTTCGCGTGCGATCGAGCGCCGCCAACTCGCCGAGGAACGAGCTGCCGGTCCGCCGGCCTTCGATGCGCTGGCGGGTTGCGCGCAAGCGCTCGAGCACGGCCTCGCGCACGCGCACCGACGTCGCAGCGATCGGTCCGAGGCTGCGAGCAACCGCCGCGAGCAGCGGTTGTGGGCTGCCGCGATCGAGGAGTGCGAGCAGTGCGTCGACGTGCGTGGCGGCCTGGTCCGCGAGCTCGGGCCGCCATGACAACGCGAAGCCGGCCTGCAGCAGCGCGAGGTGGAGCAGCGCTTCGTCGGGACCTGGATTGCCCGCGAGCGCGGCGATCGCCGCGACCGCACCCTCGGCCGACAACCGAGCAACCGCCGCTGCGATGGCCTCGTCGGCGCGCGGGGCAAACCGCGCATGCTGCAGCGCTTCGGTCAGCCGATCATTCGCGACGAAGCGAGGCGCCGCGATGATCGCCGCGAGGTCATCGCCGAGCGGCAGGCCACAGCTCGGCCCGGTCATCCGCATGATCTGAGACCGCGCGAGCCAGGTGACGTCCGATTCGAAGATCGGCCGACCATTCGGATCGAGCAGATACTCGGCCACGTGGCGCTCGAGCTCCTCGAGCGGCAACGGACCCGCGAGCTCGGGCTGGACGAGCGTGGCGCGCAGCTCCGAACGCGCGCCCTGCGGGGTCAGCGCCACGAGCCTTTGTACGCTCGCTCGCGTCAGGTGGCTGATCATGCGAGGAAGCCCATCTCACTGTATTCGAGCTCCGCTGCCCATACGAGGTGCCGCTGTTCGACGTTCTGACCGCCCGCGGTCGCACTGGTCGCCGCGCGCACGAGTGCGTTCATGATGTTGCCTCCCGGCATCGGGAATCGCTCCGCGAGCACGCTGAAATCGACATCCGTTGCGAGCACGACCTCCTTGGGGACCATCCCGCGCCACAGCCGCTCGCGATCCGCTTGCGTCGGCGCGGGGAACCGAACGCGAAACCGGATGCGACGAAGAAACGCGCGATCGATCGAGTTCTCGGAGTTCGTGGTCATCACGACGATGCCCTCGTGGCCTTCCATGCGCTGCAACAAGTAGTTGACCTCGAGGTTCGCGTAGCGATCGTGGGACGACTTCACCTCGGTTCGCTTGGCAAAGATCGAGTCGGCCTCGTCGAATAACAGGATCACCTGCCCGCGCGACGCCTCGTCGAACACCTTACCGAGGTTCTTCTCGGTCTCGCCGATGTACTTGTTCACGACCTGCGACAGGTCGATGCGATAGAGCTCCATCCCGAGCTCCTTCGCCAGGAGCGAGCAGATCATCGTCTTGCCGGTACCGGGTGGCCCCGAGAACAGCGCCGAGAGCCCGCGTCCATACGCGAGCTTGCGACCGAACCCCATGTCGCTCATCACCGATTCGCGGTGGCGCGCGAAGTTCAGGAACTCGATCACGCGATCCATGATCTCCTCCGACAGGATCACGTCGCGCCAGTCGAGCGTCGTCCGCACGGGCTCCGCGAGCTCGCCGAGCTGGTGCGCGAGCCGGCGCCGCACGACGTCGAGCACGGTCGCATTGTCGATGCGCCCCCCGCGCGCGTGGATGCGATCGAACCGGCTCAACTCGTCGGTGGTCCCGATGATCGACGCACACGATAGCGAGTAGGTCTTCACGAGCTTCTCGATCGAGAGCTCGGGATCGAGGTGAAGGTGTGGCGGCAGATTTCGGACCCAGATCCGGTGCTGGATTTGCGGCGAAGGGAATGGCACCTGCAGATCGACGAGCACGCGCGGCACGCGGGGCAGCCACGCCGGCATGTGCTCGCACACGAGCGCGACGTGCAGCCGCGAGCGCGCGAGCCGCTCGGTGAGGAGCGGCCACAGAAACGATTGACCTTCGCGATCGGCAAACTCGTCGGCGCGATCGAGCACGAGGACCGCGGCTTGGAGCTGCGCCTCGCGAAACAGCGACAATAACGTCCGCGCGAGCTCGCCCGCATCGAGGGTGATGCGCGAGAGCTCGACGACCAAGACGCCACGCCCGAGCTGACGTGCCGCGGCGGCCGCGATCGACTTGCGCCCGGTGCCGCTCGCACCCCGCAACACGACGAGCTGGTCGGAGATCGATAGCGCTCGCGCTGCGCGTCCGACGATCTCCGGATCATCGAGCAGCAGCAACTCCGCATCCGGTGGCTCGGCGAGATAGGTCGCCATGGTCCCCAGCACGGAACGTGGCGGCGCCGCGCTCCCCGACAAGAACTCGAGCGTCCGCTCCGCGATGCGGAGCCGCTTGTGGCGCAGGGGCGCGTCGGTTCCCCATCCCGGCGCGGGTGCGAAGTGGATCAAGCCCGAGACGACCAGCGGCGCATCCGACGACAGCCGCATGCGCGCGGCATCCGCGTTGATCCGATCGCCGGCGGCGATCAGCGCGACGAAGAACAGGACATCCGAGCTGACGTTGTCGTGGTCGTCCGACCGCGTGTCGTACGGGTTGTACGCACCACCGCTCTCGAGCGCGTACAACATGGTCAAGAGCTCGATATCGAGCTGGCTCAGCAGGACGCGGTCGCGCAACAGCTCGAGCGGCAGCACCACGCCTAGTTGTTTCGAGACGTCCGCGCGGCGCGCGATCGCATCATCCAGATCGCCGAGCCGGCGGTTGAGCTGCCCGATTTCGGTGCTCACCGACTCGAGCAACTCTTCCTTCGCCCGGTCGGGGATGACCGCCGCATCCGGCATCACCGATCGGATGACGCGCAGCCGATCGACCAGCAAGCCGAACCGCTCGGCATAGTCGGCGAGCTGCTCGCTGCCGTCCTGATACCCAAAGACATCGTCGTCGTCGGTCATCGGCGCGTGGTCCGAGCGTACCTCGGTTCAGGGCATGGCTGCATGCACACGCTCGCACAGCTTCTTCGGGCGCATCGCTTTGGCCAGATCGTCGAGCGCCTCCGCGCTCGGCGTCACGCAGGCCATGCCCTTGGTGCAGTCGCTGTCTGCGCTGCACTTGTCCGTGCAGTACCCACCGCTGGGCCGCTCTGCAGAACCGTTCAGCTCGTGCTTCAAGCACCAGTACGACCGGCATCCGGCGCTCGAGTCGCACGAGCCATCCAGCTTGTCCTGACCGACCACGTTCCACCACTTGAGGTAGGCGAGGACCAGGACGACGGCGAGAAACGCGACCGTGCCGAGAGCGTTGAGGATCTTCTTCACGGTGGGCGGCACGTTTGGGTCAGCTTACCTCCTGTAGCGTGCACAGATGGCGGGAACGACGCGGATCGCACGGAACTGGAAGGCAACATTTGGGTACCTGATCGCAGGGCTCGTCGCCCTCGCGCTGTCGGGCCTCCTGTTCACGACGATCGCGGACGGCGCGATCACCATCGGACTCTCGCTGCTGCCGGGCGTGATGGGGCTGGTGTTCCTCTTCATGGCGTTGGGTGGCTCGGGGGAGGCCGCGTGCCCATCCTGCGGGGCAGCGCTATCAGGGCTGTCGACCGGCGCCAACGACGGCGTCCTGTGCGAGAAGTGCTACCTGTTCGTCGAGGGCACGCACGGCACGCTGGCGCCGACCGATCCGAACCGGGTCGCTGATAAGCCGCTGTTCGGCACGCTCCTGCCGGCGCAGTACCAGTGGCCGCAAGGCTGCTGTGTGTGCGGCATATCGCCGACGCAGGGCCAAAAGGTCCAGACGAACCTCCAGAACCACGGCTCCGCGATGACGCTGATCGGCGTCTCGGCAGTGACCGGCGGCGCAGTCACCGGGCGTGCCGGCTACACGGCCGTCTCGGTGGAGGTCCCGCACTGCGCCAGCCACAAGGAAGGCGCGATGCTCGCGGACGCCGGTGGCGGTCGCGTGAAGATCCGCTTCCGCTCGTATCCGTACCTCCGCGCGTTCTGCCAGCACAACGGCACGCAGCCGGTCGGCTAGCACGGCCGCTGAAGAGGCCAACGCTCCTGCTCCGGCGTTCGCGGTAACGCGCACGCCACACCTCGCGGGTGTCCCCTGCCGGTATAGACTGCAACATCGGATGGCGAGTGCGAATGGCGTGCAGCTGATCCGGATCGCCCGATTGCGGCGCTTCGTTGGCGTCTTTGCCCGGGGTGGTGATCGCGAGTCGACCGCCGACGCGCTCGGTGAGCTGGCACGCGCCGATCGCGCGGGTGGATTCACGAGCGATGCCTTGCGTCGCGCGCTGCAGGCCGCGCAGCTGCTTGCCGACGAGGAGACCGGCGAGGCCGGCGTCCGCGCGCTGCTCCATCTCGG
>JAYVLQ010000170.1:0-82767 GCA_043759355.1 Kofleriaceae bacterium
GATCAATGCGCTTCGCGGCATCGCGCAGCTCGGCGATCTCGAGTCGTCGCTCGAGGTGCTCGATCGCGTCGAGCGAGATGATCGCGTCGCCGATGTTCGTGCGGTTGCACGCAACTCGCTCGGCCGGCTCAAGACGCGCCGGCAGCAATCGATCGCAGCGCACCGCCGGGCGTCCGCCCCCGCTGCGCTTGCCGTGCCCGAGCTCGTCGAGCGGTCGTTGACCGCGACCGAGCTCGCCAACGCCTCCGCGAACGCACCTCTCGACGAGCTCCTGCACGCGCTCGAACATCCCCGCGTCCACGTCCGCCTCAATGCCGTGCGCGTGTTCGCGGAGCAGGGTCCCAAGGCTGCCGCGAGCGCGCGCGCGATCGCGGTGCTTTTGCGCGATCAAGATCCCGAGGTCCGGCGCGAAGCTGCCCGGGCCGTCGCGGCGCTTGGCACGGTCGTGATCACGCCTGATCTCGTGCGTGCGCTCGGTGATCGCGACGCGACCGTGGTGACGGCCGTCGAAGCGGCGATCGGTAGCTTCGGCGACGCCGCCGGTCCCGCACTCGTCGCTGGACTCGAAACCCCGAACGAAGCGCACGGCATTCGCGTCGCCACGTTGCTCGCGAAGCTCGGTGATGGTCCGTCGCGGCTGCTCACCGCACTCGCGAGCACCTCGCTCGATGTCGGCGTGCACGCGGCGTACGGGCTCGCGGCCGCCGGCCGCGCACGTGCGAGTTCGAACCTCCGAGCGCTGCGGACCGCCGTGCTCGCCGGCAATCCACGCTTCCGCGTCGCGGCGACCCGCGCGCTCGCGGTGCTCGATCCGCGCCCCGATACGCAGCCCCAGCGGATCACGATCCCCGATTTCTACGAGAAGCTGCTCGACGAGGTCGTGCTCGGCAACGGCATCTCCGCCAAGGACCTCACGGCGCACCTCGCGGACGCCTTTCCCACCGTGCGCGCGAATGCCGCGACCGGCCTCGGCGCGCTCGGCGATCCGACGGTCGCGGACCTGCTCGCGGTGTCTCTACGTGACGATGCGCCATCGGTCCGGCTCGCGGCTGCGCGTGCGATCGATCGCCTGGGCGCACCGGCCGTCGCGATCGTGGTCGGCGATCTGTTGATCGCGTTGCGTACCGCGGAGGGGGCGCTGCTCGCGCAACTCACCAAGACCGTGCAGGCGCATCCGCGCCCCGAGATCGATGCGGCGCTGATCAACGCGCTCGTCACCACCGACGATCGTCATCGCCAGCGCCTCTACGAGCTCGTGTGTAGCCTTCCGAACGTCATCGACCTGTTGTGCGAGACGTTCTCGCGCTCGGCCGGCGCCGCGACGAAGGGCTTCGTGATGCTTGGCCGCGATCGGCTCGGCAAGGGCCGCGCGATGCTCGAGGCCGCGTGTGCGAACGGTATCCATGCCACGCGCGAGCTCGCGCGCGCGACGCTGCGCGCGATCGACGGGGATCCGCCCGCTCCCGCGATCCCCAAGACGCAGGGCTTCGAGACCACGCTGCTCGACTTCAAGGCCTTCATCGCGGGCCCCGATCTCGCGATCCGCGACGTGCTCGGCTGCTTGCTCGACGGCCGCGCGATCGTGCGCGCGAATGCGATCACCGCGATCGGAGCGCTCGGGGCGAAGGCGGCCTCGCTCGCGAAGACGATCGCGGCGCTCCTGCGCGACGATGATGCGCGCGTGCGGATCGCTGCGGCGCGCGCGATCGATCAACTCGGTGACGACGCGGTGGTCGCGACTGCGGCGGATCTTGTCGGCGGCATGCGCGGTGATGCCGAGGTCGCCGAGGCGTGTCGCGCCGTGCTCGCCGCGCGCGGCGCAAAGGTCGAGCTCGCGCTCGTGGTCGGGCTCGAGACCCCCGACGAGGTCCACGGGACGCGGATCGTGGACTTGATCCTGGCACTCCCGAATGCGCGCGAGACGCTGTTCATCGCGTTCGATGGGCCCGCGCAGAACGTCCAGCTCAATGCCGCGACCGGCATCGGCCTGCTCGGTGACAAGGCCGGGCGGGCGGGCTGGCGCCGGCTCAGAGCGGGCATGGCCGGTCCTTTGACCCGGCGGCGCGAGGTGATGGTCAAGGCGCTCGCGATGCTCGGTCCCGAGCCGACCAAGTAGCTCGAAATTCAGGCTGGTTTCGCGATCGTCACGTCGAGTGGCTGCAGCCCTTCGATCGTCACGCGCAGCACGTCGCCGACGGTGACCGCACCGACGCCCGCGGGCGTGCCGGTGAAGATGAGGTCACCGGGGTACAGCTTCTCGAACGCGCTGAGCTGCGAGATGATCTCGTTGGGATTCCAGATCATGTCGGCGATGTCACCGCGCTGCTTGGTCTCGCCGTTGACGGTGAGCTCGATCGCGCCCTCCACGACGTGACCCTTGGCGACCGGCCGGATCGCAGCGAGCGGCGCCGAGAACGCGAAGTTCTTGCTCGTGTCCCACGGGTAACCCTTGTCCCGCGCCGCCGTTTGCAGATCGCGACGCGTCATATCGAGTCCGACCGCGTAGCCCCACACGAGGCTCGGCGCCTCCGCAACCGAGACTGCCGCGCCGGCCTTGCCGATCGCGATCACGAGCTCGCCCTCGTAGTGATAGTTCGTCGACTTCGGCGGATACGGAAGCGCTCCGCCGCCGGACACGAGGGCCTGCGGAAACTTCGTGAAGAAGAACGGTGGATCGCGATGAGGGTTTCCGCCCATCTCCTGGGCGTGCGCCTCGTAGTTACGGCCCACGCAGAAGATACGCCCGACAGGGAATCGCTCTGACGATCCTTCGACGATCGCGGTGGGTAATGCGGCGAGCTCGATCATGGGTCGACCGTACCGTTTCGGTTGGGGTGGAGCATGGATCTCGCGTCGCGGTTACGCGTGTAGCTCGCGGCCGCGGGTCTGAAGTACGCTGACGCCGTGCCCGGTCAGGAACGCCGCATCCTCTTCTTGCTCCAGCGCGCGGCCCGCGCCGCGCTCGGCTACGCGAACAAGACCACCTACGATGCGCTCGGGGTCTCGGCCACGCAGTTCGCGACGATGATGTACCTCGCGAAGCACCCCAAGGCGACGATGACCGCGATCGCAAGCTTGTTCGATCTCAACAAGTCCGGTGTCAGCGGCATGATCTCCCGGCTCGAGCGCGATGGCTTTGTCACCCGGACTGCCGATCCCGAAGATGCGCGCTCGAACCTGGTCGGCCTCACGCCGTCGGGTGACGCGGTCCGTGCGAGCACCATTCCCCTCATCAAGCGGGTGACCGCACAGGTCACGGAGGGTTTCTCCACGGCCGAGATGGAGGTCATCTACCGCTTTCTGAACACGGTCGTCGAACGCTGCGCGGTTGGCGATGCGGACCAGGACTGAGCTGACAGAAAGTCGCCGAAAACAACGACGCGTATGTCAGGTCTTCCCCGTATCACCAGCTCCGGTCTCACGATTGTCTCGCCGTATCGGGGGGTTATAGCCGGCACGCCGTTCGCTTAGGACTGTCGCAATGACCGCTCGTCTCGCCCTTCTCTCGTTCGCTGTTCTCCTCCTTGCCCCAGCGTTAGCAGCCGCGGATGACGACGACGCTCCGCCGCCGCAGCAATACCCCCAGCAGCAGACGTATCCGCAACCCGTCTACCCGACGCCACTGACGCAGACGACGCAGGGCACGTACGTCCCGCAGAGCGTCGCGATGTCGGGGCCCGAAGAGATCGAGGATGTCGATGACGATCGCCGCGCGCCGGCCGGTTACACGCAAGTCTATCGCACGCGCAAGCACCTGATCGTGGGCGGCGCGGTGACGTTCGCCGTGCCGTATCTGTTGAGCGCGTTCACCGCCTCGGTCAGCCAGGACTGGAGCAACAACGGCCACAACGATCTCGCGTCGCTGTTCATTCCCGTCGCAGGCCCGTTCATCGAGATGGGCAACACCGGTAGCGCGACCGCGAAGTTCTTGCTCGCTGGCCTCGGCGGTACGCAGCTCGCGGGTGCGATCATGCTGTACTACGGCGTCACGTCGAAGCAGCGCGTGTTCGTGCGCAATGACCTCGCTGGCAGCCTCCAGATCAAGCCGCTCGCCGATCGCAACATCCAAGGCATCGCGCTCTCGGGTTCGTTCTAGGCGCGATCACTGGCGTGTTAGGTTCGCGAAATGAGTCGCATCGCGCTGCTGTTCCTCGCCGCAACGGCGTGCTCGTCCAAGAAAGCAACGCCACCAGATCCCATGCCGGTGCTGGTGCCCGAAGCGCCGCTGCGTGGTGCCGAAGGCGACAAGGACATCCGCGCGCTCGTCAATGATCTGATCGCTGGCAAGGTCTGCGATCAGATCAAGAATCACTTCAGCGGGCTCAAGACTGCCAAGCGCCCCCAGACCCTCGTCGGCACGATGTGGATCCAGGGCTGCACCATCGAGAACGAAGGCTCGCACCTCGCGATCTCGGCCTCCGGGATGGGCTGGGAATGGGTAGACCAGACCCAGAAGAAGGCGGGCGGCACGTTCGTCGTGAAGCAGTACGTGAAGTTCGCCGTGACAGCGAAGCTCGTAGGGATGGTCGACCTCGCGTACGATCAAACTGATCACGTCGCATCGCTCTGGTACACGCCGACCGGCCCCGCCGACGTTGAGTTCAAACCGATCAACGAGATCGAAGTAGATCGCGATGGCGCCTGGTCATCGATCATCGCCGGCGTGGGCTCGCTGGTCGGCTCCTCGCCCGAACAGGTAGCGGACAAGACCGCGGTCGTAAAAGGGACCGGCGCGATCGAGCTCGCGAACGCGAAGGGGCTCTCGATCGCGGTCGATCTGTGTACGAACACGGTACGGATGAGCGCGAAGCGGCAACCGAAGGGCAAGATGCCGAAGCCGAGCATCGGCGAGAGCGAGCGCATCGAAGCCGAGGTCCAGAACTTCGGCGTGATGATCTTCGGGCCCTATCCCGCGACGGCTGGAATGACGATCAATGTCGACGTCAAAGGCGGGAGCGCGCAGATGTATCTCGCGTGTCTCGACCAGGGCGACGTGGTGGCGCAGGCCTTCCTCGACGCCAGGCCAAACAGCGCGAAGCCGCTCGCCGGCGAAGTCATCTCCGGCAAGGGCGTGCTGCACGCACCGAAGGAGCGCTGTCCGGTCGTCGTGATCGCGCGCAGCATCCAGCCGACACCTGTCACGCTCACGTTCGTCCGCCCCGCCGCGGAGGCGCTCGCGTCCAAGGGCGGACCGCTCCTCCACTGCCACAAGTAATTACGCCGCGGGGAGCGCGATCGTGAACGTGGTACCGATGCCGGTCTGTGAGGCGACATCGAGCGTGCCACCGTGCTTCTGCACGATGATCGAGCGCGCGATCGCGAGGCCCTGACCACTCCCTTTGCCGACGGGCTTGGTCGTGAAGAACGGATCGAAGATCTTGTCGAGGATCTCCGGCCGGATGCCACTGCCGGTATCGCTGATCGCGATCTTGACCCACTCGCCCGCGAGCCACGTCTTGATCTTGATCAGGCCGTGTTTGTTCGTGTCGCCGATCGCGTGCGCCGCATTGACGATGAGGTTGAGGAAGACCTGGTTGAGCTCGTCGCCGTGGCACATCACATCGGGAATCACGCCGAGCTCTTTCTCGACATCCGCGACACCACCGGTCTCGTGATGACAGATCACGAGCGTGGTCTCGATCGCGGTGTTGAGGTTCGCGGGCGCCCTCGCCTCCGCGCGATGAGAGGCAAAATCTTTCGTGGCACGTACGATCTTGGTGACCCGGCCGAGTCCCTCGAGCGAGCGGGCCGCGGCTTCGCCGAGGTTCTCGCGCAAGAACGCCATGTCGTGATCAGCCTCGAGCTTGTCGGCACGCGCGATCGCCTGGTCGTTCGGCACGCGAAGCCACGCGAGGTCTTCGACGAGCCGATGATAATCGATCATGCCGGCTTCGAGCTGGCGGATCCCATCGGCGATGAACGTGCAGCTATCCGTGATGAACTGGACCGGCGTGTTGATCTCGTGCGCGATGCCGGCGGCGAGCCGACCGATCGCTTCGAGCTTCTGCGCCTGTCGGAGCTCGATCTCCATCTGCAGGCGCTGCGCGATCTCTTCTCGCAGCTGCTCCGCGACGCGCTTCTCGGCGGCGGCGGCCTCGCGCAGCTGCTCGTTCGCTGTCACCGTGTTCCAGAACTCGCGCCCCGCGACCGTGCCGAGCAGGAGTGTGTAGATCAGGAAGATCGCGTGCAGCGCCCCGAACGCGGGCACGACGTAGCCGGCGAGCGCCGCGAACATGCCGGGCAGCGTCAACACCGCGACCGCAGCGCGCTGCATTCTCGCGTGAGGTGCGAGTGCGGTGACACTGCCGGACGCGATGCCGCACAAAAAGAACGCGTAGATCACGGCCGACAGGCTCGCACCCGCACGCACCTCGACGCCCGCGACGGAGAGGCCCCACAAGAGGTTGCAGCCGACCGCGCCGATCGCGAGGAGCGGGACATTGCCGCGCGCATCGGGGCGTGCGAGCGAACGATGGCAAGCGTAGATCCGGATCCCTATCGCGAGCGCGAACATGCTGCCGACCAAGGCGAACGGAAGTCCGAGCGCGTGCCGCGCGAACAGTTGCGCTACGGCCAGCATCAGCACGTGACCCACGGTCCCCGAAACGGACCTTTTCGCTAGCTCGGTCGACACCAGCTGCGCACGTGGTGACCCTGCCATCCGATCGCTATATCGACCGAAACGGCTATTCGTTGACGAGCGTCGCAGGTCGAGCCCACCACCGCCACCGATATCGGCGGACCCTGACCCGTTCGTGCCATTGCGTTGGCACACACGCGGGCCTCGCGATGATCGCGGGCGGTGTCGGCGTGTACTACTTCGCGCCGCGCGCGCACGAGCTCGAGGTCGTGCCGACCAGCGCGGGCGCTTCGGCGCGAGTCAGTGCGCGTGCGGCGACTTGGCGCGCGGCTGCGCCTCGAGCTCGGCCATCTGCTCACGCAGTAACCAGGTCGGCTCTTCGAACACATCTTCGACCATCGAGCCGAGCTCCGGCGGCCCGGCCGACTCGGCGCGCGCGATCGCTTCGCGCACGTCCTTCTCGATCGTCTCGGCCAGCGCCTCGCGCTCGCCCTTCGCGAGCCAACCCTTCTGGGTCAACCACACCTCGGCGCGACGCAACGGATCACGCTGATGGCGCCAGACTTCGGTGATCTTCTCGTCGCGATAGCGCGTCGGATCATCCGAGCTGCTGTGCGCGCTGACGCGATACGTGAGCAGCTCGATGAACGTGGGGCCATCACCGCGGCGCGCCTTTTCGGCCGCGTGCGAGACCGCGTCGTACACGGCGAACACGTCGTTGCCATCGGCGCGCAGCGGCTCGATGCCGTAGGCGAGTGCCTTGATCGCGATGGTCTCCGACGCGGTCTGGACCGAGCCCGGCGTCGAGATGGCCCACTGATTGTTCTGGCAGATCAGCACGACCGGGGCCTTCATCACGCCCGCGAAGTTGAGGCTGACGTGGACGTCGCCTTCGCTCGTGCCGCCATCACCCATGTAGCCGAAACACGCGCGGTCCTTGTCGCCTTTGATCTTCATCGCCATCGCGATGCCGACCGCGTGCGGAACCTGGGTCGAAACGCAGGAGCTCATCACCACGTAGTGATGCTCCTTGTCGCTCGGGTGACACGGCATCTGGCGACCCTTGGTGGGGTCGGTCGCGCAGCCGAAGATCTGCGAGATGTAACTATCGAGCGTCATGCCGCGATAGAGGCCGACGCCGGCTTCGCGCAGCGCGGGCACGATCCAATCATCGGGCTTGGTCGCGGCGGCCGAACCGACGACTGCAGCTTCCTGGCCCATCGCTTCACCGTAGAAGCTGATCCGACCCTGACGCTGGAGCGCGATCATGCGCGCATCGGTGACCCGGATCCGCAGCATCGCTTCGAACATCTTGCGAGCGAGCGGTCGCTCGAATCTCCCGAGTGCCGCTTCATCGACTGGCGTGCCGTCCTCGCCGAGGAGTTGGTGAAGGCCGCGCGCCTTCGCGACATCGTCACCATCGAAGTAGCTGGGCTTTGTCAGACCATCTCCATGAACATGGTCGTGGGGTCTTCCAGGAGGCTCTTCACGTCCTGGAGGAACATTGCGCCATCCCAGCCATCGGCCAGGCGGTGGTCGACCGAGATCGACAGGTTCATCAGGTGACGGATCACGATCTGACCGCCGCGGACCGCCGGCTTCTCGTCGATCTTGTGAACGCCCACGATCGCGACTTCCGGGAAGTTGATGATCGGCGTGGCGAGCACGCCGCCGAGCTTGCCGAGCGAGCTGATCGTGAACGTCGAGCCCATGAGCTCCTCGCGCGTGGCGGTGCCCGCTTTGACCGCGGCGCCGAGCCGATCGATCTCTTTTGACAGATCGAAGATCGATCGCTTGTCGGCATCGCGTACGACCGAGACGGCGAGGCCATGCGGACCCTGCGCGGCGATCCCGATGTGGTAGTAGCGTTTGCGCACGATCTCTTGCGTCGCTTCATCGAGCGACGCATTGAGCATCGGCCACTTCTTGAGCCCGCTCACGACCGCCTTCACGATGAACGGCAAGTAGTTGAGCTTCACGCCACGCTCGGCCGCACGCGGCTTCGCGCGCTCGCGCACCGCGACGAGCTCGGTCATATCGATCTCTTCGACGTACGTGAAGTGCGCGGCGGTGTTGACCGAGCGCGACATCGACTCGGCGATCTTCTTGCGGATGCCGCGCAGCGGGATGCGCTCTTCATCGCTCTCAGCCGGGCGTCGGTCTGCCGCCCGCGCAGTCGTCATCGGCGCATCCGGCGCATCCGGCGCATCCGGCGCGCTGCCATTCTGCGCGCGCTTCACATCTTCGGTCGTGACGCGGTTGTGCTTGCCAGTCGGCGCGACGCCGCCGATCTCGACACCGAGCTGGCGCGCGAGCCGGCGCGTTGCCGGCGTGGCGAGCACGCGCGAACGATCGCGCGTCGCATCGACGACTTCAATTGCACTCCTGGCCGGAGGGGCCGTTCCCGTTCCGACCGCGGCCGCGCCTGGAGCTGGAGCCGGAGCCGGAGCCGGAGCCGGAGCCGGGCCGGTGGGTGCATGCGCAACCGTCGCAGGCCCCGGGGCGGGTGCAGCCGCCCCGCTCTCGTCATCGATCACGACGAGGACCTTGCCGACCGGGCAAATCTCGCCGTCCTTGAAGTTGATCTTCGTGACCGTGCCGGCGCGTGGCGACGGGATCTCGACCGTCGCCTTGTCCGTCATGATCTCGACGATCGGCTGGTCGAGCTTGACCTTGTCGCCGACCTTGACCTTCCAGCTAACGATCTCGCCCTCGACGACGCCTTCACCAATGTCGGGCAGGTGGAATTCGAATGCCATCGTTACCACTCCAGCGTCTTGTGGACCGCGCCGAGGACGCGCTCCGGGTTGGGCAGATATTCGTGTTCGAGGGTGTACGGGAATGGCGTGTCCATGCCGGCGACACGCAAGATCGGTGCTTCGAGCGACCCGAGCACGCGCTCCTGGATCGAAGCGACGAGCTCCGCTCCGAAGCCGCACGTCTTGGGCGCTTCGTGGACGATCACGCAGCGGCCGGTCTTCTCCACCGACGCGCACACGGTCTCGATATCGAACGGGACGAGCGTGCGCAGATCGATGACTTCGATCGAGATGCCGCGCTCGGCACCGAGCTTCGCGGCTTCTTCCGCAATCGAGACCATGCCGCTCCACGCGATCACCGTGCACTGTGTGCCCGGTTGCACGACGTTGGCGACGCCGAGCGGCACCGTGTAATCGCCCTCGGGAACTTCACCGCGACTCGCGCGATAGATCCGCTTGGGCTCCATGAACATCACGGGATCGTTCTGGCGCATCGCGGCCAGCAACAAGCCCTTGGTGTCGTACGGATTCGAAGGCATCACGACCTTGAGACCCGGCGTGTGGCAGAACAGGGCCTCGGGTGACTGCGAGTGGTACGCGCCCCCGCGGATGCCGCCGCCGACCGGCGTGCGAATCACGACCGGGCAAGAGTACTGTCCGCCGGAACGATACCGGAACTTCGCCAGCTCATTCACGATCTGGTCGAACGCCGGGAAGATGAAGTCGCTGAACTGGATCTCGGGGACCGGCCGGAGGCCGTAGAGCGCCATCCCGATCGCGGTGCCGATGATGCCGGCCTCGGCGAGTGGAGTATCGATCACGCGGTCCGCGCCGAACTCTTCGAACAAGCCTGAGGTCGCGCGGAACACGCCGCCGAATCTGCCAATATCTTCGCCCAGCACGACAACGCGCGGATCGGCTTTCATCTGGGTCCGCAACGCATCGCGGACAGACTCGAGAAGGTTCATGACGGGCATGACCGGTACTCGCGTGTTACGTGGCCCCTACCGTAGTGTCAAGGCGGCCCACCAGGTTGCGTTGGCGCAGCGCGGCGGGAGCCAAGGGTATAAGGTCCCGGCGTGATCTGGATTCTGCTCGTAATCCTCACGGTGCTCGGTGGTACGGCCGCGGTCCGGATCGCCACGAACGAACGCAAGAAGCTCACCGCAGCCACACCGAAGCAGCTCTCGGGTGGAGGCAGCGACACCAGCCTGCGGGAACGCGGGATCGGCGAGGTTCGCGTCGACGACATCGTGACGATCGATTCGAACGACTATCTCTGCGAAGGCGTCATCAATTACGACGAGGACGGCCATCGCTGGGTCGCCGCGCGGTGCGTCGACGACAAGGTCGTGAAGTGGCTCGTCGTCGGCCTCGAGCGGGCCGGGGCCCATTCGACGCGCTTGCTGGAGCAAGATGCCGAGACGCACATCACGGGCTATCCGCCCGAGGCGCTCGTGGTCGGCGAGCTCCGCTACACCCTCGACAAGCGCGGCACCGCGACGTGCGAGCTGCGCGGTGATGTCGGCGGGCTCGGCGATCTCAAGAAGGATCGCCCCGAAGGCCACGTCGAGCGCTGCCGATGGTGGCTGTACAGCGCGCCCGGAGACGACACGCTCGTCGTCGAGCAGTGGGGATCCGACTACCGCGTGCTGCGCGGCAACAAGGTCGGCGACGGCATCATCGAGCTGATGCAGGCCAGCTAGCGGCTAGCGAGGTAGGTCAAAGGTGAACGTGGAGCCGACGTTCACGACCGATTCGACGACCAGCTTGCCGCCGTAGGTCTCGACGATATCGCGCACGACGGGCAGGCCGAGGCCCGTGCCGCGCTCGCCCTTGGTCGTGTAGAAGGGCTCGAAGATCTGCTCGAGCGCATCGGGCTGGATCCCGCTGCCCGTATCTCGCACCGAGGATACGACGCGCGTACCGTTGCTGCTCGGCCGCACGGTCACGGTGATCATGCCGTTACCGCTGATCGCGTCGACCGCATTGATCACGAGGTTGACGAGGATCTGTTCGATGCGCGTGCGATTGACCGTGACGGTCAGAGGCTCGTTGCCGAGCTCGAGCACGCACTCGACGCGACCGAGCTTGCCAGCCTGGCGCAGCATCGTAGTGATGTCGCGCACGAGGTCGTTCAGATCGATCGGCCCGACGTGGTCAGGCCCGGGCCGCGCGAGCTGCATGAGGCGTGCGCCGTGCGCGGTGATGTGCGTGCCGACGCGCTCGAGATCGGGGAGCATCTGACGCGCGACGCTCTCGATATCGTCACCGTCGTCGAGCGCGCGCGAGAGCTCGTCGATCGCGGCGATCTGGATCTGCGCGATGTTGCGCAGCTCGTGCCCGACGCCGCCGGCGAGCGTGCCGAGCGTGGCGCGGCGCTCGGCGAGCTGGAGCTGCGAGCGCGTGAGCTCGAGCTTCTCTTCGACCGACGCGTTCGCAGCGCGCAGCTCCTCCTCGACCTGACGGCGGCGCAAAATCTCGGTCTCTTTGTCGAGCAGCAGCTGGCGGAGCTCGCGAACATCACGCGCGACGAGGACGATGCCCTGGAGCGAGCCTCTCGCGTCGAGGATCGGCGAGCCGGTGACCGACACCGGGATCTTCGTCCCGCCCTTGGTGACGAGCCACGACTCTTCACGCCGCAAGATGTCGCCATCTTCGATTCGCCGTCGCACGACGGTGCGGAGGCCCGAGCTATCGTCGATGAGCAGCTCGGAGACCGCCTTGCCGATCAGCTCCGGGTGCGAGAAGCCCGTGAGATTGGTCGCGCCCGAATTGGCGAGGGTCACCCGGCCTTCAGGATCGATCCCGAACACCGCGGTATCGACCATCGCCTCGATCACAAGCTCGAACACTGACCCCCCATCCTAACACGCGAGAAAGAAGGCACTAAAAGACCCGCTGTCGGCCCAGATGATCGCGCACATGGCGGGACCCCTGCTACCGTGGAGGTAGTGAGCATCACGCGGCGCATTCTCGAAGGCGCGCAATCCGGATTCTCCAAGCTGACCTCGCTGGTGATTGTCGACGACGATCCTTTGAGCAATGTCGAGGGCGCGGCGTTACAAGCCGAGCTCACGGCGCGCAAAGCGGCGCGCCAAGCGACCCGCCAGGCGCTCGACAATCCCCTCGCGAAAGCGGCGCTCGGCAACCCGGCAGCACGCGCACAGCGGGATCGTGCCGCCAAGGAGCGGCAGGGCCGCGTCCATCGCGAGCGCGACGAGCGCGAGACCAAGCAGCGCCAGGCGAATGACGAGGCGTTCCGCCAGATGAAGGAGCAGGCGGCGCGCGGAGGTGGCAACGCATGGCCCTCTTCGAGCTCTTCGGGCTCGTCCGAGCCACGCCGGCCTCCGAAACCGGGGAGCAGCGAAGCGCAGCTCGTCGAATGGTATCGCGTACTCGACGTTCAACCCGGCGCCGAGAAGTCCGCGATCAAGAGCTCGTACCGCCAGCTGATGCGGAAGTATCACCCCGATATGCACGCCGGAAATCCGGGCAAGCAGAAGGCGGCGACCGAATTGAGCATGCGTGTAACAGGTGCGTACAACGGGTTGATGCAGCACCTCGACAAGAAGTAGCTCGTGGTACTACGCCGCCCGTGGACGCACAGAGCTCCGCCTCCAAAACCGCGTTGATGGTGTGTGCGTATCGCGCGCGGGCGAGTCGCTGGATAACACCCCTCTTCAACGATCCGTGGGCTGCGCAGATCGCGGGTAGCGAGGGCGAGGAGATCGCGCAGCAAATCGCTGCTCGCTGGCCGCCGATGGAGACCTGGCTCGCACTGCGCGTCGCCTATCTCGATCGGCTCGTCGGCATCGCGGTCGATTCCTTGTCGATCCGCCAGATCGTGATCCTCGGCGCGGGCTACGACACGCGCGCGGCGCGGTTGCCGCGCGCGGGCGTCCAGTACTTCGAAGTCGATCACCCCGCGACGCAAGCCGCGAAGCGCGAGGTCATCGCGAAGCTGCCGGGCTACCCGGTCAAAGCTGCGCGTTACGTCGCCTGCAACTTCGAGGTCGAGGACCCGATCGATCGGCTCGTCGCCAACGGCTTTGACAAAGCCGAGCCCGCGCTGATCGTGTGGGAAGGCGTCGTGATGTACCTGCCGGAAGCGGCGATCCGCGCGACCGCGACGCGGCTGGCGAGCGAGCTCCATCCGCACTCGGTCGTCGCGTTCGATCTGTTTGGCAAGCGGATGGCGATGCAGGACGTCTCCGATGCGGATACGCAGACCGTGTCGTTCGTCAAAGGGCTCGGCGAACCGATCTTGTTCGGCAGCGACGACATCTTGCCGCTGCTCTACGAGTGCGGGTTCCGGTGGATTCGCTCGCGCGATTTCAACGAGCTCTCCGTCGAGCTCATGGGCGAGTACAAGCGTGAGCGGCACTTTCGCTTTCAGCACCTCGCGCTCGCCGCCGTGCGCACGCCGGTTGCTGGATGGCCCTGAGCAAGAAATACATCCCTCACGTCTTGATCGCCGCGCTGGCGATCGCGATCGCGTGGGGCTTCGCCGCGACGACGTTGCGCGTGAACCCTTCGATGGGGTTGCCGCTCGATGACAGCTACATCTATCTGACCTACGCGAAGCAGTTCGGACGCGCGCAACCATTCACGTACTATCCGGGCGGCGGATACTCGGCGGGCTCGACCAGCGTGCTGTGGCCGATGTTGTTGGCTCCGTTCTGGACGCTCGGTGCTCGCGGCCACGCGCTCGTGTGGGTCTCGTTCGGCATGTGCTCGGCGTTCTTCACCGCGGTCGGCCTCGGCTGCTTTCGGTTCGCGGAGAAGGTCTCCGGCAGTCAGGTGATCGGCGCGCTGGCCGCGGTGATGGCGCTCGTGATCGGCCCATTCGCGTGGAGCGCCCTCGCCGGCATGGAGGTCGCGTTCGCGGCGGCGCTGCTCGTCGCTACTTTGCTCTTGCTCGCGAAGGAACCTACGAGTGGGCCGCCGAGCTGGAAGCTCGCGGTCGTGCTCGCCGCGACCTCGCTGTCGCGCCCCGAGGCCACGCTGATCGTCGTCGCGATCGTCGGCTGGAACATGATCGCGCGGTTGCGGACGCGCGACTGGAAGAATGCCGCGCGCTGGTTGGCCCCGCTCGCGGCGCCGCTCGCGTGGGTGCTCGCGAATCGCGCGTTCGCCGGCAATTTCTTTCCGAACACCGGCGTGGTGAAGAGCCACTTCTATCTGCCGGGCTTCACATGGGCGTACTGGAGAGAAGCGGTGGTCGCACAGACCGGCGCACTCGCGAAGACGATGTTCTGGGCACCGGAGAGCCCGTTCTTGTTCCCGCGCGTGATCGCGGTGCTGTTCGTCGTCGGCGCGGTCCGGGTGATCCTGTGGGCGCGGCGCGCGCAGCGCACGCTCGTCGGCGTAGTCGCGGTGGTCGCGCCGCTCGCGTTGATGCTCGCCGTTGTCGGCACGTCAGGTGTCGGTGGTTGGAGCGTGCAGAACCTGCGCTACATCGCGACCGCGATGCCGCTCGTTGTACTCGTGGCGGCGTGCGCGCTCGCACCACCGAAGATCATCGCGAGCTCGCTCCAGCGCACCGCGTGGCTCGCGACCACCAGCGTGTTCGGGCTCGTCTTCGTTTACTCGGCGTGGAGCGGCATGAAGGACAACATGCTGTTGTTCGCGCAAGGCGCGATGGATACGAACGCGCAGGTCGTGACGATCGGCCACTACGTGCATGACAAGCTGCCGAACGCGCGCGTGATGTTTCACGATGCCGGCGCGGTCGCGTACTACGGTGACGGCGAGGTCTACGACATGCTCGGCTTGGTCACCAACGGTCAGGCTGCGATCGCGAATAATGGCCCTGGCGCGCGGTTCGAGTTTCTCGAGAGCTTGTCACCTGCGGAGCGGCCGACACACTTCGCGTACTACCCGGGCTGGATGGGCAGCGCGGAGCTCTTCGGCGAGGTCGTGCTCCACACCCCGCTGCGTCCGGCGCTGCCCACGAAGCTGCACCGCATCGTCGGCGACGCCGACATGGAGGTCATCGTGGCGAACTGGGATCACGTCGGCACCGCGGAACGCCCACTCAACGATCACACCGGCTGGAAGGTCGTCGATCGGCTCGACATCGCGGATCTTGCGAGCGAGCACGACCACCACTGGGTCGGTGCCATGGGGCAGCGCCACTTCGGCGATCCGACCGCGCACTGGTCGATGGTCGAGCGCGAGACCGGCGCCGCCGGCCTGCTCCTCGACGGCGGTCGCACGATCCGCGAGACCAAAGGCGAGAGCTTCACGGTCACGATCGATCCGGTGAAGCCGACGCGCATCGTGATCCGCACGGGCGGTCAAGTCAGCTACTCGCACCATGAAGCAATCACCGCACCGATCACCTTGAAGTTGTTCGCAGGCACCAAGGAGCTCGGCCACCTCATGGTCTCTGCCCCCGGTGGAGTATTTTCGGAGCTCTCGTTCAACCTCCCACCCCGGTTGTTCCACGAGCGCCAGATCGAAGTGCGCACCGAGACCACGGGCCCGTATCGGGTGTTCCACTGGTTCGTGCTGCAACCCGAGTGAGCTCCCTAGCATCGTCGACCCGGTGACGAAGAAGCTGTCGGTGAGGTGATACTCGAAGGCCTGGCGATCCAACGACCGAGGGCTACAGCGTTCGTGCTCGTCCAGCTGCTTGGCCAGGTCCGGCGATCCTAGTCTCGGGCAGGACCTCGCCTCCCTTGTAATCGACGCGCCATTCGTCGGCGCCCGCACCTGAGTCCTCGGATTCGAGCTTTCGATTGCGACTCGCCATCGCTTAGAAGACGAGCTGGACGCGCCCGATAATCGAGGTCTCGTCGATCCGGTCGGCGACCCCGGTGCCCGTCTTCCCACCGCCGGTGAACCAGGTGCGCTCGAGATCGACCAGCGCGCGAAACGAGCGATTCGCCCACCAATCGACGCCGACGCCCCCCGACCACGCGCGTCGCGCGTACCTGGTCGGGTCGACGTACTTCTCGAACACCGATCCGTTGACGGTGCGGATCTCGCCGATGCGCGCTTTGACATCGACCGCACCGATTTCGCCGGTCTTCGGATCGAGCGGGTGTTTCGGAGTGACGCTGTTGTACGTCGCTTCATCGCCGGTGAGTAGCACCTGCGCGACCGCTTCCCACGCGTCGGAGGAGACGCGATCGTGGTCGCCGTTGAGCACGACCTCTTGCGCGGAGCGTACGTAATCCGCGATCAGGCCGAGCCGACTGTAGAAATAGTAGCCCTGGACCGCGGCGCGATCGTGGCGACCATCAGCGACGACGGTGTCGGCGAGCGTGGTGCCCGCGCGAAACAAAAAGATCGTGTTCTGGCCCGAGGTCTTCCACGAAGGCACATCGATCTGGGTCAGGTTCGCCTGCTTATCGCCGAACGTGGCCGCCGCGCCGACGCCGAGGTTCTCGAGAAATTTCGGCCCCGTCGCCGCGAACGGGCGGACGAACACGCGTGCCGCGAGCTCCTTGTCGTCGGTCGCGTCGCCATCGTTGATACTGCCATCGGCGACGCCGTTGAACACGCCGAACTGATAGGCGAGCGTGCCCTTCCCGACATCACCGAAGAGCTCGACCCCGAGATCACGGTTCGGCGAGATCTGGTTTGGAAGGCCGCGCTCGGCGAAGATCGTTTGACCTTCGGACTGGAGGCGCTCGATCCCGAAAGGCACCTTGAACTTGCCGAATCGGATCTTGAGGACATCGGTGTAGCGCACGTCGACGTACGCATCTTGAACGAGCAGCTTCGAGCCCGCGAAATCGGGCATGAAGCGGAAGTCGAAGTGGTCGTAGACGGTGCCGCGAAGATCGAAGCGCAGGCTGCGAATCAGGAACTGATCGGTCTGGACGTTGTTGTCGTCGTTGACGAAGAATCGAGCGTCGAACTGGCTGATGCCACCGATGATCAGCTTCGAGCTCCCGTCGGTCGCTTGCAGGATGAAGCCGTCCTCGAAGCCCGAGGTCTTTGGCTCGAGGGCACCGGCCGGATCCTGGCTCGGCACCACCGGCACCGGCTGCGGGGGTTCGGCGGGTTGATCCGGCGCGGCGGGAGGTTGCGGTGCACCGCCATTCGAGGGCTGGGCGGCGGCGAGCGAGCTGACAAGGAACGAGCTGAGGATCGAGACGTACTTCATGACAAGGCCTGACTCGGAGATGGGTTGTCGAGAAACACCGAAGCGGTGCGAACCGTGGCGACAGCGCGGTCACCGCGCACGAGCGCGAGCTCGGCGAGACGACGGCGCGAAAGCTCGATCACGAGCTCGCCGTGATCGAGGTGAGTGACAACGACGCGCGCGGTGATGCCGATCTCGCGAACGTCTTGGATGGTGACCGAGAGCGACTGCGGGACCGGTTCGCGACCGAGCTCCAGATCGTGGCCCCGGACGAACGCGCGCGCCGCGCCATCACCGGCGCCAGTCCACGGCAACACGAGCTCGCCGAAGCTGCCGCGGTCGCCATGGACCTCGCCACGCAGCACGTTCGCGCCGCCGAGAAACTCGATGACGAACGCGCTCGCGGGACGATCGAAGACCTCGTTCGGCGAACCGACCTGTTCGATCTTGCCGTGGTCGAGCACGACGATCCGGTCGGCGACTTCGAGCGCCTCCTCCTGATCGTGAGTGACGAACACCGAGGTGATGTGGAGATCATCGTGCAACCGCCGCAGCCACGTGCGGAGCTCGGCACGCACACGCGCATCGAGCGCACCGAACGGTTCGTCGAGCAGCAACACTTTCGGATCCGGTGCGAGCGCGCGCGCGAGTGCGACGCGCTGGCGTTGCCCGCCGGAGAGCTCGCTCGGCAAGCGTGTCGAGAGCTCCGAGAGCTGCACGCGCGCGAGCAGGTCGCGCACGCGAAGCTCGATCTTCGCGGCTGGCTGCTTGCGCACCGAGAGCCCGAACGCGATGTTCTCGGCGACCGTGAGGTGCTCGAAAAGCGCGTAGTCCTGGAACACGAAGCCGATGCCACGCGCCTGGATCGTCGCGTGAGTAATCTCTTCATCGCCGAGGAACACCCTGCCCTTTTGCGCCACTTCGAGCCCGGCGATCACGCGGAGCAGCGTGGTCTTGCCGCTTCCCGAAGGACCTAGCAAGGCGACGAGCTCGCCGCTCGGAATCTCGATCGAGACATCCACGAGCGCGGCGAATTCACCGAACTCCTTCGTGATGTGCTCTGCGCGGATCTTCATACGCGGTTCCGTTCCGCGCGCCATTCGACGACACGCTGCAAGACGACCGTGGCAAGCGCGAGCACGACGAGGATCGTCGCGACGGCGAAGGCGGCCTGATATTGAAAATCGTTGTAGAGAATCTCGATGTGGAGCGGGACCGTGTTGGTCTCGCCCCGGATGTGACCGCTGACCACCGACACCGCCCCGAACTCGCCGATCGCGCGCGCGGTGCACAGGATCGCCCCGTACGCGAGCGGCCAGCGCAGGCCCGGCAGCGTGACGCGCCAGAACGTCTGCCACGGCGAGGCACCGAGCGTGAGCGCGGCGAGCTCTTGCTCGGGTCCACGCGCTTCGAGGGCCGGGATCAACTCGCGCGCGACGAACGTAATCGTCACGAAGGTGGTGGCGAGCACGATCCCCGGCACCGCGAACACGATCTTGTGGCTCGAGTGGAGGTAGCCGTGCGCACCGAACAGCAGGATGAACATCATGCCGACGACGACCGGCGACACCGCGAAAGGAATATCGATCAGCGTGAGCAGCGCGTGGCGGCCCGGAAACTTGAAGCGCGCGAGCGACCACGCGGCGGCGATACCGAAGCCAATGTTCAGCGGCACCGCGATTCCCGCGACGAGGAGCGTCAGCTTGATCGCCGATTTGGCATCCGGGGTCGTGATCGCAGCGAGATAGGGCGCGATGCCGTCGCGTACCGCGATCGCGAACACCACGCCGAGGGGCACGACCATGAACAGCACGAAGAAGCCGACCGCGATCGCTATCAAGCTCCGGCGCACCCAGGGTGGTTCGCCAACGGTAAGGCAAACGGCAGATCGACGAGCGCATCGATCAGGCCGCGACCGGGGAACTCGTAGCGCACGAGTACCCACGCGACGATCAGACCGAACACCGAGGCGATCGCCGCGGCGACGAGCGACGCACCGAGCGACAGTGCGAACGACGCGACCGCACGCGGTGCGGTGACGACCGTCCAGAACTGCGCCCAGGTCAGCGATGATGTCTTCAGCACGATCGTCGAGAGGGGAATCACGACGAGGAGTCCGAGGTACGTCAGCGTGACGCCGAGCGACAGTCCGAACCCAGGAAGCGCGTGGCGGGCCATGACTTACTTGGTGTAGATCGCGTCGAACACACCGCCGTCGGCGAAGTGCGTCTTCTGCACGACGCCCCAGCCCCCGAGATCATCGATCGAGAACAGCTCGAGCTCCGGCAGATCCGACTTCACCGTCTTACTGCGCGGGCGGTAATGATTCTTCGCGATGATCTCCTGCGCGGGCTCGGTGTAAAGAAACTCGAGGAACGCCTTCGAGACCTCGGCCGTGCCGTGCTTCGCGACGACGCGATCGACGACGGCGACCGGCGGCTCCGCGAGGATGCTGCGCGGCGGCACCACGATCTCGAAGCCCTGATCCTTGGCCTGATCCTGCGCGAGGTACGCCTCGTTCTCCCACGACAACAGCACGTCGCCTTGGCCGCGCTCGACGAACGTCGTCGTCGAACCGCGCGCGCCCGAATCGAGGACCGGCACGTGTTGATAGAGTTGCTCGACGAACGCCTTCGCACCTTCGTCGCTACCGCTCGTCTTCTTGCCGTGGCCCCACGCTCCGAGATATGCCCAGCGCGCACCGCCCGAGGTCTTGGGGTTCGAGGCGATGACCTTGACGTCATCCTTCACAAGGTCACCCCAGTCCTTGATCGCCTTCGGATTACCTTTGCGAACGAGGAACACGATCGTCGAGGTGTACGGCGTCGAGTGTTCGGGTAGCCGCGTCTGCCAATCCTTCGCTAGCAAGCCCGAGTCCGCGATCGCGTCGATGTCACCGGCGAGGCCGAGGCTCACGACATCGGCCTCGAGCCCGTCGATCACGGAGCGCGCTTGCTTGCCCGATCCACCGTGCGATTGTTTGATGGTGACGGTGACGTGCTTGGTCTCCCGGTACTGCTTCGCGAACGCGTCATCGAGCTCTACGTAGAGCTCGCGCGTCGGATCGTAGGAGACATTGAGGATCTCGACCGTCTTTATGTCGCTGGTCTTGCCATCGCCATTCGCCGCGGACTTGCTGCCGTTGCACGCGACGGTCGCAAGCAGGCTGACAACCACCACGCCATGAAATTTCGTCGAACGCATGGCGCGGCGCATTACACGAGCCGGGCCAGACCTAAGTCTTTGATAAGACGTTCATCCGTTATATTGGAAACTCCGCCATTTCGGAGTAGCCTGCGAACTATCGTGGGCCTCCCGAAATCTCGTGAAGAACGTGTCGCCAGTGGTCCGTGATGAAGTCGACGCGATCGTCGGTGCGGATGCGGGCCTGCGCGAGGTCATGCATCAGGTCGAGCAAGTCGCGCGCACCGACTCACCGGTGTTGCTGCTCGGCGAGACCGGAAGCGGCAAAGATGTCGTCGCGCGATCGATCCACCGCAGGTCCACGCGCGCCGACGGCCCGATCCTGCGCGTCAACTGCGGTGCGATCGCACCGGAGCTGATCGATTCCGAGCTCTTCGGGCACGAGCGCGGAAGCTTCACGGGCGCCTCCGCGCTGCGTCGCGGCTGGTTCGAGCGCGCCGATGGCGGCACGCTGTTCCTCGACGAGATCGGCGAGCTTCCCCTCGCGGCGCAAGTGCGTCTGTTGCGGGTGTTGCAGGATGGCACGTACGAGCGCGTCGGTGGCCAAGAAGAGCTCCGCACGAATGTGCGCGTGATCGCGGCGACGCATCGCGACCTCGCCGCGATGGTGCGGCTCGGCCGGTTTCGTGAAGACCTCTGGTATCGCATCCACGTGTTCGCGATCCGCTTGCCATCGCTGCGTCAGCGCCGCGCCGATATCGCGGACCTCGCCGCGTACTTCGCGGATCGCGCGGGGCGCCGGCTCGGCACCGAGAAGCTCGCGGTCACGGCAGCTGACCTCTTGTTGCTGCAGGGCTACGACTGGCCCGGCAACGTCCGCGAGCTCGCCGCGGTGATCGACCGCGCCGCGATCCTCGGTGGCGGCGTGAGGCTCGAGATCTTCCGCGCGCTCGGCGGCGATGCCGTGTCGGGCCCGCACGGCAGCGCAGCAGATGTTTCAACAGAAGATTCGTTCCCCACGCTCGACGACGCCATCCGCGAGCACATCGAGCGCGCACTCATCCGCACCCGGGGCAAGATCGAGGGAGCGAGCGGTGCGGCCAGACTCCTCGGCCTGCACGCCAACACGCTGCGTTCCCGGATGGAGAAGCTCGGCGTCCAGTGGGAACGGTTCCGTCCCATGGTATGAGACGGCCATGCCCGAGCTACGTTTCGATGCAGTCGTGATCGGTGCCGGCCCGGGTGGATATCCCGCGGGAATCCGCCTCGGCGCGCTCAAGGTAAAGACGCTCGTGATCGAGCGTGAATACTGGGGCGGCGTCTGCCTCAATGTCGGATGCATCCCGTCCAAGGCGCTGATCTTCGCGGCGAAATCGTACGACAAGATGAGCCACTCCGAGGAGATCGGCATCACGCTCCCCGGCAAGCCGGTCGTCGACGTCAAGAAGATGCAGGCGTGGAAGTCCGGCGTCGTCACCAAGCTGACGAGCGGCGTCCGCACGCTCCTCAAGGGCAACGGCACCGAGATGATGGAGGGCTCTGCCAAGCTCGAGAAATCGGGACCCGATGGTCATCGAATCACGGTGACGACCAAGGATGGCCCGCAGACCATCATCGCGAAGAACATCGTGCTCGCGACCGGCAGCCGCCCGATCGAGATCCCCGGCTTCAAGATCGACCAGCAGCGAATCATCGACTCGACCGGCGCGCTCGCGCTCGAGGAGATTCCCAAGCGCCTCATCGTCATCGGCGGCGGCTACATCGGCCTCGAGCTTGGCATGGTGTACGCGAAGCTCGGCAGCAAGGTCACGGTCGTCGAGGCGCTGCCCCGCGTGCTCGCGTCGATGGACAAGGACTGCGTCGCGGTGGTCGAGAAAAAGCTCAAGAAGATGGGCGTCGAGGTCATGGTCGAGACCAAGGCAAAATCGTGGGAGGACAAGGGCGATCGTTGTGTCCTCACCGTCGAGCTCAAGGACGGCAAGCCTGCCACGATCGAAGCCGACAAGATCCTGCTGTCGGTCGGACGCAAGCCGAACAGCGAGAACCTCGGCCTCGAGAATGCCGGCGTCGCGCTCGATAAGCGCGGCTTCGTGATCGCCGACGATCACCTCCGCACGAACGTCCCCGGCATCTACGCGCTCGGTGACCTCATCGGCGGCATGATGCTCGCGCACAAGGCGACCCACGAAGGCGAAGTCGTCGCCGAGCTCATCGCCGGTCACAAGGCCGCGATGGACGTCCGCACGATTCCAGCGGTCGTGTACACCGATCCGGAGATCGCGACGACCGGACTCACCGAGGAAGAAGCGAAGGCCAAGGGCATCGCGGTCAAGGTCGGCAAGTTTCCGTTCGCCGCGCTCGGCCGCGCGATCGCGATCAACGACACCGAGGGCTTCTGCAAGACCGTGATCGACGCGAAGACCGGCGAGCTGCTCGGCCTTCACATCGTGGCCAACGGCGCGGGTGACCTGATCTCCGAGGGCGCGCTCGCGATCGAGATGGGTGCGGTCGCCGATGACCTCCGCCTGACGATCCATCCGCACCCGACTCTGTCGGAAGCCGTGATGGAATCGGCCGCGGCCGCGCTCGGCGAGGCCGTGCACATCATCAATCGGCCGGTCACCACGGCTCATTAGCCATGCAGCTGCGGCGGAGCGCCTCCTCCTGGTCGAGCACCCGCCTACGTTCACGGTCGGCCGCAACAAGGCGGCGCTCGCGAACATCGTCGCCGTCGGCGACGTACCGGTCGTCGAGATCAGCTCGTGGCGTATCGCCAGCTACGTGCCGACCTTGGAGCGGTTAGTAGTTTGGCGTGGCCAGACCCGTTTGGCGGCTGACGTTTAGCACCTGGTTCTCACCAGTCCGCCCGATCACGGTGCCCGGGTTTGCGGCGTCGACCGACCACGTGAACGCATCGACCAGCGCGAGCGAGTCGTAGAGGTGATCGCTGGTGTCCCAGATCGCGATGCGAACGGTGATGACTTCGCCGGGAACGACGTTACCCGTCGTCGTGAGCCAGCCCGTCGCGCCGCCCTCGAGGCTGCTGCCGTCGCACTCACCCGAGTTCACCGTGTCGAAACCAGTGCCCGCCAGATCGCTGGACCCGACGCAGGTGCTGATCGTTCCTGGGTGTGTGCCCGCGCAACCGGTCGCACCGTTCACACATTGCGTGAACAGGCCGGTGTTGCCGTACGCGAGGTTCACGCCGATCGGATATTGGTTCGTCGTGTTGGGTTGCGTGTAAAATGCGAGGTTCTTGTCCGCCGGATTGCTCGGTGTTCCGGCATATGTCGAATCGAGCAGGATGATGAAGAAGTCGTTGTATGCCGTGCATGTAAACTCCGGGAACTCTGCGCTGTAGAAGTTCGACTTGATCGAAAACGAATGCGCGTTCGACGGCACTCGGACGTGCAGCGTGAGCATGACCGGATCGTTCGCGCCAGCGCCAGAGGGTGACGGACACCCCGGCGCGTTCGGCAAATTGCCGCCATTGGCAGCGAGAAAGTCAGCCGGGAAGCCCGACGTTTTGGTCGACGTGTACGAGACCCAGTCGTGATAGGGCGGATTCATGTCGCCCTCACTTGCCGCAACGCCGCTCGAGAGCAGCGCGAAGCTGAGGCCACCTTGGGGCATCGTGCCGGTGCCGAACTTGTGGCGGATCGAGTGCGAGCTCGTATCGGGCACGCCCGTACCGTCGGGCAGCGTGAGCGCGGCATCGATGACGCCCCACTTGAGGTCGGCCATCGTCGCGGTCTGGCACAGGTCGATCGCCTTCGCGTAGTCCATCGCGTCGGTCGTATCCGAGGTCAGGTTCTGGTCGCACAAGGCGATCGTATCGTCGATGACGCCGTTGCAGTCGTCATCGACGCCGTTGCCGGGCGCATCGAACGCGCCGGGGTTGACCTTGCCGGGGTCGCTGCACTCGTTCGTCGAGTCACAGCAGTCGCCACCGCACGTGGTGTACCCGTCGCCGTCGGCATCGACGTTCTCGTCGATCATCCCGTTGCAGTTGTTGTCGATGTTGTCGCCGCAGACTTCGCCGACGGGGACGACCTCGCCCACGCAGTTGCCCCACACGCCCGAGGGCAAGCACATCTGGGTGCCGCCCGTGCACGGCCCGACACCCTCGGTGTCCATGTGGCCGGTGTAGCAATCGCGCGTCTCGCTCGGATCGCAGGGGCCCGTCCTGCACGCATCTCCGACGCAGTTATCGGCCCGGTTACTCGGGCCACAAGCTACGGCAGAGACGACTAGCGTTAGGATGAGCGCGCGCATTGCGGTGCCGAGACTTGCCCGTGGCTGCGTGGTCACGCAAGCAGATTCGGCACACAGGACCCGACCGTTCCCGCGTAGTTAGCGACTAACCGGTGCGGACCGAGAAATCGCGCACGGACACGATCTGCTTGGTCTCGAGGTCGGCCAAGAACGAGCGCCCCGAACCGATCCTGCCGTCGAACGCGAGCAGGAACCAGACATCGAGGCTCCATCGCTGGTGGTCGCTCTCGCACGGAGGCGTCCACGAAACCGCCTCGAGATCACCGAGGTAGGTCGGCCGCGATGGCGATGACGCGACGAGCCGCTGGTACTCCTCGCAGGTCTGGACCAGGCCGACCGCGGCCTGGGCATCGCGCGACGCGACCGTGCGGCGCCAGGCGGAGGTCAGCCGGCACTTGCCGACCACGCCGCTCGGCGACAGCTCGATCTCGTACGCTTCGTCGGCCGCGAGGCCGTCGAAATCGGGCACGTCGAACTCGGGATACTTGTCGCGCTCCGCGATCATCTCGAACCGGTCGTCGAAGGCTTCGTAGCCCGCCTCGAGCGTGTCGTCGCTGTAGTAGCCGTACACGCGCAAGATCAGGTTCTGCGAGGGCAATCGGTGGTCCCAATCGACGATCGCTATCGCACCATGATAGTCGTGGCGGAACCGCTGCAAGGGCGGCAACGCGGCCGCAACGCGCGTGGCTGCGCCCTCTTCGGACAACACGCCCTGGTAGGCCACGCGCGGGTGTAGCCGAATCTCTTCAGCTACGAATGGACGCAGGTCGGACGACACCTCGTGCAGATATTACACGGCGCGCTCGAGCGCGTCGATCAGTGCACCGAGCCGATCGCCGTCGAGCTTCAACCGCGCCGGATTCACGACGAGCTTGCTCGAAACCTGGCAGACCGTATCGACTTCGACCAGGCCGTTCTGGCGGAGGGTCTCGCCCGTCTGGGTGATATCGACAATCCGCTCACACAGGCCTGTGAGCGGGCCCAGCTCGATCGCCCCGGAGAGCTTGATGACCTCCGCGGTGAGGCCGTGGCGTACGAGATACCCCCGCGTGATATTCGGGTACTTGGTGGCGACGCGGATGTGGGCCTGCGTCCTGGTATCGACCCGGGCATCGGCACGCTCGGCGATGATCATCCGACACCGCCCGATACCCAGATCGAGCGGCTCGTAGAGCTCGCGACCCTCTTCATCGAGGACATCACTGCCCGCGATGCCGATATCGGCGGCGCCGTGGGAGACATACGTCGCGATATCGGAGTTGCGCAAGATGAGAACGCGGAGCAGCCCGCAGTCGAGCACGAGCTTGCGGGTATCGGAGAACACCGGCGACAGGTCGTAGCCGGCGCGCGCGAACACGGCCGCCGCTTCCTCCTGGATCCGGCCCTTCGGCAGCGCGAGGATGATCGGCCGATCGCTCATGTCTGCTTCGCGCGTTTGATCTTCGCCCCGACGCCGCGCAGCTTCTTCTCGATCGCTTCGTAGCCGCGATCGAGGTGATAGACGCGGAGAACTTCGGTCTTGCCCTGCGCGACCATGCCGGCCAGCACGAGGCTCGCCGACGCGCGCAGATCGGTCGCCATCACCGACGCACCGGTCAGCTTCATGCCACCTCGGACCACGGCTGCGCGACCGGTGGTCTGGATATCGGCGCCCATGCGGTTGAGCTCCGGCACGTGCTGGAATCGATTCTCGAAGATCATCTCCTTGATCACCGATTGGCCCTTTGCGAGGCACGCCATCACCATGAACTGCGCCTGCATGTCGGTCGGAAACCCGGGATGCGGTTGGGTCGTGATGTCGACCGGGGTGAGCTCCCCGGGACCCTTCACCCGCAGGCCACCGGCTTCGACCGCGACCGTCGCGCCCATCGCGCGGAGCTTCGCGATGATCGCCTCCATGTGCTCGGCGCGCGCGCCTTCGAGGAGGACATCGCCGTGAGTCATCGCCGCGGCGCACGCGAACGTACCGGCTTCGATGCGATCCGGAATGATCGCGTGCTCGATCGGGTGGAGCTCGTCGACGCCTTCGATCGTGATGATCGACGTGCCGGCACCCTGGATCTTCGCGCCCATCTTGTTGAGCACGAGTGCGAGCTCCTCGATCTCGGGCTCGCGCGCCGCGTTCTCCATCACGGTCCGGCCCTTTGCGAGCGTCGCGGCCATGAGGATGTTCTCGCAACCGGTCACCGTCGGCATGTCGAACACGATCGTCGCGCCCTTCAGGCGCTTCGCCTCGACCTCGACGTAGCCGTGCTCGAGCGTGACCTTCGCGCCCATTGCCTCGAGGCCCTTGAGGTGCTGATCGATCGGCCGTGCGCCGATGTTGCAGCCGCCCGGCATCGACACGCGGGCGCGGCCATAGCGCGCGACGAGCGGGCCGAGCACCAACACGCTCGCGCGCATCGTGCGAACCAGATCGTAGGGCGCCTCGAGCTTTGGCTTCTTCTTGCCCGATGGTGGCGCGATCACGAGTGCGTCACCGTCGTCTTCTGCATCCGCTGACCAGCCGAGCATGCGCAGTAGCTTGGTCATCGTGATGACGTCGGCGAGCTTCGGGACGTTGTGATAGGTCGATGCGCCCGAAGGCAACAACGCTGCGGCGAGCAGCGGCAACGCGGCGTTCTTGGCACCGCTGACCGGAATCTTGCCCGAGAGCCGGGCACCACCTTCGACGACGATCTTGTCCATGGTTTTTACAAAGGTTTTTACAAAGCGAAACGCGATGAGCGGCGGTGCTATTCGCCGAGACCCGAAACGAGCGAGACAAGGTTTAGCCCGACATCGACCGGGTTGGCATCGTCGCGACCAACTGCTTGCAGGTGTTCGGATGCCACGCCTTTGCCGAGATACTTGACGACGATCCGGGCGCGGTCCTCGGCACGCCTCGACCGGATGCTGCACGACCGCCTGTAGGCGTAGGCCGTACAGTTTCGCCTTGTCGCCTTTCGCGCGCCGAACTGTGGAGACACGGGAGATGTCAGGTCGCGTCGCGGGCGGACGCCATAAATGGGGCAGGCAGGATCGCGAGCGCGATCATCTCCTGGAAACTACGCACGCTCGAATGTTAAACCTGTCGGTGAGCGGGATGGCAACACTCCGGGCGACATCGATAGAGCTTGTGCCCATCGTGGTGACCGTGGCGATCGGGCGGGCGCGCATGGCGAAACGCGTGATCGACGTCGTCGGTGCATGCCTCGGGTTGGGGCTCGCCGCGCCGATCATGCTGGTTATCGCAGTCGCGTTGCGGCTCAGCTCGCGCGGCCCGGTCATCTTCACGCAAGAGCGCTGCGGCCTCGGCGGTCGGCGGTTCCGGTTCTTCAAGTTCCGCACGATGGTCGAAGGCGCCGAGGATCAGCGCGCATCGCTCACCCACCTCAACGAGATGCGCGGTCCGGTGTTCAAGATCTCACGCGACCCCCGGATCACGCGGCTCGGCGCGATCTTACGCACGACCTCGCTCGACGAGCTGCCGCAACTCTGGAACGTGCTGCGTGGCGAGATGAGCCTCGTCGGCCCTCGCCCACCGATACCCGACGAAGTCGCGATCTACGACTCGCGTCAGTCTCAACGCCTCGCTGTCGTCCCCGGCATCACGGGTCTGTGGCAGGTCAGCGGACGCAGCACGATCAACGATTTCGAGACGTGGCTCGAGCTCGACCTCGCTTATGTACGCGGGTGGTCGCTGTGGCTCGATTTCCGGATCCTCGCGAAGACGGTCGTCGTCGTGATCAGCGCTCGCGGCGCCCAGTAGGTGGTAGGTTCGTCGGCTGTATGAGCCGGATCGTCGTCGGAATCATCGCGCTCGCCGCCATGACAAATGTCGTGCTCGCGCAGCCGTTTCCGACCGAGCTGCCGGCCGATACACAGCGCCAGCCATCGCCGACCACGCGGATGCCGGTCACCGCGCCGCAGACCACGCAGCCCAATCCCGGCGACGAACCGACCGATTCGATCGGCCAGACCGAGCCGCCGGCGGTCGAGCCGATCTATGCGCAGCCGCTCGTGCTTCCACCTATCTCGCTCGAACAGCCGATCGATCCGGACCGCTACGTGTGTGGTGCAGGCGACGTGCTCGAGCTCAACTTCTGGGGGCCGCAGAACCTCCGCTTGAAGGTGACGGTCGATCTCGAGGGTCGCGCGTTCATTCCGAAAATCGGCTACGTCGCGGTCGCGAACAAGACCCTTTCGGCGGTGCGCACCGCGATGAAGGCACGCGTCCGCGCGAACTATCCCGGCCTGTCCTTCGATCTCGCGGTCGAAGCGCCGCGCACCTTTCTGGTCCACGTCGTCGAGAATGTGAAGAAGCCGGGGACGTTCTCCGCGCACGCCGTGGACCGCGTGTCGGCGGTGATCACGCGTGCCGGCGTCGTCCCGGCGGCATCGCGCCGGCGGATCACGATCCATCACCGGACCGGCGCCGATTCCATCGCCGACCTGGTCGAGTACGAGCTGACCGGAGACACCGCGTTCGATCCGTACCTACTCGACGGCGATGTCGTCCACGTGCCGTTCCCCGAGCTCCAGGTCAAGGTGAGCGGAGCCGTCCGCCGCCCCGGGCAGTACGAGGTCACGGGGACCAAGGATCTCGCCGAGCTGCTCCAGATCGCCGGCGGGCTCGCACCGACCTCCGCGAAGTCGCTGCCGATCCGGATCGTGCGGCGCAATGCCAAGCAGCAGGACCAGTACCTCGACGTGCCGGTCGGCGGTAACGCGCCGCTCAGCGACGACGATCGAGTGATCGTGCGAGGCACCGATGATCTGCAGCGCACGGTGCTGTTGATCGGCGCGATTGTCGGCAGCGATCCGCTCGATAGTACGACGACAAGCCGGCGCTTGCCGTTCGTCGAGGGCGATACGGTGTGGTCGCTGCTCGATCGCGCGGGCGGGATCAAAGCGCCGGGTGATCTCGGGCGCAGCTACATCGCGCGTCCCAAGCAAGGCGGCCAAGATCTCATCGCGATCAATCTCGACGCGCTGCTCGTGCGCCGCGACTTCAAGGCCGACAAGCCGATCGCGATGGGCGATACGATCGTGATCCCGGCGATGCAGTACAGCGTGATGGTCGAGGGCGCGGTCGGTCGCGCCGGGCTCTACAACTACAATCCGCTGTTCGGCGTGCCCGAGTACATCGCGCATGCCGGCGGGTTGACGCGGACGGCGCGTGATCTCGACGAGGTCCGGCTGATCGAAGCGAATGGCTCGACCCGCGACTACAAGGCGGGCATGAAGCTGCAGCCCGGCGATGCGATCCTCGTCCCCGAGCGCAACTTCAGCCGCGCCGAAGTCACGCAGCTCATCCTCGCGACCGCGGGCCTCGTGCTCTCCGGCGTCGCGATCGTGATCGCGGCGCGCCGATGAGCGACGAGCTCGTGGTTGTCTTGCTGCGACGCTGGAAGACCCTCGTTGTCACCGCGGTGCTCGGCGCCGTCGCCGCGACCGCGTACGCGCTGCTCGCGACCGAGTGGTTCTCGGCCACGCTGACGGTCGTACCGTCGCAGCGCGCGCAGGACATCGCGGCGATGAGCCTCGCGGCGAAGCTCCCGGGCCTCGAGTCGTTCTCGACCGATGTCCAACGTATCCAGGCCGTGCTCGCGAGCACGTCGGTCGCCGATGACGTGATCGCGCGGTTCGAGCTGCGCGCGCGCTACGGTGTCGCACATCTCGAACAAGCGCGCGCGGCGCTGCAGCAGCACTGCTCGATCGGCGTCGATCGCAAATCGAGCGTGGTCTCGCTGACGTGTGAGGACCCGGATCCGCAGCACGCGATGGACATGGCGAAGGCGTTCGGCGAGATCGGCAACAAGGTCTTTGGCCGCGTATCGGTGTCCTCGGCGCGCGAGGAGCGAGTGTTCCTCGAGGGCCAGGTCGCGAAGGCGCGCGACGATGTCGACAAGTCGTCGCGCAAGCTGCGCGAGTTCCAGGAGCAGCACAAGATCATCGACCTCCCCGAGCAGAGTAAAGCGGTGATCGGCGCGATGGCGCAGATCAAGGGCGAGATGGTCTCGAAGCAGATCGAGCTGTCATACCTGAGTGGGTTCTCCGGCCGCGGCGAATCGAGCGTCCAGCAGCTGCGACAGCAGATCGCCGTGATGGAGACCAAGCTCGGGCAACTCGAGGCGACGCAAGGTGTGGGCTCGGGCTCCGCGAATCCCTCGTTCTTTCCGAACGCGATGAACGTGCCGCAACTCCGGTTCGAGCTCGAGCAGTTGATGCGCGAGCAGAAGATCCAGGAGACCGTTTTCGGCCTGATGACGCAACGGTTCGAGATGGCGCGCGTCGACGAGGCGCGCGACACCTCGTCGTTTCAGATCCTCGATTCGCCGACACTACCGACGTTTCGATCACGCCCGCGCAGGCGCCAGATCTTCATGGTCGGCATTGCCGGCGGGCTCGCGCTCGGTGTCGCGTGGATCCTCGTCCCGCTCTGGTGGCGGCGGCGGGTCGTTGCAAAGTAAGCACAACGCGGTCAGCATCTCGAAGAAGATCAGCCGCTCGTCCATGAGGAACGCGCCATGCGCGAGGCACGCGAACCAGATCGCGAACAACATCAGCCGCCGGATCGCTGACGTTCGCAGCGTGACGTGGAGCAGCGCGAACACCCCGATCACGAACGCGAGGCCGATCGCACCCCACTCGGCGAGCAGGTGGCTGATCTCGCTGATCTCGAGCTGGACGATCTCGAGCAACCACGATCCCGGTCCTTCCATGCCGTAGATGTTCGAGTACGTGCCCGGGCCATCACCGGTCCAGCCACCGACGAGTGACGCGTACGCCACCGCAGTACCGCGCCCGTTGATCGCGTGGTCCGGGCTGAGCTCACCGGGCGCGACGACCGTCGAAGCGCGACTGATCAGCGAATCGACGAACTCGGGTTGAGTCTTCGCGAGTAGCCCCAACATCACAACGATCGCGACCCCACCGGCCGCGAACGAAGCGAGCGTGCGCTGGCTCTTGAACACGGTCGCGAAGAACCACAGGGGCAACAAGATGAAGAAGCCCATACTCTCGCCGATCACCGCGAGCCCGGCAGAGACCAGCAGGATCGCGAGCAACCTGGGGCCGCGCTCGCCGCGCCGGTACGCGAGGATGAAGTACAGGATCAAGAAGTAGCCGAACGACTGCGTCGCGCCTGGGCCGAAGAAACCTGCGATGTCGTCGACACCGTCTCCGATCGAGAATTGGTAGCAAGCGAACAAGCCGTTCGCGACGAACGCGATACCGAAGAAACGATAGAGCTCGGTGCTCGTGACGAAGCTCGTGGCGGCAGCGCGGCCGTAGCACGTGCGAAACAAGTACAGCCACAGAAAGACGTGCTTGAGCGTGTCCCAGATCGACAGCGCCCAGATCACGCTCGTGCTGTGCCATGTCGCGCTGATCGCGAACCACGCACCGACGAGCGCCACCATCCCGCCCGCCAGCGAGCGCACGCGCGGATCGACCTCGCGACCGAGCACGTGAAATGCGGCCCAGATGCACGCGAAGTCGTAGACCAACCACAGCTGGTGGAACGTGTAGCCGAAGCAAAATATCGCGGCGAGCGCGAGAATGATGCGGCGCTCGGTCACCGCATCTCCGCGACGAAGTTGTCGCCAGCATCAAACCGATCGCACAGCCGCGTCACCAATTTCTCGACGCCTGCGAAGCGCAGCATGCGCAACGCGCGGACATCCCACCGGCGTAGCTCCGGCGCCCACAACGACGAGCGCTGCCCCACACGCGGGCGGGTCAGCGCGTGGATCCACTGGTAGCTCAACCATTCCGGATCCGTGACGGTGCGCAGCCGCGCGATCCGAAATCCCGTGCGCTCGGCGAGCTGCGCGAGCGAGGCGCGCGAGAACAGCTGCACGTGGTAAGGCGCGTGCCAGTGGATCCAGCGATCGGCAGCGATCCATGCGATGACGCTCGCAGCATTCGGAGTTGCGAGGAACAGAGATCCTCCGGCGCGCAGCACGCGACGGATGCCGGCGAATGCGGCGGCTGGATCGGAGAAATGCTCGACGACCTGATCGAGCGTGACGACATCGAAGCTCGCAGCCTCGTAGCGCGCTGGATCGAACACGCCGTGATCGACCTCGAGCCCGCGACGGCGCGCCGCGGCGACCGCTTGCGCATCGGCTTCGACGCCGCGCACCGTGCAGCCACGCGCCTGGTGATACGCGAGCGCGTCGCCCGCACCGCACCCGATATCGAGCACCGTGACATCGCGCGGTACCCCGGCCGCGGCCGACGACGGCGAGACATGTGCGAGTGGTGGACCGGGCTCGCGCCGCGGGTAATATGCGGCATACAGCGCCTCGATCTCGGCAGGATCCGGCTGGATATCGAGCCAGCGATGCGCGCACCGCGCACACGCGTACAGCGTGAAGTGCCCCGGATGGCCAAAGCGATCGTCGTAGAGCGCGCGATCCACGCTAGTGTTGGAGCTCGTGCAGATCGGGCACACGACGACGCTGTTCGAGGTCCCGATCGCTCGGCTCGATCTCGATTCAGCCGTGGAAGAGTGCTCGTCGGTCATCGCCAGCGGTCGCGGTGGCTATGCGTGCTTCGTCAACGTGCACAGCCTCACGGAAAGTACCAGGCAGCCCGCGCTGCGAGAATCGTTGCGTGGCGCGACCTATTGCTTCGCCGACGGGATGCCGCTGATCTGGCTCGCCCGCCGCCTCGGAGGACCCATCGCAGGGCGCGTCGCCGGCCCCGATTTCATGCCTGCCCTCGTCGAGCGAACCCGGGACCAGCACCAAGGTTTCGTCGGCGCCGCAGGCCTCGGCGAGCACATCGCGGCGGCCCACGGTCTCTTTGCGACGACCTTCGCCCCACCGCGCCGCGCCTTCTCGAAGGAAAACGCGCTTGCCGATTGGGAGGCGTTTCGCGCGCTGTGCACAGGCGATGCCCCACGCATCGTCTGGGTTGGACTCGGCGCGCCCAAGCAAGAGCAATGGATGGCCGCCGTCGCGCCGCACGCACCGGGGGTGATGTTCTTCGGCGTCGGCGCTGCCTTCGATCTGATGGCAGGTTCGCGGCCCCGAGCGCCGCGATGGATGCGCGATCGCGGGCTCGAATGGTTGTATCGGCTCGCGCAGGAACCGCGCCGGTTGGCCGCGCGCTACGCCGTGACGAACGCGCGATTTCTGGTGCGCGTGGCTCGAGATCAGGTCTTCGGAATAAAGAAGTAATTGTAGCGCCGGTCGTCGTGATGCACGTACGGTTCGAGCCCGTCCAAACCGAGCACGTAGGCGATGTAGCCGAGGGCGCGAATCTCGTCGACCGTCGCCGCTGGCGCCGGGTTCGAGGCGAGGCCGCCGTAGATCTCCACAAACAGCACCGGATGATCGCGCTCGATCGTGGCTCGGCTGCCCGCGATCACGGCGCTCTCGTGACCTTCGACATCGATCTTCACGAGCCCGAGCGGGACCGAGAGCTCCGCGGCGACCTCGTCGAGCGTGCGGATCTTCACGGGAACGACGGAGTGGATCGGCTTGCGACCCGTATCGAACAGCCCGTTGTACGCATCGTCACTCGCGATCTGGAGCGCACCATCGCCGTTGGCCGCGCCCAGCGCACACTCCAGCACGCGCACCCGACCGGTCAGCCCGTTGCGCTTCACGTTGCGCGCGAGCATCGCGACCGTGTTCGGCGCCGGCTCGATCGCGACGACCGGAGCCTGCGCGAACATCTTGGCCCACGCGAGACAATGAATGCCGACATGCGCGCCGACGTCGACGATCGCGCGCTCGGCGCCTCGTGTCGCGAACAGCGCCGCGGCCACGTCGCGCTCGCGCGCCTCGAACCCGAGGTGACGCCACAGCACGTAGCCGATCTCGGTCCGCGGATCGATCTCGAGCGCGAGGCCACCGACCTCGACGATCGCGCTCGCGGGGCGCGGCAACGCGCGTCGCACGTGATCCGCGAGTTGACGCAAGCGCCGGACGGTCGATAATGGGTGCGCCATTCGTCGATGACCACACTAGCACCACCCGGCGACTCTGCTCCGCGCGCGGTGGTGGTCGAGCTCGTCAAGAAGGGCCTGGTTTATGGCCTCGGCGCCTCGCTCAACGGGCTCGCCGGGTTTCTGCTCTTGCCGTTCGTGGTCCACCGGCTGGTCGCGTTGGAGTACGGTCGGTTCGCGCTCGCGGAGCTCCAGATCAACCTTTTGCTCGTGATCTGCGGTTTCGGACTGCGCAACGCGCTCCTCGCGCGCTTCCCGAGGCTCGCGGCGAGCGACGTGCGTGGCTTTGTCGGCAGCGTGTTGTCGCTCTCGCTGCTCTCGATCGCTTTCGTGCTCGCGCTGTACGCGAGCCTCGTGTGGTTCGCGGGTGCACGGCTATTCCCGGAGCTCGCGCTCGAGCACTACTTGTTGATCGGCAGCATCGCGGCGATCGAGACCGTGTGGTTGCTCGTGACCAGCATCTATCGCGCGGAAGGCGCGGCGTGGCGGTACGTGACCGTGCAGCTCGTCCAGGTCGCGATCTCGCTCGGGCTCACGGTCGTCTTGATCGCCGGCCGCGGCTATCGCGAAGAAGGCCTGCTCTACGGCCGGCTCGGCGCGGATCTCTGCGTACTCGTCCTCGTGCTGCCCGTGCTTGTCCGCCATCGCCCTCGCACCCTCGGCCCGGCGTGGAAGCTCGTGCGGGTCGGCGGCCCGCTCGTGATCGCGGCGTTCTCGGCGATGTTCGTCGCGATGGCACCGCGGCTGTTCCTCGAGCGGATCGGCGATGCGGGCCTCGTCGGCTCGTTCACCGTCGATGCGAGGCTCGCGGGGATCGTGATGATCGGCTTTGTCCAGCCCTTCGGCCTCGTGTACGTCGCGATGATCGCGCGGATCGCGCAACGCCCGGATGCGCGCCAGCTGTTCGCGCGGATCATCACGTACTACGTCGCGCTCGGGGGCTTCGCGATCGCCGCGGTCGGGCTTGCCGCACCGTGGATCGCGCGCACGCTCGGCAAGCACGAGCTCCCGATCTCGCCGCGCGCGATCGTTCTGCTCGCGGTCTCGAACGTCGCCGCTGGCCTCATCTATCCGCTCACGATCGGGCCGTACGTGCTCGAGCGCACGCGGCAGGTCATTCCGATCTACGTCGGCTCGCTCGTACTGATCGTCGCGATCGGGCTACCGGCCACCGTGTACGGCGGCATCACCGGTGTAGCAGTCGCGTTGTCGGGCGTGTACGTCGTCCAGGGCATCGCACTCGCGTGGGTGAGCCAGCAGATGTACGCGCTACCGATCGAGTGGCGGCGGCTCGCGATCGTCACCGCTGGGATCGCCGCACTCCTCGCCGTGGTCTCGCAGGTCGGCCAGGTCGGACCATGAAGATCCTCATGCTCAACGCAAATCGCGTCGGCATCGGCACTTACCACCGCGCCCTGCACTTCGGTCGCGAGCTCGCCCGCCAAGGTCACGAGGTCAAGCTGATGACCGTGTCGAACGACCAGCGGTTTCGCGCGGTCGCGCGCCTCGACTCGCCGCGGTTCACGATCGTCGAATGTCCGAATGTCCTCGACGAGCTCCTGCCCTGGCATGCGAGTGGCGTGCTCGACATCGCGCTGCGCCTTCGCGAGCTATGGTTCGGCGGTTACGACGTGGTCTACGCGTTCGAGTACCAGCCTAACATCTCGGTCCCGGTCCTCTGCGCCCGCCGTTTCAAGCCGTTCGTGCTGATCTCCGATTGGTGTGACTGGCACGCTGGCGCGTCCTATCACTTTGGTGGATATCGGCTCGCGCACGCGATCGATCGCCGGTTCGAAGAGCACATCCGTCACGAAGCTGATTTCGTGACCACGATCAATCGAGTGCTGCACGACCGCGCAGTCGCGATCGGTGTCCCCGAAGCTCGGATCGCGATCGTCGGGGAGGGCGTCGATCCGGCGTACATCGCGCCTGGCGATCGCGATGCCTCGCGCGCGGCGCTGCAGCTTCCGGCGGGGACGATCATCGGAACGATCCGCGATGCGCCGATCGCGAGCGAGATATTGTGCGGTGCGCTGCGCGAGCTGCCCGAGGCCCGGCTGATCGTGATCGGCTCGCATCCCGAGCGGGCTCGCGCAGCCGCGGTTCGCCAGGGAGTTGGCGATCGCGTGATCACGACCGGTCGCATCAGTGACGAGGACCTGCCGCGCTATCTCGCGGCATGTGACGTGCTCGCACTTCCGCTCGAGGACAACCTGATCAATCGCGGCCGCTGGCCTCACAAGCTCGGCGACATGCTCGCGGCCCAGCGTCCCGTGATCACGAGCATGGCGGGCGAATTTCCTGCGTTGATCGCGCAGCGCGATGTGGGTGTGATCGCGGAGCTCTCGCCCGCTGGCTTTGCGACCGCGATCCACGCCATCCTCGCGGCGCCAGCTGCGCATGCGGCGATGGCGCAGCGCGGGCGGACGCTGATCGAGCGCGAGCTCAACTGGGACGTCATCGGCGCACACCTCGGTCGCGTGCTCGCACGGGCGGTCCGATGAAGCGAGTCGTTCTTCTCGATGCCCAGATCAAGCGCTATCGCGTGCCGTTCCTGCGCCAGCTCGCAGCCGCGTTGAAGCCGCACGACATCTCGTTCGTCGTCGGCTACAGCGCTCCCACCGCGAGCGATGTCGAGCGCGGAGATACGATCGAGCTCGAGCCCGAGCTCGGCCACAAGCTGCCGATCGCCACGTTCGGGCCCGTGATCGTCCAGCCCGCGTGGTCCCTCGTGCGCGATGCCGACCTGGTGATCTGCGGGCAGGCGAACGGGCTGGTCTTCAACTACGCCCTGCTCGTGCTGTCCCGCCTCGGTCTCAAACGAGTCGCGTACTGGGGCCACGGCTACAACCATCAGGCGCAGAGGTTCGGGATCTCCGAATGGATCAAGCGGAAGCTGATCGACCAGGTCGATGCCTGGTTCCCCTACACCCCCGAGGTCGCGCGCTATCTCGTCCAGCACGGCGTACTCGACGCGAAGGTCACGACCATCTACAACACGATCGACGTCGCCGGGCTCCGCGCCGCGATCGCGCGCGTCGATCGTGCCGCGACCCGCGCGGCCCTCGGCATCTCGGCTGCGAGCCGTATCGCGATCTACTGCGGCGCGCTCGTGCCGGAGAAACAGATCGCGTTCATGATCGCGGCGGCGGTCGCCATCCGTCGACGGATACCGGATTTCGAGCTCGTACTGGTTGGCGCGGGCCGCGAGCTCGCGCTGGCCGATGCTGCACCGCCGTTCGTGCACGCGATCGGGCCGGCGTTCGAAGCGGCGCGCGCTCGCTACTTCGCGATCGCGGATCTCTGCCTGCTGCCCGCGTACGCCGGGCTCGCGATCGTCGATGCGTTCGCGGCCGGATTGCCCATCGCGACCACGGATCACCCGGGCCACGGTCCCGAGCTCGAGTACCTGACGCCTGCGAATGCGATCACGACAGCGTTCGAGGTCGGCGCGTACGCCGATGCCATCGCGACCCTGCTCTCCTCGCCCGAGCAGCTTGCTGCGATGCACGCGGCAGCTCGTCTCGCAGCTGATGAGCTCCCGCTGGAGCGCATGGTCGCCGCCTTTGTCACCGGGATCGTGCGATGCCTCGCGTGATCGCATTCGCGAGCGCGGTATCGAAGCGCTCCTGCGTATAGTGCGCGACGAACCTGACGCGTGCGGCCCGCCCGAGCCCTGCGCGCAGGTCCGGATCGCCGAGGAACCGCGCGAGCGCGGTCGCGAGCTGCAGCGGCTGGTTCGGTTCGACCAAGACGCCCGTGTCGCCGAGCAATTCACCGATCGTTCCGACAGCGCTCGCCACGATCGGCAGACCCGCGCGCATCGCCTCGAGGATCGTGAGCGGCATCGCGTCGCTCAGCGTCGGATACGCGAACACGTCGTGATCGCGGTACAGCGCCGGTACACCTTCGGGCGCGACGCGACCGAGATAGCGCGCTCGCTCTCCGAACGGCGCGAGCGCCTCGCGCATCGCGGCCTGGGTAATCGCGCGAGATGGCGCGCCTGCGAACGTTACCTCGAACGCGATGCCTCGCGCCGCGAGCAGCGACAGCGCCTCGACCAAGACGAGCGGCCCTTTCTCGACGAGCAGGTTCGAGAGGAACAACACGCGGGGCACGGCGCGAGGCGAGCGTTCGATCGCGGCGTGATCGGTGATGCCGTTTGCCACGTAGATCACCTGCGCGTCTGCGACCGTATCGCCGAGATCAGCGCGCAATGCGGGCGACAACAGGATCACGGTTGCGCCGCGCAGTGCGTGGCGCAGCAGTGGCAGGACCTGCGGCTCGGGCCGTGCTTGAAAGTGCACGATCCGCGGCACACCCGCGGCCCGCACGAGGGCGATCAACGCGACATCGCGATAGAGGGCCGGCAGCTGGGGTGCGATCGTGAAATAGACTGCGGCCGGCCTACGCCGTGCGAGCGCCCACCCGAGCTTTGCAGCCACACTACCGACGCGAATCAGCTTCTCGACGTTCACTCGACCGAGCTCCGCGATCGTGGTCGAGAACTGCAGCGGAAGGATCTCGAGCTCGAACCGCTGCGAGATCACCCGGCTCGCCGCGATCTGCGTGTTGATGCCAGACACGCCATGAAGAGGCGGAGGAAGCTGCATCACGCACAAGATGCGGGGTCGATGCCGCGCCTCCAGGCTTCGACTCGCAGTTGTGGACCACGATGCCCTGATGATTTCCAGTATAGCTTGCGCGCATCCGCCGATACATGGGCAAGCGTCGCAGGCACTTGAAGAACGGATGCCTCCCACCCGCCGGACGTGCGAGCGTGGGGCCGTGAAGCTCTTCGTGGTCTTCGTGCTCGAGGTTTTCGGGGTGCCCGGGGTCCCCGGGGCGCTCGGCATCGCCGCGCCAGCGCGCGCGGACGACGCGTGGATCACGCCGATCGATCAGGCCGCACTTCACGTCGCGGCCTACGACGAAGCGGACCGCCCGTATTCGGTGCCTGTGCACCCGCGCGACATCACCGGCGAGCTCGCGATCTCGTGCGAGCACGCAGAAGGCCGACCGTGTGGGGATGGGGTCGGCACGTATGGCGAGCTCGATTCGCGTGCCGGCTTCGGAGATTGGCTCTCGGCGGCCACGCGCCTGCGCGCACGACTCGGGACCGACGACTATGGCAGCGGCGTCGACATCGATCGCGCCCACCTCGACGCGCACTATCGCGGCTTCGATCTCGAGCTCGGTCGCGACGCGTTCGTGGTCGGTCCCGGCGCACGCACGAACGTCGGCTGGAGCGATCACGCACCGCCGCTGGACTTCGTACGCGCGAGTTACGCGAACGAGCGCGGCGGGCTGTTCTACCTCGTCGGTCGCCTCCGCGGCCCACAGACCTATCCGGGTAACCTCGTCACCATCGCGCGAGGCGAGATCGACCTGGGACCAGTGACGCTCGGCGGCATGCAGCTGCTCCAGCTCGAAGGCGATGGCGCGCCGCATCTCGGCCCGTGGCCCTTCATCGAGGAGCACGTCACGCGCGGCGATCCATCCGCGGGCTCGACCGATAGCTCGAACCGGCGGGTCGGCATCGATACGAGCTGGCGGATCGCGGGGTTCGGAGGGGCGCGCTTCTACTACGAGCTGATGTTCGAGGACTGGCGCCGGCAGTTTGCCGATGCGCTTCGCTACGACGCCGATCACGTCGTCGGCCTCGAGTTTTCTGCGATCTTGATCGAATGGCAAAAGACCGGCTTTCGATCGATGGAGCACGACCCGCGGGTCACCGGCTTCACGAATGCGGGCCGCGCCGTCGGCAGCCCGCTCGGGCCCGACGCGCAGGCCCTCTATGTTTCGCTACGCATGCATTCGATCACACCGTGGGCCGAATTCGCGCGCCTCGCGAGCGACACGTACACGTATGATTTCCACCACCCGATCGTGCGCTCAAGTGATGGCCTCGCCGAGTTTCGCGTGCGGCTCGGGCTGCGCGGCAGCCGCGTGCTGTCACCGCACCTGCGGCTCGAAGCGGGCGCGGTGACCGAGACGATCTTCAACTTTGCGTTCCAGCGCGCCGAACGTCATAGCGTCGGTGGAGATGTCGTCCTCGCGTGGCATCCATGAAGCGCCTGTTGATCTTGCTCGCGCTCGCCGGCAACGCCCACGCCAACGAACCGGAGCCGCTCTATTCGGAGACCACCGCCGCAGCTGTCGTCGCGGGCACGTGGGGCGCGGTCTCGTTCTACGCCTATTACGCGTGGTTTCACAACGCGACGCGCACGACCAAACCGCTGTTCACGCTCGAGGGCTTCGGCGTCAACACGTACGCGGGCGGCGCCGACAAGCTGGGTCACTTCTGGGCCGGCCACATGCTGTCGTACGTGACGACCGAGGCGCTCGTGCACGGCGGATTTCGCACGCTGCCGTCGAGCATCGTCGCGTTCGGGCTCTCGCAACTGTTCGGGACGGTGTCCGAATACAAGGACAGCCTGCACTATCAGTTCGAGTACGGCGACGTGATCGCGAATGCCTCGGGCGCGCTGTTCACCGTGTTGCTGGAGAACGTTCCCGACCTCGATCGGCTATTCGATTTTCGGCTCGAGTACTGGCCGAGCCACGAATACTGGAAGCTCGTCAAGCACGGCAACATCGACGGTGCGCAGGACTACAGCGGGCAGTCGTACATGGTCGCGACGCACCTTCGCGCGCTCCCCGTCACGGATTCACCGTGGATGCACTGGGGCAAATTCGTCGACGTCGTGGTTGGCTTCGAGACCCGGAACTACGCACCGCTACCCGCCGATCCGAGTCTGATCAAGCGCCAGGTGCTCTACACGGGTTTTGCGGTCGACATGCAGGCCGTGCTCGAGGCGGTGTTTCGCGACAGCATCGGTCGCCGGATCGGGCACGGCGTCTTCGAATTCGTGAGCATCCCGGACACCACGCTGCGCTTCTTCGAGCTCAGTCGCAGTCCATAGGTCAGCGAATGTCGACGACGATCTCGCCATCGCGCAACACCACGTCAACCACCCCACCAGTTTGGACTCCGAACGCAGTGAACGCGACCGCCTCGAGCTCGCGAATTAGCGCCGAGGCCAGGCCACGTGCACCGGTCTCCCGCGCGAGCGCATCTTGCACGATGTGATCGAGGACCTCCGCGTGGATCTGGAGTTCGAACCCCTCGAGCTTGAACTCGCGCACCGTCCGCGTGACCACATCCGCGGTCAGGATGTCCTTGAGCGTCCGCGCATCGAGCGCCTTGAACGGGACGACGCGCGTGAACCGTGCGACGAGCTCTGGCAAGAACCCGTATGCCTGGAAGTTCGCGACGTTTTCGACCTGGTCGGCGGTGAAGTCGACCGCGATCGCATCGGGGTCACCGCCGCTGGCCTCCTGCTCGCGACCGAAACCGATCGCATCACGCATCGCGCGCCGGTGCGCGACCTGCTGGAAGCCGGAGAACGCACCGGCTGCGATGAACGCGATGTCCGCCGTCGACATGACGACGTGATCCGCAAAGGAGCTGTGGGTCAGATCCAATGGCACCACCACATCACTCGACTCGAGCATCTTCAAGAGCTCGCGCTGGACACCCATGCCGGTGACATCTTTCGTGGTGCCGGCGCCCGCGAAGATCGCGTTGTTCTGGCCCGAAGCAATCTTGTCGAACTCGTCGAGGCAGACGATGCCGATCGAGGCCAGCATCGGATTCTCGTCGGCGGTGTGCAGCAGCCGCGTCAGGATGGTCGAGGGGTCCTGGCCCACGTAGCCGGTCTCCGAGTAGGTGGTGATATCGATCAGCACGGTCGGCAGCTTCAGCACCTTGCCAAACAGGGTCTCGACGAGAAAGGTCTTGCCCGAGCCGGTCGGGCCAACGCACAAGAAGTTCGATTTCTTCGGCAGCTCGTGGCGGTCGACGCCTTCGACGTAGATCCGTTTGACCCGCTTCACGTGCCGGTAAGCCATGAGGCACAGCGCTCGCCGAGCGTGGTCCTGGCCGCGATAACCGAGTTCGTGGAGCGAGTCGAACATCGCCTGCGGCGAAGGACAGGCCAGCTCGCGCACGAACTTGATGAAGTGCTCGAGCCCCTGCTTGCGGACCTTGCGATTAGGCTCCATCCGTCGAGAAATTGTAGCCTGGCGCCTAGGGTTTGACCATTCCGACCAGCAGTGGCCTAATCCTGAACGGTGACCACCGAGAGCCTCGTCAGGCCCTTCGTCGATGCAGCTCCGGTCGCGGTTCGACCGGCACTGGAAATGATCGCGGATCTCGATCGCCGGCTGTGGGCGTTGGTCGCCGAAGGCCGGGCCGCCTGGCCGGACTTGCCCCTTTCGGGGACCGTGCTGGTCGAGTTTGTCGCACGCCATCTCACGGCCGACCTTGCCGAGGCCGCGCTCGATGGCCTCCGCCCCGCGGACCTCTATCTCGCGTGCGCGTGCGCCCAGGGCATGACCGCCGCGATCAACGCCTTCGATCGCAACTTCATGCGCGAGGTCGATATCGCGCTCGCACGCATGCGGATCGCCGCCCCACGCGTCGCCGATGTCAAGCAGCTCGTCCGTCAGCGCTTGTTCGTCGGCGGCGGCACCACCGGCGCACCGACCAGCGCCGGCAAGATCTCGGAATACGGCGGCCGCGGCGATCTGCGGCGCTGGGTCCGCTCGGTCGCGGTACGCACGTGCCTCAACGACATGCGCAAGGGCAAGCGCGAGATCCTCGTCGACGACGATCAGCTGATCGCGCAACACGCGATCAGCCAAGATGATCCCGAAGTCGAGTACATGAAGCGGACGTACTCGGCCGAGTTCAAGGCGGCGTTCTCCGAAGCGATGACCCAGCTCGGGCCGCGCGAGCAAACGCTCCTGCGTTATCACCACGTCGACGGGCTCAACATCGACGAGATCGGCGCGATCTATCGCGTCCATCGCGTCACCGCGTATCGCTGGATCGAGAAGGCCAAGGAGCTGCTCGTCAAGGCGACGCTCGACACGCTGCGCACGCGCCTGAAGCTCCCGGCCGACGAGCTCGACAGCGTACTGCGGATGATCCGCAGCCAGATCCATCTCTCGCTGATTCGCCACCTCGGTGGGCCCAAGGACAGCGTAGCGGACGATGCCATCGAGCTCGATCCCTCCGAGATCGAAGAGGTCTGAGTGAAGAAACTGCGGGTTGGTGAGCTCGCGATCGCCGCCTTGGTGATCGCCGTGGTGGTGATGCTGATCGTGCCGGTACCGCGGCCCCTGCTCGACGCGATGCTCGCGCTCAACATCGCGTTCTCGGTCGCGCTGCTGATGGCCGCGGTGTTCTCCCCGCACCCGCTCGGCTTTGCCTCCTTCCCGACGCTCCTGGTCGTGACCACGCTGTTCCGAGTCGGATTGGAAGTCTCGACCACCCGCCTGGTGCTCGCCGATGCCGATGCCGGTAGCGTCGTGCGCGCGTTCGGCAGCTCGGTCGTCGCCGAGAACCTCATCGTCGGCCTCGTCGTCTTCGCGGTGATCACCATCGTCCAGTTGGTCGTCGTCGCGCGCGGCGCGGAGCGCGTCGCCGAAGTTTCGGCGCGGTTCGCGCTCGATGCGATGCCCGGCAAGCAGATGGCGATCGATGGCGAGCTGCGCACCGGCGCGATCGATGCCGAGACCGCACGCGCCCGGCGGACCGCGCTCGAGCGCGAGTCGTCGCTGTATGGCGCGATGGATGGCGCGATGCGGTTCGTCAAGGGCGATGCGATCGCCGCGATCGTGATCGTCGTGATCAACCTGATAGGCGGCCTCGTGATCGGCATCGCGAATCGCGGGATGTCAGCGGGTGAAGCCGCGCACACCTACTCGCTGCTCTCGATCGGCGCTGGCCTCGTCGCGCAGATTCCGTCACTGCTCGTCGCGGTTGCCTCGGGCCTCCTGGTCACGCGCGTCGCGAGCTCCGGTGACCGCGCGATCGGCGAGGACCTCGGTGTCCAGCTGACTGGTTCGCCACGCGTACTCGCGGGCGTCGCGATCCTCTTGTGCGGGCTCGCGCTCGTCCCGGGCTTGCCGATCGGTCCCTTCCTCGTGCTCGGCCTCCTCGCTGCAGCCGGCGCGTTGCTCGCGGCGCGGGCGCGCCCCGCACCAGTGCCAGTGCTCGACGAGCCTGGCGCGAGTGCCCCGCGCCTCGCGCTCCGGCTGTCGGCCGCACTGCACGATCGCCTCACCGCGCCGCAGCTCCACGTTGTCCTTGCCACCGCGCGCGCCGGCCTGGCGATGCCGCCGCTCGCCGTCGCTCGCGACGCCGCGCTCGGCACGAACGAGGTCGCGCTCGCGATCGACGGTACGCCGGTCAGCTGGATCACGCTCGAAGGAGAGGCCCTCACGAGCCTCGCGGCGCGCTTGCCGGCCTTGCTCGCGCCGCTCGTTCCCGAGCTACTCGGCGTCGATCGCGTCGCAGCCCTTGTCGAACGCACCGCCGCGACCGCGCCGGTGCTCGTCCGCGAAGTCGTGCCACGCATGGTCTCGCTGCCGGTGCTCGCCGATGTCCTGCGCCACCTCGCGCGCGAAGGCGTACCGATCGACGAGCTCACGGGGGTACTCGAAGCGATCGCACTCGCACCGGTGCCGACCGGTGGGTTTACTGCCGCGACCGTGCCCGCACTCGTCGAGCATCTGCGCGGCCAGTTGCGTCGTCAGATCAGCGCGCGCTGGGCACCGCGAGGCCAGGTCGCGGTCTACACCATCAACGGCATGATCGAAGAGGCACTGCGTTCTGCGATCGATCGTCGCGAAGGCGTGCAGATCCTCGCGCTCGAGCCCGCGATCGCGCAGGACATCGTCGCGGCCGTGCGGACGAAGCTCGGCGCCGGCCCGGCCGTGTTGCTGGTCTCCGGCGATGTCCGCCGCCACTTGCGCGGCCTGCTCGAGCCCGAGCTGCCCGCGATCGCGATCCTCGCCGCGCACGAGCTCGCGCCCGGCACCGCGGTCACGACCGCCGGCCGCATCGACGTGTGATGAAGCTCGCGATCCTGCTCGTCAGCACGACCGCGCTCGCGCGTCCGCTGCACGGCAGCATCGGGCTTGGCGGGTCACTGCTCGCGACGGGTGGCGAGGGTGCAGCGAGCCGGCTCGATCTCGAGCTCGATATCGAGCCCTCGAGGTTCGGCGCCCTGCTCGCGCTGCGCGGGTTCGATGCGGATCACCGAGGCCTCGCGTGCGCCGGCCTCGTGTATGAGGCCGGCGCCGCACGCCCGCAACTCGTCCTGGGTCTTCACGCCGATCTCGGTGCGGATCTCGACCACCACGCCCCGCTGATCGGCGGTGGCGCGCGCGCGACACTCGGGTTGGTCGGCCCGATCGGCGTCACGGGAGATGCAGGCAGCTATCTCGTGATCGACGGTGTCGATCGCACCCGTCTCGTGTTGCTACTCAGCGGCTCGTTGGTCATCCGCTGGTAGCGGATCCGCGAAGTACTTGCGGCAGCGCGGACACACGCGGCGTGCGACAGGCTTCCTCGACACCCGTTTCGGATATCCGCAACTCGGACACGTGATCGTGACGAGCTCAAAGATCGAAGCAAGCACGACGGCGCCGGCCATCTCAGCACCCGACCTGGGTAACGATCACGGCCGCGAACATCGCGCCCATCACCACACCCATGATCTTCAATGCATGACGCTCGCGCCACGAGGGCGCACGGTTCTCGTAAGACATGGTCACTCCTTGGAAACGCTGTGAAACGTTGGATCGGTGAACGAAGCAGACGTTCAGCCGAGCGGCGGTCCACGCGAGGAGCGACTCGAGAGCGGGGCAACACGAGGAACGACCCGCGCAGTACGCAGGAGGACGAGCGCACCAATACGCGGTGCATCGAGAGATGCAACCACCGGCACGGTGGCGACTGGCGCGGTGAGCTCGGGTGCACGATGAGTCGCCCGGCGACCCGCGAGCACCCGCAGCGCGTGCGAGGGCGAACACTTCTGCTTCTCTTCGTTCCGGGAGCGGTCCTGGAACGAGATCTCGGGTGGGCGCATGCCCGTCGCGGCCACGAGGCACGCGACGACGATCGCCCATATCGACCGCATATCGCAGGCGTACCATGACTTCACGAATTCGTCATCCGGTCGAATCGCGGTGACCTTACGATGCTGACCGCGTCACCAAAGGCGCGTCGCAGATGGTCTTCGATCTTCGCGCGCAAGGCGCCGTGCTCGACCATCTTCGCAGCACCACACGCCGCGAGCACTGCCACGTTTCAACTTCACTTCACATCCCAGGATCTTCGCACACCGGTTCTGCGTTCAGCGCGCGGAGATCCGGCGGCTTTGTCATCAGCCCGAACGAGAATCCGCACGCCATCGCCGTGCGCGCGCCGGTCATTGCATCCAGCGCGACGAGGCCACCTTGCGCCTGGATCACGACCTGCGTGTCATCCGACGAGAACATCGCGAGCTGCGCACCCCACACGTGCTGGTGCCAGCGCTCCGTGCCCGCCAGATCAAGCAACCTGATCTGGTCGTGATGGAGATCGAGGAGCAGATCGCCGCTGCGATCGGCCGTGATCCGATCCGTCATGAGGTGCGCATACATCTTCTTCTGACCTTTGCGCCTCATCACGAGCCCAGCGTTGCCGCGGATGTAGAGCGCACCGGTCGGCGAGATGCCCGCGACTACGCCCTCGAGCAGTGTGCCGCCCCGGGTCGACAATCGGTAGATCGTCTCCGGCGCGTCCGTGATCCAGTACGCGAGCCGATCGCCGGTCTCGCCATCGGTGCACATGACGACGAGGTTCGCGCCGTCCGCGCGCTTCGGATCGAGGAGCCGCATGTTCTCGAAGTTAGAAGATAATACGATCGCTGGTAGCGCGGCGAGCGTGTTCGCCTCGGTGTCGATACGAAAGCGCTCGATCGCGCCGTCCCCGACCACCGCGAGCGTACGTAGCTCGGGATCCCATACGACGCGCTGGACGTAGGTATACGAGCCAACCGCGATGCGCAGATCCGGGTGGCGAAGATCGACGAGCGTAAGCTTTTGCGGCCGGTGCTCGGCGGTCTGGTACGGTGGGGTCTGTATCATCACCGTGTGATTCGCATCGAGCCACCATAGCTGGCTCGGCTTTGCATAGCCGTGATCCGCGAACTCGATCTCGCTGGTGAGCTCGAGCCTGCGGTCGAGCGTCAACAACCGCTGGCCGACATGGAGCGTGAGCGAGGCCGCGATGTTCGCCGCGACTTCGCCGTTCGCTGGATCGCGCCAGCCCAGGAACCGGGTCTCCGCCATCGATTGCAGCGCGAGGTTCGCGCCGTAGCCCGAGACCACGAGCCCGTCACCGATCGCAGTGCTGTCGTTCGTGACCGGGACCGTGGAGCGCCCCGCGTACACCTTCCACGGATCCTTGGTCAGCGGATCGGCAGTCGAAGCCACCCACCATCCGACAGCAGAGGTCGCGCGCGCCACGTGATCGTCATCGAGAAAGCCGATCGGTGCATTGCCCGCACCGAGCGCGCTGGTAGCGCCCTTGCCTTCGACCGGTGTCGCCTTTCCCGTCGTGCCGTCGAAGACGCGGAGCCCGAAGGCGTTCTGCGACACGGTCGCGAACCGATGATGGTTCGGCGAGATCGCGAGCTGGTCCAACTGGAGGTCGGCAGGCACCGTCACCCGTGTGCCCCACCGCAGCCCGTCCGCGAGCTCGATCCAGCGCAGCGCCTCGGCGTTGCCGACGGCACGAACCGGAGCGGGCAAGGGATTTTCGAGGTCTTCGAGCTCGATCTGCGAAGTCGGCGGTTTGACGACCGGGTGCCAGATCAACGCCGCCGCACCACCGCGACGCGTGGCGAGTGCGCCGAGCTCCTCCCCCGGCTCCAAGACGATCCGGCCGCGTAACGCACCGCCCACGTCGTACCGCTCGATCGAACGATCGCGGCGCGAGACGAGCACGCCGCCCTCGATCGCGACGAGCTCTTCGATCACCGAATCCCCGGGCACCTGCGCCGAACCGCGTGCGAGACCCTCGCGGGTGTAACGCAGCAGGCGCACCGATCCAGACACGTCGAGGACCGCGACGATCAGGTCCCCGCCGGCGTGCGCGATCGCGATCGATCGAGCGTTCGGCAGCTCGATCGCGATCGGTTCGCGCGTGCCGTCGAGCGCGGGCCACAACCGCAAGCTTCCGAGCGAATCGAGCGAGATCGCGGCATCCGCTTGTTCGGTGATCGCGCTGCGCTGGATCCAGCCGCCGTGGGGCACGCCGATCGGAGGCAACTCGGGCTTCACCGGGGTCGCGCGCGGGTTCGGCGCCGGTGGCGGGCCGGCATTGCACCCCGCACAGGCGAGCAGGACCGCGAGGGTGTTACTCCGCATCGCATACCGTGTCGCTGTCGCCCGGATTCTCGGGCATGCGCGGCGTGAGCCCGAACTCCCAGCCACACGCGCGTTCGACCAACCGACCATCTCGCCGATCGAGGCGCGCGAGTCCGGAGGCGAACCGCGCGATGGGTTCGTCCTTTACCCAGCTCACGTCGATCGAGGTGAGTGCGGCGATCGCGGAGCCGTGCGCGCCATGAATGACTCCCGAGACCTGCTGCGTCGACACATCAGCAGGGGCATCCGGTGGTAGGGCGACCGATCGCGAACACGCGGCCAGAAACGTCAAAAGCAGGCGTCGCATGAAGACTAGAAACGCATCAACCGCCTGGGTTGTTCGGTGATTCGGTGATCGACCCCTAGATCCTGGGTGTTGTGGATTACCTCGTAGTTCCCTGCGTTTCACCGAGCGTGAAGGATTACAGCCCCGGATCGCTTTCGCGAAAATTTTGGTTGTTGAGCCCCACGGAGAAATGTTTCAAGGGAGTGCGCTGCACGTTGTGGTGGTCGCGGAGAGCAGGGAGGCAACAATGACGCAAGGTACCGTCAAGTGGTTCAACGATGCCAAGGGCTACGGTTTCATCAGCCGGAGCGACGACAACAAGGACGTCTTCGTCCACTACTCGTCCATCACCGGTGAAGGCTTTCGCACCCTCAATCAGGGCGCGACGGTCGAGTATGAAGAGGCTAACGGTCCCAAAGGATTGTTCGCTGCGAAGATCCTGAAGGTCCTCCAGACCTGACCGGAGCGGCCTACCGAGACATCTGGGTGGCGCGATAATCGCCTGATTTGGTCCGAGTCAGCACGACCGCGAACGTTTCTTTCTCGGTGTGGACACGCAAGACGAGATTGCCTTCGGGCAATCCGCCGCCGCCACTGGTGTATTCGCCCGGCGTCATCAATTTCCAGTCCTTCATCGGACCGGATTCGACGACGAGTCCGCTGAACATTTCTTTGAGATCGCCGGTCGTCTGCGCCGCGACCTTGCCGCCGGCATAGAACGGCACGGTCGAGAGTCCGACCAGCTTTTCGACCTGCGCGGTCGCGAACGCGCTGATCCACTGGTTGGCGGCGAACAGCGCCTGCTTGTCGGTCACCGTGGAGTCCGGGTTGACCTTCTGCTTGCCGAGCCCGTCGTCGGGCGTGACGGTCTTGTTGCCAATGGGCGGCGAGGCGCCTGCATCGTTGCCGGGTTTGTGCTGCTTGCCGGGGATGTGGGCGACGTTCGCGACCATCGCGCCGTCGTCGAGATTTCCCACACCGTTGTCCTCGGGCACGCTCGTGAGGATGTACGGCTCGGCATTGAACGTGCCGCACTGGCGCCAGTTGCGATAGAAGCCCCACCGCAGGTAGATGCGCCCGTCGACGGAGCGAATCGCTTCGGGCGTGGCTTCGAAGGGCGCCGACGAGATCACGGTGTCGACCGCGGCAACGTCGAACTCGGTCTTGCCCGAGGTCTTCGCGATCGTCACCTTGTGCAGCGTGCCGTCGGGGTTCACCGAGATCTCGAGGTTAGTCCACAGATCGGGGTTATTGAGCGGATAGTCCGCGCCCTTGTTATCGAGATCCTCGAGGAAGCCGAACCCCCACAGCTCGTGGATGCGGCGGTGCATGCGCGCGATGTAGAGCGCGTACGGATGCGCGCGGGTCTTCAACGCGGTCTGGTTTCCCGGGCGCACGTCGGGAACGAAGTTCTCGAGCGAGCTCTTGATCGCATCGAGCTTGCGCTCCCAGCGACCCTTCTTCGAGGACATCTTGCGCGCTGCAACTTCGCGTTCGGTATCGGACTTCTCCTTGCCGACGATGCGCTCGTAGTCGTTGAACGCCATCGGCGTGTTCACGCCGGGCAAGCCCTTCTTGCCGAGCTTCTTGCCATCGTGGCTCTGATCGGTGACCGCACCGCGCCCACCGATACCGCGCATCGAGAGCACCCCCGGCGTGTTGGCGCCGGTGCCGTTCTCACCGTTCGCGCCCGCTTCGCCTCGAATCTCGCCCTTGGCGGTCTGCTTGTCGCCGGAGTGATCGGTCTCTTGGAGGTGCTTGTCGGTCGTCGCCTTGGTCTCTTCGAGCTGGCGAATCTTGTCGTCGGGACCACCGATCTCGGCGCTGGTCTTGTCGTCGTTTTCTTTGCTCGCTTCGGCTTTGCCCTCGACCTCTTTGTCGAGGTTCGTCTTGATGGCGCGGGTCTCCTGGTCGACATCGCGGTTCTTGTCGGAGAGCAGCTTCGCGTCGTCGGCCGGCTTGTCCTTGACGTGCTTGTCGTCCTTGACCTCGACCATCGTCATGTTCGGCGGAGGCTGAACGGGCGGTGGCGTTTTTGGCGGCGGCGGTAGCGGCGGTGGCGGCGGCAAGACCGGGGGCGGTAGGACCTTCGGTGGTGGCGCGAGCGCGACCTGCACGGCTTTGTCTTCGAGCTTCTCCGCATCGATCGGCGGCGGCGGCAGCTTCGGCTGCGGCGACGCAGGCGTGATCAGCTTGTCGACGTTATCCGTGAACGCGACATCGACCTGCGTCGGCCTCTTTGCGAAGTCCGCGGTGACATCGGTGTCGGCTTCGAGCTTGAACGAGCAGTCGTAGACGTGACCTTTGGCGGCGGCATCGACCGCGCTACCGGCTGTGCATGGCGCGAGTGGATCGCCGAGGAAGGGCACGAGCGCTGTGGGCGTCCGGATCGGAAACTGCTTGAACCCACCGAACACCGAGTCATCGCCGAGCACCGCTGTGAGCGTGACCTTGGTGCCGGGCGGCAGCGCGACCGCGCAGCGCGGTTGCGAGCAGCGCAGCAGGGGCGCGGCGTCGCCCTCTCTGGTGACCAAGACCTGGCCACGCGGTGGCGTGTAGTCGATCGAGACCAACGTCTCCTGGCCGGCCTTGATCGCGAACTTCTTTTGAAACGTCGTGCCGTCGGTCGCGGTGATCGTGACCGGAACGTTGGTGTCTTTATCCGGCAGCTCGAAGACCTGCGGAACGTTGCCGAAGTAGTTGCCGCCCGGAACGCCGGCTACGATCTTGAAACCCGAGGCCGAGGCCGAGACCAACTTCAGCGTGGTCTTGCCATCGTGCTCGTGAACGAGCGCCGACGAATCCCAGCTCGCCGCCGCGTCGTCTAACCGGATCGTGAGGAATGGTTGGGCGACCGGACGCGAATACTGATACGTGAGTACCGCCGCAGCCTGAGCGAACCCGGATATTGCAATCGCGGGAACCCACAGCCAGGGGCTGCGATATCTGCGCGAACGGGCCACGAGCGGTGAGTTTGACACAGCCCAACTCGCTTGCCGTTGCCCGAAATGAGTACGAATCGTCCCAGGTGCGCCTCGCCGGCTCGGACCGGGCATCGGGAGAACAACCCGCGATCAATTCTGGCCGGCCTACAGCTTGCGATACACGCCAACCACGATGCCGATGATGTCTACCGACTTGAAATCGGCTCGGCGGACGATGATCGGGGCCATGTTCTGATTGGCCGGCTGGAACCGGATACGGTCGCCTTCGGGGAAGTACCGCTTACACGTCGCTTCTCCGTCGATCATCGCGACCACGATCTCGCCGTTGCGGGCGGTCGAGGTCTTCTTGACGAAGATGTAATCCCCGTCGAAGATCCCATCTTCGATCATCGATTCACCGACGATCCGAAGGCCAAACACCTCGCGGTGACCGCCGATCAACCTCTTGTCGATCTTTACGGTGTCGGTGGCGTTCTCGACGGCCAAGATGGGCAAACCCGCAGCGACTTTGCCGATGACCGGGATCTCCATCAGGTCTTCGTCGACCGACGCAAGCATGTCGACGTTCGTGCCAGAGGCGAGGCGCGTGCGACCACCCAGCGGTACGACCTCGCCCATGCCATCCGGAAGAACGGGGCGCATCGCCCGCGATTTGAGATCTTCTCGCCGGAGGTGGCCCTTCTTTTCGAGGGCTTTCAGGTGATCATTGACGCCGTTCGTCGAACGAATGCTGAAGTGCACTCCAATCTCTCGCAGCGTCGGCGGGAACCCGCGTTCGACGATGGAAGCTGAAATGAAGTCGAGAATTTCGCGCTGCCGTTGGGTGAGTGCGTCTGCCATACTGAACACACAGACACTACTGAACGCATCATCACCATGTCAATTTTTCTTCTGACGTTTCTGCGAGCTGCCGCCGGTATCGCATCGATGACCGCCGCGGTCGAACGCGGTGACCTCGACGAAGCGGCTCGCCAAGGCGCCCTCGCCGGACCGACCGTGGTCGAGCGCGCGTTGAAATCGAAGGTCCGATCGACGGTGCTCGCGGGGATCGTCGCGGCGCCGACAGTCGAGGATCGCGCCGAGGTCTTGGCCACGCTCGCAGAGGTCGCCGCCGGCAGTGACAGGAGAACTGCGATACCGGCAGCGCGAGCGGCGCGCACGATCGCGCGAGCCTTGGCAAGGAAGGACCTCGCCGATGATCTCGCACCGGACGATATCGAGCAGTGGCGTGCGCGGTTCGAACAGATCGCGGTGTCGCGGACGCTCATCGAAGTGCGGATCGCGGCGCTCGAGACCGCGAATGCACTCGAGCACGTGCTCGATCCAGACCAGCTCGGCTTCGCTCTCGGCAGAGCGCTGGGTCAAGCCGATCCGGCCCTGCGCGTAGCGGCGCTCGGCTTGGTCGATCGTGCGCCGGTCGCGGACCGCGCAGCGATCGTAGCCGCGGTCGCCGATCCGGACGTTGCAGTCGCGATCGCTGCGGCGCAGGCCCTGTGTGCCGACGACGATCTCGTGGCGATCAAAACGGCTCTCGGCGACGCGGGCATCGGAAAGATCAGAGCACTCGTGAAAGCGCATGCGACCGAGATTCGCGACGCCGCGCGCTGTCTGAACTAGCGAGCAGCACGAGCAGCGAGGACTCCCCGCCACCGGCATCGCACGGTGCAATGGTAGCGTGTCGTCATGAGCTGCCGCCATCTCGCCGCGATCGACGCTGGTCTCGGTGCAGTCACCACCGGTCACGAAACCGGATTTACCGTCGATACGTCGCGCGTCACATTCGGACCCGGCTCGCTCGCGGAGGTCGGGGGGCGCGCGCGCGGGCTCGGCATCAAGCGCGCCGCACTGATCACCGATCGTCACCTCCGCCAGCTGCCGTGGTTCGACGAGGTAGTGCAGTCGCTGAAGGCTGCCGGCATCGACACGATCGTCTTCGACGAAGTCGCGATCGAGCCGACCGAAGAATCGTGGGAGAAGGCGATCGCGTTCGCGAACGAAGCAAAGCCCGATGGCTTCATCTCGCTCGGTGGCGGTTCGGTGATCGATACCGCGAAGGTCGCGAACCTCTATAGCTCGCACCCCGCGCCGTTCACCGCGTACATCAACGCGCCGCTCGGCGATGGTCGCGCCGTCCCCGGTCCACTTGCACCGCATCTCGCGTGTCCCACGACCTCGGGCACCGGCAGCGAAGTCACCGGCATCGCAATCTTTGACTGGCACGCGCACCGCGCGAAGACCGGCATCAGCTCGCCGCGCTTGCGCCCGACCGAAGCGATCGTCGATCCGCGCGTCACGCACTCGCTGCCCGCGGGCGTCGTCGCAGCGAGCGGCATGGACGTGCTGTGCCACGCGCTCGAGTCGTACACCGCGAAGCCGTACACGAGCCGTCCTGCGCCCTCCTCGCCTCTCGCGCGTCCCGCATCGCAAGGCCGCAATCCGTGGAGCGACATGGGTTGTCGCGAGGCGCTCCGCTTGTGCGGTGCGCACCTCGCCGATGCCGTCAATGGTGACCTCGCGGCGCGCGAGCAGATGATGTGGGCCGCGACACTCGCGGGCATCGCGTTCGGCAACGCCGGCGTGCACATCCCGCATGCGATGGCGTATGCGGTGGCAGGTCAGGTCCGCGAGTTCCACGCGAAGGGCTATCCCGAGTTGCCGCTCGTGCCGCATGGCATGGCAGTCGCGGTGACTGCGCCGGCCTGTTTTCGCGCGACGAGTGCGACCGCGCCGGCCCGGCACTACGAAGCGGCGCAGATGCTCGGCGCCGATACGATCGGTGCCGGAGGGAAAGATGGCGGCGAGGTGCTCGCGAATCGCTTCACCGAGCTCATGAAGGCCGTGCACATCCCGAACGGGCTTTTGGGCGTTGGTTACTCGCGTAGCGATATCGCGTCGCTCGTCGAGGGTGCGCTACCGCAACAGCGCCTGCTCGCGAACGCGCCGATCGCGACCGATGCCGGTGTGCTCGCGAACCTGTTCGAGAGGTCGCTGGCGTACTGGTGATGGGCTGGTGATGGACCGTCCAGCGATCGCCTCGTTTCCATTCACGACCACGCTGACCACGCGGTGGGCGGACAACGACGTCTACGGTCACGTCAATAACGTCACCTACTACGCGTACTTCGACACGATCGCGAACCTGTATCTGATCCAGCACGGGCTCGATATTCACGGTAAGACGATCGGCCTCGTCGTTGCCTCGCAGTGCGAGTTCTTTGCCTCGCTCGCGTATCCGGACCCGCTGGTCGGCGCGCTGCGAGTCGAGAAGCTCGGGCGCTCGTCGGTGACCTATCACATCGCCGTCGCGCGCGAAGGCGAGCGGCTGGTCGCCGCCCTCGCGACGATGACCCACGTGTTCGTCGATCGTGCGACGCGCCGACCCACACCAATTCCAGATCCGTTGCGCGCGGCCTTGCAAGCGCTAGCGTAGCGAGCGCGACTCGCCGATATCCATCAGCCACAGCCGCGCAGGATCGAGGCCGCGCTCCGACCACAGCTTCAGAATGCGTTGTTTGGGCTCGCCGACCGCTTCGTCGGTGAGCTTGAACGTACCCCAGTGCATCGCGAGGAAGTGCTTCGCACCGAGCGCCATGAAGCCATCGAGCGCCTCGTCGGGGTTCACGTGCTGCGCGGCCATGAACCAGCGCGGCGAGTACGCGCCGATCGGCAGCATCGCCCAGTCGATTCCAGCCCTGCCGACGGCCCCTCCGATGCGTTGCCCGATCTCGGCGAAATGCTCACCCCACGCGGTATCGCCGGAGTGATACGCGGTGCCCTCGGGACCGCGAATGATGTAGCCGCCCCACAGCGTGTCGTTGCGATTCCACGGCATTCGCATCGACCAGTGGCGCGCGGGCACGAGCGTGATCTCGAGCGAGCCGTGTTGGTGGGTCTGCCACCAATCGAGCTCGACAACCTTCGAGTGCTTGAGCTTCGCGATCCGCGGACCGTTGCCGAGCGGCACGATGTACGTCGCCGAATCCGGAAGGCCTGCGATCGAAGGGAGATCGAGATGGTCGCGATGATCGTGCGTGACCAGCACGAGATCTGGCGCTGGGCATTCGTCGATGGGGAACGCGGGCGGCACCAGCCGCTTCACGACACCGGAGAGTGCCATCGAGAACACCGGATCGATCACGACGAGCTGACCACCGAGCCGCAAGCCCCAGGATGCGTGGCCGATCCACACCGCACACGGCTCACCGGAGGAAAGCGCCGCCGCGCCACCTTCGCGCTGACCGGGTCGCACGAGATCTAGCTCTTTGAAATCGTCGCCGCGCGGATCCGGATCCTTGCGCAGCACCTTCCAGCGCAAGATATCGCCGGCGCCGTGCACCGGCCGAGTGGTGCGATCCTCGAACTTCGCCACTACGCGAGCTCTCCCAAGCTCTGGGCGACGGCTTCGTAGGCGATGCGTCGAAAATCGACGCCCTCGCCGGCGGCGATCAGCTCGGCGAGCGTGTTGCGGTACCCGTCGGGTACGAACAGGCGGTCCCAGCCGAGGAGCAGCGGGCCCGCGGCGCCATTCGCGATCACGCCTTTGCACGTCGCGCTCACGATCGTGACCTCGCCGCCGACGCGCTTGACCGCGATGCGGAGCTCCATCTTCGTCGGCGTCTCGCGCCATTGCTTGCAGAACCGATTCGCGTTCTCCGAATCGAGATCGAGGCGAAGGCTGCGACCATCCATCGTGGTCAGGTCGACCGCCTCGGCGAAGCACGCGTTTGCCGAATGGTGAGCGAGCACCTTGTCGCGGGCCTTTTGCTCGGGCTCCGGCGCGCTCGTCGCGAAGCCAGTCTGGAGTTGCTCCACGACGATGTCGAGCTTCGGCGCTGCCTTGCGAAACGCCTTCGCGAGGAAGTCGTTTCCGTCGATGAAAACCACGGGCACGACCGCACCCTAGCAGGATTATCATGCGGCCGTGCGGCCACGCACGATGCGCGATGTCGCTCGCATCTCTCGCCGGTCGATCGCGAGCACCGCACATGACAGGCGGTTCGCCTCGTGCATTAAATCGCCCGATGCAAGTCCAACTCAATACGGATCACAACATCGATGGTGTGGAGGCCCTCGGCGCACACGTGACGGCGGTGCTCGAAGACTCGCTCGAGCGGTTCGCGCACCAGATCAGTCGCGTCGAGGTCCACCTGAGCGACGAGTCCGGCGGCAAGGGTGGTGACGAGAGCGTGCGATGCATGATGGAGGTCCGGATCGACGGCCACCAACCGATCGCGGTGACCGACCACTCCGGCTCCGTCCATCAAGCGATCGCCGGCGCGACGACCAAGGTCGAACATGCGGTCGACCATCTGCTCGGCCGCATCCGGCCCGCCCACTGACTCGCTACTCGATGATCACGCGGTCGCTGCCGCCACGCCCGAAGGTCTCGGGCATGTACATCTCTTCGGCCTTGGGCGGCGGCACCACGAAGTTACCCGGCGTCGTCGCCCGCGCGACGTAGGTGTAGTCGTGGACGCCCTCCCACAAGAGCGGCGAGAATGCCTCGACGCGCTCGTCGCGCATGTTCTGGTGGTCGTACCAGGTCGAGTACCACCACCAGTAGGCGCCACGCGCCTTCTGCTCGTTCGGATCCTGGGGCACCGGCCCGGTGACCGCGAGGGCGGGGTTCATCGCCTCGAAGCCCGCGGGCATCGGATCGACGAGCGCGACGTGGTAGCGCCGGTTCTCGTTGACCATCTTGAGCTTGATCCGCACGCGCGCACCGGCTTTGACATGCCACGTGCCATCGGCGGCATGCGTGACGTCCTTCGGATCGTCGACACCTTCGTAGTTCCGCTCGACGACGAAGCCGTAGTCGGCCGGCTCCATCTTGAGATCGATCGGCGCGTACTTCATGCCGATCCGGTAGTACAGCCGGCCCGCACCGTCCTTCGCGATCGTGAGCGCGGCCTTGTCGTGCGTCGCGACGTCCTTCATCGCGACATCGATCTGCGCGTACTCGGTCGTCCGGCCCTTGAACGCGTGGTCGCCCGCGTAGTCGTTGCCGAGCCACACCTTCGCGACGAAGTCCGGCGTGACCTTCTCGTAGGTGTGAAAGTAAAGATCGAGCGCGAGCAGCGCGAACGTATTCTCCTGCGTGTTGGTCCAGCGCCCTGCCTTGCGATGCGCGAGGAGCCCCGTGACGATCTTCGGAATCACGTCGTTATCGGGCGCTTCTTCGATCAGCGCTTCGAGCATCACACCATCGACCCGGCGATCGCTCGCGAGGATGAGGTAGGCGCCGTCGCCGTAGCTCGTCGTGAAATTCGCCGCTCCTGCGGTCTCGCTGATGTGGTTGAGCGCGTAGCGCATGATCGCGGCGCGCTCGTCGACGGCCTTGGGGTTCTTGGCGAACAGCTGGAGCAACCAGCCATCGGTCTCCATCGTGACCTTCTCGACGCCTCCGGCTTCGCGCAGCAGCGCCTTGCCCTTGTCGAGATCGAGGTCGCCCATCAGCTTGCGCGTGACGAGCGCGTACGCGCTGATCGCGTGGCGGACGTCCGGGCCGTAGTACCAGGGGTAATAGTTCTCGACGTTCTTGAGGTACGGCGCGACCTTCACGAGCATCTCGTCGGTACCGGCGAAGCCCTTGCCCTTCGCGTGGACGAGCGCGTTCGCCACGTACACGGTCAGGTAGGGCTCGCTCGGGTGACCGCGGTCCCAGAATGCGAATCCACCGTCGTAGTTCTGCATGTTCTTCAGGTGCTCGAGATCCGCGACCACCGACGCTTCCATCGCAGGCGCGCTCGGCATGTCCTTGGTCTTGAACGCGGTCAGCACGTCGCGCAGCGCCGCGATCGCCATGATCCGCGAACTGCGTTGCTCCGAGCACTCGAACGGGTAGTGCACGAGGTAGAGCATCGCGTCGGTCAGCGCCTGGAGGTTCGTCGACGCGGTCGTGACCTCGAGGCCACCGAACTGCGGCCACACCTTGCCCGGCAGCGCGACCGGTTGGCTGATACTGCCGCTGTCGATCACGCCATACGTCGCGAACGCTTCGGTCGTCGCCGGCGTCCATACCGGCAAGGCGATCTCGGCCGCATCGGCAGCGTTGCCCGCGGAGCCCACGATCTGGAGCCGTGCGGTCCCCGCCATCTCGGCCGCAGCCGGGAACCGAACCTCGACGCGATCGTTTGCCGGCACCGTGAGCTCGCGGCCCGCACCATCGGTGAGCGTGATGTTCGCCGTGCGTGCCGCGATGCGCACGGTCATCGGCGCATCCGTCTGGTTCTGGACCACGACCGGCAGCTGGAACACATCACCGAAGTTGAGGAATCGCGGCGGGCTCGGCCGCACCATCAGCGGCAAGCGCACGGTCAACGAGCTCTCGCCCTTGCCGAACTGCTTGTCGCCCGCGACCGCGATCGCGATCACGCGATAGCGCGTGAGGTTGTCGGGTAGCTTGATGTCGACGCTCGCCTTGCCGTTCGCGTCGGTCTTCACCGCCGGCGCGAAGGCCGCGAGCGGATTGAAGTTCGTGCGCAACGCGATCGGCGTGTTCGGTTGTGGTTGCGCGGCACCGCCACCGATGACCACGGCGAACCTCGACTTCTCGTTCAGCTGCATGCCCGGAGCTTTGTCCTTGCCGCCCTGGGCCCGCGCGACCGTTGGCATCGCTGTGGCCGGAGCGGCGCTCGCGTCTTCGGCCTTGGCCAGCTTGCCTTCTTCGAATGCCGTGTCGCTCGACTCACCGAGCGCGTCGTCGAGCTTCATCTGGACGTCTCTGTCGTCCATGCGCCGAGCGGCGTGACCACCAGGGCCACCGAACTTGGCGAGATCGGGCTTCGCGAGCTTCACGTACGAGCGGAGATACGAGTCGACGACCCCGGGCGGCCGGTTGCCGTAGAACGCATCGACCGGGTTGCCGAACTGGTAGCCCGAGAGTGCGAGCACCGCTTCATCGACCGCGATGATCGCGACCTCCGAGTTCGCGACCGGCTTGCCTTGCGCATCGCGCACGATCACATCGAGCCGGTCCGCTTCGCCCGGTGCGACCTTCGCCGCCCGTGGTGTGACCTTGACGTCGAGCGTGCGCTGCTTCGGCGGCACCGCGAGGTTGATCGAGCCGACCGCGAACGCAGGCCGCTTCGGCAACTTCGGATCCGGATCGCCGTGATCGTCGAGCCGCGAGGCGGCGCCGACCAGATCGACTTGCACGCTGATGTTCGGCGTCATGCCGTCCTCGATCGGCACCGTGATCACCTTCGACGCGGTGTCGAGCTTGATCTTCTCGAGCTTGACGATGCCGCTCCGCCGCCACGTGACGATGCCCTCGGCCGGATAGAACGGCGACATCACGAGAATCTCGGCGGTGTTGCCCGCGGCGTATTCCTTCTTGTCGGGGATGAGCTGGACCAGCTCCTGCTTGACCTCACGCGCCGGCGGCTCGTCACCACCGGTGACCCAGAATGTCAGCTTGGTCTGATTCGACCGACCCTGCGGATCGACGATCGTCGCCTTCACCTGATACGTGCCGCCCTTGGTCGTCGTGAAGTGACACGGCGCGGGATCCGCCGCCGCGATCACTGCACAGGTCTGCGGATCGACTTCCTCGGTCGTGTAGCGACCCTTCTTGTATTTGCCTTCGAGGCGCGCCGCCTCGAGCTGGATCTTCGCGCCGGTCACTGCCTTGCCCTCCAGATCGACGCCGATGACATCGAGATCGAACGGCTGACCTTTCTCGACGAACGGCTTCTTCGTCTTGAGCCCGACGTAGTAGCTCGACGGATGGACGATCACGGTGGTCGAGGCGTTCCAGGCCTGGCGATTGACGTCGAAGACTGCCGCATTCGTGGTCACCGACATCGGCGTCGCCGGATTCACGGACTTGTAGTCCATGTGCAACACGTGCTCGCCCATCGCATCGGTCTTGCCGGTGAATTGCCAGCGGGTCTGACCTTGTTGCGCCACGACGACCTCGCCGTTCTCGTCGTAGTCGAGCCGGCTGTAGCCCCACCACGGTGCCCAGTTACCGAACACGAACTCGTCGTGGTTCGGCGGCGAGAACGAGGTCGGGTTCGCGGTCACCGACCAGTTGACGTCGGCGCCCGGTAGCGGGCCGCCGGAGTAGTACTTCGCCGAGACCGTGACATCACCGCCACCCGCGATCAGGAACGGTCCAACGCTCGGCTGCGCCGTGACCTCGAACTCGGGTCGACGGAATTCCTGGATCTGGAACTGATGGCCGAACGCTTGCGCGTGCGAACCGACCGTCGTGAACATGATGTTCGCGTAGCCGAGGTTCGGGGTTTTCGGCAGCGTGAACTTCGTATCGAAGCCACCGATCGCGTTCACCGGCGTGGTGCCCTTGCCGATCACGTTGCCGGTCGCATCGGTCACCGCGTAGGTCACCGAGGTCACTGCGCCGCCGAGGCCCGTGACATCGCCGCCCTTGTTCGGATCGACGAAGCGCAGCCAGCCCTTGAGCGAGACGTCCTCGCCCGGCTTGTACATCTTGCGATCGTCGACGACGTACGGCAGCAGCGTCGCGGCGAGCTTGTGCTTCGTCCACGTGCCGTAGTCGGTGTCGTAGTAGCCGTTCTGGCCCATCACGAACGCCATGTCGTCTCCGAGGGAGGCGGTGAGGATCGTCGGGCCCTTCTGCGAGACCTCGGTCAGCGGCAGGGTCGCGAGGCCCGCGTCGTCGGTCGTGCCCTTGATCCCGTACGGCTTGATCTCGACCGCGACGTTCGCGAGCGGCTTACCGGTCGCGAGATCGGTGGCATACGCGACGAGGTTGTCGTTGTCGACATGCGCGTCGATGCCGAGCTTCGTCGACTGGACCCACGCGATCATGCGAGGCGGTTCGTACGCCTCCTTCCACGGATACGGCTCGACGACGGCGATCACGTTGCCGAAGCCTTTGCGATTCATCGCCGGCGAGAGGTCGATCGCGGTCTCGACGAGCTCGTTCGGCGTGTGCGTGTTCTTGACCAGGTGGTCGAACACGACATGTCCCGGCGGGGTCGTCAGGCGAACGTGGTCCCACTGCCGTTCTTGATAACGGCCGTACGCGACGAGGTCGGCGGTGCTGACCTGATAGAGCTTGACCTTGAGCTGGTCGTAGTTCGTCGTGAAGAAGTCGAGCGTCGGCTTGGTCGCGGCCGGATCGATCACGACCATGCCGGAGGGACCGAAGAACGAGGGCGGCGCATCGCCGACCTTGAACGTGCGCTCGAGCGCATGACCGAGGGTCTGAGCAAACGCATCGACGAGCTTCGGTGCGATCGTGACCTTGTACGTGGTCCGCGCCTTGGTCGCGCCGATCACCGAGATGTAGTTGCCGGCAGCGACGATCTGGACATCCGGAATCTCGGGCGTGACCGTGACCTGGTGGTCCTCGAACAGCTTCTCGTCGAGCGGGTTGTTGAACGCGAGCTCGAACGGCATGCTCGGCGCGCAGTTGTCGCCGTAGCTACAGGTCGCGCTGATGAGTTCGAGGGGCGGGTAGGTGTGGAAGCTGAACGCCTGCGGACTCTTCGTCTTGTTCGGGCCCTCCGCCGAAGGCGTACCGCTCGGCAGCTCGAGCCGGACCGAGGCATCGGGCGGCAGGTTCGTCGTCGTGCGGAACGCGAGCCAGCGCCCGTCGTGCTCCTTCTTCTCGCTTGCGACGAGCGCCGCGAGCGGCTTGTTCGCCGCGATCTCGGCGTCGGTCAGCCTGCGCAGAGGCGGCGAGAACGTCGTGTCCTGCCACGGATCGCCTTGTGACCCGCCGTGCGGCTTCGCATGGACCGTGATCTTGAGCGCTGCGAGGATCGCGTTCGCATCGACCTTCTGATCGAATTCGATGAAGATCGGGACATCGAGCTTCTGCGGCTGGGACTCGGCTGGCCAGTGGCCGGTGAGCACCGGCGCCGGCGTCTCGAACTTGAATTTGACAGCAACCGCGAGCGCGTCGCCGGTCGCCGATTTCGTGCCGGCGGGAATCTCGACCTGATACGTCGTCGATTGCGGGAACCGGACCTCCGGATCGAACACGATCGTACGCGTGCCGATCCAGCGCCACCTGCCCTTCGGCTGCGGCGTCAGCTTCACGGGTTGTACCGCCGCGGCATCGGCCTGCGACGTCACCGCGACCATCGGCTCGTTGAACGTGACCGTGAGCTCGGGTGCGAGCGCGACCGCGCCCTCCGGCATGAAGCGCGAGACCTTGAGGCCCTCACCTGGCTTGCGCACGACCGGCGGCGGCAAGTTCGTCGACGCGGGCGGCGGAAAGCTCTCGTGGATGGTCTCGCCGGTGCGCGGCGGCGGTTGTGACGAGGGCCGCAGCGCGAATGCTTGCAGATCCTGCTCGTCGGTCTGGATCGGCTTCTCGCGCGACAGTAGCTGCGCGACGTCGGCAGCGCCGAGCTTCTTGGCAGGTGCGAGCTTGGTGTGATCGAACGCGGGTGGGCCTTGCGTACCATCGCTGAGCTTCATCACGAGGCCCGGCGGCAGGTCCTTGCCATCGTAGTGGATCGGCTTTGCGGGTGGCACGGCAGCGCTGCCCGCCGTGTCCTCGAGTGACGACGCCTTGTGACCGCACGCAGCTAGTGCCGCGAACGCAACCAAGCCTAGTTTCTTCATGCTTCCCCTCATTCGACGATCACGCGATCCGTACCGCCACGCCCGAACGTCTCGGGCATGTACATCTCCTCGGCCTTCGGCGGAGGGACGACAAAATTTCCAGGCGTCGTCGCACGCGCGACGTAGGAATATTTATGAACACCTTCCCACAAGAGCGATGCAAACGCTTCGACGCGTTCGTCGCGGAGGTTCTGGTGCTCGTACCAGGTCCCGTACCACCACCAATAGGCACCGCGAGCCTCTTGAACCTTGGGATCTCGAGGGATGGGGCCGGTCACCGCGAGCGCCGCATTCATCGGCTCGAGGCCGGCCGGCATCGGATCGACGAGTGCGACATGGTAGCGCCGGTTCTCGTTGACCATCGTGAGCTGGACGCGCACGCGCGCACCCGCCTTGATGTGCCACGAACCATCTTTCTCACGCCGGACGTCGTCGGGCTTGTCGACGCCTTCGTAGCGGCGTTCGACGACGAAGCCGTAGTCCGCCGGCTCGATCTTCAGGCTCGCCGGTGCGTAGGTCATGCCGATGCGATAGTAGAGCCGGCCCTTGCCGTCCTTCTGGATCGTGAGCGGCGCCTTGTCGTGGGTCGCGACGTCCTTCATCGGAATCGCGAGCTGGTAGTAATCGGTCTGGCGACCCTTGAACGCGTGGTCGCCGGCGTAGTCGTTGCCGAGCCACACGCGCGCGACGAAGTCCGGCGTGGTCTTTTCGTAGGTGTGGAAGTAGAGATCGAGCGCGAGTAACGCGAACGAGTTCTCCTGCGTGTTGATCCAGCGGCCGGCCTTGCGATGGCCGAGCAGGCCGGTGACGATCTTCGGGATGAGATCGAGATCCGGTTGCTCCTGGATCAGCGACTCGAGGATCACGCCATCGACGCGACGATCACTGGCGAGTAGCAAGTAACCGCCATCGCCATAGCTCGTCCTGAAGTTCGCCGCACCCGCGGTCTCGCTCGTATGGTTGAGGATGTGACGCACGAGCGCCTTGCGCTCGGTCGCGGCGTCCTTGTTCTGCGCGAACGTGCCGAGCAACCAGCCGACGGTCTCCATCGTGAAGTTGTCGAGCGAGGTCTCGGCGTACAGCTTCTGCGCCTTCCCGAGATCGAGGTCGCCGAGCTGTTTGCGGGTGTAGAGCGCGTACGCGCTGATCGCCCAGCGCACCTCCTTCGAGTAGAACCACGGATAGTGGCTCTCGATGTTCGCGAGGTAGGGCTTGGCCAGCGTGAACATCCGCTCCGGCACCGCGAAGCCTTTCGCCTTCGCGTGGGCGAGGGCGTTCGTCACGTACGCCGTGAGGTACGGATCGCTCGGATGACCGCGCTCCCAGTACGCGTAGCCACCGTCGGAGTTCTGCATCTGCGACAGGTGCTCGATGTCCTCGGCGACCGATTTCTCGAGCTGCGCGCGAGTCGGCATGTCCTTGGTCTTGAACGCATCGAGCACGTCGCGGAGCGCCGCGATCGCGAGGATCCGCGAGCTGCGTTGCTCGGCACACTCGAAGGGGTAGTGCACGATGTAGAGGAACGCATCGGTCAGCGCCTGGAGGTTGGTCGACGCGGTCGTGACCTCGACGCCACCGAATTGCGTGATGACCTTGCCTGGCAACGCGATCGGCTGCTTCATCGCGCCTTCATCGATCGTGCCGTAGGTCGCGAACGCTTCGGTCGTCGCGGGAGTCCACACCGGTAGCGCGAGCTCCGCGGCATCGGTCGCCGTGCCCGAGCTGCCGACGATCTGGAACCGCGCCGTCCCCGCCATCTCGGCCGCTGCCGGGAACTGGACCTCGATGCGCTCGTTCGCCGGCACGCGCACTTCGCGGCCTTCACCGTCGGTGATCGCGGCATTCGTCGCGCGGATCGCGAGCCGCACGGTCATCGCGGCATCGGTCTGGTTCTGGACCACGACCGGCAACCGGAACGTGTCGCCGAAGTTCAGGAACCGCGGCGGGCTCGGCCGCACCATCAGCGGCAACCGCGCGGTGATCGCGCTCTCTCCCTTGCCGAACTGCTTGTCACCCGCGACCGCGATCGCGACGATGCGATAGCGCGTGAGGTTATCCGGCACCTTGATCGAGACCGTCGCCTTGCCATCCGCACCGGTCTTGACCGAGGGCGAGAACGCGGCGAGCGCGTCGAAGTTCGAGCGCACCGCGATCGCCGGTGAGGGCGAGCCACTGCTGCCCGCGCTCTTCTCCGTCGGCACCTTGTTCACTTTCGATGGTGGGGGGGTGCGCTCACCCCCAAGGAGCGAGCCGGTCATCGGCATCGCCATCGGAGAGCTCTCGTCTGCCATCCTCAGGCCCCCTGCCGCGGTCGGTCGGCCGCGATAACCAAGCGCCGCGTTGTCGGGCTTCGCGAGCTTCACGTACTGGCGCGAGTAGTGATCCTGCGTATCGGAGCTGCGCGCGCCGTAGAACGTATCGAGCGGATCGGCGAACTGCGCGGCGGACAGCGCGAGCACCGCTTCATCGACGACGATGACCGCCGCTTCGGCATTCGGCACCGCGTGACCGGTCGCATCGTGGACCTCGATCGAGAGCTTCGCGGCTTCGCCGGGACCGATCTTGGCCGCGTTCGGCGAGACCTTGACGACGAGCGAGCGCTGCTTCGGCGGGATTAGCAAGTTCAGGTTGCCGGTCGCGTACGCCGGGCGCTTCGGGAGCTTCGGATCCGGATCGCCCTTGTCGTCGGTGCGCGCCGCCATGCCGACCAGATCGACCTGGACGTACATGTTCGGCACCATCGCTTCCGTGATCGACACCTTCAGCGTCGTCGTCGGGCCCGTCATCGTGATTCGTTCGACCTTGACGATGCCACTGCGCCGCCACGACACGACGGCTTCGGCCGGATAGAACGGTGCCTGCACGAGCACCTCGGCGGTGTCGCCGTTCGCGTACTCCTTCTTGTCGGGGATGAGCTGGACCAGCTCCTGCGAGACTTCACGCGCGGGCGGATGCTCGCCACCCGAGACCCAGAACGACAGCTTCGTCTGATTCGGCCGGCCCTTCGCGTCGACGATCGTCGCGATCACTTCGTACTGGCCGCCGATCGGCGTCTTGAACTGGCACGGCACGGGATCCTTCGCGGCGACGACCGAGCAGGTCTGCGGCTCGACGTGCAGCGTCTTGTAGACGCCGTTCTTGTAGGAATAGTCTAGGCGCGAGGCGTTGACCTCGATCGCCGTGCCCGGTGCAGCCTTGCCATCGAGATCGACGCCGATGACGTCGAGCGTGTAGGGCTGCCCCTTCTCGACGAACGGTCGCTTTGCCTTCACCCCGACGTAGAGCGACGAAGGATGGACGATGATCGCTTGCGAGGCCGACCAGGTCTGGCGATTCACATCCGTGACCGAGGCGCTCGCGACGACCGACATCGGCAACGCCGGATGCAGCGACAAGAAGTCGAGGTGGATCGTGTGCGCACCCGTCGCATCGGTCTTGCCGACGAGGTCCCAATCGGCCTTCGGCGACTTCTCCGGCGTGCCGGCTTCGAACCATTCGCGATAACCCCACCACGGCGTCCACTCGCCGAACGTGAAGTCATCGCGATTCGGCGGCGTGAACACCGTCGACGATGCGTGGATCGACCAGTTCGCGGGCGCGCCTGGCAGCGGGCCACCGCTGTAGTACTTCGCGTCGACCGTGATGTCGCCCGTGCCACCGACCATGAACGGTCCCTGGCTCGCGTGCGCCGTGACCTCGAACTCCGGCCGCCGGAACTCCTGGATCTGAAACGCGTGGTTGTTGGAGCTGACCGACAGACCCTGGGTCTGCATCTCGACGCGCGCGTAGCCGAGGTTCGGCGTCTTTGGCAGCGCGAATTTTGTATCGAAGCCACCGATCGCCGATACGGGCATCGAGCCCGTGCCGATCTGGACGTTGCGCGCATCGAACACCTTGTACGAGATCGACGACACCGCGCCTCCGAGACCGTTGACGTCGCCGCCCTTGCCGAGATCGATCGAGCGCAGCCAACCCTTGAGCGTGACTTGCTCGCCCGGCTTGTACATCCGACGATCGTCGGTGACGTACCAGGTCAGCTGGTGGACGCGAGCGCGCCTGGTCCAGCTGCCACCTTCGTTCCACCAACCGTCGTACTCGCTGACGAACGCGGTGTCGTCGCCGCGCTTCGCGACCAGGTAATTCGAGCCTTTGAGCGAGCGAGTACCGAGCGGCAGCGTCGCCATCCCTTTGTCATCGGTCTTGCCCTTGATGCCGTACGGGCGAATCTCGAGCTCGACGTTCGCCGCCGGCCTGCCCGTCGCGAGCTCGGTCACGAACCCGACGAGGTTGTCGCCATCGACGTACGCGTCGACGCCGAGCTTGGTGGTCTGCACCCACGCGACCATCCGCGGTGCCGGGTAGGCCTCGGTCCACGGCGACGGCTCGACGATCGCGACCGTGTGGCCGAACCCGTGACGCAGCGCGGGCGCGAGATCGAGCGCGGTCTCGACGAGCTTGTTCGTGCCGGCGGTGGTCTTGACGGTCTGATCGAAGACCTTCTTCCCCGGCATCCGCGGCGGACGATCGCGGTTGGACGACTCGCGGACGTACGCATCGAACGCATCGAGGTCATTGGGCTCGACGGAGAACAGCTTCACGTTCAACGCGCCGTAGTTCGTCGTGAAGAAGTCGAGCGTCGGCTTCGCCGCGCCGGGATCGCCGACGACCACGCCCGAGGGCCCGTAGAACGTCGGCCGCGGGTCACCGATCACGTACGACAGCGTCGTGTCCGTGCCGAGGTCCTGACCGAACGTATCGAGCAGCGCGTGCGAGACCGAGACCTTGTACCTCGTGCGCGCTTCGGTCGCGCCACTGATCATCACGAAGTCGCCCTGCTGCACGATCTTCATCTGCGGCAGTGGGGGCGTGATCGAGAAGCGCGCGTCGTCGAACTTGTCGCTGTCGAGCGGGTTACTAAACCGCATCCACAACCCGGCGCCGGGCTCGCAGCCGCTGCAGTCGTTCTCGATGATCGCGAGTGGCGGATAGGTCATGAACGAGAACCGCTGCACCGCGGCCGTCTTGTTCGGACCCTCGGCCGAGGGTGTGCCCTCGCCGATCTCCACCGCGATCGACGTCGCTTTCGGAAACGGTCTCGTCGCATGGAACGCGATCCAGCGCCCGGCTTGCTCGTTCTTGGTCGCGCTCTCGACGATCGCGGCGAGCTGCTTGTCCTTGATCGCCGGCTTCTCGACCAGCTCGATCGCGACGGGCTGGCTGCCCGCGGTGACCTTGATGTGCGAGAGCACGGCTGCCGGATCGATCTTCTGATCGAACAGCGCGTACATCGGCGCGTCGAGGCGCTGCGGGCCGTTGCCCGGATAACTCGCGATCATCGTCGGAGCGGGCGTCTCGAACGTGAACTTCACGCCGTCTTTCAGCACGCCGCCGCTCAGCGATTTCGTGCCCGCCGGAACCTCGACTTGATAGGTCGTTGCTTGCGGGAATCGGACGTCCGGATCGAACAGCAACGTCCGTGTGCCGATCCAGCGCCAGCGCCCTTTCGGCGTCGGCACGAGCTTCACCGGCTGCACCGCCGCGGCATCGTCCTGCGACGTGACCGCGACCATCGGCTGACTGAACGTGATCGAGAGCTCCGGCGCGAGCGGCACCTTGCCCTCGGGCATGTAGCGCGTGACCTTGAGGTCCTTACCGGTGTCGTTGCTCTTCGCGGGCAACAGCGTGGATGCCGCCGCCGGCAAGCTTGCCTTGATCACCTGCCCCGTGCGCGGCGCCGGCTGCGAATTCGGGCGCAACGCGAACGCTTGCTTGTCCTCGGCGTCGCTCTTGATCGGCTTGGTGCGTGCGAGCAACTGCTCGGCATCCGCGTCGCTGATCTTTGCCGCCGGTGCGAGCGTCGAATGATCGATCGCCGGTGGCCCTTGTTTGCCGTCGGAAACTCGCATGTCGAGGCCCTCCGGCAGGTCCTTCTGCTGGAGCAACACCTGGTCGCTGACCGGCGAGGCCTTCGCGGGCCCGGGCGGATTCGCCTTGCCTCCACACGAAGTAACCGCGAAGGCCGCGAGCGTCAGCACTGCAACGGAACGGGTCTGCACGGAATATCGAGTCACGAAATTATCTCCACGGCGTACGTACCAACGCATCACCCTGCGTTTCGTGCTGAGAGGGTGGCGCGTCGCTCTACCCCGATCAACGTCACAACCCCTCGATCTCTAACGACCTGGCGATCCAAGGTTCTCGAGCCTCCGGTGTACATTTCGCCCAATGTCTGACGAGGCTCCCCCGCCTGGCACCGTAGTTCCGTACATCTCGGCATCCCAATCGCTGCCCGAGCTCACCGTCGGCGTCGTCCTACTCGGCTGCGTCCTCTCGGTCGTCCTCGCCGGCGCGAACGCTTACCTCGGCATGTTCGCCGGCATGACCGTCTCGGCGTCGGTCCCGGCCGCCGTGATCTCGATGGCCATCTTCCGCCTGATCCGGCGCGGCAACATCCTCCAGAACAACGCGGTCCAGACCGCAGCGGCCTCGGGTGAAGGCCTTGCCTCCGGCGTCATCTTCACGTTGCCCGCGCTCATCATTCTCGGCACGTGGGCAAAGTTCTCCTACCTCGAGACCACGCTGATCGCTGGCTTCGGTGGCTTGCTCGGCGTGCTGTTCACGATCCCGCTGCGCCGCGCGCTCATCATCGATCAACCGCTGCAATTCCCCGAAGGCGTCGCGACCGCCGAGGTCTTGAAGGTCGGAGCCGAAGGTGGCGGTGGGGTCGGCGTGCTCGTCCTCACCGGCCTCGTCGGCGCATTCATCAAGGTCGGCATGACCGGGCTCAAGCTGTGGAGTGAGACCATCCGCTTCGGCGGCTGGATCACCGGCGGTAAGGCTGTCGCCGCGACGAAGACTGCCGCTGCGACCAAGGCCGGCGCCCCGTTCTACTTCGGTCTCAACGCATCCCCGGCCTTGATCTCCGTCGGCTACATCGTCGGGCTCAACGTCGCGGCCGTGATCTTCGCGGGCTCGATCCTCAACCGCTGGATCGGCGTGCCTCTGTTCTCGATGTTCGGTGACGCCACGAACGTCATCACCAACCCCGACACCCACGCCACGCTCGCCGACGCGCTCGCCGGTGCGAATGCGCTCGAGACCGCCGATGCGGTCCACAAGTTCGTCACGCGCTACCTCGGCGTCGGCGGCATGCTCGTCGGTGGCGTGTTCTCGCTCTACCAGCTCCGCAAGTCGCTCCTCGGCGGCATCGTCGCCGGTCTCGATGCCTACAAGCAGCGCAAGACAGGCGGCGGCCACGTCCCGCGCACCGAGCGCGACATGCCGATGAACATCATCTTGATCCTCATCGCCGCGTCGATCGTGCCGCTGTTCTTCATCTTCAACCACTTCGTCCACTCCGCGATGATCAGCGCGGTGATGGCGATCCTCATGGTCGTGTTCGGCTTCCTGTTCTCCGCGGTCGCCTCGTACATGGCCGGCCTCGTCGGCTCGTCGAACAACCCCGTCTCCGGCATCACGATCTCCACGATCCTCGTCGCGTCGCTGCTTCTGTTGGGTCTGGGTCTCAGCGGCGATCCCACGCTCGACACCTCGCGCCTCACCGGTGAATGGCTGCTGGCAAACCTCCACGCCGGCAAGGTCACGCTCCCCCTCGAGGCCGGCGCCGGCCCGGTCGCCGCGATCCTCATCGGCGGTGTCGTCTGCTGCGCCGCCGCGATCGGTGGCGACAACCTCCAGGACCTAAAGTGTGGCCAGCTCGTCGGCGCCACGCCGTGGAAGCAGCAGGTCATGCAGATCCTCGGCGTCGCGGTCGCGGCCGTCGCGATGGCGCCCGTCCTCAACCTCCTCAACAACGCTTACACGATCGGTTCGCCGAGCCTGCCCGCCCCTCAAGCCAACCTGATGGGGACCGTCGCGAAGGGCGTGTTCCTCGGTGGCCTGCCGTGGAACATCATCGCGATCGGCGCCGTGGTCGCGGTCGTCGTCATCATCATCGATCTGATCCTCGAGAAGCGCGGCTCGACCATTCGCATCCCGGTCATGGCATTCGCGGTCGGTGTCTACCTCCCGTTCGACCTGAACGTCCCTATCTTCATCGGCGGGATCATCGCTTATCTAATTAATCGCAAGCTCACCAGGACCAAGGCTGACCATACCCGCCGCTCGATCGCGGAGCGGATGGGACTTCTGGCCGCAGCTGGTTTCATCACTGGTGAAGCTCTGATCGGCATCGGCCTCGCCATCCCGGTCGCCGCTCGCCATGACGAGAACGCGCTCGCCCCGCTCCGTCATCTCCGATGGAATCCAGCCCTTTCCGGCTGTCCCGAGGCCGCCAACTGTCACGACGGAACGTGGTCCACGCTCTGGGTTCCGTCACTCATCCTCGTGGCGACGGTGATGTTCATGCTCTACAAGCTCGCGCTTCGGCCGGAAAAGTCACCAGGCACACTCCCACCCACCTCGTGATTTCCGTCGCCGTCGGTTAGATCCTGACATTTCCGAACCACCCCCGACTCGGGTTACCATTCCGGCCATGCGGGGAACTTTGCTGCCGAGTGCTGTCTTCTCTATCGCGGTGCTCGCCGCCTGTGGTTCCAACCACAACGCCGGTCAGAGTGTTTGCGACAACGTCGTGCCCGCACCTGCTGCCTGCATGCAGGCATGTGATCCGGCGCCCGGCGCGGCGAACACCTGCCCGGCCGGCTATCACTGCACGCCCGACGGCAAATGCGATGCCGTCTGTACCGCGGGCGGCAGTGAGTGCGGTGATGGCTTCACCTGCACCTCGAACGGCCAGTGCCAGCAAATCGGCGCCTGCGAAGGCATCCAGTGCAACATCGTCGCGTGTCAGGCGATGGGCATGCCCGCGACGACGATCAGCGGCAAGGTCTACGCGCCGAACGGCACACTACCGCTCTACGGTGTTCAGGTTTACGTCCCGCTGCACACCGTCGGTGATCTGCCGACGGGCGCGATTTGCAGCAAGTGCGCGGACACGCCGCTCGGCGATCCGATCGCGAACGACATCACGAAAGAGGACGGAACCTTCTCGCTGCAGAACGTTCCAGCGGGCGTCAACATTCCCGTCGTCATCGTGAGCGGCAAGTGGCGCCGCATCATCAAGGTGTCGACGGTCGCGCAATGCACGGATACGGCGCTCGGTGCGGCCGACACGTCGCTGCCGAAATCGATGTCGGATATGACCGCGAACACCGTCTCGGTGAACATGCCGAAAATCGCGATCTCGACCGGTAGCGCTGATGCACTCGAGTGTCTGTTCCGCAAACTCGGCATCGCCGATTCAGAGATAGGCACAGCGGGCGGCACGCAGAGAATTCACATGTACACCGACGCCTCATCAGCCGGTCAAGGCGCAGATCAGTTCACGGCAGGCTTTCCGGGAGGGTCCGGCAATTTCAGCGATTCGCAGACCGCACTCTGGGACTCGGCGGATCACTTGAAGGCATACGACGCCGTAATCCTGTCCTGCGAAGGTCAGCAGGCGGCAAATACCAAGACGCAACCCGCGCTCGACGCGATGAAGGCCTACGCCGATTTCGGTGGTCGCGTATTCGCGTCTCACTGGCACAACATCTGGATCGAAGGCGCCACGCAAGGCGGCAGCGGCAACATGGGTCAAAAGCCAGGCGTGTGGCCGACGATCGCAACGTGGACCGACAACGACAACAACAGCCCCACCAAGGATTTGATCGATGAAGTAAACAGCCCGAAGGGCATGTCGTTTGCGACGTGGATGCTCGATGTCGGTGGATCGACCGTGCGAGATGAAGTTGCAATTTCGAACGGCAAGTCGACCCTGACTGGCGTGGACCTGACCAAGGCCGAGCGCTGGGTGACCAGTGCAACGAATCCCAGGCCTCCGCAGATCATCCAGTTCACCACGCCGAATGAAGTGGCGGCGGCAGACCGCTGCGGCAAGGTCGTGTTCTCAGACATGCACGTGTCAGGTGACTCGCACTCCAACTCAGGTGGTAACAATAATGCATTCCCGAACGGCTGCGCGGCGGGTGACCTGAAGCCGCAAGAAAAGGCGCTCGCCTTCATGCTGTTCGATCTCTCGAGCTGCGTCGGCGCGATCTTTTAAGCGCTTCACGTCGAGTAAGCTCTGAGGGCGGCACTTCGGTGTCGTCCTTTGTTGTTTCGGCTACGGCTTGTACTCGTACACACTGAGGTCGAAGCGAGCGCTTTGCGGTCTCGCAGTCCCCAGTACGTCGGTTGTCGGACCAGCTTCGGTCAGCAGGGCTTTCGTGCGAGCGAGAAACACGAGGTTCGCGCCGAGCATCGCGCGACCGACCCCGTGCACATCGTCATGCGCGCGTGCCGTGATGTCGGGTCGTTGCGTCGCCACGCGGTGTTCCTAGCGATTCGAGATGCAACGCTCGTGATCGCGGCGAGCGAAGATTATCTACCGGCCTTTCGGATCGTGCACCTCAGCATCCAGCGCACGCACATTCACCTGATCGTCGAGGCGGCGAGCCGCAAGGCGCTATGGAAAGGCATGGAGGCCTTCTCGATCTCGGCCGCGCGCCAGATCAATGCGAGCACCGGTTGCAAGCACGGGCAGGTGTTTGCGGATCGCTATCACGCGCGCGCCCTCACCTCGCCAGGTGCGCAACTGCATCGCGTCTGTGCTCAACAACGAACGAGAGCGCCAGCATCGGCGTGGCAACGGTTGAAACCTGATTCTGTAGAACGACGAGCTTTACCCGGGCTCGGCGCGGCGTTCGCGGTCTCGCGAGCAAGGTCTTCTACTCCGGCATCGGGCTGTGCTGGATACGCGACGTGATGCAAATCGTGGTGCAAACACGGTCTGCGAGACCGCCATCACGCGCCAACCTCGTTGTAGATCGCGCAGGTTCTGTACACGGGAAGACTCGGCCCCGGTGTAGCGAGGCCCCTAGGGACAACTGTCTCCACGAGTTAACAGCGCGGATCCGTTCACGCGACCGGGCACGACTGCTCACGACTGTTTGGATCGGGAGTTGCTGTTGTGGGGCACAGGAACTCGAATGAATCGCCTAAACGCTGCCATGTTCTTCGCAGTTGCCGCCAGCGCGGCGGCTTGCGGCCCCAAGAGCTCCAACGACAGCCTGTGCTCGGCGGTGCCTGCACCGGCTGCCTGCCAGACGGCGTGTAACCCGAGCCCGGGCGCCTCGAACACGTGCCCCGGCGGCTATCACTGCTCGCCCGACGGTAAGTGCGACTTGCAGTGCACGCAGGGCGGCGGCGAGTGCGGCACCGGCTTCGTGTGCGCGAACGACGGTTATTGCAACAGCGACGGCACCGGTAGCTCGCACGATGTCGACGCGAACTGCCCGGCCGTTCACTTCACGCCGACGCCGGTGATTCCGTCGATCCAACTCGTCCTGGATCGCTCGGGCTCGATGACCACCAACTTCGGGAACGGAACCCGGTACTCGGTCCTCGAGGACGCGTTGTTCAATTCGACCACGGGCGCGATCGTGACCACTCAAGCGCAGGTCTACTTCGGCGAAGAGCTGTTCGCGGGCGATCAGATGCCTTGCACGGATGGACCTCCGGGCACGTTGAACATCAACGGCTACTCGGCGCCGCGCGCGCTCAATAACGCTGCGGCCCTGAGCGCACTTACAACGAGCAAGCCTCCGCAAAATGGAGCAACGCCTACGTCTGCGGCGATCGATACGGCGGTCGCGGGCTTCGCAGCCACGCCGCCACCGGCCGGCTCGCCGCCGATCATCTTGCTCGCGACCGACGGCGATCCGAACGCATGCGGAAACGGTGCAGACAACGGTCGCTCGGTGAACTCGACCAAGACGGCATTCACCGCCGGAATCAAGACCTTCATCATCGGCGTCGCGAACGATCTCAACACCAGCTATCTGCAACAGGTCGCGAATGCGGGCGTCGGCATGACAACCGGCAATGCGCCGTACTACACGGCGAACAGTCCCTCAACGCTGGCCGCGGCCTTCAACTCGATCATCTCCGGCGCCATCTCGTGCGACCTCACGATCAATCAAGCGGTCAACCCGGCGACCGCGCCGAGCGCGGTCGTGACGCTCAATGGCACCGCGCTCACGTACATGACCGACTGGTCGCTCGACGCGAACGGCATGACGATTCACATCCTCGGCGCCGCGTGCACCACGCTCAAGAGCACGCCACACGCGGTCGTCGACGCGACGTTCCCCTGCGGCAGCATCATCCAGTAGTCGCTAGCGACGTTCGAGCGGGCGCGCCATGCGGAGGGCGCGCTGACCACGGTCGTAGGTGGCGGACCCATCGACGACCGTGAAGTTGTTTCGGGCGTAGAGGCGCTGAGCCGCGACGTTGTCCTCGGCGACCGTGAGCCGGAGGTGCGTGATCTGAGAAGACGGCGCGACGCGCTCCGCGACCTCGATCACGTGATGGAGCAGGCGCGTGCCGATGCCGTAGTTCTGGTAGTTCGGCAGGACCGCAAGTGCGAGGAGGTCGGCGATGACTTGCGGCGAGCGACTGAGGTCTTCGGTGTAGAAGCCGAGCATCGCGAAGCCGCGGCCACGCGATTGGCCGTCTTGCTCGATCCACGCGAGCACACCGGGCTGCTCGAGCCAGGACGGCAGGATGCGGGTGTAGTCACCCAGGTCTCGGTAGGCCTCGGCACCGGTCGCGACGATCCATGGATGGTCCGACGCTTCCGCGCGATGGATCAACCCGGTGCGAGTCCGCGGTTCGACTGCCACCGCGGAAGTTTAGCTCGCGTAGCCGCCGCCTTCAGCACTATCGCGGCCGGAAGCGGCGGCGACAGCAGCTGCCGGACGAGCGGTCGTGCTGGGAGCGGCGGCAGCGGGCTTGCGGACCAGGCCGGCGCCCATGCGCTCGACCGTGCCCGTAGCAAGTGGGACAGCATCGGCTGCTAGCGAACGCAGCGTGTAGCGGCCCGGCGAGCTCCGCACGAAGAGCGACGCTTCGCCCTTCCTCTTCAGATCCATCGAGAGGTCGCGCGCGACGACCGTGTCGGGCGTCTTCGACTTGCTCGGCAACCGCGCCCCCGCGCGATCCACGATCTCGCGAACCGACATCGGTACTTCGGTCTCGCGAAGGATCTCTTCCACCACAGCAAGCGTAGTCATGACCGTCGAGCCTCCGGGTTGATCTGTACCGCCGATGAGGAGAGCCATCCTAGCGCCGGCGGTCACTGGTTCCAGTCTTGACATCGTTTTTTTTCGCGTCGCCGAACTCGACCGTAATCAGGTTGAATTTTTCTGGAGTCGTGGTTCCGTTGCCCCATGTCTTTTGGAATTGTCGAGCTCATCTCGCTGTTACTCAGCCTCGGGGGCTTCGGCCTCGCGAATAATCCGAAACCTCCGACGGTCGATGCGGCGCTGGAGTACGGCATGGCGAACGCTGACTTCGTGGCGCACTTCGATGCCGCGAGCGTGATTCCCTCGAACTACAAAGTGTTGATGGCGATGCCCGACCAGGCATCGATCAAGGCGTCGCCAGAGCTGGCCAAGACCGTACGCCAGATGATCAACGAGGTCGAAGGGCCCCGGAACATGGCCAAGGGCCTGACCGGGTTCGATCCGGTCACGGACTTCGACGACGTGACGGCGTTCGCACAGGTCATCCCGAACCAGCAGCCAAACTTTGTCATTGCCGTGCACGGCAAGTTCGCCCCGACCTTTCTCGACAAGATCTCCAAGCTCGCCAGCACGACCGTTACCAAGGTCGGCGCGAATTCGCTGATCGATAAGGGCGACGGCATGTCGCTCGCGCTCAAGAACGGCACGCTGCTCGTGGGTGCAACTGCACTCGTCAAGGAGCGCCTCGCGGATTCGTGGAAGGCGCCTTCGCACGTGGCCGGCACGAACCTCGGGATCGCGGCCGACATGCTGGCGGGTCACCCGGTGTTCGGTGTGGCGATGACGCTGTCGCCCGCGACGCGCACCGAGATCATGGCGAAGCACGGTGCCGACAAGAACTTCCTCACCGACGTCGTCCAGCGCGGCAAGGGCTCGACGTTCGCGGTCTATCACGACGGCATCGGCTGGTCGTGGCTCGACTCGACAGCTGCGGGGCTCGAGCAAATGACGCAGGTCTCCGACGGCGCGATCGACGTGCTGCGCGCCGCGCAGATCGCACCGCGCGGCTTCGCGAAGATCGCACTCGCGTCGCTCGATTCGTACAAGGGTCGCAGCACACAGGTCGACGAGCTCATCGCGCACAAGGCGGACCTCTCGAAGATCATCTCGCAATTTTCCGGCGACGGTCAGTTCAAGGCGAAGACCGACAAGGACGCGAAGAACATGAAGCTCACGGTGCGGCTCACCGGGAAGTCGTTGAGCGAAGTGCTGCCGGCTGGCGTCATGATGTCGCTCGGTGCGATCGGCTATCTCTTCACGTCGCGGGAGGGGGCGCCCGCTCTGGCACCAGCCCCATCCCTGTCCAGGCCCGCACAACCCTTGCAGCAGAAGCCCGTTGCCAAGCCACTGCCTCCTGCAGCTAAACGAGTTCGTTAGTTAGCCGGCGAGCTCGGCCGGGCGAAACTCATGGACGAGGTCGCGGATCTGAGTGAGATCTCCGAACTCCTCGCCTTCGATCATGACCTCGTAGCTGACCTCGATGATCATGTCGTCATCGACAGCCGGGCAGTCTTCGCGCGCTTCGAGGCGGCGCTGGCCGACGCGGCGCTCGTATCGGAACACGCGCGAATCAGGCTTGCCGAACCGGCGATCGCGATTGCGGCGCTCGCGCGACATCGCTTCGCGCAGCGCGGCGATCGTCGGCGGCATCGGATCGAGATCAAGGCACTGCCCCGCACAGTTGAAGCACATCGGCTGCCACTGACCGAACAGCTCCACGCTCTTCAAGAACCGTCGGCGCTTCTCGCTGCACGTGCTGCAGCGCGCGCCGGAGCCGACCGGCCGGGCGTCGACCCAGCGGCCGTAGCAGCCCCAGCAGCGGCCGCGCCGAAGCTCGGAGACCGTGGCGTTGCAGACTTCGCAGACACAGGACGTGAGCGGTCCGGCTGGTGCCGGTCGGGCGAGAATCTCCACTGCATCGGTGGTAGGCCCGCGCCTTTGCGGTCGCAAGTTTTCGGCTACCCTGGCGCCTAGTCTATTGTGCCTTCGACGCGCGCACTGATCCACGCACCCTGGTCACCCTCGAAGGTGGCCATGGCGTTGCGATGTCCGCGGCTCTTTCACTTTCGCTATGTCGATAAGTTGAAAGAGCCGGAGGTCATGCCGGAGACCCGGCTGGGCAAGGCGATCCACAAGGCGCTAGAGCTCGTACTGCAGGGCACGCCGATTCCGGAGGCGACCGCGAAGGTGCGCGCCGAGCTGCCCAACGAGATCGAGCAACTCCGGTTCGATACCCTCGGTACCGGCATCGAGCCGTTCACGACGCGGATCGCGGCGTTCCGCCGGCGCCGCCGGATCGCGCGGCAGCTGGTCGAGTACTCGCTCGCGGTGCGCGAAGATCTTTCGGTCACCCAGTTCTACTCGGGCGATGCGTACTTCCGCGGCGTGATCGACCTCGGCTACATCTTTTCGGACGACTCGATCGCGCTCGTCGATCACAAGACCGGCGCGCGTATCCCGGGTACGTCGATCACCGACCAGCTCGAGGGCTACGCGGTGCTCGCCGCGGCCGCGTTCCGACACGTCCGCCAGTTCTGGCTTGGCATTCACTGGGTCGCCGAGCGCGCGGTCGAGTGGAGCGCGCCGGTGAAGCCCGCGATGGTCGTCGACCAGCTCGTGCCCGACCTGCTCGACAACATCGAAGCTGCGGCGCTCGCCGTCGATGATGGACCGCGGCCGAACCCCGGCACGTATTGTGATCGCTGCAGTTATCGCGAGCTGTGCCCCGCGAGCCGCGAGCATCGTTACGAACCGGTCGAGTACTACGAAGACGATGACGACTGAGCCGCGGTCCCCACCGGCGACGACTGAGGCAGCGCGACCACGAGCTCGTGGCCGTGGCGACCCGGCGTGAGTGACAGCTCGCCACCACCGATCCGCGCCAGTTGATCTGCGATACCGAGCAACGACGGCGGCTCGAGCACGAGCTCGGTCGCGCGATCGTCGCACCGGATCAGCTCCAACCAGGGCATCTCGTCGAGCACGCGCTCGCGCAGCACGAGCTCGAGCGTGGTCGCCGCGTGGGCATCGAGCAGCACCGCGATCACGATCGTCTCGAGCTCGAACGCGTCGAGCCGCGAGGTCGCGGTCGACGCGAGCATCTCGTCGCGCACGTTGATCGTGATGCCGAGCGCGGGGCGCACGAGCTCGACCGCATTGCGGATCGTCGACGCAAACTCCGCGCCACGGGTGCGGCGCTTCACGGGCTGCGAGAGGTCGACCATCTCGGCGAGCACACCACGCGCGGCAAGCGCCGCGTCGCGAATGTCCTCGAGCATGTCGTCCGGGTCGCCGTTGCTCCGACGCTGGAGCTCGGCCGACGTGAGATCGATGATCTGGATCGAATTGCCGAGCGTGTGGAGCTGCCCACGTAACAGATCGAGCGACATCGTCGCTTGCGCGCTGCGTGCGAGCCGATGTTCGACTGCGCGCAGCTGATCGATCAATGCGAGCCGCGCGGCCAGGACATGCGCGGATTGGCTCGCCATGGCTGGCTATGTTACGCGCCGCGACCGGGCCCGCGCCAGCGCAGCACACGCGCGGGCCACGGAGCGATGCCTTTTGCGCGTTGTCCTGCGGCTGCGCGCGCGATGAGCTTGCCGAACATCGCGAGCATCGAAACGAGCTCTTCAGGCCCGTACAGCGCCAGTTCGACAGTCCCGTCCTCGCCGAGTACCGCCTGACCTGCGTGTGTTGCAGCCGGGGTGTAAATCGTCGCCCGGTACGTGGCGCGCACGTCGTCCTCGCTCAAGCGCTCGAGCAAGAACCGCGCGCCCTCGGTTGGAGTCAGATCACTCACCGAGGTCAGACGCGAAGCGGCTCGATACGTCCGAGGCGTTGCCCCACTGCGCCTTTTTCCACTCGACGTTCCACTGGCGCAAGATCCACATCGGATCGAGCAGCGTGCGCGCGCCGATCTCGGACGCGGCCGTGCCGTAGATGTCGGACTTCTCGTCCGCGTCCTTCGCGAGGTCGTACACGTGCGGCTGGCCGGTTCCCATCAGCTTCACCTTCCAGTGGCCGATACGACCCGCGTGCGAGTTCTCGTACTGCGACGAGAACGACATCAGCGGATAGCCACCCGCACCGTTCGCGAGTGGAAGGAGCGACATGCCCTGCCAGTCCGGATCGGTCGCGACGCCGAGTGCGTCGGCGATCGTCGGAAGGATGTCGATCGCCTCCGCGCCTTCGGTGACCTTCGCGGTCGGGAACATCGCCGGATAGTGGATGAGGAGCGGCACGTGGAGCAGCGTCTCGCGCTCGCTACCGCCGTGACCGACGCGACCGTCTTCCCACTGCTCGTCACCGTGATCGGCGGTGATCACGAGCATCGTCTGATCCCAGATGCCCCACTCGGTGAGCTTCTTCTGGAGCTGGCCGAGCAGGTCGTCCTGGTACGAGACGTTCGAATCGTAGAGTGCGCGCACGTGCGCTTGCTCCTGGGCGGTCAGATCCTTGCCGTTCGAGCCGTGCGGGCCGTCATCGCCGTACTCCTTCTCGAACCGACCCTTGTAGCCACCGTCGTACTTGTTCATCCAGGGCTGCTTCGCGCGCCACGTGACGTGCGTGTCGATGAAGCCGAGGTAGAGGAACCACGGTTGGTCCTTCTTCGGCTGCACGAACGAGAGGCCCTTCTCCATGATGTCGGCGCCGCGCAGTCCCAGGCCCTTCTCGATGTGGTTGACGAACTGGTTCCACGAGTTGCCGAAGCCACGCGCCGGCCGGATGTAGCCGTTGCCCGAGGCGCCCGCGGTGTACTTGCCCGCGGCCTTCGCGACCTCGTCGATCGTCATCCACTTCTCGGCGAGATGATCCTTCATCTCGACCGCCTTGTGCTTCGCGAGGTAATTCGACGACCAGATCGACGCATGCGAGACCTGCGATTCGTTGCCCTGCACGTACGTGTTGAGGAACAGCGCCGAGCTCTCGGCGAGCTTGTCCCAGTTCGGCGTCTCCGGGCGCGCCTTCGGGTTGAACGCACGGATCCGATCCGCGCGGAGCGAATCCATGATGATGAACACCACGTACTTCGGTGCATCGCCGCGCTTGGGCTTCGCGACGTCGCCCGACGCGACGATCGCAGCGTTCGCGAGGTGGGTCTCGGGGCAACTCGCACCGGTGAGATCGAGGCGGGCGGCCTTGCCGCCGAGCTTGTCGAGGTCGAGCGCCGAGCCCGTGCCGCTCAGCTTGCCCTCGACGACCTGGCCGTCATCGGCGGTCGCGGTGACATTCACCGTGCACGCGCCATCGGAGAGGTCGCCGACGAGCTTGGTCTTCTCGGGGATCGAGACGAACCACGACAGGCTCTGATCCTTGGGAAGCACCAGACTCTTCGACGCTGCATCGAACAGCTTCGTCGCGCTCGCGTCGTCGGGTGCGGCCGTGCCACCGACCTGGAGCCAGCCGAGGCCGAGGCCCGACTTCTTCGTGAACAGCGTGATCGCGTTCTCGCCCACGCGCAGTTGATCGCTCGGCACGGTGAGCTCGACGGTGGTCCAGCCCTTGGTCAGCTTGCCGTTGATGTCCTTACTGTCGTTGACCTTGATCGAGATGTTCGAATCGTCCTCGACGTAGGCGTGGATCCGCACGATCGGATGCGCGACCTGCGCGGCAGTGAGCGGCACGAACACGCTCGCACTCTTGCCGGTCATCTTCGCGGCCTTCACATCGCCGAACGTCTGGCGCAGATCCCACGCGTGCTTGGAGCTACTCAGCTGGTTCGCGATCCGCGTGTACTTCGCGAAGCCCGCGGAGCCACCCGAAACCGTGAGGCCACCGGATCGCGTGAGGTGCGCGCTCAACCGGTT
>JAYVLQ010000171.1:0-4021 GCA_043759355.1 Kofleriaceae bacterium
TCGCCGAGCTGCGCGATGCCGCGAAGCGCATTGATCCGGACGCGCGTGCGCTCGTCGCGAGCGGCCAGGTGCAGGAGGTGGAGGCCGCGCACACCGGCCCGGGCACAAGCGTGGACCATCGTATTGACCACGACCTCTTGACCGGTATCGAGCGCGCTGACCAGCTCGGCATCGGCGAGGCCGACGAGCTGAGCGAACATGCGTTCGATGATCGCGACGACCGGCGGGCGCGCACCGACGAGCGCGCCCGCGATCGTGACGACGTGCTCGCGCTGCTTCACGCCGAGCTGGAGTTGTGCCTCCGCCGCCGCCATCGCGACGCGGAGGTCACCATCGCGCAACAGCGACACGAGGTCGCCACTGGGATGGCCGAGCGCGGCGAGGCCGAGGGCCGCGTTCGCGCGGACGATCTCGCGACCATCGCGCAAGCGGAGCACGAGCTCGGCAGCATCGAGGTCGGACTTGCCGGCCGCGAGCTCGGCAACGCTCATCAGGCGGGCATCGAGGGCGAGGGGTTTCGCAGCGGTCGGCGTCGCCATGAGATTACTACGGCTCGACAGTCGCACATCGCGAGCATTCGATCAGCTCGCCCGATCCGGTTCGCGAGGTCGTCTGTATGTAGGTCGTGGCCCGGTGGCTAGCCCGCACTTCACCTGACACTCGCCGCGACCTCAGCTCGCGGAGCTGCTTGCGGCGCGCCACCACCGTGGTGGCGATGTCGTAGCCGACCAGCGCGAGCATGCAGGCGAGCTTCGGCTGCGATCGCGCGAGCACGTAGAGCCCTTCTCCGACGGATCTTTTTGCGTCACTCACCGAACGCCTACGCTACGGGCTTGGAGCGCCGACGTCACGGCGCGTCGGGTCGGGTCGCGACGTTTTGCGATTCTCGCGACCCTGCAATGACCACGCGGGGTTGTATCCTCGGTTCGTCCGTCCCTATCGGCCGTAGTCCGACCTGATCTGCTCGGGCGTGGCAGCCACGTGGCAGCAGGATGCTACCCACGTCATTAGGTGCCGGGGTTGCCGTTTGCGGACGAGTGATGTCCGGCGATGTGTCCGTAAGACGGACGCTCTTGTCCGGCGTGCGGACATAAAACACGGACCCTCGGAAGGTCGACAACGGCTGAACGCAGAGTCTCGGTGCCCGTGACTGATCGCGACCTCAAGCATCTAACTCACGTCGGCTGCTTGATTTCTGTTTCGGTCGCCGAAGTTTTGGCCACGGTTTCTTGGCGCTCGAGGCCCAGACGATCGACCACGAGCTTCAGAGGCCGGTTGCTCACGCTGACGAAACGTACGAAGCGAGTAAGAACATCGACGCGGCGAAGTCGGCAGCAGGTAGCGACGAGATGTTCGCGACGAAAGCGACGCTGCTCGGGATGGAAGAGTTGGTGCGGGGAGCCCTATGGAAGGGCACCAATTGTCAAATCAATGACGCGATCGAACACCAGAGCCCGCGTCCGAAGGTCCTGAACGAAGGTTCGGTCCTTCGCGGCCGCGCTGCGGATTATTGGTCGCTCACGCGATAGCAAAGCTCATTCGGTGAGGCCGACGGCCGCCGCGCGAGCAACGACGTCATGCGCGGGAAGTTCGGCGGCCAGCGCACGGATTTCGTCGATGATCACGGCGCGATCGAGCTTGGTACCGAGGGACATCATGACGCTCCTCGCGTCTTGCAGGTCGTGCTCGCGGGTCGACAAGATCTTCAGGACGACAAAATCCTCCGGAGATACGACGCGTAGCTCTTGGCCCTCGAGCCGACCGCGCAGGACCCGCGCTTGGACCCGCGCGGCATATCCTGGCGACGTAGGGGTAACGAGGTCGACCGTGTTGAGCTTGCCAGCCCCGAGCAGCGACAACCGGCTGATGCGGAGCCCCCCGAACGGCACGCTGTCAAAGGCAGGGACGACGGTCGCTCCGATTCTCGAGAGAGCGGCCTGCGCGGCCGCCAAGGAAACATGCGCGACCGCGACATCGGCATCTTTGGTCTCGCGGGGTTCGCCATACATGGCGAGTGCAAGCCCGCCGTAGACTGCATGCTCGAGGCCCGCCTTCGTGAGCTCTGTGACGGTCGCGAGCAACAGCGCGATCGGGTCATCGAGATCGATCACGACGCTCCGCTTCTCGGATCTCGAGCAACTGTACGCCGAACGCCAAGAGCTTGACCGTGGCTCGGCGCAGCGTGCGGCGCGCAGCCACGGCGCGGGTGATCCGCTCGTTCAGCTCGTCTTGCGAGAACGTCACGTCGCAAGTGTACGTCATGCAATTCGGGATCTGCACCCTTCCGCTTTCGCGATCAACAACGCTTCGGCGGCGCTGGCCGCACTTCGACGCGACTGGCGAGCTGCACGCGACGACGCGCACCGGCAGCAACCTCCTGACGATCGCCCCGGGGGACGATCCCGTCGCGCATCAGCCGACGGATCGCGGGTGAGTGGAACAGCTGGCTGTAGTACGACTCGGAGATGCGGGTCCTCGAAATGGTATGCGTGGTGTGCGTGGTGGTGATCGGTGGCATCGCGACCTCGTACGCGGGGCCGGCGACCTCGTGCACGTGCAGCAATATCGCGGATCTCCGCAACATGCTGAACGAGGCGGACGCGGCGATCGCGGCGAACCAGTACGAGATCGACGGCATGCTCGCGGCCGAAAAGACCTCGGGCAAGCCGGTGCTTTACACGGTCGAGACCTACAAGGGGAAGCTGCAGGTCGAGGTCCAGAAGGCGCTCGACCAGATCTCACCGACCTGGGATCCGTCGATCCATCGGACCACCGCCGAGACCAGCGAGTTTCTCTGTAACACCACGATCCACTCACCGACGAGCTGCCTGGCGGAGGTGGTCGACAAGCACGAGGCCGTGCACCGCGCCGCCTGCAACGCGACGACCACGTGGACCAAGCTCGCGGACATGCGACTGGTCGACAAGGCGCTCGAAGAGATCCGCGCGTACACGGCGGCACGGACGTACATCCTGTCGGTACTGCAGATCGTGCCCCGGGTGTGTCAGCCCAAGGGTTGGTTCGGCACGGTGACCTACACGATCACGGAGCACACGGACGTGACCACGAACGTCGAGCCGCGCAAAGGCGAGTTCGGAGACACCGTAGGAGGTTCGAACCACGCTCACGAAGAGACGACCTTCGCAGGGGCGATCTACGTCGACAACGACGCGCCCACCGCGCACGGGACGGTGAGCTACAGCCTCCAGGGCCATGACGAGGTCCACGGCTCGACCTTGTGCTCGCCCAAGCAGGGCAAGCACGCATCGAGCTCGTCCGTGTCGCGATCGGCGTCCGCGTCCGGGAGCAGTACCGGCGCGCCCGACTTCTCGGTCTCGATCGATCGATCCAAGGTGGGGCGGGGCGAAATCTCGTTCCGGCCGCTGTCGCATCAACTCCTTGTGAAGGGCTCGATCACCGGCAGCGCGAGCGGCGGGTGCAGGCCACCCCCTGCCGCGGTCCCCGTGATCGACGCGCTGCGCGAGTTCGGGATGTCAGACTACGCCCAAGTCCCCGGCCGGCTCGACGCGGACGCGCTGCTGTTCACCGGCGAGAGCAGCACGCCGATCCAGGCGGAGCAGGCCGTTCACTCGGCGACCGGATCGGTGAGCTCCGGCATCGACCTGCATGCGCGGTTCGCGCTGCACCGGCTGCGCTGAGATCTCACTCGCGTGGTCCCGAGGATCGCACAGAGCTCCTCGAGCTGATCGGCGCCCGCGCGCGACCGCCTCGATGCGGAGCCGATACGGCGCGCGCGCGTACTCCTTCGCGACGGTGCGCCGGCCGGCGGGCTCGCCCGCGGCGGTGGCGAGCCGCTCGCGGAACCGCTGGTCGCACAGCGGGGGCGGACGCCCGGCGGTGCGCTGCGATCGATTGCTGCCGGCGCGTCTTGAGCCGGCCGAGCGAGTTGCGTGCGACCGCGCGAACATCGGCGACGCGATCATCTCGCTCGACGCGATCGAGCACCTCGAGCGACGACTCGAGATCGCCGAGCTGCGCGATGCCGCGAAGCGCATTGATC
>JAYVLQ010000172.1:0-8036 GCA_043759355.1 Kofleriaceae bacterium
GCACGTTCACCGGCGCGCTGGACGATCCGTCCGAGCGATTCGGGTGCGATCGGATAGCGCGCATCGTTCGCTTTGATCGCGAAGCCATTCGCATCGTAGATCACCGAGAGATGACCTGCGGCCAGCGCCCGCCCGTAGCGCTCGGCGAGCACCGGTAAGGTCACGCGAGCGTCGCCGGCCGACCAATCGACATCGAAGAAGTGCGCGTAGTAGCTGGCGGGCCCGTTCTCGAGCACGTCCATCCACCACGCGTTGCTCGTGCCCGCGATCGACATGTGGTTCGGCACGATATCGAGCAGGATCCTCATTCCGGCCGCACGGACAGCTGCCGCCAGCGCGATGAAGCCGGCCTCGCCACCGAGCTCGATGTTTACGTGATTCGAATTGACGACATCGTAGCCGTGGGTCGAGCCCGGAGCCGCTTGCAGGATCGGCGAGAGGTACAGATGCGTGATGCCGAGGTCGGCGAGATACGGCACGATCGCGCGCGCCTGCTCGAACCCGAAGCCGGCGTGCAATTGCAGCCGATAGGTCGCGGTCATCGCGTCGTCACTTCGCGGGCTCCTGCTTCAGTACCCAGAGCGAACGTCCGAGCACGTCGATCTCGTCACCTGCCTCAAGGCGCTCCGGTTGTGTCGCGAAGCCGCGCTCGGTGTCCATCACGCGGAGCCAGGCCGCGCCGAAGTGAGAGCCGGGCAGCCTCACCTTGCGAGCCTCGGGATTCGCGTGGAACACGACGAGGAACGTATCGTCGATGATCGGCACACCGCGGTCGTCAGGCAGGCCAAGGCCGTTGCCCTCGAGCATGACCTGGACGGTGCGCGACAGCTCGCCGCTCCACTGCTCGTCGTTCATCTCGGCGCCCTCGGGTCCGAACCACGCGATATCGGGGAGCGCCTTGCCATCCGGGCGTGGCCGGATTGATTTGCCCTGGAACCAGCCGCGGCGACGAAACACCGCGTGCTCCTTGCGCAGCTCGATGAGCGACTGCGTGAATGCCAACAGATCTTGATCCGCAGCTGCCCAGTCGAGCCACGACAACTCGTTGTCCTGGCAGTACGCGTTGTTGTTGCCGCGCTGCGTGCGCCCGATCTCGTCACCGGCGACCAGCATCGGCACGCCTTGCGACAGGAACATCGTCGCCATGAGATTGCGCTGCTGGCGGCGCCGCAGCGCATTGATCGCCGGGTCATCCGTGGGGCCCTCGGCGCCGCAGTTGTACGAGCGATTGTGGCTCTCGCCATCGCGATTGCCATCGCCGTTCGCATCGTTGTGTTTCTCGTTGTACGAGACCAGGTCGCGCAGCGTGAACCCGTCATGCGCGGTGACGAAGTTGATCGAGGCGTGTGGGAACCGCATCCCCGAGGCGTAGAGGTCCGAGCTGCCGGTGAAGCGATCCCCGAGCTCGGGCAACGAGCCTGGCTCGCCGCGCCAGTAGTCACGAATCCAGTCGCGGTACTTGCCATTCCACTCCGACCACAGCGGCGGGAAGTTGCCGACCTGGTAACCGCCCTCGCCGATGTCCCACGGCTCCGCGATCAGCTTCACGCGCGAGATCACCGGATCCTGCTGCATGATGTCGAAGAACGCGCCTAGCTTGTCGACCTCGTGCAGGCCACGCGCGAGCGCGGATGCAAGGTCGAAGCGGAAGCCGTCGACGTGCATCTCCTGAATCCAATAACGGAGCGAATCCATCACGAGCTGCAGCACGTGCGGGTGCTGCATGTTGAGTGTGTTGCCCGTGCCCGTGAAGTCCATGTAGAGGGCGGGCTTGTCGGCGACGAGCCGGTAATACGCCTGGTTGTCGATGCCGCGCATCGACAGCACCGGACCCTCGTGGTTGCCCTCGGCAGTGTGGTTATAAACCACGTCGAGGATCACCTCGATGCCAGCCGCGTGGAGCGAACGCACCATCTGCTTGAACTCGGCGACGACACCCGTCGTCGAAGCGACGCTGCCGTACGCCGGCTGCGGTGCGAAATAGCCGATCGTGTGATAGCCCCAGTAGTTCGATAGGTTCTTCTCGATCAAGAAACCATCGCGCGCGGATGCATGGACCGGCAGCAGCTCGACCGCCGTGATGCCGAGCTTCTTCAAGTACGCGATCGACGCCGGATGCGCGAGCCCGGCGTAGGTGCCGCGCAATTCCGTCGGCACGGCCTGGTTGCGCACGGAGAAGCCCTTGACGTGAACCTCGTAGATCACGGTCTCGTTCCACGGCGTCTCGAGCCGGCTGTCGTTGCGCCAGTCGAAGTACGGCTGCGCGACGACCGAACGAAACGTGAACGGCGCGCTATCGACATCCGAAGGCCCGCCACCGTCGCCATCGCCGCGGAGCGCCTTGTCCCACTTGAGGCCACGGCTGATCGCGCGCGCATACGGATCGACGAGCAGCTTCGCCGGATTATTCCGCAGGCCGCGCGCCGGATCCCAGGTGCCGTGCACGCGATAGCCGTATGCCTGGCCGGGCCCGATCTCGGGCAGATACGCGTGCCACACCGAGCCGGTGCCGACGCTCAGCTTCACCTTGATCTCGCGCTCGCCTTCGAACAAGCAGAGCTCGACGGCTTCTGCAACGCTCGAGTACAGCGCGAAGTTCGTCCCGTTCCCGTCGAACGTGGCGCCGAGCGGGTACGGCCACCCCGGCCAGACTTCGGTCTCGGTCACGATGCGTTTGCGATCGGGAGATGGACGACGGGCTTCGCCGTGCGACCACGACGCCGGACCAGCGTTGCCTCGATCCGATCGGCGCGTCCCCAATCATTCCAGTCGATGCCTTCGAGTGGCGTCGCGAGCAGGCGCTCGGGCGAGCGCTCGAGGATGTCGCGGGAGAAGCCGATCACGGGCGCGAGGCTGTAGACCGCCGCGAGCGCGGCATCTTCATCGTCCGTGTCGATCAGCGGCACGAGGCTCTCGAGCAGATCGATCAGCTCGGGCGAACCAGCGCGCCCGAGCTCCCAGAATGCTTGCACACTGCCGCAGCACACCATCGTGTTCCAAAGCGCGCCCTGGGCGACGAGCTCCTCCGCGCGATTGCTGTTCGGCTTTTCGACGAACGACACCACCGTGCTCGCATTCGTTCCCGGCAGTCGTGTACCGAGCGAGACATACCCGAGCTCGGGGTCCGCCTCGTTCGGCCGTGCGCCGACAAGCACGACCTTGTCGCGCTGGCGGGCGGCGAGCTCGCGCGCGCGTCCGACCTCGCTGATGTAGCGGCTCGCGGGTGCGACGTAATGATCGGTCGGCGTGACCGTGACCACCGCTTCGGGCGCCCAGCGCTGCAACATCGCGATCGCGACGTAAAGTGCGGTGCCGGTCTCACGCGACGATGGCTGGCGAAACACCTGAGCGCTGCGACCACGCAGCTGCTCGGTCGCCCACATCTCGTGATCGCTTCCGATCACCGTGAGCGTGCGCGACGCCGGAGTCGATTCGTTGAGCCGGTCGAGGGTGTGCTCGAGCATCGAGCGCTTGCCCAGGAGGCGGCAGTACTGCTTGGGCATGCGCTGCCCGAACCGCTGCTGGACGTAATCGGCGAGCCGCATCCCGTTGCCGCCGGCCAGGGCGATCGTCCAGTCCGCGCCTTCGCCAGCCGGGGTCGCAGAGGAGCGGTACAGGCGCTCTGGTTGGATCGACATTCCTGGATCGGCAGAGCAACTGATGTGCCCGCTGCCAAACGCAACGCCGCGCAATTTGGCGTTACCCCGCACCTAGCCCGAGCGCCGGTGCGCGGGTGTGCCGCACCGCTCGTGACACCCGAGCGCATCCTTCGGTGACGGAGATTTGCGTAGCGCGCGCGGTTCTAGTCGGTGTCGATGATCGGGCTATACAAGAACGGCTTTTCCGGCGATGTCTCTCGAACCCGCGGTTCAGCGGAGGCAAGCGTGGTGCGGGTATTCTCGCGCTCGCGTGCATCGCTCGTCGTGGGTTTTTGGGTTGGTGTCTCGGTCATGTTTGCTAGCGATGCGAAGCGCGCGCCGCGGACTGCCGCGGTGCGCAAACGCTCACACGTAGCGCCTGAGGCTCACGAACCATCCGATGCGATCAGGTTTGCGCTATCGAGTGCGCAGAGCGTGACGCGGATGTCCTGAGCGCCACCCGGCAGCCGCCGGGCGCAGCCGCTCGAACCGCAGGGCCGTGACTACGTGAGCGTCTTCGTGGTCTTGGCAGCCTGCTTGGCCTTGAAGGTTTCGGGCAGCAGCTCGTTCATCAGACCCTCCATCCGGCTTTTGAAGGATCCACCGACGACGGAGTCCTTGCCGGCGATCATCGCTTCGAACCCCTGCTTCGCGACCAGCGCCGGGTCGTCCTTCTTGGCCTGACCGACTTTGGTGTTCAGGAGGTCCGCGCGTTCAAAGAAGTTCGTGTCTGTCGCGCCCGGCTGTAGCACCGTGACCGTGACGCCGGTGTCCGCGAGCTCGACTCGAAGCGCCTCCCCGAAAGACATCACGAACGACTTTGTCGCAGCGTAGATCGCCTGGTAGGGGCTCGGCGCCGTGCTCACGACCGACCCGGTCATCAAGACGGTGCCCTTGCCGCGCGCGACCATCGCCGGCACGATTCGCTTCGCGAGATGGACCATGTGTACACAGTTGAGCGCGATCATCTTGAGCTCGGCATCGAGGCTGGTATCGACGAACGCGCCGCCCACGCCGATACCCGCGTTCAAGAGTAGCGCATCGACACCACGGCCTTGCGCTTGGCTCGTCTGCGCGAAGCGCTCGACGCCTTCAAAGGTCGCGAGATCGACCTGCTCGCGCTGGACTGCGCCTCTATCGAGAGCACGCAGCTCCGCGACGGCATACTCGAGCCCGGAGTCTTCGGCGCAGATCAAGATATCGTAGTCGTGCTCGAGACACTGTTTAGCTAGCTCGAAACCGATGCCCGAGGACGCGCCGGTGATGACAGCAAACTTATTCTGAGTGCGCATGCGGAGCCCACATGCGATCGCGGTGCCACCATGGCGCGATGCGTGCACTGCGCCGCCGTGGGCACCGTTACACCACGGTGAGCTCGATGCGCTGTTCGAAAAGATCGAAAAGGGCCACGGCGTTAGAGGGCCATCTCTGCAGGTCTGACTCGCGCCCTGCCGCATTTTCCGCACGCTTGAGGGAGAACTCATGTTGGCAAAAAACAACCGGGGCCGCTGGCTCGCATTCGCGCTCGGTCTCGGCGGCGCGACCGCGGTCGGCATCCTCGTCGCTCGGCGCGCAAAACGCGCGATCTCGCACATCGGCCCGGTCACCGCGACCGTGACGATCAACAAGCCGCAGCAGGAGGTCTACGCCTTCTTCCGCGACTTCTCGCGACTACCGGAGTTCATGGACTACCTCGAATCGGTCGAGGTCACGGGCGAGCGCAGCTCGAAGTGGACTGTAAAGGTACCCGTCATCGGCAGCGTATCGTGGGAAGCGGACATCACCGAAGACCAACCCGGTCACTCGATCGCCTGGCAATCGCGCCCGGGCTCGCGCGTGCAGACGCGCGGTGTCGTTCGTTTCCAGAAGACGCCAGGTCGCGACATGACCGAAGTTCGCGTCGAGATCCAGCTCGGCGTAGCTGGGCTCGAGCCGACCGCTGCCCTCGCTCGGTTCCTCGCGACACCGGAGGCCAAAGGTGACATGCGTAGGTTCAAGCAAGTGATGGAGACCGGTGAGGTGCTGCGCTCGGACGCGAGCGCCCACAAGAAGCCGCATCCGGCCCAGCCGTCGCGGGACGCGCGCCCTGCACCGCCGGTGTTCATCCCGAATCCGCCCGTCGCCATCAAAGGCGCGATGGGGGTGGCGAACAGCAAGCCGACGGTCGACAAGAAACTCGATGCTCACGAGGAGATCGCGTAATGCGTGCGAACGTCTGGATGGGTAAACAGAAGGTCGAGGTCCAACACGTGCCCGATCCGGAGATCCTGAACGCGCGCGACGCGATCGTACGGATCACCGCGACCTCGATTTGTGGTTCCGATCTTCATCTCTACAACGGCTTCATGCCCGGCATGCAGAAGGGTGACATTCTCGGTCACGAGTTCATGGGCGAGGTGATGGAGGTGGGTAGGGGCGTCAAGAACCTCAAGCCTGGCGACCGTGTCGTGGTGCCATTCTGCATCTCGTGCGGTAACTGCGAGCAATGCCAGCTGGGGATGTTCTCGTGCTGCGAGAACTCGAACCCGACCGGGTTCATCCCGGAAAAGCTGATGGGCCATGCGACCTGCGGGTGCTTCGGGTACTCGCACCTGACCGGTGGCTTCGCAGGCGGACAAGCGGAGTACGTACGCGTGCCCTTCGCGGACTTCGGCCCGCTCAAGGTCGACAAGGCGCTCAGCGATCACCAAGTCCTGTTCCTCTCGGACATCTTGCCGACGGCCTACATGGGTGCGGAGTTTTGCGAGATCAATCCGCGCAAGGTTGTCGCCGTGTTCGGCGCTGGTCCTGTGGGTCAACTCGCGATCGCGAGCGCGAAGGCGCTCGGTGCCGAGCGCATCATCGCGGTCGATCGCGTGCCGTATCGCTTGAAGCTCGCGGTCGAAAAGGCCGGCGCCACCGACGTGATCAACTTCGAGGAGCAGCCACTGCAAGAGACGCTTCGCGATCTGACCGCGGGCCGCGGCCCCGACGCGATCATCGAGTGCGTCGGCATGGAGGCCACGGGCACGGGCTTGCAGTTCGCGTACGACAAGCTCAAGCAGGCCTCGAAGATGGCGATGGATCGCCCGATCGCAGTTCGCGATGCGATCATGGCATGCCGAAGTGGCGGCACCGTCTCCATCCTCGGCGTGTACGCCGGGCTCGTCGATAAGTTCCCGCTCGGCTCTCTGATGAACCGCGGCCTGACGATCCGGACGGGCCAGTGCCACGTGCACCGTTACATGAAGCCCTTGCTCGAGAAGATCATGTCGGGGCAGCTCGATCCGAGCTTCGTCGTGTCGCACGAGCTGAACCTCGACGACGCACCGAAGGGCTACGACATGTTCATGAAGAAGCAGGACGAAGTAATGAAGATCATCCTCCGGTCCTGAGGTGCCGCGCGACGATCCTGACGCTCTACTTCACGTTCGCGTAGCGCGCCTTGGTCCGGATCAGCTCGATCAGATCGCCTTGCGTGAACTGCAAGTCGTACTTGTGGAGGCCGAGTCCGCCCATGCTCTTGCCGAGATCGACCAGGTGCGGGCGAGGATCTCCCGGCGTGCCGAGCTCGGCGATCGCCAGGTAGTTGCGGCCCTCGGGATCGAGCGTGCAATGAGCGGTGTAGAAGTCGCGAACCGCGACGTAGGGCGTCGTGATGCCCTTTGCGGCCGAGCTCGGAAACACGCTCTCGCGAAGCTGTGGTCCGGTCGCGGGGTTGACGCACATCGCATGGTGGTGCTCGGGCACTTTATTCGTGAGCTTGTTGGGCTTGTCACCGTCGGCGATCGACAAGTACGAGACGAGGCAGCCGGTCTCCTCGGGCTTCGTGCATGCGGCGAGCTGGCGGAACGTTCCCCCGGTGGTCTGTTCGTACGGAACATCGACGGTGAAACCGATCGGCATCGCGACGAGCAGGCTCGCGAGCAGCGCCGGATCGGGTTCGACGACATCGTGGAGCAGGCGCGCCGCCATCTGCGAGCCTTGCGAGTGACCGATGATCACGAGCCGATGATGGTTCGCGAAGCGCGCGCGATAGACCGCGAACGCGGCGGCGATATCGGAGTACGCGACCTCGAAGAACGCGTGCTGATCGGTCTTCGTCGAGAAGTACGTCGCGATCGTCGCCTGGCGATAGAGCGGTGCGTAGACGTTGCAGACCTCGCTGAACCGCGCGATCTGCGCCGCCGCCGCGGCGCGAATCTTCGACAGATCCGAGAAATCGACCTGGTTGCCAGGCAGGAGACTCAAGTCGACGGTCGGATAGATGTAGAAGCAGTCGACATCACTGTCCTGGGCCGGGTGATGCGGCTGCACCAGATGCGCGCCGGTCGCCGTGATCTCGGTCGTCGAAAGATCGCCGCGACACGTGTCGCTCGAAAGATCCGGGCGGCAGACCCACCACGCAGGCTCCTCGTA
>JAYVLQ010000173.1:0-32611 GCA_043759355.1 Kofleriaceae bacterium
ACGTTGTCGGTGCACAGGAGGGCAGGGCAGCCGCGCACGAACGCGATCGTCGTGGCTTCGTCAGCGTTGCCGAGCTTCGCGAACGCCTTATCGTACGTCCCTGCAAACTCGGGGTTGACCGAGGTCGAGATCGAGACTCCCGGTACCGCGAGAGCAGAGGTCGCGCTGCCCTTCGTGCCAGACGTGCCAAACGTGCCAGACGTGCCAGACGTGACCGGAGCGGAGCCTTCCGTCGGTCCAGCATCCTTCTTCTTGCCGCAGGCGCCGGTCAGCACGAATGCGATGGCGAGAGCGACGCGCACTACTGGAGCTCGATCTTGACGGACTTCATCACCACCGGCGTGACCGGCTTGTCGCCGGGCGAGGTCGGGGTGTGCGTGATTTTGGTGACGACATCGACCTCTTTGCACTGGCCGAAGTTGGTGTAGCCGCCCTCGAGGTCCGGGTGGTCGCCTTCCATGATGAAGAACTGGCTACCGTTGGTATCCGGGCCCGCGTTCGCCATCGCGAGTGCGCCGGGACCCATCTTGAGGCCTGCGATCTCGTTCTTGAATTGATAACCAGGTCCGCCGCGCCCGCTGCCTTCCGGATCGCCGCCCTGGATCATGAACGCCGGGATCACCCGGTGGAACGTGAGGCCGTCGAAGAACTTCTTCGTCACGGCGGTACCGCTCGCATCGTTGAACGCCTTCTGACCGGTCGCGAGACCGACGAAGTTCGCGACCGCGAGCGGAGCTTTGTCGCCGAACAGCTCGCAGTGGATCGTGCCCATCGAGGTCTCGATCGTGGCGGCGAGCTTGGTGCCCTTACCGGCGAGCTTCTTGACATACTCCGCGAGGTCGCCCGCGACTGGCGCGCGCACGGTCATGTGACCGCCCGACGGTGCTGCGGCGCTGCCCGAGCCTGCGGCGGCTTCGACGACGGCGCTACCAGTCGCGGTTGGAACAGCAGCGCTACCTGCGGCTGCCTTATTTGCAAGGGCACGCGAGGCCGGCGATGGATCGGGGCTCGGCTGACCCGCGGGGTCGGCCGGCGCCGCTCCTTGATCGTCGCGCTGGCTCTTGTGCTCGCAACCAGCAATCAGAAGGAGAGGACACAGATAACGGAGGAGCTGCATGGGCGCGGGACCATATCGCAGGTGCTACGGCAGGGCGAGCGCGCCACCGTTGGAAGGGCACGTCGCACCGGGGACATGTGACGCCACGTCGGTGCAGATCGCAGCGTAGCCCGCCTTCGTGGGGGTCAGCTTCGGCACGTCGCCACCACGGCCTGCGATCCCCGCGAGCAGAAACTGTGGCGTGTTGACCAACACGCCGCACAGCTCGCGGAGGGTCGCTGTGGTGACGCTGCTCGCCGGCGCAGCGAGCGAACCGGTGATCGCGGTGAGCGCGTCGATCTCGCTCGCAACATTGATCGCGGGCTCGCCCATCAGGCGGTCCTTGAGCGCGACGACGACATCGCGAGTCGTGGCGGTCAGGTCGGCGGCACTCGCGGCCGCGAGCGTATCGATGAAATCGCTCGTGACCCATGCGGGCCGCGCGCACACGTTCTCGTGATTCTCCCAGACCAGCCGCGCCTGAAAATCGAGACCGCGGAAGCCGCGCTCGCTGTTGCGCAGGAACATGCCCACGCCGCGCTGGAACGGCACCTCGGTTGTTGGCGACACGCCATTCATCTGACACGACGCTTGGTACGCGGTGCAGCACGCCGCTTCGTGCTGACACGCTTGCTGGATGGCCTGACACGACGACGTCTCCGAGCAGCCGTAGTCGGGGAACCGCGACGCGAGCGGCGGCGCCGACCAGTCGAGCGCACCCGCGAGCGCCGAGACGAGCGTGCGGGCATCGACCGCTTGCACCGCATCACCAGGACCGTTGAGCCGCTTCGCGGTATCCGGATCCGCGATCACCCACGGATCGAACACGTTCGGATACGTGTATGGCCCCGCGCCGCACGCGGCCTCGGCCGGCTTGCGATTGAAGTAGTCGCTCTGGATGATCGCGACGAGCAGCGCCCGCAGCGAGTAGCGGCTCTGCGTGTAGCGCTGCGCGAGGGCATACAGGAGATCGCTTGCGGCCTTGTTGCGCGGATAGTAGTTCGCGATCGTGAGCCGCGTGCCTGTAACCTTGGTCCATACATCCTCGGTCATCTTGAGCGTGACGAGCCACGCGAGTGCTTGATCGGGATCCGCGATCATTCCATCGGCACCGATCGCGGGCAGCTGACCTCGCAGTTGATCGAAGCCGTGCTTGAGCGCCGCCTCGAGCGTGTACACGGTCGATTGCTGCCCTCCGATGCTCGCGAGCTTCGCGGTCACGCCCGCCGGGTCGGCAGGCACGTTCGTCGCAAAGCGCCCGCACGAGCTTGCCCAGCCCCACGGCCGGCTCGTCCCGTTGCCGACGAAGCTATCGACGCGGAACGGCGCGTGGGCGGCGGCGAGATTCACGTGGGTAAACGCGCCGTAGACTGGCACCTCGGCGAGCCCTGGCACGGGCCAGAAGCGATCGGTCGCGGGATCCGCGCGATCGGTGACCGAGAAGTTGCTGTTGTGACAATCGAGGCACACCGCGTCGCGATGGAGATATCCCGAATCGAACGTCGCTCCGAAATCGGCCCGACGTGCGAGCTCTGCTTCGACATCGGCGACGTTCGCCGCGGGAATCGGGTGCTGCATCATCGAGAACAGCTGAGCGCGGTAGAGCGGGGTGAGATCGTCGAGCGCGATCGCGGAGACCGCGAGGTCGGCCATGTTCCACTGCGCGCCATCGCCCGTGCCGGTCGCGGCTTGATCGCGCACGGCGGTCGCGAGCGCGGCAGAGCTTGTCGAACGTGTGCCGCGATCCCAGCACTCCGCTTCGGTCTGATAGTCGAAGCGCTGGACTTGCATCGCGTCCATCGTCTGCTGGACCCAGCGCTCGCCGAACTCCGGCTCCGCCATGATCGCACGCGCGACCGTATCTTTTGGATCGATGCCCTTCGTTACCGCCGCGGCGTAGAGGTCCGTGTAGACGTTGACTTCCGCCTGGCTGCGCGGCCGGCGACCGTCGAGCGCGAGGAAGGTCTGGCGCACGAATGCATCGGGTGCGCCGCCACACGCGGTGAAGGTCACGGGGGCATCACCACTGACGCCGGCATCGTAGTTGACGGCATCGCTGCCGCAACCGCCACAGCCGCCGATCGTGAGTGCCCAGGCGACGACGAGCGACTTCACGACGCCGTCCTTCCGAGCACGAGCTGCATCGTCGCGGTCGCGGCCTCGAGCTCGGTGGTCGCCGCGGGGACGTCGGAGACCGCGAACGCTTCTTGCGAGAACGGCCAGATGCCGAGCGCCAGCAGCGCCGCGATCCGGTTCTGCGCGGGGTTCGCGAATGCGGTCGCGGTGCCGTTCGGGCCGATCGCACCCGCGATGCCCGCCACCACGGGCCCACCGATGAAGGCGGTCGCGTAGCCGTACGGATGATGATTGCGACCGTCGCCGCCATCTTGCGGCGTCGGCGTGCGGCCGAATTCGGTGTTGAGGATGATCAACGTGTCGTCGAGCGAGATCTTCGTCGGGTCGTTCTCGTTCGGCGCGTTGATCCCGGCGACCAGCGCCTGGATCATGTTGTTGAAGTTCATCGCGGTGTCGTGCGCGTTCGAGGAGTGCGTGTCGTAGCCGCCTCCGCCAGACGCTTCGCGAATGCCGGTGTCACTGACGCACACGTACGCTGCGGGCTCGGTCGGATGCGTGAGCAAGTGGAACGCGGCGCGCAGGCCGGTCAGCGGAATATCGGAGCCTTGGGAGACATCGCACGAGGTCGCCGGTGCATTCGCGAACAGATCGCCGCCGCTGCCGGTCTTCAACAGTGCCGCGATCGCATCGACGTTCGTCGTCGCAGTGGCAGCGACCAAGAGGTCATCGGTGCGCGGGCTGCGCACGCGGCCTTGGTTCGGCCAGGTCAGCCGGCCACCGTATTGATCGACGTACGATTTGACGAGCGCGTCGTGATGCGCGCGATTCACGAGCGTCGAGCGCCCGAGCAGCGAGGTGAAACCCGCCGCGCTGTCGGTCTTGATCAACAGCGGACGCGCGGCACCCGGATGCGCGCCGGAGGCTGCGGCTGCGGCGACATTGTCGCTCGAGATGCCACCGGTCGCAAACACGTACGAGTAGGGCGCGGCACGCATGACGTTCGTCGCCGTATCGGCATCGAGGCGGGCGCGCTGGATGTGCGCACCCAGGCCCGCGGCGGTCGGTTGGCCCACGGGGCGACCGGTCAGCGCTTGCGGGACCGCGGCTTCATGCGGCTCGAGATCGTGCTTCTGCACGACGACGCGCATCTTCTGGACGATGTCCTGGCGGTCCCACAACTTGCCGGCGAAGGGGCCGAGCTCGACGGCGACCCCGTTGGCATCGGTGCCGAGCGAGCGCGTCATCGCGGTCACGCCGCAGGTCGCGAGCTGCGCGTCGTTCGCGGTCTTGAACGCGAAGTACTGCTGGTTCGGATAGGTCGGGTCCGTCGGCGTGCCGTAGGTCGGCACGTAGTAGAGCGTCTCCCACGGTGACACCCCGCCGTAGAGAAAGATCTCGAGCACCTTCTTCGCGCGCATGCCCGCCGGGAGCTGGACCGCGGAGGTGCCATCGGGAAACTCACCAAACGCCGCATCCGCGCGGCGCGATCGCAAGATCGTCACGAAACCGGCCGCACCGCCGAGAGCTCCCAGGAACGTTCGGCGTCGCATGGCCACACCATTGCGCGAACTCCCGGCGAGCGGTGCAAGAAATCGCGGTCGGCATCCTCAACGTCGCTTTCTAAGCGAGACGTCTACGTGGCATCGTCTCGCGATGCGGACCCTGTTGGTGGTGGCGGTGCTGCTCGTGATCTCGAGCACGGCGAGCGCGCAGATGTGGCAGGACCACACGGCGGAGTGTCTGGGCACGACCGGGGAGTGGAGCAACAAGATCGAGCTCGCCGATCTCGACGGCGATGGCCAGCTCGATATCCTCGTCGCGAACGGTAGTGGCTACTCGAGTGCGGGTCCGGTCGAGCCAACGCGCGTGTGGAAGAACCTCGGTAACTGGGCCGGCGCGGCGCCGCACTGCGAGGAGGTCTCAGCCGCGACCGTGATGAGCTACATGGGCCGGTCGCGGATGATCAAGGCCGCGGATGTCGACGGCGATGGTGACCTCGATCTGTTCACAGGCGGTGCGTATCAGACCCAGGCGAAGCTATTTCTCAACAACGGCGATGGCACGTGGACCGATGCGAGCGCGCAGCTGCCGCAACAGCCGACGAGCATCGGCGATGCCGAGCTCGGCGATGTCGACGGGGATGGCGACCTCGACATCGTGATCGTCGATTGGGGTGCGCAAAATCCCGGGACGCAGGGCTACGCCGGCGGTCCCTTGCGGCTCTATCTCAACGACGGCACCGGCCACTTCACGGTCGGCACCATGCCGGACCAGCTGATCAAGTGGTCATGGGACATCACGCTCGCGGATGTCGACAACGACTGGGATCTCGACGTGCTCGTGTCGTGCAAGGAGTGCACGCAGAGCTACCTGTTCACCAACGACGGCACGGGTCACTTCACGAACCAGCCGAATGCATTGCCGCACTTCACGAACAACTACGCGCTCGAACCGATGGATGTCGACGGTGACGGCTATCTCGATCTCGCCACGATCAACGATGGCACCAATGGCGAGAACCATCTGTTCATGAACAAGCGCGACGGGACCTTCGCCGACGAGACCGCCGCTCGCATGACCGCGACCGCGAACCCACACGACGTCGACGACAATGCGGCGGTGTTTCTCGATGTCGACAACGATGGCGATGCCGACATGCTGGTCGCGTCGCTCTCGGGACCCGAACGTTTGCTGATCAACGATGGCAGCGGCCACTTCACGCTTGGCGCTACGGCCACGCCGAACGACACCCCGGGCTCGCTTGGCATCGCCGTCGGCGATCTCGATGGGGATGGCCGGCTCGATGTCGTGCAGTCGCAAGGCGAGGTCGCGTTCCCGGAGAAGGTCCAGCTCGCGTCTAGTGCGGTCGCGATCGATACGCAGCCACCGGTGATCGCGGTCGAGAAGGTGTCCGCGACGAGCTCGATCGTACGCGCGCGAATCCACGATCATCAGAGCCCGGGACGGCCGTCCGACTTCAAGAACGTCGTCCTGAAGTACGACTCGATCACGGTGCCGATGCAATGGTACGGCGAGTACCTGTGGATCGCGAAGCGGCTGCCAGATGGCTATCTCGCGCACTACCAGGTGTGTGCGACGGATCGCGCGGGTAACAGTGCCTGCACCGACGCGGATACTGGTCCGTCCGTCGACGCGGGCACGACGATCGGTGGGGAGAGCGCGGGCGTGTCGAAACCGGGCTCCAGCGGTTGCTGCGATACCGGCAGCTCGAGCGCGACCTTGCTCGCCCCCCTGATGTTTCTATTCTTCAGTGCCAAAAGCCGATCGAGAAACCGAGGTTGTTGTAGCCCGCGGCCTCGTCGATGGTCGCCGTGATCCGACCGCGGCGCAGCCCCCAAAAATGAAATTCGAGCGCGCGGACCTCGATGCCGAATGTCCCGTGCAAGCGACCGGGGACACCCTCGAAGCGATTCGGCTCCCAGTAGCTGCCACCGCGTAGCCGCAGGCGGCCCGGCACCCACTCGTACTCGACGCCACCGCGGATCGAGATCGATCTGTGGCGACCGCTACGCTCGAGCTGTTGCAACCCGAACGCGTCGAAGCCGTAGCCGTTCGCCGAAGGGCCGGTGATCACGACATCGGCGAGCGCGGTGACCGAGCGTTCGTCGCGAAAGACACCGCCGACGATCTGGTTCCATTCGGTCTCGGCGAACCGATAGGCGATGCCGGCGCCGAATCGCGCGGGCGAGACGACGTGATCGGGGAGGATCGTGCAGGTGTAGATCGTCGTCGGGCAGCTATCGACATCGACCTGCGATCCGGTGATCGCACTGACGAGGTTCGCGCCGATCCTGAAGCTCTGGTGGCGTGGGATCCACTGCGCGCCGGCTTCGCCGCCCGCGCCCTGGATCGAGAACAGCGGCTGGTCGAGACCGTCGCGCACCGCGAAGCCATCACTGTCCAACGAGAGCCCGATCGCCATGTCGAGCTCCGGGAACCACTTCGCAAGCGCGAGCTTGTATTGCGTGGTCTGCGCGCGCAGGCCGCTGACATCCGGCGCATCGATCATCGCGGTGCGCGCGACCGCGGTGAACGCCATCGCCCAGTCGTGACGGCGAAAAGAGAGCCCTCCCGTGAGCGTGTTGTTGCCGGTATCCGAGCCCGCAGGGTGGGTAAGGCCGCTGTTCCCGTAGTCGCTCGACAAGGACCCGATCAAATAATCGATGTGGTAGTCCCAGCTCCACGCATCGGTATCCGTCGTCGGGCGCACGGCCGAGGCCGAGGCGTTGAGCAGCGTGCCCGACGAGCCGACCGAATCGGCGATCGCGGCGCCACCCGTGCCGACCACCGCCGCATTGCCGAGCGGTGCCCCGTCGTAGAGGTCGATCGAATAGCTCTGGCCGGGCCGGATCGTCGTCGTGGGCGGGTCGGCGCTGGCAAGGCGCGGCATGCCGGCGAGCCAGACGGCAAAGACCACTCTCTTCATCACCTCACTATACGGAGTAAGCTCACGGCAATGAGCGAGGAAGGCAAGCAGACCGAGGCGGCGGAGTCCCCGCCGGTCTCCGTCACCTCCGTCACCTCCGCCTCGACCCCGAGCTCGATCTCGAACGCGATCGTCCCGTTCAAGCGTAGATTCGTCGTGCCGGGCATCGTGCTCGGCCTCCTCGAGCTGCTCGGCGTCGGTTATCCGTTGTGGCGCACGTTCGAGCTCGCCGAGCTCGGCGCCGACACGCTCGTGCGCACGCTGTTGCCGGTGTGCATCGGTGCGATCGCGGTGTGGGTGATCGCGATGGCCGTGTGGTTCGCGCCGCTCTACCAAGCCGTCGCGTTGCGGCGCGCCGGCCAGCGTGTCCCCAAGGAGCTCGCGGCGCGCGCGTACCGGATCACGATCAAGGGTCCGGTGCGCGCGCTCCTGCTGCGCACGATGGTGTGGACGACCGCCGCGTCGCTGACCGGCTTGTTCCTTTACGTCTACGACGCGTGGCCCCTCGATCGGATCGCCGCGATGATCGCCTTGGCCGCAGTCCACGCGTACGTCGTGTCGTGCGTGCGCGCGTTGTGGCTCGAACAGATCTTCGATCAGGTGCGCAAGCGGCTGTTCGCCGGCGGCTCGCCACTCAAGAAGTTCGACGAGAACCACTTTCGCCGCTTCATGCTCGTGACGATGGTCGTCACCGGCGGCGTGCTCGCGGCGCAAGCTGCGTTCGCGAACTACTTCGTCCACATCACGCGCATCCAGTACCTCCAGCTCGAGACCTACTTCTCGGTCGCGACGGCGGCGGGCTTGATCATCTGGGTCTTTCTCGCGCGGTGGATGACCAGCGATCTCCGCAACTATCTCGCGGCGTCGCGTGGCGAGACCGCCGGCGGCAAAGCTACGGTCGCCGGCACGGCTACAGCCGCCGGCAAGGCTCGCATCGAGGCACCGCCGGCGGCGGTGATCTATCGCCGCGCTCAGGCGCTGCCCTACAGGCTCGCGCTGCTCACGATGGGCGTGTGGTTCCTGATCGCTATCGCGGGGGCGCTCGTCATGCGCTTCCATCTCGGCTTCGATGTCGACGACACGGTCATCCTCGGCACGGCGACCCTCGTGCTCGCGGTCGCGGGCTCGATCTACGAGCAACTGTGGCATCGCGACGTGTTGCGCCCGTTGCTCGCGCACCTCACACAGCGCTACCGCGTGCCGGTGCGCCAGATCGCGCCTTCGCTGTCGATGCGCTCGAAGCTGCTGTTGTCATTCGGCGGCGTCGTCTTGCTCGCGTGCGGCATGGCGCTCCTGTGGGGCTTCGTCCAGTACAAGAACCTCGCGACGGAATCGGCGGTGCGCCAGGCCGATATCGGTTTGCACTGGCTACGCTCCGAAGTCGGCACCGAGCTCGGCCAGCTGACCACGCGCCCCGATGAAGAAGAGGTCCGCGAATCGCTGCGCCGCATCGTCGGCACGTCACCCGAAGCGAACGCGGTCGTCTACTACATCGATGATCACGGCAAAATGCTCGCGCTCGGTGGCGGCCCGATGGGCGCGCCGAAAGCCCCGTGGTACGTGCGCAAGCTGATCGAGCAAGCGAGCGGCTCGCTGATCAACTTGCACGGCGCCTTCCTCACCGGCTCGTCGGCGCGGCTCACCGTCAACTGGCGTGGGGAGAGGTTCCAGCTCGGCTCGGTCGCGATGTTCTATCCGAGCTATCGCGGCCGCGGCGAATCGATCGCGGAACCGCTCAAGGAGCTGCTCGTGTTCTTCCTCGTGCTGTTCGCGGCGTGCGGCGGCATCGTCGTATTCACGGTCGCGCAATTCATGGCGCCGATTCGCCGCCTCGAGCAACGCGCCGACGGCATGGCACGCGGCGAGCTCGCCGATCCGGTCGCATCGGCCGGCGAGGGCGACGAGATCGGTCGCCTCACGCTCGCGCTCGAAGAGATGCGGCGCAAGCTGCGCGACAAGCTGCGCTCGACGGAGGAGGTCAACCTGGATCTCGAACGCGCCGTGCAGATGCGCACCGCCGATCTCGCGCGCAAGAATCGCGAGCTCGCGGAGACGCTCGACAAGTTGACCCGCGCGCAGCAACAACTCGTGCGGTCCGAGAAGCTGGCCTCGATCGGTCAGCTTGTCGCTGGCATCGCGCACGAGATCAACAACCCGGTCAACGCGATCGTCAACACGGTCGGTCCACTCGAAGAAGCCGCGATGCAGATCGATGACCCCGATCCGGCCGCGCGCATGGCTGCGGCCAAGGACGTGCGCGAGATGGTGCGCGTGGTCCAGCGCGGCGCGCAGCGCACCAAGGCGATCGTCAGCGCGCTCCATAACTACTCGCGCACCGACGAGGAGTCCGTCGTCGATTTCGATATCGATCGTTCGATCGACGATTCGCTCGAGCTGCTTCGTCACCTGCTCAAGGGCAACATCGACGTCGTCAAGCAGTACAATCATCCGGGTCGCGTCCGCGGTCACGCCGGTCAGATCAACCAGGTGTTCATGAACCTCCTGACGAACGCCGCGCAGGCGCTCGCGGGGCGCGAGCACGCGAAGATCACCATCGAGACTCGCGGCGAGGGCGAGTATGTCGAGGTCAAGATCGGCGACAACGGCTCCGGCATCCCGAGCGAGGTCTTGCCGCGGATCTGGGATCCGTTCTTCACGACGAAGGATGTCGGCGAGGGCACAGGCCTCGGGCTCTCGATCGTGCACGAGCTGGTCGAGCGCCACGGTGGCGTGATCGAGTGCGATACCAAGCTCGGCGAAGGCACCACGTTCACCGTCCGGTTACCTCGCCTGATCGCGGTCACCGCCGAGCTGCGCAAGCGTTCGCCGACCGACGTGCCGAAGCCGCGCGCGACCGCCTCGTGATGACGGCACCGGCTGATGCATCGGCTGGCATCTCTGTCGCGCTCTTGCGCCCGATCGCCGAGCTCCTCAGTCGCCTCGACGAGGACGAGGCAGGCTTTCTCGCCGGCCTTGGCGTTTCTGAAGCGAGCGCGCCGAACTCCTACATCCCGGGCGCGCTCGTCGACGCTGCGCTCGATGCGCTCGCTCTCCGCCGCGGCGATCCATCGCTCTCGCTCACGCTCGCGTCGACGTCCGCGCTCCGTCCACTCGGCCTGTTCGGCCACATGGTCTGGCTCAGCGGCACCGTCCGCGACGCGATCGAGCGTGCGGCAAAGCGCTACCAGCTCGTCACGCAACGCACCCAGCTCGCGCTGGTGGAGCACGCTGGTTACAGCGTCCTGCGCTCGACCCCGGTGACCGCCGGAGCTCGTCGCGGTCGAATCCTCAGCGAGTTCCCGTTCGCATCGCTCGCGATCCGCGCGCGCGAGACGACCAAGCAGGCGTTCCATCTCCGTGCGATGCGCTTTGCCCATCCCGGCGAGCCTTCAGGCGCGTACGAGGAGGTGTTTCGCGCGCCGGTCTCGTTCAACGCCGCGTTCGACGAATTCGAAGCCGACCACGCGAACCTCGCGCTGCCACTCACGAGCGCAGATCCGATCACGGTCGAAGTTTTGGACTCCACCGTCGCGCAGCTCACGGCGAGTGCTGCAACTCCGCCCACGCCATTCCTCGATCGCGTGCGGAAGAGTGTCGCCACGCATCCTCGTGGCGAGCCGTCGCCAGACGAGATCGCGAAGGAGCTCGGCATCAGTGCACGAACGCTGCGGCGCCATCTCGAGCAGGACGGGATCTCTTTGCGCGCGGTCGTCGACGAGGTCCGCCGCTCTCGCGCCGACGAGCTGCTCGGGACGGGAAGATCCGTGAAGGAAGTCGCCTTCGCACTCGGCTTCTCCGAGGCCAGCGCATTCAGCCGCGCCTACAAGCGCTGGACTGGCAAGGCGCCGAGCGGCGAATAGGTGGGTGTTTCGCGGGTGTTGTGCAGACGATGTCCGATTTGGCCACCCCTTGGCCACCCCGGTCATGCACTTGGCCAAACACGGTCATGTCCTCGCCGCGCCGCCCGGTGTGATGTACGTGGCGATGAGGATTCAGTCTTACGCGCTTGTTGCAGTTCTTGCCGCCTGCGGCAGCGGCTCTCCGGCCACGAACACGACTCCTGACGCCGCCGGCTCGAATGGTGACGGCGGTGGCACCATGCCGAAGATTCCGTCGCCGACCGGAACGTGCCCGACGATCGCGAACGGCGACGTGACGTTCGCCCCGGCCGGCATGTCACCTCGCAAGGTGAAGCTGACGTTCGACGCCGCCGCCGCGACGGGTTCGGGTCCATTGATCATCTACTGGTTCGCGACCGGGAGTGCGCCGCTGGAGGCAGCGTACTCGCTCGGCGCGACGCAGAGTCAGATCACGGCGGCGGGCGGCGTGGTCGCGGCTCCGTATGCGGACTCGGCGGCGGGGCAGTTCGAGTGGTTCATCGTCAACATGAGCCCGAAGCTCGACGACTTCTTGCTCGCCGACGAGATCGTGGGTTGCTTGGTCGCGGCCCACCGCATCGACACCACCCAGATCCACTCGATGGGCATGAGTGCGGGCGGGCTGCAGACCACCGCGTTCAGCTTCTTGCGCTCCGCGTACGTCGCGTCGGTCGCGACATATTCGGGCGGGATTCCGCCCGGCTTCATGCCGGCGATCGAGAACGCAGACAACAAGTTCGCCGCGTTGATTTTCGACGGCGGCGCGACCGACGACGTGTTCGGCGTCGACTTCAAGCTGGCGAGCGAGACCTTCGCCTCGACGCTGACCGCGAGCGGTCACTACGCCGAGCTCTGCGATCACGGTCAGGGTCATTCGATCCCACTCGACGCGGCCCCGAGTGTGGCGGCGTTCTTCGCGGCAAATCCGTTCGGCGCGTGGCCGTCGCCCTACGCAGCGGGTGGCGTTCCGTCGACGTTCCCGAGCTACTGCGCCCGTTAGCGTCGAAAATCCGCTAGCTACGCGCGTTCATGAACGACTTCTTCGACGGACGGTGCGGCTTCGAGCTGCGCGTGCGTGAGCGGCTCGGAGGTCTGCTTCGCCGCGGACAGCGTCATCGCGTCGATCCGACCATCGGCCTTGCAGCCGTGCGCGAGCTGGAATTCCATCACCTTCTCGATCGAGATGTTGCCACCCTCGGTACACGCGAAGTCGGTGATCTGGTTGAACTCGGCGACGAGCGCGGCGTGACGCTCGTTGAATTCGATCGCGGCCTGGTTCTTCGAATCGGTCTTCGCGAGCTCGGGCTCACCGGCGACGGTCTCGTTCGGAGCGTCGATCTTTTCGGCGACCGGTGCCGCGATGATCGGTGCTGCGACGACGGCTTTTTGCGCCGGCACTTGTTCGATCTTCGCCGGCGCTAGCTTGGCTTCTTGCTCGGCCTCGTAGGCCTTGGTCTTCTCGCGAACGTCGGAGCTGCGCTTCGCCGCGGCAAGCGTCCACGGACCGATGCGGCCATCGGCATCGAGGTGTGCGGCCTTCTGGAAATCGCGCAACTTCTCGATATCGAGCGCGCCGTTCTTCATGCAGGAGGAGTCGGTGAGCTGGTTGAACTCGGCGACGTTGTGCGGGCGATCCGCGTTGTACTCCGTGGCGGCCTTGGTCGCTTTTTGATCGGCTTCTGCGGGAGTCTCTTCGGGCGAGAACGCTTGCTCGGACGCGGTCGGCGCTGCGGCTGCCGGTGCCTGCCCGACCGCAGGAAGATCACCTTCGGCGAGATACGTCTCGCTCGTACCCGGCTCACCTTCGGCGGTCTGCGTGGTCGCGACCTCCGACTCGGCGATCACGGGTTCAGTTTGGAGCTCGGCTTCTTCGCGCTTCATACCCGTATCCTACGTCCGCTCTTCCTGGATCTTCCTACAAGATGCTGGCCCGAATGCGAGTGGTTGGCGACATCGCTGCCGTGGCTGTGGTCCTCGGTAGGTGCGGGCCACAGACCGCGGTCAAAAGACGATCCGGAAACCGAACGCCACGCCCTCGTTATCGGGGCTGACAATGCCCTGCGTGTAGACGTTCCCGTGCGGGAGCTTGAACTGCAGGCCCGCGAGCGCGTGCGCCGTGATCGAGCTTGGCGAGGCCCGGCCAGTCGCTTTGACCGTCGCGTGCCCGACGTCCTCCATGTTCGTGCGGATGTAGAGCTCGCCGTCGAGGTTGACGTCGATCGTCGCGGTCGACGACGTGAGATCGACGCCCCCACCCGCGTACAGCGTGACCAGATCGCCCAGCGAGACGCCGCTCGTAACCTCCAGCGGTACCGTGATCGCGTTTGCCTCGACGTTCATCACTCCCATCGACTGGAACACGAGGTGCTCGCCCTTGCCGGTGTCGGGATTCTCGACCTTGAAATTGATCGCGAGCGAATCGCGCTTCGTGCTGATTTGCCAGTTCGCGAGCTCGAGCCCGCTCGTGACATCGAGCCCGGTCCATCGCACCGCTCCATGACCCGCGCCGTCGAGCACGCGGTACTGTACGTGCGCCCCGCCGGTCGTGAGATGGCCCTGAAGATCCTTGTAACCCGCCGCTTCGTAGAAGCCGTTCAAGAACACGGTAAACCGCGGTGCACCCCACCGCCCGAGGTTCGCGCCCACCATCACTCCGAAGTTGAAGATGAACCCGCCGATCACGTTCGCGCTATCGAGGGATGGATCGGTGGGCACCGCGCCGTTCGCGACCGCGCCGATCATCAGGTCGTGGCCGGTCACCGCGTAGTCGACACCGAGGCCGCGATCCGAGATTGCCGTTATCGACGCGAATGCCGTGAGCAGCGACGGCAGGTTCGCGGTCTGGAACAAGCTGTTGAACTTGTCTTGGGCGTTCTGGATCAGCGCCGGGACCGAGAGCCCGAGGTAGCTCGCCAATTGTTCACCGGCCGGTGTCAACGTGACAACCACGGACGAATCGGCATGCGCGCGTGTCGCTCCGGCACTCGAGAGCGCGAGCGCGACCGCTACCCAGCCCATCGCAGAGCGTGGCATCCAACGAGGATAGGGGTAGAACGCTCCCAGAGGGACGGCTTGCCACTTTGTCAGCGCCATTGTTGCGACCTGACACGATGGCATTTTGGAGCCTCCGCCCATGTGCAACTTCTAAGCAATTTCGAATAGTTAGATTAAATACAAATTGGCACTGCACTTGTTAAGAGTGATCTCGGTATGTGGAACCAGCCTGCCCAGAGCCCGTTCCGTCGTTTCGCGTCTGCCCAGGTGGAAGGCGGTAGCGGCCATCCGGTGTCCGACGAGCCAACCTCCCTCAAGGACGCGCCGGCCGAGGGCGGCATCGTGCTGGTGGTCGATGACGAACCGGCCATCGTCGAGTCGCTGACCAAGATCTTCAAGCGCGAGGGTATGCACGTGCTCTTCGCGACCGATGGCACCGCCGCGCTCGACATCCTACGTAAACACCGGGTCGGCGTTTTGCTCACCGATCTGATGATGCCGCAGACCTCGGGCATGGATCTGTTGCGCGCCGCCAAAACGATCGCGCCCGAGACCGAGGTCGTGTTGATGACCGCGTACGGCACCGTCGAGACCGCCGTCGATGCGATGCGCGAAGGCGCGTACGATTTTGTCACCAAGCCGCTCAAGCGCGCGCATGTCGTGCGGATCGTGCGCAACGCGCTCGAGAAGCAGTCGTTGCTCGTCGAGGTCCGCAGCTTGAAGGCGCAGATCTCCGAGAAGCGTCGGCGCGCGATCATCGGAACGTCGCTCGCGTGGCGTCGCACGATGGACATCATGATGCAGGCGTCGCCGAGCGAAGCGACCGTGCTGCTGCTCGGCGAGAGCGGCACCGGCAAGGAGCTGCTCGCACGTGCGGTGCACGAGAACTCGGCGCGCGCGAAGGGCGCGTTCGTCGCCGTCAATTGCGCCGCGATCCCCGAATCGATTCTCGAGGGCGAGCTGTTCGGCTACGAGAAGGGCGCGTTCACGGGCGCGACGACCGCGCGCGACGGTCGCTTCGAAGCGGCGAACGGCGGCACGCTGTTCCTCGACGAGATCGGCGAGATCAGCCGCCACGTCCAGGTCAAGTTGCTCCGCGTCCTTCAGGAGGGCGAGATCGAGCGCCTCGGTGGTGGCGGCAAGACCCGTCGTATCGACGTCCGCATCGTCGCCGCGACGAACGTCGACCTCGCCGGCGAAGTGAAGGCAGGCCGGTTCCGCGAAGACCTGTTCTACCGCCTCAACGTGATCCCGGTGAACGTGCCGCCACTGCGCGACCGGCGCGACGACATCTCGCTGCTCGCGCAGCACTTCGTGCAGGTCTACGCCGAGAAGAACGGCAAGGCGATCGCTGGTTGTTCGGCCGCCGCGATCGAGCGGCTCACCGAGTACGCCTGGCCGGGCAACGTGCGCGAGCTCGAGAACTCGATCGAGCGCGCGGTCGTCCTGACGCGTGCCGGTCACACGATGATCGACGAGGATGCGCTGCCTCGCGAGATCCGCGATGCCACGCCGGGCACCGCCTCGGCGACCTCGCTCACGTTTCCGCTCGGGATGCCACTCGCCGAGATCGAGATGCGCGTGATCCACGAGACCCTTCGCCACACGCGTGGAGATAAGCGGCTCACCGCGAAGCTGCTGGGCATCGCGACGCGTACCATCTATCGCCGTTTGGAACAGACGCCCGACGGTGAAGATGCGGCCGAGGAGGAGCGCCCGGGATTCACGTCCGGGCGCGCGACCTACGATGGTGGAGTAGAGGACTAGCGCATGCAGGATCTGATCAAGCGGTACTTCTGGGTCCTTGGCGCGATCGTCGTGTTGGCGTGCGCCGTGTTCGCCGCGAAAGCGACCGGCTACTTTGTCGCGGCGAAATATCTCCCGGATGCAGATCACGCGACCGCGCGTCCGCCGGTGTTCGGTTCCACGCCCATCACGGCAAAGGTCACACATTCGAAAGACGGCACGCTGTTCGCGTCACGCAACATCTTTTGTGCGGAATGCACCCCGCCGGTCGAGACCGCGGCGGTCGCCAGTGATCCGAGCTCGATCGTGACGACGTCGCTACCGCTGTCGCTCGTGGCGACCAGCATCTCGCTCGACGACGATCAATCGACCGCGACGATCGTCAATACCGAGAGCTCGCGCCAAGGTTCGTACTCGATCGGCGACAAGATTCCGGGTGCGAGCGGCAAGCTCAAAGAGATCCACTACAAGTTCATCGATTTCGAGAACGCGGGCCACACCGAGCGCCTCGTGCTCCTCGGCGCGACGCCACCTCCGATGGTCGCGAAGGTCGAGCCGCCGGCGGGTGACGGCTCGGGCGACGAGATGCAGGCGATGATCGATGCCGGCGTCAAGAAGATCGACGACAACCACTACGAGATCGATCGCAAGCTCGTCGATAGCGTCAGCGCGAACCCGATGGGTGTCGCGAAGGGCGCGCGGGTCGTGCCGGCCGTCAAGGACGGCAAGCCCGATGGCTTCAAGCTCTATGCGATTCGCCCGAGCTCGGTGTTCTCGAAGCTCGGCTTGCAGAACGGCGACACGCTGCAATCGATCAATGGCTTCGACCTGACGTCGGCGCAAAACGCGCTCGAAGCATTCACGAAATTGCGCGAGGCGACCTCTCTGGAAGTGTCGATCACGCGTCGCGGTAAGGTAGAGAAGCTTTCGTACTCGATTCGGTAATCATGATGAAGAAACTACTCGTCGTTGTAGCGCTCCTAGGAATCACGTCGCCCGTGCTCGCGCAGCCCGCGGGTTCGGGTTCGGCTGATAAAGACAAGCCGGCCACCGGTGAAGACGACACGCTCTATCACTGTGGCAAGAAGAGCGGTCCGGTCGCGGTCACGTTCAAGCCGGAGACCGAGCTCAAGGATCTCGTCGCGTGGGTGATGGGCTTCACCTGCAAGAACTTCATCCTCGATCCGCGCATCGTCTCGACCGGCAAGAAGGTCACCGTGATCGCGCCGCTCAAGATGAGCCAGCAGGAGGCGTATCGCGTGTTCCTCGTCGCGCTCTCGACGATGGGGCTCACGGTCGTGCCGAAGGGCAACATGCTGCGGATCGTCGAGTCGGCGACCGCGAAGAGCGAGACCGTGCCGATCTACAAGAAAGGCATTCCCGCCGACGAAGATCAGATGGTGCGCTACGTGCTGCGGCCGTCGTACGCCCAGGTCGAGACGCTGCGCGCCGCGCTCGATTCGGTGCGCTCGCAGGCGGGCAACATCCAGGCCGCGGGAAACATGATCATCATCACCGACTACGCGTCGCAGGTTCGCGACATGATGTCGCTCGCGAAATCGATCGACGTCCCGGGGAACAACGAAGGTGTCTACACGATTCCGGTCCTCCACTCGGACGCGACCGCGCTCGCGACGAAGCTCAACGAGATCCTCGGCATCGCGGCGAACAGCGCCGCGGGTGGGAAGGCGGCGAACCCGGTGCCGCAACGCGGTGGGGCACCGCAAGGTGGCGCACCGGCATCGTCCGGGGGCGACGATATCTCGGGCGCGCTGCCCTCGAAAATCCTGGTCGACGACCGCACGAACACGCTGATCGTCGTGTCGAACGAAGCGGGCTATCTCCGCGTGAAGTCGCTCGTCGAGCGCCTCGATATCCTGCTCGATACCGAGGGTGGCTCGGCGATCCGCGTGTTCCCGCTCGAGAACGCACTCGCCAAGGATCTCGCGACCACGCTCAACAATGCACTCTCGCAGGGTCAGCAGCGCCCGGGCGCGACCACGGGTGGTCGCCCGGGCCAGCCCGGCGCCGCGCCGCAGGCTCCTGCACCGGTTCCGGCCGGCGACCTGGGTGCAGCGCTCGAGGGTCCGGTTCGCGTCGTCAACGACGATCCGACGAACTCGCTGATCGTGATGTCGAGCGGTCGCGATTACCTCGCGATCAAGGACGTGATTCGTCGCCTCGATCAGCCACGTCGCCAGATCTTTATCGAGGCGCTGATCCTCGAGGTCACGCTCAACAAAGAGCTCGATATCGGCACCAGCTCGCACGGTGGTCTTCCGGTCTCGAACGGTGATGCTCTCGTCCTCGGCGGCGTCCAGACGTCGACCCTGAAGTCATTGCAGGTCGCATCGCTCGCGTCGCTCACCGGCCTCATTGGCGGTCTCGTCGGCTCGCCGCTGACCAGCTCGCAGACGTTCCTCGGCACGAGCATCCCATCCTATGCGGTGCTGTTCCAGGCGCTCGCGACCCAGGACAATACGAACATCCTCTCGGCGCCGCACATCATCGCGATCGACAACGAAAAGGCCGAGTTCTCGGTCGGTAACAACATCCCGTACCAGGCAGGGCTCTCGTTCGGCGGGTTGCCTGGGGCCGGCGCGACCGGCGCATCGTCGCCGCTCGGCTCGATCGGTCAGAACATCCAGCGCGAGAAGCTGACGCTCGATCTCAACGTCACGCCGCACATCTCCTCGAACGATGCGGTGCGCCTCGAGATCGAACAGAACACCAAGGACCTCGGCGGAAAAGATCCACAGCTCGGTCCGACCTGGACGGAGCGCAAGCTCAAGACCCAGGTGGTCGTGCACGACCAGGAGAGCGTCGTGATCGGCGGCCTGATCCAGGAGCGCGAGGCGTTCAACGTCACGAAAGTGCCGTTGCTCGGCGACATCCCGTTGCTCGGCTACCTGTTCAAGTACACGACCAAGGCGAAGAAGAAGACGAACCTCCTGATTCTCCTGACCCCCTACATCATCAAGGACCAGCTCGATCTCCAGAACATCCGCGAGCGTAAGACCCGCGAATACCGCGAGTTCACCGCGTCGTTTGCCAACCTGAACGATGCGAAGTACGAACCCAAGATCGATTACCACCGTAAGCGCGGCCTCGTCGAGGAGATCAACCGCACGCTGCAGGGCGTCGAAGAGGACGCCGCCCTCCTGAACGCAGCGGGCAAGCGCCAGCATGTCACCGAAGGCGCGGTCGAATATGGCCCGTCCGGCATCGATGCCCCTGAATCCGACAGCCACGGTACCGGGGGGACCACCAACGGCGGTGGAATGGCTCCTGCATCTGGAAACAAGAAGTAACCATGGCGACGCCGTTCTCCTCCCTCCCGGGCTCCGCAGTCCACGCTCCATTGATCGGCGAGATCCTCGTCGCGAAGTGCAAGCTCGCGCCCGACGCGATCGAGCGCGCGTTGCTCAAGCAGCGCGATGAAGGCGGCCTGCTCGGCGAGGTTCTGATCCGGATGAAGTTGTGCGATGAGGACCAACTCGCGCTCGCGCTCGCCACCCAGTTCGATCTCGTCTACATCCGCGAGCTCCCGCGCGCCGATGACATCTCGGTCGATCTCATCGATCGGATTCCCATCAACTTCGCGCGGCAACGCGAGGTGATGCCGCTGCGCCGCGAGAATGGCCGCGTGATCATCGCGGTCGCTGATCCTCAGGCGGTCGAAGTGATCGACGCGATCGCGGTGCTGATCGGCGAGCCGGTCGAGCCGGTCGTCGCAGCGACGCACCGGATCATCGAATGCATCAACAAGACGTACTCGCGGCTCCGTGGCGGCGCCGAGCTCGAGGAGAGCCACAAGAAGGAAGAGGCTGACGATCCCGAATACGGCAACGAAGAGCTCGTCGACATGCTCGACGCGAACGACGAGGCGCCGATCATTCGCTGGGTCAACTCGCTGATGTTCCAGGCCGCGAAGGACGGCGCTTCGGACATTCACATCCGCCCTGGCGAGAAGGACATCGTCGTCCGCAATCGCATCGACGGCGTGCTCCGCGAGGCGAAGCGCGCACCGCGCAAGTTCCACGCATCGATCATCGCGCGCGTGAAGATCATGTCCGGCCTCAATATCGCCGAGAAGCGATTGCCTCAGAGCGGTCGTATCCGCCGCAAGATGGCCGGCAAGGATGTCGACATGCGCGTCGAGTGCGCGCCTACCGCCGCCGGCGAGAGCGTCACGATCCGGCTCCTCGATCGCAGCTCGGTGCTGCTCGGCCTCGCCGACATCGGGTTCGCGAACGATCAGTTGAAGACGATCCGCGACATCATCAAGCGCCCGCACGGAATCTTGCTCGTCACCGGTCCTACCGGTTCGGGCAAGACGACCACGCTGTACGCGTGTCTCTCCGAGATCAACGCGCCGGATATCAACATCCTCACCATCGAGGATCCGGTCGAGTACCAGCTCGAAGGTATCTCGCAGACCCAGGTCAACTCGAAGATCGAGCTGACGTTCGCCTCGGGACTGCGCTCGTTCTTGCGCCAAGATCCGGACGTCATCATGGTCGGCGAGATTCGCGACCGCGAGACCGCGGAAGTCGCGATCACCGCGTCGCTCACCGGTCACCTGGTGTTCTCGACGGTGCACACGAACGATGCCGCCGGCGGTATCACGCGCCTCGTCGATATGGGCATCGAGCCGTTCTTGGTCGCGAGCTCGCTCGTTGGCCTGCTCGCACAACGCCTCGTGCGTCGCCCTTGCTACAAGTGCGCACGTGCGGTGCGGCCGTCGGAAGAGATCCTCGGCGAGCTCGGGCTCGACCCGGCGATTTTTTATGCGGGCGGATATCGCTTTCCGGATGTCAAGGGCATGCGCCCGTGTCCTCCGGGCACGGTGTTCGAGCCGGTGGGCTGTCCGGAGTGCAACGAGCTCGGCTATCGAGGCCGCACCGGTATCTACGAGCTCCTGATGATCAACGACAAGGTTCGCCGGCTGGCGCTCGCGAAGTCGGACGCAGGCGCCATCCGCAACGCCGCGATCGAGGACGGCATGGTCGCGCTCCGCGCCGATGGCGCACGCAAGGTCGTACTCGGTATGACCACCCCTGAAGAGGTCTTGTTGGTGACCGCGGAGAGCTCTGATTAATGCCGATGTACGCCTATAAAGGTCTCGGCTCGAGCGGCAAGAATGTCGCGGGCAACCGCGAGGCCGAGACCCCGAAACTGCTCCGCCAGATCCTGCGCAAGGATGGCGTGATCGTCACGAGCTTCGAGCTGACCAAGGGCGGTAAGCACGCCAAGGATCACAACGCCACCAAGGGTGGGCTCAACAAGAGCGTCGACTTCGGTGGTGTGTTCGGCGGCGTCAAGAAGACCGAAATCGCTTCGTTCACGCGTCAGATGGCGACGCTGATCCGCGCTGGCATCCCGCTCGCCGAGACGCTCGGGGCACTGGTCGAGCAGATTTCGAACATGCGGTTGAAGACCGCGGTCGCGGAAGTTCGCGCGAACGTGAACGAAGGTATGGCGCTCGCGGATGCGCTCGCGAGACATCCTAAGATGTTCGACGAGCTGTTCGTCTCGATGGTCCGCGCCGGTGAAGTCGCCGGTAACCTCGACGAGGTGCTCACGCGGCTCTCCGAATTTCTTGAAGGCGCGCAGAAGCTGAAATCGAAGATCCAGGGCGCGATGATCTATCCCGCCGTGATGGTCTTCGTCGGCGCCGGCATCATGACCGTGCTGATGATCAAGGTGATTCCCGAGATCACTCAGATGTTCAGCTCGCAGGGTAAGACCTTGCCGCTCAACACCCGGTTCCTGATCGGCCTGTCGCAGTTCCTCGGCCGGTACTTTCTGTGGCTGATTGCCGGCTTGATCGCGTTTGGCTACGCGTTCAACAAGTGGAAGGGCTCCAAAGAGGGCAAGCCGATCTGGCATTGGTTCGTGCTCAACATGCCGGTGCTCGGCGAGCTCGTACGCACGATCAACGTCGGTCGGTTCGCGCGCACGCTCGGTACGATGCTGCAGTCTGGCGTGCCGATGCTGCGCTCGCTCGATACTGCGAAGCAGATCGTCGGCAACGTCCACATCCAGGCCGCGATCGAAGAGGCGAAGAAGGCGGTCACCGAAGGTGAATCGCTCGCCGCCACGCTCAAGAAGTCGGGCCAGTTCCCGCCTACGATGATCCACATGACCGCGGTCGGCGAGCGCGCCGGTCAGCTCGAGCAGATGCTCGATCGGGTCGCGACGACGTACGAGAGTGAAGTCGATACCAAGCTATCTCGGTTCACGGCGCTCCTCGAGCCGATGATGCTCGTCGTCATGGGCGGAGCCGTCGCCTTCATCGTGTTCTCGATTCTGCAACCCATCATGGACCTCGGTCAGCTCTCGGGACCTAAGTAAGGAGATAGATATGTTGAACAAGCTCATCGCCATCCTCAATCGTCGTCGTGCAACCCGCACCAACCAGCGCGGCATGACCCTGCTCGAGATCATGATCGTGCTTGCGATCCTGGCGCTCGTCATGGGGCTCGTCGTCGGTCCGCGCGTCATGAAGATGTTCGGCGAATCCAAGGTCCACATCGCGCAGATGACCGTCACGAAGTACGCGAACGAAGCGTTTCCGTCGTGGTCGCAGTCGCACTCCGACAAGAGCTGCCCGGCGCAACTCACGGATCTCAACGAGTACATGAACAACAAGGACGTCAAGGATCCGTGGGGCAACGACTACAAGATGTATTGCGGCCAGAACCTGCCGAACGGCGCGAAGGGTCTCGCCGTGATGTCCAACGGTGAGGACGGCAAAGAAGGCACGGCCGACGACGTCAAGTCCTGGTAGGTCATGACCCGGTCGCGTTCACATGACGGCCCCTCGGGGATGACCGTGCTGGAGCTGATGGTGGTCCTCGCCATCATCGCCGCGGCATCCGTGCTGGTTCGCTCGGGGTTTCGCCTGATCACGAAGGCAGACCTCGTCGAAGACGCGACCGAATTGTCCGCCGTGCTCAGACGCGCGAGCACGCTCGCTGTCGAGCATGGCGAGCTGCATCGGGTCATGATCGATCTCGACAAGCAGCTCTATGTCGTCGAGGTCTGTCGCGGTTCATTCGCGATCCAGCGCAACGAGAAGCTGCGCGCCGATGATGAAGAGAAGAAGCGGGCGCTCGAGAAGGCGAAGAATGCATTCTCCAACATGCCGGCGCAAGCAACCGATCAAGCGCAGTCCGCCGATCCCCAAGAGGCCGAGCGTCATGCGCTCGCGGTCGCAGGGCATCACATCTCGGATCGGACGTGCGTGCCGGCGAACGATTCGATCACCGGCATCCTCAATTCCAAAGAAGCGGAGTCCGGCAAGCTCAAGGGCTGGGCTCGCAATCTCAAAGCCGACAAGGGCATCAAGTTCAAAGAGGTCTGGGTCCAGCATCGCGACGAGAGCGTCACGAAGGGCCAGGTCGCGATCTACTTCTTCCCGACTGGCAGCTCCGAGAAGGCCGTGATCGAGATGACCGACGGCAGCGAGGTGTTCAGTACGCTCGTCTACGGCCTCACCGGTCGCGTCGAGCTCAAGGACGGCGTGCTCAAGAACGTCAACGATCACATGATGCGCAACGCGATGGGCGACAAGAATGCCAAGCGCGAGGACGACAAGTGAAGGCGCGCAAGGGCTTCACGTTGCCCCGCCGGGGGTTCACCTTGATCGAGGTGATGTTCGCGCTGGCGCTGATGGGCCTCGGGCTCGTCGTGCTGATCAAGAGCGCCGCGGGCAGCATCTTCAACGCCGAGCAAGCGCACATGCTCGGCGTCGCGACCGACCTCGGCCGCGCACAGATGTACGACATCGAGGAGATCCTGTTGAAGGATGGCTTCTCGGATACGAGCCAGTCGCAGGACAGCTGGAAAGGCTTCGACGATCAGGGATGGCCGAACGTCAAGTACAGCTACAAGGTCGAAGCCGTCGAGATGCCGACCTTCAATCAGCTGACCGCGATGGCCTCGGGTTCGGGTTCGGGATACGGCTCGGGTTCGGGCTACTACACCGGCTCCGGCGGCTCGGCGTTCGGCAGCGCATTCGGTTCGGGCTCGGCGTTCTCACTCGCGAATGGCACCGTCGATCCGCTCTCGACGTTTCAGAACAGCGCACTCGGCGGCATGATGACGATGATGGGCGGCCTCTCGGGCGGCAAAGATGTCGCCGGTGGCGCCGCAGGCGCGCTGATCCAATCGCAGTATCAACAATTCCAGGAGATCCTGAAGGACTCGGTCCGCAAGGTGACGCTGAAGGTCAAGTGGCAGGTCCTCGGCAGCGACCGCGACCTCACGTTCGTCGCGTTCTATACCGACCCGGTCGCGATGGATCATGTGCTCAACGGCGCGGGCGCCGCGGATAATGGCAGCGGCTCGGGTTCGGGCTCGGGTTCCGCGAAGTCGACCGGTTCGGGGAGCACGCGCTCGGGCTCGGGCTCGGGGACAACCACCAGATGATGGCTCGTAAGCGACGCAACCGGCAGGCCGGCCTGACACTGATCGAGGTCATGATCGCGAGCGCGATCATGGTGATCATGATGTCGCTCGCCTGGAAGACGATCTCGAACACGTCAGATACGAAGAAGAACTTCGAGAAGTACGAGGAACGTAACCACGAGCTGCGGATGGCGCTCGATCGCGTCGTGCGTGACTTCGAGTCCTCGTACCTCTCGGCGAACGAAGACAACACCCAGAGCCACACGCGCACGATGTTCATCGCGAAGCCGAAGACCCCGGTGCCGAGCGTGCGATTTTCGACGCTCGGGCATCGCCCGCTGTGGTCCGATGCGAACGAGTCCGATCAGACCGTGATCGAGTACCTGTCGCGCAGCGATCCCGAAGAGAAAGACAAGACCGATTGGATCCGGCGCGAGCAGCGCCGCGAATCGAACCAGCCGCCCGAAGAAGAGCCGAGCGACTACGACATCGTGGCGCACGACATCGTCAACGTGAAGATCGAGTTCTGGAACTGGAAGAACCTCGAGTGGGTCGAGACCTGGGACACCACGCAGAGCGACGGCCAGCGCGGATACCTGCCGAGCCGTGCGCGGATCACGATCACCACGAAAAACAGCGAGGGGCGAGACGTGAAGCTCTCGACCGAGGCGCGGTTCCAGATGCAGGAGCAGCTCACGCTGTCGCCGTCATGAAGCAGCCTGTGCTCAAACAAAACCTCCGGTCACGCCAGGGCCAGCGCGGGATCGCGCTCGTCACGGTGTTGATCGCGATCGCGATCACGCTCGTGATGACGAGCCAGTTCGGAACCACCGCCAACGTCGACATGATCGCGGCCGGCAATTATCGCGACCAGGTCCGGTCGCGCTTCCTCGCGCGCTCGGCGCAATCGTTCGGCGAGCTGATCATCCGGCTCCAGCAGCGGTTCGACAACCTCGGCAAGTCGGTGCCACAGCTCGCTGGCATCCAGCTGACCGATTACGCCGATACCCTGATCACGCCGTTCTGTGGCGGCTCGGATGAGGTGATGGCGGCGGTCGGGTTCTCGACCTCCGCGGTAAAGGGCCTCGGCGCCGATATCGGGACGTGTGGCTTCGACGGCCCGATCGGCACCGACGACGGCAAGCTCGATATCAACTGCGCGAACGTCACTGCGAAGTCTGCAGCGATCCGCAGCGTGCTCGATGCCTTGACCTACTTCCCTGCATACGACTCGGTGTTCGAGGACAGCGATGCCGATGGGTGGAAACGCGATCGCGCGCAGCAGAACTCCGCGATCATGGACTACATCGACAAGGACTCGATGATGGGTAGTAACCGCGGCACGACCGAGGACTACGGCTACGAGAGCCTCAAGGATCGCTACTACGCGAAGAATAACTACATCGACACTGTCGAGGAGCTCAAGCTCGTGCGTGGCGTCGACGATCGGTTCTGGACGTTGTTTGGCAACGTGTTCACCGCATATGGCGGATGCCAGCTCAATCTGAAATCGGTCACGAACGTCCAGCTGATCGCGGCAGTCTTGTATCTCTCGGCGAAGAATCCGGCCGATCCGGTGATCCTCGACCCGCGCCGGCTGTTCTTACTTGCCGGGTACGTCGCCAAGGCGCCTGAGTTCGGCGAGAACTTCACGTCGATCAATGACTTCATCACGTTCGTGAAGGATCCGAGCGCCTCGGTCGTCCAGACCGCCGGCTCGGGTGCTGGCACGTTGCAGGGCAGTGCGGCCTCCGCAGCGCTCACGGCGGGCTTACCGGGCCTGCAAGAGAAGATCGGGCTCGAGCTCGATTCCGCGAAGCTCGCCACCATCGCGCGCGTCGGCGCGCGCCGCACCTATCGCGTGCACGCGTACGGCGAGATCGAGCGCAAGCAGAAAAATAAGGACGGATCGCCGGTGTTCCCGCCAATCCGCACCACGATCACCGGCGTGTGGGACACCAAAGTGGTGCCGCAAAACGTCAGGAAGCCCCCGGTGCCGAACGGCGCGTGGGTCTATCTGAAGGAAGACTGAGTCATGGCTTCACGGGTATTTGCGGTCGATCTAGGTGCCTGGAGTGTCAAGCTCGCGGTTGCGAGCCCGGGCATTCGTGGCGCTCAGCTGCTGAACGTCGTCGAGCGTCTCGTGCCGCCGGGTGACGAGTCGACCGACGAGCGTTCGCGGCGCGTGCTCCTCGCGATGCTCGAAGAGCTCCGGCTCAAGGACGACAATGGCTACATCGGTGTCGTCGGCGATGCCGTGTTTACCCAGATCCTCGAGTTCGGCTTCAAGAGCTTGCGCCGTGCGGATCTCGAGAAGGCCGTCGGCGGCGAGCTCGAGGGCGTGGTGCCGATCGATCTCGAAGACATGGTCTTCGCCTTCGAGCAGATTCCGGTGCCGCCCGCGCCCGATCTCAGCGTGGAGGCGCCGGTCGCTGGCAGCCAGCACGGTCGCGTCGCCGCGCCCGCCGAGGGCATGCGGGTGCTGACGTACGCAATGAATCGCGACAAGGCATACAGCCTGATCGCGCTCGGCAAGTCGGTTGGCTTCGAGCCGCGCGGCATCCTCCCGGTCGGTGGCGCGGCGACGAAGCTCGTCGCCCACGTGCCCTCGCTCGCGCGCGCACGCACCGATGGCGCGGTCGCGGTGATCGATATCGGTCACGACCGTACGGACGTCGTCGTCGTTCAAGATGGCAAGGCCGTGTTCAGCCGCAGTATCGCGCGTGCGGGCAAAGCGGTGACCCAGGCGATCGCGAACTTCTGGCGTCTCGATTTTGACAAGGCCGAAGCCGCGAAGCACGCGGACGGCTTCATCGGCTCGACGGCCGAGCCGCCGACGAACGAGCAGTGGACGCGGATCCACAATGTCGTGGTTCAGGAGCTGTCACCGTTCGCGCGCGACGTGCGCCAGACCCTCGCAGCCTGCCGCGCGCGCACCGGGTTCACGCCGACCGCCGCGCTGCTCGTTGGTGGTGGCGCGCGGCTCCGCGGGCTCGGTTCATTCATGACCGAGCAGCTAGGCATCTCGGCGTGGCGGATGACGCCGGATGATGCGAGCGCTTTGTGTGGTCTGAGGCTCGGTCCGGTCGCACACGAGCTGCCGATCGACGCCGCGGCGATGACGATCGGTATGGCATACGACGCTGCCGGTGGTAGGCCGCAGTTCGATCTGCGCTCCGGTGATCTCGCGGTCAAGGTCGACCTCTCGTTCCTGCGCGCGAAGACCGTCCCGCTCGGCGCGGCGTTGCTCGCGATCTGTGCGTTTGCCTCGATCAGCGCGTACGCGGATCTCTACCGCTTGAAGAAGGCTGAAAAGACGCTGTCGACGCGGCTCGTGGCGGAGACTCAAGAGCAGTTCGGTTCGGCCAAGTCCGCCGACGATGTCCTCGCGATGAACGGACCCGGTGGCGGACCGGGCGGCAATGGCTCGCCGTTGGGCAAGATGTCGGCGTACGACCTGCTGCTCGAGATCAACGCGCACATCCCGCCGAAGAACAAGATCACGATCGACGTCGACAAGCTCGATATCGATTCTCAGAAGGTCGAAATCTCGGGCACGGCAAAGTCGCCCGAGGAGATCGATCTGCTCGTGAGCGAGCTCAAGAAGGTCGAGTGCTTCAACAAAGAGGTCAATCGCGGCGCTACGGAGACCGGCGACAACGGCGTCAAGAAGTTCAAGCTCACGATCAACGCGCAGTGCATGTGAGGTAGCCATGTCGACAATCCGCGATAAAGCACGTGATTTCTGGGACCGCATCTCGCCGCGCGAACGCCGGCTGGTCGCGATCGGCGCCATCGTCGGGCCGATCACGCTCGCGCTGTGGCTCGGCTTCGCGATCCACGACGGCCTCGATGCGATGGAAGTTCGTAACAACATGACGCGCAAGGCACTCGCGGTCGTCGAAGATATGCGTGCGAAGGGTCAGACTCACGCGACCGTCGACGATGTCGTTGCGACGATGGGCACCGAGCCGCTGTCGCTCGATACCTATCTGACCAATGCTGCGAAGAAGGCAAAGTTCGAGCTCAAGAGTACGATCACGCCACACACGCCGACCACGAAGAACGGGTTCGTCACCACGTCTTCGTCGCTGTCGCTCGACAAGCTCTCGATCAACGAGATGAAAAACTTTTTGACCGCGATCGAGACCGATTCGAAGGCGGTCCAGATCACGCACCTCGAGCTGCGTCGCGACTTCCGCGACAAGGACAAGCTGTCGGCTACGATCGAGGTCTCGAATTACTCGAAGGAACCGCCCGCTGCGGCCAAGGGTTCCGGCGACAGCGCCGGGTCCGGCACGAAGAAGGGTAGCTAGCCGTGGCGTTTCAGATGCCCTTCGCAGGCGCCGCACAATCCGCCGGCGACGCTGCCTCCCGAATCCTCGGCCCGATCAGCTCGCGGCTCGGTCGGCGCGGGACGCGCGTTGTCAAATGGATCGGCATCGTGGTGTTCACGCTGCTCGCGTTCTTGTTCGCGTTCCAGGCCACGTTCCCGGTCGAGCGGTTGCGCGACTACGCGATCGAACAACTGTCCGCGAACTGGGACGTCACGATCAGCTCCGTCGATCGCGGCATCATCCCAGGCAATCTCACGCTCAACGGCATCACGCTGCGCTCGCGTCCGACACAGGCCGAAGAGCCGGTCACCGTGATCGTTGTCAAGGAAGCCGACGTCAGGGTGGAGCTGCTGCCGCTTCTCAAGATGCGCCTGTCGTTCGATCTCGATCTCACGATCGGATCGCCGAAGGGCTACGGCCATATCATCGGCAACGTTACATTGCCCAAGTTCGGCAAGGGTGGGATCAAGATCGACCTCGCGGGCGAGGACCTGCCGGGTGAGAGCCTGCCGCTCAAGAGCCAGGTGGGCTTGCCGATCGTTGGCAAGCTCAACTTCGCGATCGATCTCGATCTGCCGACCTCGAAGAACAAGATGGGCCGCTCGAGCACCGACTGGACCAAGGTGGACGGCTCGCTCGACCTGTCGTGCGCGAACTGCACGCTCGGCGACGGTCACACCAAGCTCAAGCCGCTGCTCAAGAACAAATCGCAGCAGGTGATGGTTGGCGACGGCATCGATTTCGGCGAGGTTCACATCGCTTCGCTGTCCGCACATGCCGTGTTCACGGCCGCGGTCGGCGATCCAGATGCCCACTCGTCGGGCTACAAGCCGGGCAAGTTCGACATCACGAAGTTCGATGTCAAGTCACCCGATGGCGAGGTCCACATCGACTACACGATGACGATGGCGACCACGATCGACGAGTCGATCGTCGCGGGTTGCCTGCGATTCAAGGGCGACGAGAGCCTGCTCAAGAAAGAGGAGGGCAAGAAGACCTACGCCGCGATCTCGACGACGGGTGCCGAGCTGCGGTCCGATGGCCTGTTCCACATCAAGCTCACCGATCGCTTCAAGGACATGAAGCGACTCAACATGGATTGTGGTCCGAATTCGCCGGCCTCGAAGATGGGGAATGGCGAAGACTTCTCGCCGGGTCACGGCAGCGGCATCATGACGCGACCCTCGATCACCCCATCGGTCGCGCCATCGATTACGAGCCCGACGAGCCCGACGAGCCCGACGACCACGCCGCCGCCGCCGCCGCCGCAGGCGAACCCGCCGCCACCACAGGCCGAGGTCAAAGAGAAAGAGTCGCCGTCCGCACCGAGCGATGGCGGCCCGATGACGCCGCCCCCGGAGGGTAGCTCGGCGAACGCGGGTACCCCGCCGCCGCCATTTTCCGGTCCGTAACACAGCGAACCGCCGCACGATGGATTTGTGATGAACGACCGCGGCCCTAGAGCGGGATCGTGAAGCCAAGACCGACGCCAAGCAGCTCGGCGTTATCGGTCGCGTCGACCATCGTCGTCTGATCGAACCCCGCCGTGATCCACGGCACTTCCTTGCCCGCGTGGCAGCGCTCGGGCGAGAGTGAGAGCCGCAGGCCGACGCGCACCACGCTGCCGACGGTGCGATGTGCCGTCGAGAACGTGGGGCTCGTCGAATCCTTGCTGACGTCGATGGGCCGAGCCACGATCGGCTGCGACACGTACGCCGACGCCGTTGCGACGGGCACGAGATGGCAGTTGTCGAAGCCGACCGAGATGCCCGCATCGAATGCGACGAAGCTGCCGCCCTTCGGTGCGAAGCCGCCGCCGACGCCGGTGGTGAACGAGACCGCGCCCTCGTGCGGGTTGACGCGCATCGCGGCGCGCGCCGTGTAGAAGTCCACGTTCGCGACGCGCGCGACCATGCTCTCGCCCGAGAGCTCGAGATCGTCGCTGATGCCAGCGCGCACGCGTGCCGATGCGGCGCCGACGCCGGGGTCGAAGATCTGCGTGTGCGATGATGCCTCGACATCGAGCGCCTGTGATCCCGGGGCGAGCGTCCTGACCGGCGCGAGCGCATAGGCCTGCGTTGGCGGCGAGTAAACGTGCTGGCTGCAGGCGGCCAGCGCGGTGAGAACGGCGGCGAGCTTCATCTTCATGAAGAGTCGACCCGCGTTAATCCGATGATGGGAACCGCGGACCGACCATTGCCACTCGTTGCCTAGGCAAGCTCGCGGACGACCCCATCCTCGTCAGGAAGGGTCAGCGTGATCGCCCACGTCCCGTCGTTGTCACGGGCCGGGAATGCACCGAAGAAGATCAGCTGCGCCGCATCGTCGAGCGGTGGCAACGCGGAGGCGACCTCCTCGGCGTTACCTGCAAAGCTCATCTCGATCCGCAAGCCATCGAGCCCGAGGGCGCCGACCGTGACCTCGTGGTCCGAGCAGGTCGTCGCGACGATCGAACGCGTGGTGTCGGAATCGACGAGCGCCTCGATCCGGTCATCGAAGTAGAAGCTGACCACGCTGCCTGGCCGGAGCTGGTTCGCAATCTCGTTGAGATCCGATTGATCGCGGCAATAGAACCACGCGAGCCCTTCGCCCAAGCCCGCCGGCCGTTCGAGTGCGGTGCAGTCCTCCGTCGCGACGCGCTTCGCGACGCCAGATTCGGCCAGGGCCATGCCGACGAACTCGCGGAAGCTCATGGCCCGAGTCCGATCCACTCTTCACCGGCGGTGCCGAATTCTTTTTTCCAGATCGGGACGCTCTGCTTGAGGCGATCGATCACCGCGCGGCACGCCGTGAACGCCTCGGCGCGATGCGGTGCGGCTGCGGCGACCACGACGGCAAGGTCGCCGATCGCGAGCGTCCCGATCCGATGCTCGACCGCGACGCGCGCACCGATCACCTCGGCTTCGACCTCGGCGCAGATCCGAGTCATCTCGCGGACCGCCATCGGGCCGTACGCTTCATAGCTCAGGTGATCGATCGTGGCGCCGTGGTTCTCGATCCGGACGGTGCCCGCGAACGTGACGATGCCGCCCATCTCGCGCGTTCGCACCGCGGCGACACAACGGTCGAGCGAGAGCTCGTCGCTCGTCAGCAACACGTGACGCCCCGCAGAACCGGCGGCACCCCCTGCCACGGGCGGGATCAACACCAGCTCGTCGCGCTCGGCGAGCAGCTGGGCGTCGCTCGCGATGAAATCTTGGTTCACGGCAATCCGGTACTTGCCGCGCAGCTGCGCGATCACCGGATGCTTCTCGGCGAGCAGCGCGACCGCGGCGGCGACCGTGGCGCCAGCGGGCAGTTCGAGGACCTCCACATCGCGGCCGAGCCGCTCGCGGAACACCGCGAAGTAGAGGACACGAATCTGCACCCCCGAGTGGTAGCGTGCGTCGCTCGATGGCGTCTAGGACCAGCGACCACCGGAGTTACCTGGACGAGCTATTCGTGCGGATGCATGCGGTGATTCGTTCGATCCCGCGTGGTTCGGTCGCGACCTACGGCCAGATCGCCGAGCTTGCCGGCGCACCGGGTCGGGCACGGGTCGCGGCAGCAGCGCTCAAGACGGGCGCGAAGCTCCCGTGGCAACGGGTGATCGGCAAAGCGAGTGGGATGCGAGGTCGGATCG
>JAYVLQ010000174.1:0-13298 GCA_043759355.1 Kofleriaceae bacterium
ATCGCCGGCACTACAAACGCGACGACGATCGCGGCGGGCCAGAGCGAACGCGGCATGCGCCCGTGTCGTAGCACTATTGCGTGACGGCCGGGTAGAGCGTTCGTGCATAGGCCGCACTCGCCTCGCGCGCGGCGCTCGGATCGCGTCCCGCCAGCGAGAACGCGGCGATCCCCGCGGCGGCGACGACCACGGCGATCATGAGAGCCTGCCGCGTCGCGCCCGCCGCACGCATCGCGAACCCGACGAGTGCGGCAATCCCGACGACCACGGGCGCGATGCTCGGGAGCCCCTGCACCCCGAGTGCACGCAACACGTTGGGCGCAACCGCGTGATCACCGAGCAACCGAAACATGACCTCGAATACAGGATTCTTGAACGTGGTCCCCGCGCTGTCCGCGGGCCACATCGGCAGGGTCGCCGAGGACAGCGTGTAGATCACCACGCCGATCACCACGAGCCCGCAGGCGAGGCCGAACGCGATGGGCCGCGACCTCCACTCGGCGAAGGTCGCCGCGACGAGCGGCAGCAAAAACGGCTGCAGCGCGACGATATAGCGAGGCCCGACTTCCCAGCCGGCGCGCCAGAACGCGAGCGAGCTGACAAACGCCACGAAGATCACCGCGATCGCGATCACCGTCGCGACCAGGGCGCGCTCGCCTCGCCGCCACAGGATCCTCCCCCCCGGAATCGCGAGCAACCACCACGGTGCGAGCACGACGAAGCCGTTGTCCGGCGCGACCATGACGCCGACAAACGCGGCCCAGCTCGGATGCGTCATGCCGAGAAACCCGGCGGCATGATCGCCGGCGAACGTCGTTGAATAATTGTAGCCGGTCGCGAACGCGCTGCCGAAGCACGCGTGCTGGTAGACCAGCAAAAACGCGATCGGCGGGACCGCTGCGAGCGTGGCGATCGCGAACGGCCGCCACGCGCGCAGCCGGAGCCCGAGGTAGATCGCGAGCGGTACACCGGCGAACGCGGCCTGGTAATCAACGAGCGGCGCCATGCCGGCGAGCAACCCGACCGCGACCATGGTGCGCGTGCGACGGGTACCATCGGCGACGCCCTCGCCGAGGATCCATGCCCCAGCGATGCACACGGCCGCGAGCTGGTGGCCGTAGTAAAGGATCGAATACGTGAACGCCATCGAGCCGAACGCGTAGGCGAACAGCACGAGGCGGCGCGTTGCCGGATCCGGGGCGAACCGCGCCAGGTAACCCCACAACAGCCACACCAGGAGCAGCGTCGGCACGATGCCGGTGACCACGCGACACAGCCACATCGACACCGCGAGGCTCGGTGGGCCGCACAGCTTGGAGACCACCGCGTAGACCGGCACGGCGACCAGCGACGAGCCTGGCGCCTTGTTCTGGTAATAGTGGTCGGCGTAGCGCGAGAGATCCGAGGTCTTGCCGTACTGCGCGACGCCGTGATCGATCGCGAACGTGCCGTCGTCGATTATCGCCTTGACGAGGTACACGCGCGGCAGCTCGTTCGCGCTCTGGAGCTTCGGGTAGTACGGAAATAGATAGAGGTACGCCGCCGCGATCGCTACGAGCCAGTAGCGGCTGAGGGACTGAGGTGCGTCGGGCACTAAAACCTTGAACGTGATACCACCGGAGGGTCGTCGCATGGCTAGTCGCTATCGTTCGTATGCCAGCGCGAGGCGCGCCGATACGAGCCGCGCGATCGCAATGGTCACCGGGGGCATCGCGGTTTTCGCGCCGATCGAAGCGGTGCTCGCCGCATTCTGCTACAGCGGACCCATCGATGCGGGCAGCCTCGCACGCTACATCCCGATCGTCTTCACGCTCTCGCTGTGGCTGTGGCTGATCCTCCGGATCCTGCTCGCGCGCACGATGCGAACGATGCGCTGGCTGCGCGGCCAGATCGATCCGGCGGCCCTGATCGCCGAGGGCTGGTTCGTGGCTGGCGCGCTCGACGAGGGCGTGCGCGCGAACGTGCCGAAGCTGTGGGCGCTGCTCGCGACGACCGGCGTCTACGGCGCGATCGTCGCCAGGATCGCTGTGTGGGCCGACCACTACAAAGAGGCGCAGCTGCGCGCGATGGTGATCGCGGCCCTCTCGATCGGTGCGGTCGTGATCGCGCGGGAGACCCTGCCCTACTTTCAGGTGGCGACGCTCACCGCCGCGCGCGTGCTGGCGCCGATCCTGCGTGGCGCGAACCCACTCGGCAGGTGGCGTGCCGCCGGCGTCGCGTTCGGCGCTGTGACCGCGACTGGCTTGGTCACGATGGCGACGCTCTTCCCGCAGAGCCGAGCGGATCTCCCGGTCCGCAACGTCATCTCGGTCGTCGCGCTCGCATTCGGGATGGGCCTCGGCGCCCACTGGCACGCCCACGCGAAGCAGCGCGCACGTTCGCGCGCCCGTGGCCTCGCGCTCGCGCTCGCGAGCCTCGCGGTCATGATGATGACGCTGCTCCGCTGGGGCAGCGATCCGGCGGCGCGCTTCATCGCGCTGACAGGCTCGCCGACATTCGAGAAGCTCAACGATTCGATCCGGTTTGCCACCGACCTCGATCGCGACGGGTACGGATCGTTGATGGGCGAGAACGACTGCGCTCCGTTCAACGCGGCGATCCATCCCGGCGCGATCGATATCCCCGACGACGGCATCGATCAGAACTGCGATGGCCACGACTTCTCGATGAAGTCCCTGCCGGTGCCGACCGGCCCGACGTTGCCGGTGCCGCCGCAGTTCAAGAAGGACTGGAACTTCTTGTTCATCACGGTCGATACGCTGCGCTACGACCACACCACGTTCGGGGGCTACGCGAAGAGCGCGAAGGCGCGCGATACCACACCGCGGCTCGCCGACCTCGTCACGCGTTCCACCTCGTTCACGTTCACGAATGCACCATCGGCGGGCACGATGGCCTCGATCCCCGCGATCATCACATCGAAGTACTTCCACTCGGGCATCGCGCTCGACGAGAACATGCCCGCCGGCAGCCCCCCGAAGCTCAAGCCCGAGAACACGCTGCTCACCGAGATCATGAAGCGCGGTGGCTATCGCACCGGCGTGATCGCGTCGCACGAGTACTGGAATGACTGGGGCATGGACCAAGGGGTCGACGACTACGACAACTCGATCGGCAAGATCCCGGATCCGTTCCGGATCGCCGCCGACCGGGTCACCGATCACGCGCTCGCGTGGATCTCTCGCGAGCAAGGCCACAAGTGGTTCTTGTGGGCGCACTACATCGATCCGCACGGACGCTATGTCGCGCATCCCGACGTCGTCGATTACGGCTCGAGCGAACCGGATCTCTACGACTCCGAGATCAAGTGGACCGATCAACAGCTCGGCCGCCTGTTCGACGAGCTCCAGCGCCTGCCGAGCACCCCGAACACGATCATCGTGCTCACCAGCGATCACGGCGACTCGATGGGCGAGCACACCGTGCCGGTCGGCACGCATGGCACGGCGCTCTATCGCGAGCTCCAGCACGTACCGATGATCTTCTACATCCCCGACAACGCGCCGCACCTGATCGGTGGCGCGACCACGAACCTCGATATCGTGCCGACGATCGCCGAGCTCGCCGGCATCGACGTCAAGGACCTCTCGTTCGAGGGCCGCAGCGAGGTGCCGGCGCTATTTTACGGCAAAGAAGATCACGATCGTATCGTGTTCGCCGAGACCAACGCACCCGCGCCGCAGCGCGCCGCGATCTCCGAGACCTGGAAGTTGATCTACTACATGCAGTCGAACCTCTACGAGCTGTTCGATCTGAAGGCTGATCCGTGGGAGCACGCGAACCTCGCTTCGAAGCATCCGCCGCAGTACGACGTGATGAAGATCGCGCTGGATGGCTGGCTCGAGCGAGTCGTGTATTCGCGCGATGCGGTCTTCAACCAGCAGACCGAACGCATGAAGGACTACGTCGTGGCGTCGCCCCATCCCACGGTCACGACGATTGACCAGAGCCTCGATCATCACAAGCTCCAGATCCTCGGCATCGACGCCGACGGCAAGCCGCTCGCGCCGGGCAGCAAGGTCGATATCCACGTGTTCTTCCAGGTCAACGAGCGCACGCAGATCGGTTACAAGTTCCTGCTCGCGATCTGGGAGGTCGATCCCGTCACGTACCAACCGAGCGATGCCGCGCCGGTCGACATCCAGCGCTCGGCTTCGCGCACGACTGGCGACGGGTTCTTCGCAACCGACCGCTGGCGCGAGCACGAGTTCGTCCGCGAGCACTTCGTCATGACCATCCCGGCCGGCTGGAGAGGCGCGATCGCGGTCGGTCTGGTCGCCAGCGACGGCACTGGTGCCAAGGCCTCGGCTACCGGAGCCGCTCCCGCGAACGACCCGAACCTCATCGTTCTCGGCACCTTGCCGCTCACCCCGGGCCCGCCGCCGAGCTCGGGAAGCTCGGGTTCGCAGGGACCGTAAAACGAACTGAGGTAAGATCGACGTATGAACCGGACCCGCCCCGTCTACGGGCTCGAGAGTATGTTCGCCGAGCAGATCCACACTGCAACGGCGGAGTCGAGCAAGGTCTACGAGGCGTTGATCGGCGTGGTCACCGACAACAAGGATCCATCCAAGCTCGGGCGCGTGAAGCTCAAGCTGCCGATCCTGTCCGAGCAGGACGCCACGGGCTGGGCACCGATCGTGATGGTCGGCGCGGGCAAGAACCGTGGCTGGTTCTTCATTCCGGAACCGGATGACGAGGTCCTCGTCGTGTTCGAGCATGGTGATCTCAATCGCCCCCTCGTGATCGGCTCGCTGTGGAACGGCAAGGACGGCCCTCCCGGCGATAACAAAAGCGGCAAGAACGACGGCCGCATGATCAAGTCGCGCGCCGGCTCGAAGGTCTCGTTCGACGACGGGGCGAACCCGAACATCGTCCTCGAGGACGGTAGCGGCAAGGGTCGGATCACCCTCGATACCAAGAACAACAAGATCACGATCGAGTCGCTCGAAGGTGACGTATGCTTTCAGTCTCCGACCGGCGACATGACGATCATCGCGAAGTCGATAGCGCTCGAAGCCAAGGAGAGCATCGAGATCCACGCCGGCAGCACCATGTCGTGGGGCAGCGATCAGAGCGTCAAGATCAACGGGTCGCAGGGTGTGACCACGTCCGGCTCGACCTCGAATCCGAACTGCGGTAACTCGTCGAGCCCCGCGGCGCCGACCTCGGATCCGGCGGACGTCGCCGATCCGTACGGCTGCTAGGCCTACTGGCTCATCTCGAACTTGTCGCCGACATTGCCCGGTGGCTTGGGCCCGTGGAGCTCCTTGACCGGCGGCGCCTTCGCGTTCAGATCCTTGTTCGTGCCGCGGCGGACGTACTCGGTCACCGGCTTGTAGTTGACCGTCCACTTCTGCTCGCGGACCTGCTTTTTGCCGACGAAGAACCGGCGGTAGCGCGTCATCTTGTAGCCATCGAAGCCGCCCTGATCGAGCGAGGTCAGGCCATCGGGCATCTCCTCGTCGATGCGCTCTTCGGTGTTGAACGGGGTCTCCTCGAGGATCTCGCGCGCGAACGTGATCTTGTCGAATGGGCGCTGCTTGCCGAGCACCTCGACGACCGCCTCGCCATTCGCGACGCGATACGCGAGCGCGACCGGGAAGTCATACGGGTTCTTGATCACGAGATCGGTGTCCGGCCACACCACCGTCGAGTCGAAGCCGAGCGGCGTATAGGTGCTCGGGCGCGAGTGGTTCGTGGTCTTCGGGATATCGAGGCCCGCAAAGAAGGCAGCGCCGAACAGCGTCGTCGAGATCTGGCAGGTGCCGCCGGCGAGGCCGTCGACCATCTCGCCCGCGGTGATGACGTGCGCGATCTTGTAGCCCTCTTTTTCAGAGCGCTCGCCGACGTGCTGGTTGAACGACCACTCTTCTTGGGGCTTCAACACGGTGCCGTTGATCTTGGAGGCCGCGAGCTTCAGGTTGAAGTTGCGATCGCGATCGGCGACCGAGAAATGAGTCACGTAGTGCCCCATGACTTGCGAGATCTCGTCGATGCCGATGCCGGTCTTGGTCACGCGTGCGGGTACCCCGACGGTGGCGAGCTCGACAGTGGAGAACCCTTCGCGCGCGGCCGCTTCGATGTGTCCCATAGAGGCCCACAGATCGATCGCCTTGCCCGGTGCATCGGCGTGGATCTCGTGCGCCTCCAGATCGAGGAAGGCGTCGAGCGCAGCCATGTCAAAGTGCTGCTTGAGATCACCGAGCGCCTTTGCGGCCTTGTCTCGATCGATCCGGACCGGGATCGAGCCCTTCTTGGCGAGGGATGCGATGTCCTGTGCGGTATCGGCGGCACCACCGCGGCCAACTTCCTCGGGATCGACTTCGACGCCGAGCTCGGCGAAGGTCTTCGTGGTGATGGCGGGTTTGCCACCGAGCGAGATCGCGATCGGTGTGGCGAGGTAGGCCGCGAGGGCCTTGCCACTGCTCGTGACCCTGGAACCTTCGTTCTGGGTCGCCGCCGGTCGCGTGGCGGCGCCAGCGACGCTCCGGGTCGAGACCGCGTGATAAGCGGCGGCGAGCCCTCCGGCCACGACGAGCATGCCACCTGCGCTACCCATGAGGACGGTGCCGCGTTGCTTGACTCGAGTGCCTTGCGCCATCTGGTCTCTTCTTATCACGCTCAACCGCCGGAGCTTATTTCCCGTGCTAGCCTCGGGTCGTGAGCTCGCTTGTTCAGCGGAACAAGGTAGTTTCCAAGCGGAAAGGTGCGATGGCAGCTGCCACCGGCGCCATTGGAGCTGCCGTGATCGTCGCAGGGGCACCTGTCATCGGAGCGTTGGGTCTGGTTGGCGCGGCCTACCTCGCTTGGGACTGGTTCTCGTTCCGGATGAAGAACGGCATGCGCTTCTAGCGATACTGTCGGTGCGGTGGCAGAGAGTTTCGCAGAAGGCCTCGTCGGAGTCGTCCTGGACGGACGCTACCGGCTCGACTCCTTGCTCGGCGAAGGTGGCATGGGCGCGGTGTTTCGAGCCCACCATCTCGCGATGGACCGCAAGGTCGCGGTCAAGCTGCTCAAGCCGCGGCTGACTCAGGATCACACGGCGCTCGAGCGGTTCGCGCGCGAGGCGCGATCGACCATGAAGGTCGAGTCGGAGCACGCCGTCAAGGTCCTCGATTTCGGCGTCACGTCGCACGACGACTACTACATGGTCCTCGAGTACCTCGACGGGCGCACCGTCCAGCGGGAGCTCGATGTCGACGGTGCGTTCACGCCCGCGCGCGTGCTGCACATCGCGAAGCAAGCGTTGCATGCGCTCGGCGCCGCGCATCGCACGGGCTTGATTCATCGCGACATCAAGCCTGATAACTTGCTGCTGATGAAGGTCGGCGACGATGCCGATTACACGAAGGTCCTCGATTTCGGCGTGGCAAAGTTGATGGAGGGTGCGGCGAAATCCTCACGCTCTGCGATGTCGCTGACGCAAGCCGGGATCGTGTTCGGCACACCGGAATTCATGTCGCCCGAGCAGGCGTGTGGTCAGCCGCTCGATCCGCGGAGCGACATCTATTCGCTCGCCGCGACCATGTTCGCGATGCTCACCGGCTGCGGGATGTACCAGGCCGGCACCGCGATCGAGTGGCTGACCGCGCACGCCCGCCAACCGGCACCCCATCTCACCGACGGGAACCCGGAGCTCGCGACCTGTGCCGAGCTGGACGCGTTGTTGCAACGTTGCTTCGCGAAGAAGCCGGCAAACCGCCCGCAAGATGCGGAGACCTTGATCCGCGAGATCGAAGCGATCGAGCGCGGCGAGCCGTTCGCGCCCGTCGTGACCACGACCGGCGTGCCGGTCGTGCCGGTCGTGCCGGTCGTGCCGGTCGTGCCGGTCGTGCCGGCGCGCCCGAGGCTCGCCGCGACCTTTTCTCCGTCGAGTTTCATCCCTGCCCTCGCGTCCGAGCTCGCGCCTCCGACCAGGGAGACTGACGAGGTCGCCGTACCAGGTGGAGGCGCCCGCTGGCTCGTCGTCGGCGCGCTCGCTATCGTGGCCTCGATCGTCGTCGTGATCGCGCTCGCGGCGAACCGCTCGCCGAACCAGCTTGCGATCGCCGCGCTGCCTCTCACCGACGCGGCGCAGGTCGCGGTCGTGCCGCCTGTACCCGTCAGCGACGCTGGAGTCCTCGTCGATGGAGCGATCGTAGTGTCACGTCTGGTCGTCCCGCGCGTGGCCAAGCCGAAGCCCGAAGCGAACCCTGAAATCGAGCAGCACATCACCGCCGCACTCGCGGCCCAGAACAAGGGCAACCACCTGACCCAGGTCACGCAGGCCCACGCCGCGGTCCTGCTCGATCCGAAGAACGTGCGGGCAGTCCTGCTCCTGGCCGATGGCCTGCTCGCCGAGGGCGATCTCGACCACGGATGCAAGTACTTACGAGAGCTGCCGCGCAACCCGGTCGCGATTCAACGGATGCGATCCGCGAGCTGCCCAGCCGATTGAACTCGCGCCGGTCGCCCCGTAAGCTAGCGCTCCAATATGATGGCCGCAGCCTCGGGAAATCATGCGCAATTTGCGCCGCGGCTCAGCGCCGGTGTGCAACTCGGTGAGTACGTGCTCGGCCAGGCGTTGTGGCCGCTGCGGATCGCCGATGCATATCGAGCCAATGGACCCAAAGGCGCATCGACGGTCTACGTCATCCACGCGGCGATCGCGGCCGATCCAGCCGTGCGCGATCACATCATCGCCGGCACGCGTATCGCGGCAGCGTTGCCCGAGCACAAGCATCTCGTGCGCACGCTCGCGGCAGGTCTCACCGGCGACATCCTGTGGATCGCGACCGAGGAAGTTGATGGCTCGCTCGTGCGTGACATGCTCGTCAAGAAGCGCCAGGCCGGCACCGCCGGCTTCGGTGCGCGCGGGACCGGCAACCTCATGACCGGCGTGAGCCAAGCGATCGGCGAGGTCCAGCACGGCGCGCTATCCTCGGAGAGCGTCGTGGTCAGCCGCAATGGTCGCGTGCGCGTCGCGGATCTCGCGCTCGGTGCGGGCACTATCGCAGCGATGCGCGCGGGTCACGTGGCCTGGCAAAACTCGGTCGCGCCGGAGATCCAGGCTGGTGCCGCGCTCGATAGCTACGCCGATGTCTACGCGGTGGGCGCGCTGCTGTACGAGGCGCTCGTCGGGAGCTCGCTCGAGCGTGGTGGTCCGCGCCCGAGCGATGTCGTGCCCGGCACGAACACCCAGATCGACGAGATCGTGGCGCGCGCGTGCCACAAGGATCGCGACAAGCGGTTCGGCCGTGTCGACGTGCTCGGCGAGGTCGTCAGCGAAGCGCTCGGCAAAGGCGGCGCGATGCAGACCACCGCGGTACCTACGCTGCAGCGCGGGCTCACGCTCGAGCAGCACGTCGCGCGCACGTCCTCGCTGGCCGGAGAGCTCTCACAGCGCGCGGGTGGCGCGAGTGGCGCGATGGCCGTAGGCGCGATCGCCGAAGCAGCCGGCGAGCCGGCACCGGCTGCCTCCGGTAACCTCGTCGTCGACCGCGCGCTCGCGGCGGCGCTCGGCGACACCGCCGAGAAGTGGTTGATCTCGAAAGGCCGCCTCGATTACGGGCCGTTCTCTCTCGCCGAGGTCGTCAAGCAGATCGACAAGGGCGACATCGTCGCCGGCAACATCATCATGGACAAAGACACCGGCGCGCGCAGCGACGTCGGTTCGCACCCCCTGCTCGGTCCGATGGTCGATGCGGCGAAAGCGCGGCTCGACGATCAACGGCGAGCGCAGGCCGAGGTCAAAGTTCAGGGCAAGGAGAAGACCCGCAGCGCGCTGCTCTACGCGATCATCGCGGTCGGTGTGATCGGGTCGGGCGTCGCCGCTTATTTCATCTTCAATGCGATGCGCGGCGACGACAAGAATAAGCTTGTCGCGGGTGTCTCGAAGCTCGATGGTGCGAAGCTCAACGTCACGGTGTCGATGCCGAAGGTGCCGCCAGCGACGAAGCACAAGACCGGCGGTGGCGGGCATCACGGCGCCGGGGGCGCCGGGGGCACGGGGGGCACGAACTCCGGCGACAACCTCGCCCTCGATCTCTCGGACGATTCCGACGAGACCGAGACCCTCGGTATGGACAAGGTCTACGCGGTCTACTCCTCGCACGGCGCGCAGCTCGGCGGATGCTTGCAGTCGACCGGCTCGTCGGCAGCGAGCATCGCGATCATCATCGATGGTCCCTCGGGTCACGTCACGTTCGTGAAGGTCAACAACCAGGCCTCTGGCTCGCTCTACAGCTGCATCAGTCGCCAGATGCGCAGCATGAGCTTCCCGACGATTCACGGCCCGCGTACGCGCGCCGAGTTCGACATCAACCTGTGAGCACACCGGTGAAAGCCGAGCTCGCGCACGTGATCGCGCGCCGGCCACACGTGGTGTGGTGGGCGTCGCTGATCATGGCGGTCTGCTTCGCGCTCGTGACACTGCCGGTGATCACCGCCGATCGCTGGATCGTGGCACTCGCGGGGGCTCGCATCTCGAAGGGCGAGCCCGCACCGATCACGGTGCGCGTGCCGCCGTTCTTCGGAGGCGATGCCGAAGTCGGCGAGGTCGGACATCACGAATGGCAACCGAGCAGCGTGTTGATCGCGCGTGGCGATGTCGCGCGGGGTGACGATGTCACGCGCGCCGAACAGCTCGCGGCGAGCACACCCGGTGGAGCCTTGCCCTACGTCGCGTTATTCTTCGTGATCGCGGTGTTCGCAGGCTTGTTCTCACATCACGTCCGCCGCACCGCGCGTGGTCGGCTGCTTCGCGTCCAGGTCGTCAACCTCGCGCTTGTCGCGATCCTTGTCGTGATCGTGAAGATCGCGATGCTGGTGACACCGTCGAACATCCTGGTCGTGCCGGTCGCGGTGCTCGCGCTGGTCCCGACCTTGGTCGTGGATCGGATCGTCGGGCTCGCTACCGGGACGCTCGCGGCGCTGCTCGTGGCGCTGTGCGTGCCGTTCGATGTCGGCGTCGCGCTGCTGTTGCTCGTCCAGGCGGCGACTGCCGGGTTGATGATCGCGGAGCGGCCGAAACGCCGGTTGACCTCGTTGCTCGTCGCAGGCGGTGCGGCGACCTTGCTGACCGCGCTGACGTATCCGGTGCTCCAGTACCTCACCTCCGGTCACGTACCGTTCGGCGAGCTCGCGGAGCCGACGCGCTCGGCCTGGGTGGCCACCACGCTGGGACCGGTGTTCGCGAGCGTGCTCGCAGGCGTGCTCGTGCCGATCTATCAGTTGCTGGTCGGCGAGGTCACCGAGGGCAAGCTGCTCGAGCTCGAGGATCTTTCGCAGCCGCTTCTCAAGCAGATCGCCGAGAAGGCACCGGGGTCGTGGCAACACAGCCTGATGATGGCGAACATGGCGGAGCTCGCGGCGAACTCGATCGGCGCCAACGGTCGGCTGGTCCGGGTCGGCGCCTGTTACCACGACCTCGGTAAGTCGCTCGCACCGAAATACTTTGTCGAGAATCTCGAGCCTGGCGAGACCTCGCCGCACGACAAGCTCGCTGCCGACGCGTCGAGCGATGCGATCTTCACGCACGTCACCGAGGGCATCGTCGCCGCACGCAAGGCCGGCTTGCACGAGCGCGTGATCGACTTCATGCACATGCACCATGGTGCCGGGGTGCTCGAGTACTTCTGGGCCAAGTGCCAGGCCGAAGGCAATCCGAAGGGCCTCACCGTCGAGGCGTTTCGCTATCCCGGCGTGCCGCCTCAAACTCGCGAGACGGCGATCCTCGCGATCTGCGATGCGGTCGAGGCGGCATCACGCACGATCAAGAGGGCCGATCCGCACGCGATCGATGCGCTCGTCCGGCACATCGTGTACGGCAAGCTCCATCTCGGCCAGCTAGACGAATCGGGGCTGTCGATGGGCGATTTACGCCGGATCACGGGCTCGCTCGAAGAGACCATCAAGCACGCGAACCACGGCCGCGTCGACCCGCCAGCCCCATCGGTGACCGCTGGCTTGGTACCTCCGCTCGATTCGCTCGATCGCTCGGGCACTCCCGATGCGATTCGAGCTGCGAAGAACGGAGCCAAGATCGTCGGCGAAATCGACGATACCGGAGATACCGAGGGCCTCGACGCGACGCCGAAGCTGCGGCGCCCACCGACCGGTGACTCCGCGAACGTTACCGGGCCGCAACCGCGGGTCACCGGACCGCAGGCGACACTGAACAACGAGCTAGCGAACAGCGCGACCGCGCCGATTCCATTGCTCGAGAAAAAGCGAGAGCACGGGACCGGGCGCGAATCGACGCAGCCGCTCGATGCCGCAGCGCTCGCTGGCGGTGCGGCGCTCACGCGTGATTCGGCGCGCGAGGGCGCCGGGCGTGTGACCCGCGCCTCGCAGCCGGATCTCGGTGCGAGCGCGGCGGCCGAGTCTGATGACACCCGGCGCTCGCGTGATTCCCGCCGCGAGGCCGACCGGTTGGCGATGGCCCAGCGCTACGCGGTCGAGCCCGCTGCTTCGCGCGATTCCGGCAATCTCACGAAGCAGTTCGATCGCGACAACGCCAAGCCCTCGGACCTGATGTCATCGCGCGATGGCTCGTCGCGCGCTCCCCGCTCGCACCCGAGCGATGGCGACGAAGCACAAGCCGACACCCGGTCGCGCGCAAACAAGCGGACGAACGAACCGAACAGCCGCCGCTCGTCGGGCGACTTCGTCGATCAGATGGTGATGCAGCCGCTCGGCTCCGAAGATACGGGCCGCCATCGCAAGGCTTCTGCAGCTCCAGACTCGAGCAAGGAATCGGATCAGTTCGCGGCCGAGGCGGTGCGTGCACTCGTGATCGCGGCGCCGGATCTCGACGTACTCTCGTCAGTCGTTGCTCCAGCACGCATACGCAACGACAGCTCGGCACCCGCGATCCGCAAGCGCGCCGCGACGATTCCGCCGACCCCCGAGCTGCTTCGGCCGCCGACCGTGCAGTCGCCGCGTCGCGCGCCAACCGTGCAACCCATGTCGCGGCCGCCCAACGCCCCCCCACCAGATCTCGAGCGTGCCCTCGGCACTACGCTGTTCGGAGGCGCGCCCGAGCTGCGTCCCCCGGCGACGCTCTCGCGCGACGTCGATGCCGCGACGACGCAGCCTTCGATGCCCGTGGTCAATCCCTACGATCTCGCGGCGATGAGCGACTTCAACCGCTCGCGCAGTGATGCCGCGGTAACAAAACCACATCCCAAGCAGCCCACCAACGAAGCCAACAAAGCCAACAAAGCCAACGAAGCCAACGAAGCCAACGAAGCCAACGAAGCCAACGAAGCCAACGAAGCCAACGAAGCCAACGAAGCCAACGAAGCCAACGAAGC
>JAYVLQ010000175.1:0-3839 GCA_043759355.1 Kofleriaceae bacterium
CGTCTAACTATGGAGCGGGAGAAGAGATTCGAACTCTCGACGTCAACCTTGGCAAGGTTGCACTCTACCACTGAGTTACTCCCGCAATGGCAGGACGCATTTCTAGCGACCCAACGGTTTGAAGTCAAGCGCCGCGGTGCCGACGATTCAAAACGGTTGGTTTTCCGAAAGAATCTGCGACCCTGCCCACTCCGAATCGGATTAACCCGCGGCTAGCGCGACGACGATCGCCGCGAGGCCGATCACGATCAGCGACCCGGAACCGACCATGCCGCCACCGGCGTTGCAACCACCGGACGAGCCCGAGTCGGTGTCGGTCGTATCGCTGCCGCCGCCGATGGTGCGGCTGCCCGTGCTCGTGCCGTTGCCAGGCCGCCCGCCAGGTGCGGCGAGCTTCGCGCCATCGGGCGTGCCGATACCGGTCGGGTCATCCCAACGTGCGGTTGCTTTGCAGACAGCCGCGCTGAAATATCTGTCAGCGACGCGCGGTCTTGTCAGCGCGCAACGCATCTTCGGCGCGACCGACCAGCGCTTCGTACGTCTCTTCACCGGCCTCGACGATACCGACGCTCGCGCTCACGGTGCCTTCGAGCAAGTTCGCTTCGAGGATGTGAGCACGGCAGCGCTCGATGACGATCTTGGCGCCGTCGAGTGCCGTTCCCGGCATCACGATGGCGAACTCGTCACCGCCCAGGCGAAAGCACGCATCCATGACGCGCGTGTGGTTCGTCAAGATGGTTCCGATCGTGCGCAGCAGCTCGTCACCACCGGCCTCGCCGAAGCGATCGTTCGCGGTGTTGAAGCCGATGAGGTCGAGGACCGCCATGCTGAACGACTGCTGATACCGGTTGCGGCGTGCAACCTCGACCCCGACGCGCTCTTCGAACGCGCGCCGATTCAAAAGGCCCGTCAGTGCGTCGTGGGTATTGTCGTAGCGCGGGCGCGGAAAGCTGCGCGTGCGATGGAGCGGGATCGCGATGATGTTCGCGAGCACCCGGACGGTCTCCGTGTCTTCATCCGTAAACGCGCCTGCCGTGCGAGTCGTGGCGAGCACGCCGACGACATGCTCGCCGTGGATGAGCGGCACGCACAGCGCGCGACCGTCGTCGGCCTTGACTGGCTTGCGCTCGGCGACGCAGCGGCCCGAGAGCGTCGACTTCTGGGACCGGCGGAGGCCGATCTGGTTCGTGGGACCGGCCGAAGCGCGGCACACGACATCGTCGCCTTCGACCAGCTCGACCGTCGCGGCGGAGCCACCGACCAGACCGATCGCGCGCTCCGCGACGAGCCGCATGATCTCGTCGGTGTTGAACGCGGCCGCCGCGATCACGTTTTGTAACTCGATGATCGAGAGCAACCGCTGGGGGCTGGGGAGTGGCCCCGACAATTCCGCCATGGCTTTGACTATACATGGCTTTCACCGGCTTGCGGGTCGCGCAGCTCGTGAACGCTCGTGAACGCTCGATCGCGCTTAAGGAATGCGTTTCTTGACGGCGCGCAGGGCGGCGCCGAGCACGGGTAACGCTTCATAGAAGCCTTCGGCCGCGTCGAACAGATCACGGTGATAGCTGATCTGCGTGCCGGTGAATCGGATGTGCGTGACGCCGGGAACGATCCGCAGCTGATCCTTCGCACGCAGCTTGAACTCCCAGCGCCAGCGCACGTATGTACCATCGGCACCCGTCGCGTCATCTTCGGTGATGAACTGAGTGAACGCAGGCGCGGTCAGCGCGCGCTTGAAGTAGGCGCGGAGCTTCGCGTAGTCCGCGACGATCGTGTGAAACGGATCCTGGAGGCGAAACGCGGGTGCGTAGATTTCCTCGACGCGTCCGATCCACGCCTCGGAGAACGTGTCGTACATCTCGCGAAACCGTTTGATCTCGGCGCTCGACATCAACGGGCCTTACGCTTGGCCATCGGCTTGGCCTTCTTCGATGCGACCTTGGGTTTCGGTGTGGCCTTTTTGGCCTTCTTGACCTTCTTGACCTTTTGGACCTTTTTGGCCTTGGCGACCGGCACCTCGATGTCGCCACCGATGTCGTCGCTGTCGTCGCTCTCGTCGAGCATTTGGTCGAGCTGCTTGGCGACCTTGAGGAATTCCTCGTAGGACCACGAGCCGATCGGCTTGCCCGAACCCTGCTCGGTCCCGGGCTGACACACCGCGACGGTCTGATCGACATCGTCGACGCGCACGATCGCGTGCTCGTTGTCGCCGATCCGGGTCGAAAGGCCGTATCCGGTGGTCTCCATCACATCATCTTTGACGAGCTCGCAGAACACGATGCGTGCGAGATACTGCGAGTCGCCCCAGTGCTCGCGCCCGCGCCGCAGGGCGGCCTCGACCACGCTCGGAATGACGGCCCCGCCCCAGTGCGAGTACATGTACATCCCGAGGCGTTCTTTGCCGCGATGTTGATCGACGAAGTAGATGTTGCCGCGCTCACCCATGGCCTCCGAGCATACGCTATGGCGCGAGCTGATTTCGCGACGCGGTCACCAGCTCGCGATCGTCCGCGGCGAACTGCGCGTGATAAAGCGCGTGATATGCGCCGCCTGCCGCGAGCAGCTGCTCGTGCGAGCCCTGCTCCACGATCTTGCCGTGCTCCATCACGAGGATGATATCGGCATCGCGGATCGTCGAGAGCCGGTGCGCGATCACGAAGCTCGTGCGGCGCTCGCGCAGCGTCGCCATCGCGCGCTGGACGAGCACCTCGGTGCGGGTATCGACCGAGGATGTCGCTTCGTCGAGGATGAGGATCGATGGATCGGCGAGGAACGCCCGCGCGATCGTGATCAGCTGCTTCTCGCCAACGCTGAGGTTGCTGCTCTCTTCATCGATCACGGTGTCGTAGCCATCTGGTAGCGCGCGCACGAAGCGATCGACGTAGGTTGCCTGGGCGGCCGCGCGCATCGCCTCCTCGGTCGCGCCCTGCGTGCCGTACATGATGTTGTCGCGGATCGTGCCTCCGAACAGCCAGGTATCTTGCAGCACCATGCCCATCTTCGAGCGCAGATCGCGGCGCGGAATCTCTGCGACATCGGTGCCGTCGAGGAGGATCTTGCCGCCATCGAGATCGTAGAACCGCATCAAGAGGTTCACGAGCGTGGTCTTGCCCGCACCGGTCGGCCCGACGATCGCGACGGTCTGACCAGGCTTGGCGACGAGCGAGAGGGCCTCGATCAGCGCGACCTCGGGCTTGTAGCGGAACGAGACATCCTCGAACCGGACCTCGCCCTTCGTCGGCGGCAGCGTGGAGGTCTCGCGATCCGGCGATTGATCCGGGCTATCGAGGAGCTCGAACACGCGCTCGGCCGACGCGACCCCCGATTGCAGCACGTTCGAGACCTGCGCGAGCTGGCTGAGCTGCTGGGTGAACTGGCGCGAGTACTGGATGAATGCCTGGACTTCACCGAGCGTCATCGAGCCACTGGCGACGCGGAGGCCGCCGACGACGGCGATCGCGACGTAGTTAAGATTTCCGACGAAGTTGATCGCCGGCATGATGATGCTCGAGATGAACTGCGCCTTGAACGCGGCATCGAATAGCTCGCCGTTCTTCTCGCGGAACCGGGTCTCGACCTGGGCGCGTCGCCCGAACACCTTCACGAGCGCGTGCCCGGTGAAGGCTTCTTCGATCTGACCGTTGAGCGCGCCGACGTGCTTCCACTGCGCGATGAAGCCCTTCTGCGCGCGCTTGCCGATCTTCGCGGTGATCACGAGCGACAGCGGTACCGTGACGAGCGCGATCACTGCGAGCAGCTTCGAGATCACGACGAGCATCACGAGCACGCCGATCGCGGTCATCCCGGCGCCGAGGATCTGGCTCAGCGCCTGCTGC
>JAYVLQ010000176.1:0-21266 GCA_043759355.1 Kofleriaceae bacterium
CAGCGAGGCCAGCGAGGCCAGCGAGGCCAGCGAGGCCAGCGAGGCCAGCGAGGCCAGCGAGGCCAGCGAGGCCAGCGAGGCCAGCGAGGCCAGCAAGGCCAGCGAGGCCAGCGATGTGCACAGCACGTGGGAAATCGACGACGCCGCACGCAAGCGGCTGCGCGACGCTGTCACCGCGTTCGACTACGCGCCGATCTTCACGATCCACGGCTTTTGCTATCGCGTGCTCGTCGAGGATGCGTTCGCAGCGCAGCGCCTGTTCGAGCAGACCCAGGTCGCGGACGAGGTCGCGTTCGATGCCGCATTCACGGCGCTGCTGCGCGAGAAGTTCGCGAACACCGCGCCCGATCGAGATCTGCTCGCCGCGTATCTCACGCGTGGCGATACTGTCGACAAGCTGCGCACGTTGTTGCTCGCGTGTGCGCGCAAAGATGCGCCGCCACGGATCGCGTACACGCCGGATGCCGCCGCCCAGCTCGGGCTCGCCCTACGCACCGTGTTCGGTACGACGGCAGCACGTGAGGCGCTGATCGACAAGGTCGTGTTCAAAGGCAACGACAAGCGCCACGGGCCGAACTGGGTCGAGCAGATTGGCCAGGCCGTCGAGGAATGGGATGGTTCGGCCGCGAGCGTGTTCGCGCTGTGCGACGCGATCCGCAAGAACAAGAAGACCGAGCCCGGCGACAAGTTGCTCGCGCGCGTCGTCAAGGTGCCGCAGCTCGCGCCGATCGCGATGGTGTTAAAAAGCGCGCTCGCGATGACCTCGCTCGACGAAGTGGTCGCGGCCGTGATGCTGCCGCAAGTGCTCGAGCGGATCAGCAGCGACAAGGCCGAGCACGGCATGTTCGACTACAACGACATGCTCTCGCTCGTGCGCGAGGCGCTGCACGGGCCGCGCGGTGGCGAGCTCGCCCAGCGGCTGCGCGAGCGCACACCATGGGTGATGATCGACGAGTTCCAGGACACCGATCCGGTGCAGTGGGACATCTTCCGCACGGTGTGGATGGACGATGCGGCGAAGGGCCTCACGATCGTCGGCGATCCGAAACAGGCGATCTACGGGTTCCGGGGTGCGGATGTCGCGACGTACATCGGCGCACGCGACGAGCTTGTCGCGAACGGCGCGACGCGCGTCGACCTCGACGTCAACCGGCGCTCGACCGCGCCGATGGTCGAAGCGGTCAACAAGATTTTGATCGCGGATGGTATCTCGCCACTTCTCGATCAGGCGATCCGCTACGACCATCCAGTCTCGGCGACCGGCGAGATCAAGATGAGTGGCTCGCGGCCGCCGATCACGGTGTTCCAGTTGACCGGGCAAGGTCGGCGCGAAGAGAGCCGCCAGGCGCTCGCGATGGCGATTGGACTCGAGATCGAGGCCCTGCGCCATACGCCACCACTGTGGACGAGCCGCGGGTCACAACCCGCGTTCACGCTCGGTCACTGCATGGTGTTGACCCGCACCAATAGCGACAGCGACGGCGTCGCGCAGGCACTGCGGGCGCGCGGCCTGGCGTGTGCGCTCGTCGAAGGCGACCGATTGTTCGAGACCCGCGAGGCGCACGAGCTCGCAGATGTCCTGGCCGCGGTCGCGGCACCGCGCGATCGCTCGGCGCGCATGCGCGCGTTGCGGACACGCTACTTCGACGTGCCGTGGGCCGATCTCATGCGCGTGGTCGACGCGCCAGATCATCATCCGTTGATCGCGCGGCTGTTCGACTGGGCTGCGCTCGCGAGCCGGCGCGCGTACGAAGCGCTATTCCGTCGCCTGGTCGAGGACAGTCGCTACACCGAGCGGGCACTCGTGCTCGGCGGTGGCGAGCGCGCGGTGATCAATACCTGGCACCTGCTCGAGCTGTTGCTCGAAGAGGTCGCGCGCGCACGCTGCGATCTGCACGAGCTCGTCACGCAGCTGCGGCGCTGGATCACCGATGGCAGCGAGCTGCCCGATGATCGCGATGTCCAGCGCGCCGAGACCGATAGCGATGCAGTACGGATCCTGACCGTGCACAAGGCGAAGGGCCTCGAGGCGCCGTACGTGTTCTTGTACGGCGCCGCGAGTCCACCACGCGCGTCGTCGGTGCACACGGTGCGTGAAGCATCGGGGCGAAGGCTTGTCGTCGGTCCGCAAGACGAGTCGATCCAGAAGCAGCTCGTCGTCGATGCCGATGCCGAGAACCAACGTCTCGCCTACGTCGCGCTCACACGTGCGAAGGTGCGGATGTATTTGCCGCGCTATCCCGATGAAGCGGTCGACGCGCGCTCGATGTACTGGTCGATCCAGCGCTGCATGGCACCGCTCGCGCTGCGCAAGGACGCGCTGTTCGAGCTCCGAGATGTCGCGCTCGGCACCCCGCCCGCGCCCGATGCACCCGATGACGCACTCGCAGGGTTCGAGCCTCCGGTGCCGCCGGTGGTGTCGGAGATCGTGCCGATCCACGGTGCGCGCGCCGGGCTCGCGATGCTGTCCTACACGCGTCTGGGCAAGGAGCTCGATGCAGCGGCGATCGAGCCGGGCGAGCTGTCCGTCGCGATCGATCCAGCCGAGTTCGATGCCGAGCCCGTGAGTCATCTCATCGTCGAGCTCGACGAGCTCCCTCCCGGGATCGATAGCGGCCTCTTGCTGCACGATCTGCTCGAGCAAGCTGACCTCGCGCTCGCGAAGAAGCTGCCGCTGCTCGCATGGGCCGCGGAGCCGAGCGTGGTCGAGATGATCGAGAGCTGTGCGCGCGAGCGTGGCATCCCACCGATGTTCCACGCGCACGCGGCGCGGATCGTTCATCGCACGCTGACCGAACCACTCGCTGTGGTCGGCAGAGACGCGCTACCCGCGCTCGTCGACGCCACGGCGTTCGCGCGCGAAGTGGAATTTGTCTATCCCATCCCTGGCGTGACCACGCGCGGCCTGGTCAAGGGCTACATCGATGCGCTCGTCGCCTGGGACGACCAGCTCTGGGTGCTCGACTACAAGAGCGACATGCTCCCCGGTGATCCAGTGTACTCGGCTGCGGATCACGCGCGTTCGCACTACGCGATCCAGCAGCGCCTGTACGCCCTTGCGGCGGAGCGTATGCGCGGGGCGCGGCAGGTTGCAGGCATGTTGTTCGCCTTCATTCGCTACGGAGTGGTCGTCGCGATGCCCGTCGACGACAGCAAGCTCGCCGATTGGACGAGCTGGCTCGCACAGCTCCGGACGGAGGCCTCATGAGTGCTCTGCATCCTCGCGGCACCTTGCGCGCCCGCTTCGAAGGTACCGAACAAGATGCGGTGTTTCGCCGTCTCGGGCTCGGCGCGCGCGCCTGTGACCTCGGCGACGAAGGCCTCTACCTCGCTGAAGAGATCGTTGCAGCCGACAAATGGTTCGGTGGTTCCGATCCCGAAGCGCTCGGCATCCTGGTGCTCGCGCTCATGATCGCGCAGCGCCAAGGCTCGAGCCGCCTGCCACTCGATCCGGCGCCCAAAGGCCAGCTCCGCCAGCTCGTCGGCGAGATCCTTCACATCGCTGGCCACGATGGCGATGCTACGCGCATCCTCAAGCGGATCTCGTCGCTCACCGCCGCTCCGAGCTTCAACTCCGTGATCGGCACGGGCGACGCGCGGCTTCCGCTGATCGTCGATGACAAGTGCCTCTACACCGAGCGCGCGCGCTACCTCGAAGGGCGGGTCGCCGTACGCCTCGCCGAGCGACTGAGCTATGTCGCACCGAGTGCCGCGCCCGACAACCTGCGCTTCCTCGCGGCGGCGACCGGCAAGAAGGCGCTGGTCATGCCTGTCATCGACGCGACCATCGAGCCCAGGCTCACCGAGGAACAGCGCCGTGCCGTCGAGCTCGCGATCAGCGGCAAGCTCGCCGTCGTCACTGGCGGTCCCGGCACCGGCAAGACCCTCGTCGCCGCCGCGATCGTGCGCGGTTTCCAGCGCATGGGCATTACCGAAATCGCGCTCGCCGCGCCCACCGGCAAAGCCGCCAATCGCCTGAGCGAAGTCATCGCACGCGAGCTCGGTGAAGGCGTCCAAGCCCCCATCGCCCAAACTCTGCACCGCCTCCTCGGCTATCGCGGCCACGGCTTCGCCCACCACGCGCGCAGCCCCCTCCCGATCGGTGCCCTGATCGTCGACGAAGCCTCGATGATCGATCTCGAGCTTGTCGACGCTCTCCTCGACGCCCTGCCTGCCTCCGCGCCTCTCGTCCTGATCGGCGACGCCCACCAGCTCCCCGCCGTCGATGCCGGCCGGATCCTCGCTGACCTCGCCGATCCCGAAGGCGCCGCGCACGCGCGCATCGCGACGCTCCACCACAGCCATCGCATGGACGCCGCCGACCCGCGTGGTCGCCAGGTCCTCGAAGCCGCCCAAGCGATCCATCGCGGTGAAGGCGCCGCCCTCTTCACCGCGAAATCCCCTCTCGCCGCGCCGCGCACACCCGGCACGCTGACCTTCTCCGGTGTCGAATGGGTCGACGCCGCCCGCGGCGCCGAGGTCGCGCGCCAGACCACCGCGACCGTCTGGCACCACTTCGGTGGCCCCAAGGCTCAAGCGATCGCGAACGACACCGTGTTCGAATTTATCGACGGCACCATCGTCCCCGACCAGGCCGCTGCCCTCGACGACCTCTGGCATCAGATCGGTCGCGCCCGCATCCTCACCGCAACCCGCGGCCTGCCGACCGGCGCCCGCGCCCTCAACGCTCACCTCCACGAGCTCGCGCTCGACAACATGACCGTGGCCGGCAAACCCGAATTCGTCCCTGGCGAGCCCGTCATGATCACCGCGAATGACTACCAACGCGGCCTCTACAACGGGGACCAAGGCATGATCATCCGCGCCGACGAAGGCACCGGCCATCATCGCTACCGCGCCATCTTCCGCATCGGCACCCGGCTCGTCCCGTTCGCGATCGAAGCCCTCCGCGATCGCCTCGAGCTCGCGTGGGCCCTCACCATCCACAAAAGCCAAGGCAGCGAGCTCGAAGCCGTCGCGATCATGCTCCCCGAGGACGACCTCCCTCTCGTCACCCGCGAGCTCCTCTACACCGGCATCACCCGCGCTCGCTACTCCGTCGTCCTCTGCGGCACCCGCGCTGCCATCATCAAAGGCGCAGCCCGCGTCGCCCTCCGCCACTCCGGGCTCGCCGATCGCATTCGCGCTACGTTGGCAGCCAAGTGACCGCAGTCGACTGCCCGCACACCGATCGCCGCGAAGGCCGCTGCACCGCCTGCAGCGACTGCCTGCACGACATCATCTTGAACGGCGCCTGCTTCATCTGCGGCACGACCGAGCTCGATCCGATCGCGCTGTCGCCGAAGAAGCCGCCCGCGCTCATTCCGGCTGATCAGCTCGCGCGTAAAAAGCCGTAGGTTCGGGTCCGGCCCGAGCGCCGAGGCTGCTATTCGAGGATGGCTCGCGAGGCACGCGAGGGGGCCGCAGCGCAGAAAGTTTCACACCGTACGTCGCCGAGAAGGCGATCCGCGCTCATGCTTGGTGGCGCCGTAATACGCGAGCGTGCGATCGACGGTGATCAAGAACGCGCGAATCGATTTGTCGAGCGCGGGCTTCGGCGTGTCTTCGATCCGGGTGTGGGACACGCCCGGGCTCGACATCGCAAACACCATCGCGGTCGGCACGATCGCTGCCATCTCGGCCGCATCGTGGAGCGGCCCGGACGGGAGCTCCGGCGCACTGCCCGAGACCTCCTTGACCGCGTCGCGCACGAACCCCATCAGGGTCTTGTCGAACGGACGTGGCGTGATGCTGATCAGCGGGCTCCAGCTGACCTCGGAGAGATGCTTCTTCGCGGCTAACTTCGCGGCGGCCTTCGCGCCGGCGAGCATCTTCGCGAGCACCTTGCCATCGAGCGCGCGCAGATCGATCGAGATCTCGGTCGAGCCAGGCACCGCGGTGACGAAGTTCGGTTCGACCTTCACCACGCCACAGGTCGCGACGACACGCGTGCGCGGTGTCTTGCCGGAATACTTGATGCTGATCGCGCGACACGCGAGCGCGAACTCCGCGGCCGCGAGGAAGGCGTCCTTGCGCAAGTGGATCGGGGCCGCGCCCGAATGTGCGGCCTGCCCGACGAACTTCAGGTTGTAGCGCTCGACGCCCATCGTCCCGAGCACGACACCGACCGGCTTACCGATCTCTTGCAGGACCGGACCCTGTTCGATGTGAAGCTCGAGGTACGCGACCGCACCGAGCTTCCGGAAGTACTTCTCGGCAGTCATCATGCCGGCGAGCGTGATGCCGTTCTCGGCGAGCGCGTCGGGGAGCTTCACGCCAGCTCGATCGACGAGGTGCGCGAGCTCGCCCTTCGCATCGAGCGCCCCTGCCGACGCTGCCGAACCCGTCAGGCTGCGCCCGAACCGCGCACCTTCTTCATCGGCCCAATCGACGAGGTGGATCGTGAGCGCTGGGATGCCGCGCTCCATCACCACGCGCAGCGCTTCGAGCCCGGCCAGAACGCCTAGACAGCCGTCGAGCCAACCGCCGCCTGGCACCGAATCGAGGTGGCTGCCGAGCACCAGGCTCTTGGACGACGCACCCTTCACCGTCGCCCACAGATTGCCCGCACCGTCGCGCTCTGGCGTGATGCCGAGCTCGGCAAGCTTGCCGGTGAACCACGCGCGGGTCTTGCGCCAGATCGGTCCCCACGCGACGCGTTGCGCGCCGCGCTCGTCGGAGGTGAGTGCAGCGAGCTCTTCGAGATCGGCGATGACGCGAGCGGAGGATCTATTCATGAGGCGTACGTCGATCGGAGATAGCGCACGATATCCCGTGACTCGAACATCGTGCTCTCCGTGTTCGGATCTTCGAGATACGGAACCTGGACTTTGCCGGCGCGCTCGCGCAGTGCGGGCCGGCTCGGGCTCTTGCGGCCCACGTTATGGAGGACGTACGGAAGCTCGAGCTCGCACAGCACCTCGCGCACGCGGCGCGAGTATGGCGAGCCCTCGAACGACCACAGCTCGAGCGGCGCTGCGGGCGCCTTGCTCGGCCGTGCGCTCCTGCCATGTCCAGCGCGAACGAGCGAGGCCAAGCTCGAGCTCGCCGTCGTGATCGGCCCCAGCCGGAGCCCGAGCGGGACAGGCCCGGTCCCATAGAATCGGTAAAGGTGCGCGATGATCGCGTCCGACTCGTACAGCACCGCGGCCTGGCTCTTCTGGTTCTTGTCGACGAGCAGAGGAAACTGCTCCTTGCCGCCGAGCGCGACACCTGCGGGTCGGAACCGCTCTCCACCATGCGGTGACGGTTTCACGAGCACCTCGAGATCGAGCATCGTCAGGGCCTCGCGCACCTTGCGGCAAAACGGGCACGCCTCGAACTCGTAGAGCTCGAGTTGCACGACGGGCCGGGGCCCGATCGCACCTACGCGGAAGCCCATCGGGAACCTGACTGCACTCGCGATCGTGGAAGGAACGATGAACATGCACTTATCCTGACAATGCCACTCGATCGGAAACGTGACCCTACGCGACAACCGAGTGACTCAGGTCTTGGCGCCCTCACGGTCGACCGCGATGCCCATCGCGTTCATGCCCTTGTCGACGAACACGGTCGCACCCGTGATACCGCTCGCGAGGGGGCTGCACAAGAACGCCGCGGTCGTGCCGACTTCGCGCGCGGTGATCGCTTCGGTTAGCGGCGCGTTGCGCTTGGCATAGTCGACCATCTGATCGATGAAACCGATCGCCGAGGCCGCGCGCGACGCGTACGCACCGGCCGAGATCACGTTGACGCGGTGGCCCCACTTGCGACCGGCTTCGAACGCTAGGGTTCGCGTATCGGACTCGAGGGCGGCTTTTGCCGACGACATCCCGCCGCCGTAGCCCGGAATCACGCGCTCGCTCGCCATGTACGTGAGCGACACGAACGCGCCGTTCGGCCGCATCACCGGGCCGAAGTGCTGGACCATCGAGACCATCGAGTACGCCGACGCCGAGACCGCCGAGAGGTAGCCCTTGCGCGAGGTCTCGAGCATCGGCTTTTTCACTTCGCTACCGTTCGCGAGCGAATGGACGACGATATCGATCGGGCCCGCCGCCGCGATCTGAGCTGCGAGGCCACTGATCGTGAAGTCACCGTTGTCGCGATAGCGCCGGCTATCGCGGAGCTCGGCCGGAACATCTTCCATCTTGTCGAATTCGGCATCGAGCGCGTAGACCTTCGCGAACTCGAACTTGCCGCCGCTGGCGAGCTTCATCGATTCGTCGAACGTGCCGCGCGCGAGCAACGTCTTGAAGATGCCGAGGGCCGGCGGCCAGCCCGCAATCGAGACGGTAGCGCCCGCTTCTGCGAGTGCTTTTGCGATCGCGAAACCCAGGCCGACGTCGTCAGCGACACCCGCGACGAGCGCGTGTTTGCCGCTCAGATCGATGCTCAACATCGGGCGGTCATCTCGCGAATTCGCGGGGTTGGCAAGAGCAGGTGCGGTCCGCCGTGAAGCGAGAGGCCGGCGCCCGGGCGTCCGCCTCCGGATCGTGCGCTAAGCTCGCAGCGTGCGACAACGATTGATGCGCGCTGCGGCACGCGGCGCGATGGCGACAGGCTGGTTCGTGAAGCTCGTCGGTCGCAAGCGCCAGGCCGGCCGCGATAGCGAGCTCGATCCACAGGTAGCCGCGGCGCTCGAGTTCGAGCGGATCGCGAGGCTTCCGGCGCTCGATTCGATGGAGCCGGCAGCCGCGCGGCGCTACGCCGAGCAAGGGATGTCGCCGCTCGAGGTCGAGCCGATCGCGATGGCCGAGGTGATCGATGCGCCTGCTGGCGGAGTGCCGGTGAGGATCTTCGTGCCGCACGATGCAGGTCCGCACTGGATCGTCTACTTCCACGGTGGCGGCGGCGTGATCGGTTCGGTCAACGCCTCGGACGCCACGACCCGCTACATCGCCGAGCAGACGAAGTGCACCGTCGCCTCGGTCGACTATCGGCTCGGTCCAGAGCACAAGCATCCGGCTGCGATCGACGACGCGTGCGCGGCGTACGCCGCCCTCGTCGCTCGCCTTGCACCCGGCGCGAACGTCGCCGTGGCGGGCGATAGCTTCGGCGGCTTTCTCGCGGCGCATGTCGAGCATTGGGCGCCCGCGCATGGAGTCCGCAGGCCGGACGTCCAGTGCTTGATCTATCCGGTCGTCGATCTGCGATTGGTGTCGCCGTCGATCGATCGGCTCGGCATGGGCTACCTGCTCACCAGGTCGATCGTTCACTGGATGATCAACCACTACATGCACGACGAGGACAGCCGGGAAGATGCCTCGCCCTGGTTCTGGGCGGACCTCGAGGGCTCGGCGCCCGCGATCGTCGCGACGGCGGGCTACGATCCGCTCGTCGACGAGGGCGATATGTGGGCGGAGCGCCTGCGAGCCGCCGGGACACCGGTTCGCCACCGCAGGTCCCCCTCGCTCGTCCACGGGTACCTGTCGCTGGCCGGCGCGGTCTCTGCCGCGCGCGCTGCCACCGACGAGGTTTGTAGCGATTTAGTGCAGTTACTGGCGGTCTGATACGATTTAAATGTGCACGTTCTGATCGCGGTCGCAGACGTCGGATCGGGGGTGCAGCTCGAAGAGGCCCTCCATCGCGCCGGGGTGTCCGCGAAGTGGGATGCCTCGCAGACCGACGGGCCCTCCGGAGCGCCGATCTGCGAGGTCGTGCTACTCGATGCTGACTATCTCGGTGCGCGACTTGCCGACGTCGCGAACGCGTGGCGCCATCATATGACCGTGCCGGGCGTGGTCGCGATCGGCAACTCGAACGACGCGCGCGCGTACGCGCCGGGCGCGCGCGTGACACTGCTCTCGACCAGCGCGAAGACCACGACGCTCACGGCCGCCATCGCCGAAGCCGCGAAGCTTCGCCTCGCGACCGGCATGCGGTGGGCGGTAATGCGCGCCGCGCTGTGCTTGCCGCCGATCGAGAACTCGATCGAACAGTGGCCCGCCACGCTGCTCCACGCGCGTAACGTCGACATCGAGGTCGCGCGCTCGTCGCTGCGCTGGCACGTCCAGCACTACGCGACGCCGACGCTGCTGCTCGAGCAGCTCTATCAGGAGCGCATCCTCACCGTGCCCGAGCTCGAGACGATCGCGCACGCCGATGGCACCAAGACGGTCCAGACGCTCGTCAAAACCGGCCCTCTCGATCCTGGCAAGACCGCAAAGCTGCTCTGGATGCTCGCCTCGCTCGGCGCGATCGTCGTGACGCCCGAGGTTCACGACCCGTTAACGCCCGCGCGGCGCTCGCTCGACGAGATCCGCAAGCACCTACGCGCACGCGTGGTCCGGCTCGAACGATCGACCTACTTCGATGTCCTCGAGATCACGCCACTCGCGGAGTATCCCGAGATCGAGGCCTCGTATCGCTTGCTCGGTTCGCGCTACTCGCCGCAGGCGCTGCAGCGCTACGATCTCGCCGAGCTCGTCAACCACATCAAGCCGACCTGGGACTTGATCGAGAAGGCACGCACCGTGCTCGTCGACGACGCGCATCGCGGCCGCTACACCGATTACTTGCGCCAGAACCTCGCGACGCTGCGCACCGAGTGGGCGATCGACACGCGCGACTCGCAAGCGGCGGCAGCGGCGTTCATCGTGGGCCAGGCCGCGCTTGGCGAAGGTGATGCGCACAAAGCGATGGGGCACTTCGCGAAGGCCGCACGCCTTCACGCGGGCCACCCCGACTACGAAGCGACTCTCGCGTGGGTGAGATTCCGGGTCCAGGTTGCCTCGGGACGCGATCCCAAGGAGATGGCGATCCTCGAGCGCAAGGCTGTCGAGGGCTACCTGGTCGGGTGCAGACCCTGGCCACACGCCCTCGTTGCACTCGCCCTGCTGTGCGCGGCCGGCGGCGACGCGGATTCGGCTCGCTGGCACCTCGCCATCGCGCTGTCGATCGATCCCAATGTGCCCGCTGCCGCACAGCTCGCTCAGCGGCTAGGATTACGCAAATGAAGTGGCTATTCGTCTTCGCACTCGCCTCCTGTCAGCAAGCCAAGCCCGCCACGCCACCCGGCAAGCTCGAGTTGATCGACGCGCCCAGGACCGCGGATGTCGCGCCGCTGATCGCGAAGGAAGTCGCGCGTGCGAGCAGTGACCACAAGCACCTGTTGGTCTATCTCGGCGCGACTTGGTGCGAGCCGTGCGTGAAGTTCCATGAGGCCGCGAAAGCGGGCATCCTCGATCAGGCGTTTGGAGATATCCGGATGCTCGTGTTCGATGCCGATCGCGACAATGAAGCACTCGCGCGCGCGGGGTACAAGTACGACCTCGTTCCGCTGTTCGCGTTGCCCGGTGTGGATGGTCGAGCGACCGGCAAGCAGATCCAGGGTTCGGTCAAAGGCTCGAACTACGTACAAGAAATCACGCCGCGCCTGCGGTCGTTGGTCGACGGGTGAAACCAAACGAGATCGAAGATCGGCTGCATGCCGCCAAGCCGGGCACGATCGAAGCCGAGCTCGTCGCGATCGCGCTCGAAGAGACCGGTGCCGAGCACGGCGCCCTGTTTGTCTGGGACAAACAAGCGGGCGGGCTCGCGCTCGTCCATCACGTCGTCGGCGGGCTCACCGTCACCTTGCCGCGCGTGGTCCGCAAAGAGGGTGGCGAGCGTGCAGGTGTGGCGCTCCATGTCTACGAGACCGACGAGCCGTACCTGTCGTCGGATACCTCGCGCGATCCGCTCTACACGCGCTATCTGATTGATGTCGGCAGCATCGGCGCCGCGCCGATTCGCTACCAGCGTCGCGCGATCGGCGTACTCACCGTATCGTCACGCGAGCCGCGTGGCATCACCGCCGCGACGCTCGCGACGACGACGAAGATCGCGGATATCGCAGCGCCACTGCTGCGCCGCGCGCAAGTCGACAAGCTGTCGCGCGCCGCGACTGGACGGCCGCTGATGATCAAGGGCCTGTCGCCGGCGTGGCACGAGGTCGAGCGAAAGCTCGAGCTCGCCGCGCCGACGAACGCTCCGATCCTGATCCGCGGTGAATCAGGCACCGGCAAGGATCTCGTCGCACGCGCGATCCACTGGAACAGCCGCCGCGCCGAGAAACCGTACGTCACGGTCAACTGCGCCGCGATTCCCGAGACCCTGCTCGAATCGATCCTGTTCGGTCACGTCAAGGGCGCGTTCACCGGTGCGAGCTTTCACAAGGTTGGCGAGTTCCAGAAGGCAAATGGCGGCACGCTGTTTCTCGACGAGGTCGGCGAGCTCCCCGTCATGCTCCAAGCCAAGGTGCTGCGCGCCGTCGAACAAGGTGAAGTCCAGCCCCTGGGCTCGAACGATCCGCCCGACCGCGTCGACGTTCGCCTGATCTGCGCGACCAACCGCGATCTCGAAGCGATGGCAACGACCGGTGCCTTCCGCGACGACTTGTTCTACCGGCTCAGCGTGATGACGCTCGATCTGCCGCCGTTGCGCTCGTACAAGGACAACCTCGAGGTGATAGCGAACGTGTTCCTCGAGCAGTCCGCGAGCTCGCATGGCAAGCGCGCGCCGCGCTTGGGCCCCGACGTGCTCTCGCGGCTCAACGCGTACGATTTCCCCGGCAATGTGCGCGAGCTCAAGAACACGATCGAGCACGCCGTGATCCTCAACACCGGTGACGAGTTGCGCGTCGAGGATCTGCCGCGCCCACTGCTCGAGACCAGCTCGCGCAACTCGATCGCGAACGTGCGTGCGCCGCAAGCACAGCCCACGCTCGACGAAGCGCGCGAGAAGTGGCTCGATCCGCTCGAGCGCCAGTACCTCACCGAGCTCCTCGCGAAACACGCGGGCAATGTCGAGGTCGCCGCGCGGGCCGCCGGCATCAACAAGGTCACGATGTATCGCTTGCTCAAACGCCGCGGCCTTCACCTCGGTCGCACGGTGAGATCGAACTAGTGCCAGCGCCCGTCACACACGCCACCTGATCGGAATCGAGTGTCTCGGATGAGATCGTTCGGACGATGATCCAGTTGGTCTTGGTTCGGTTGCCGCTTACTCGACCGATCCTCGGCTCAGATCATCGGCTCAGATCATCGGCGCGGGGCGCCCGCCATTCAGGCGTGCGTTGTACTTGTTCACGAAGTGCGAGCGGACCAATCGCACGAGCACGGCCGCGCCGAGCGCGAACGCCCACAGCATGTGCATATCCGAGCTCGCACGAGCAGTCCGGTTGTAGATGATCAGCACCAAGCTCAGGGCGAATAGAGCAAAATAGAGCACCTGCAGCACACTCGCTTTTGTCTTGAGCGAGGCCAGCTCCTGGTCCACCACTGGCGTCTCCACCTGCTTCGAAAGGTCATCACTCATGCCATGACGTTACACGGGATGTTCGAACCCAGATCGCTGTGCACAGCGCCGAAACGCGAAAACCCGGGCTGACTTTCGAGGTCAGCTCGGGCCCGCGCAATTTCAAGCTTGCTTAGAGGACCGAAATCTTCGCGAGCGTTGCCTGCACCGACGTGACGCCCGAGGTCGCGGCCGACTTCGTGGTGTACATCTGGCTGACGCCGACGAGCTGGCCGTTGTCGGCCGTCAGCGTGAAGTAGAAGCGGCCGTCGGTTGCCGTGAGGACCGCGAAGTTCGTGGCGGTCGTCGCGGCGTCTTGGACGGCGAACGCGCCGTTCCAGGCCGCGGCGGCCGTGGTGTACGACTCGGACGAGAGGACGACTTGGCCGTTCTGCGCGAACACGTTGAAGCGGAACTGGTTGGTCGAGCCCGCTTCGACCTGGACGCGCGCGCCGGTCGTGTTGGCTTCTTGGTTGTCGAGGTACGTCGTCACGGCCTTGACGCACGAGGTGATCGCGCGGGTCGCGTTCGACTTGCCCGAGTAGACCTGCGAGAACGAGATGATCTCGTTGTTGCCCGCGACGAGGTGGAGCAGGTAGCCGCCGCTCGCGCCCTGGACAACCTTGTACTGCACGTTATCGACGCCGTTGTTCTCGACCGCGAGCACGCCGTTGAGCGCGCCGGTGCGGCTCGTGTACGCCTCCGAGGTCAGGAGGATCGCGCCGTTGCCCGATTTGAGGTGGAAATGCCAACCATCGGTCGACTGCCAGAGGTCGAACTTGCCAGCGGCGGTCGAGCTCGAGTCTGTATCGGAGACGTCATCTTGCCCGGTGGTGGCGCAGCCGACCGCAGCGGTCGTGGCGAAAGCGAGAACGAGAACCGTGAGAAGCGAGTTGAGTTTGCGCATCGTACTGCTCCCCTATTACAAGAGCGGGACCAATGTAGGACAAGGTAACCATCTGAAATCTAACGAGTGTAGATCTCCTATAGTTTGACTTTTCGACATAAGAGTTGCGCAAGAGCAACTCAAGTTTCACTAATCGTACCGCAGGCCCTCCACCGGCGTGAGCGCGGCGGCACCCTGCGATGGAAACAGCGTCGCGACCAAGCTGATGACGATCGTGATGCCGGCGACCAGCAGCACTTCGAGGAACCGAACGTCGATGGGCAGGCGATCGATCAAATAGACCTTCGGGTCGAGGTGGTAGCCGTACGCGCTCACCGCGTAGCACGCCGTGAGGCCGAGGCCGACGCCGAGGATCGTGCCGACCCCACCGATCGCGAGCCCGAGCACGAGGAACACGCGCGACACGCCCGCAGAGGTCGAGCCCATCGATTTGAGGATCGCGATCTCGCGGGTCTTGTCGGTGACCATCATGGTCAGCGCGGAGACCATGTTCACGGTCGCCACGATGATGATGAGCGTGAGGATGATGACGAGTGCGAGCTTCTGAAAGTTCAGCGCGGTGAACAGGTTGTGGTTGAGCTCGTACCAATCTTGAACCTGGTACGGCGGACCGCCGAGTGCCTTCTCGAGATGCGCTGCGATCTTTTCCGCGCGATCGACATCCTTCACTTTCATCTCCACGCCCATCACTTGATCGCCGCGACCGACGAGCTCTTGAGTATCGTGGAGCGCGGTGTACATGAGGCGACGGTCGTACTCGTCGAAGCCGCTATAGAAGATGCCGACGACGTGGAACTTGCGCGTGCGCGGTGCAGAGGACTTCGCGCGCCACGTATCGAAGTCGATGTTCGAGAGCGGCACCACGATCGTGACTTCGTCGCCAAGCTTGGCCTTGAGCTTGTGAGCGAGCTCCTTGCCCATGATGATCGGAGGCAGCTCGCCTTCCTTGGGGACGATGCCGAGTGCGTCGATCGCGCCACCCGGCACTTGCTCGATCATGTGGCTCTCGAGGTCGAGGACGCCGCGCACTAGCTTCGGATCGATGCCCTTGACGGCGACGCCCGAGAGCTCGCCCTTACCGCGCGTCACGAGCATCTCGGCAAAGATGAACGGCTGGACCGCGAGGACGTCCGGATCGATGTTCTTCGCGGTCTCCATCACGTCGCGATACTCGGCGAACGTGGCTTGCGACTTCAGCACGATGACGTGCGCGTTGACGCCGAGGACCTTGTCGCGGAACTGCTGCTGGAAGCCGGTGGTCACCGCGAGCACGATCGTGAGCGCCGCGACGCCGAGCACGACGCCGAGTACTGACACGCTCGTGAACACCGAAAATGTCGCGAGGAGCGTGCACACGGACGCCGCGAACAGGCCGAGCATGAGGAGCCCCACGCCGATCGAACCGGTCGCGCTCGAGCTCACCATCAGCACGACGCCGATCAGCGCGACCACCGCCGAGACGATCGCCGCGACGATCATCGTGCGGTCCTTGCTCCCACCATAGAGGTAGCGGAACGCGATCCGGACCTCGTACGGCATCCGCGCGATGTACGTGGCGAACCAGACGAGGAGCACGGCCCCTAGTCCGACGAGCGAAGCGGTAGCCCAGCTAGGCATGCGCGCTCAGCTTGCCTCGTCGGGGGTCGCGATGCCAGCTCGACGGCGCTCCCAGAACCAGATTCCAGCGACGATGATCACGGCCAAGACGATCGCGGCCAGCTCGCCATGGATGTGCGCGGCGTCGGCGGGGCTCACGAAGTTGCCGCGGACGGTGCGGACGGTGCGGACGGTGCGGACTGAAGTACTCGAAGACCATGGAACAGCCGACAAGCATGCCCGGCAGGCAGCTCGGTCCGCGCGACGACCACCGCGGCTTTGACCTGCGCGCCGACCGCGCCGACCGCGCCGACGACGGTGCCGACGAGCGGCAACCTCCGCTAGTTGCTGACCACCGCATCGCGCGTGACGGTCAAGCCGGGTGTGTACACGTCGCCCATGGGCGGTCGGACAATACACGCTGCATCCTGAAGCGGTAGGCTCGGACAATGACTAGACGCCTCGTTCTCATCGCGCTGATCGCGCTCGTTGCATGCTCGAACAAAGGCGGTGGTGCCGAAGCCACATCGAAGTATCCCGGAACCGAAGATGGCGCCAAGCATCTGCTGACCGACCTGCGCACGTCGGCGGATGCGGCCGGCATGACCAAGGCGCTGCGCCCGACCTCGACGGACTACAAGGCCGTGTTCACGGATGACTTCGTGACCAAGGCCGAGCAGGGCTACGATAAATTGTGGAGCGATCCGAAATCCGTGATCGCTGCCGATCCGGCGAACACCGAGCTCAAGTTGTCCAAAGCGACCACCGAGGATCTGAAGGCGTGGACGCCGGCCGTCAAGAACGACTTCCCGGGCGGCTACGAGAAGGTGAAGGACGCGTTCAAGCCGGGCCTCACGATCTATCGCTGGAAGTACGTCAAGCCCGGTGAAGATACGGGTACGGCATTCGATGGCCTGATCTACGTCAACAACCACTGGGCGTGGTTTCCGAAGCCGTGGCGCATCGCGAAGGCCTGACGCGTTCGGCGCGCGCGTACGATAAGGTCGATCGCGCGGGAGCTTGCGCAGGTGGAGAGCTGTACGGGGATGGCGCTGATCGACGCGACTATCGTGTTACGCGGACGAGACTCTTGGCCGCTCGACGGCTTGCTCGTGGTTTTGTGCCTGCAGCAGTCCGGGATCCGACACGCGGCGAGATGATTGATGAAATGAGCGCGTCGGCTCGCGGCAGCACGCGGATCGCTGCCAAACCTCGAGCGCCTCGCCGTGTCGTCTCCGTCGGAGCAACGCCGCGGCTAATAATACAAACCGTCTTGACTGACTGTTTCTGGGGCGTAAACTGCCCGGGATGCCTCTGCCCGTCCGTGGCCCTCGTACGCAACAGGAGCGCCGGGACGGAACCCGACGAGCACTCCTCGATGCGACCGTCGAGAGCTTGATCGAGGTCGGCTTCGCGCGGACGACCACCCTCGAAGTGCAGCGCCGGGCATCGGCTTCGCGCGGCGCGCTACTCCATCATTTTCCCTCGAAGGCCGAGCTCCTCGTCGCCGCCGTCGATCACCTCGCCGAGATGCGTGCCGCGGAGCTCGAGGTGCTCGCCGCCCAGCTCCCCGACGGGCGATCGCGCACCGATGCCGTGCTCGAGCTCTTGTGGCAGTGCTTCTCGGGCACGTTCTTCCAGGTCGCGATGGAATTGCGCACCGCGGCGCGGACCGATCCGGAGTTGCGCCCGGTGCTGGTCGCTGCCGAGATTTCACTGCGCGATCGCATCGTCGCGCAGGCGCGGAAGCTGTTCGGCAAGGATGTCGCGGATCACCCCGGCATCGAGCGCGCGATCGACTTCACGCTCCAGTTCATGATCGGCGCGGCGATGACCGCCGAGCTCCACAAAGATGGCGCGCATCTCGATCTGCTCGTCGAAGATTTCAAGGCACTGTTTCCGACGGTGTTGACCAACGCAGCAACAACCCCCAAGCGACGATCTACGAAGGTGGCGAAATGAGTGATCTACGATTCGATGGCAAAGTAGCGATCGTGACCGGCGCCGGTGGCGGCCTGGGCCGTTCCCACGCACTCCTGCTCGCGTCGCGCGGCGCCAAGGTGGTCGTCAACGACCTCGGCGGCAGCTTCACTGGCGAAGGTAAATCCGGCACGGCTGCCGACAAGGTGGTCGCCGAGATCACAGAGAAGGGCGGAGAAGCCGTCGCCAACTACAACTCCGTCGAGGACGGCGATCAGATCGTGAAGACCGCGATCGACACGTGGGGCAAGATCGACATCGTGGTCAACAACGCCGGCATCCTGCGGGATGTCTCGTTCCAGAAGATGAGTCAGACCGATTGGGACCTCGTCTACAAGGTCCATGTCCTCGGCACATTCAAGGTCACCCATGCCGCCTGGAATTACATGCGTGATGCCGGCTACGGCCGTATCATCAACACGTCGTCGGCTGCCGGCATCTACGGCAACTTCGGCCAGGCGAACTACTCGATGGCCAAGCTCGGCATCCACGGGCTCACCCAGACGCTCGCGGCCGAGGGTCGCAAGCGCAACATCGTGGTCAACACGATCGCGCCGATCGCGGGCTCGCGGATGACCGAGACCGTGTTGCCCAAGGAGCTGCTCGACGCCTTGAAGCCCGAGTACGTCTCGGCGCTCGTCGCGAAGCTCGCACACGAGGGCACCGAGGACACCGGCGGCCTCTACGAGGTCGGCGGTGGGTTCTACGCAAAGCTGCGCTGGGAGCGCGCGAAGGGTAAAACCTTTCGCCTCGGTCGCGATATCTCGCCCGACGATGTCGACGCGGCGTGGAAGCAGATCAGCGACTTCAAAGACGGCGAGCACCCCGGCGGAGTCGCCGAATCGATGCAGCCGATCATGGCGAACGTCGAGGCCGGCCCGAGCAAGGGTGGCAACCAGTTCATCGATGTCGATGCCGCGCTCGGCTACCAGTATCCCGAGCAGCAGAGCTCGTACGACGAGCGCGATGTCGCGCTCTACGCTCTCGGTGTGGGCGCGGCGCGCGACCCGAACAACGAGGCCGACCTCGCGCTCGTCTACGAGATGAGCGGCAAGGGCATGAAGGTGCTGCCGAGCTTCGGCGTCATCCCGGCGATCAACACGGTGTTCAACCAGGCCAAGGCCGGGCTCGAAGCGCCGGGCCTCAAGTTCGGTCTCGACCGCATCCTCCACGGCGAGCAGTACACCGAGCTCCTGCGCCCGCTGCCGACCCACGCGAAGCTCACGACGAAGGCGACGGTCAAGTCGATCTTCGATAAGGGCAAAGGCGCGACCGTCACGACCGCGTTCGTCACGTACGACGAATCGGGCGACGCCCTCGTGAAGAACGAAGTCACCACGTTCGTGCGTGGCGCCGGTGGCTGGGGCGGCGAGCGTGGCCCATCGGCCGACGTCAACGTGCCGCCCGATCGCGCACCCGACAAGGTGATCGAAGAGAAGACCAGCGAGAACCAGGCCCTGCTCTATCGCCTCTCCGGCGATTGGAACCCGCTCCACGCCGATCCGCAGTTCGCGAAGAACTTCGGCTTCGCGAAGCCAATCCTCCACGGCCTCGCGACGTTCGGGTTCGCGACCCGCGCCGTGATCAATGCGTTCGCGCCCGATCAGGATCCGCGGTTCGTGAAAAGCATCCGCGTTCGCTTCGCGGCGACCGTCCTCCCCGGTGAAACGATCATCACCGAGATGTGGAAGCAAGGCGACACCATCATCTTCCGTTGCAAGAACAAGGAAAAGAACGAGGTCTGCATCTCCAACGCAGCGATCGAGCTGTGGAAGGAGTTGCCGAAGCCCAAACCGAAGGCAGCGGCCCCAGCGGCCCCAGCTACAAAGTCGGCCGTGCCGAACAGCGGTGACATCTTCCGCGCGATCGGGACGTTCGTCGGTGGCAACCCGGCGACAGCCGAGAAGACCAAGACCGCGTTCACGTTCAAGCTCTCGGGCCCCGACAGCGCGTGGACGATCGATCTCACCACGCCGCCCGGCACGGTAACCGAAGGTATCTCGGGTAAGGCGACCTGCACGCTCGAGATGAGCGATGCGGACTTCATGGCGATGGCGACCGGCCAGGTCGATGCGATGAAGCTGTTCTCCTCGGGCAAGCTCAAGATCAGCGGCGACGTGATGGCCTCGCAGAAGCTCGGTTTCTTGAAGAAGCTCACGCCCGAGATGGTGATGGCGGAGACGAAGAAGCGCAGCGGATCTGGACATGCCCCCGGCGCGGATGTGCCGCCCGTCGCGCAGGACTTCACCCCGACCGTCGCCGACGTGTTCGCCGTGATCGGCGAATACCTAAAGACCAACCCCGACCTCGCACCGAAGGTCGGCAAGACCTATCAGTGGAAGATCGGCGCGGACAACTGGTTCCTGGATCTCAAGAACGGTGCGGGCAGTGTCAAGCAAGGTGAAGACAAGGCCGAGTGCACGCTCGAGCTGATGGAGGACGATTTCCTCGCGCTCACGCAGGGCAAGGCCGATGCGATGAAGCTGTTCACGAGCGGCAAGCTCAAGATCAGCGGCGACGTGATGGCGTCGCAAAAACTGAACTTCCTCTCGAAGCTCGATCCCGGCAAGGCGCTCGAAGTCGTGCAGAAGCGCCACGCCGCGGGATCGACGGATGCCAAGGCACCGGCTGCCGCACCCGCTGCGAAGTCGGCGGCAGCTGTCCACACCGACAAGTTCTTCACCGCGCTCGACAAGCGGCTCGCCGACAACAAGAACCTCGCCGGTGAAGTCCACGCGAAGGTGTCGTTCAAGATCACCGACCCCGCGTTCGAGAAGACCTACGACCTCGGTGGCGACACCGCCGTGGTGCTCACGATCAAGGATGCGGATCTCGCCAGCCTCGCGGCCGGTAACTCGAAGTCGCTGTACCAGCACGGCCAGCTGCGCGTCGACGGAGATGCTTCGGTCGCGCATCGCCTCGGCTTTCTCAAGGGTCTCGTTTAAGGAGAATGACCATGACACGCAAAGTAAACGTCATCGGCGTCGGTATGGTTCCGTTCGCCAAGCCCGGAAAGTCCGAGGAGTATCATGTCATGGCAGTGAAGGCCGGTAAGGCCGCACTGTCCGACGCGAACGTCCCTTTCGATCAAGTCGCGCAGGCGTACGCGGGGTACGTCTATGGCGACTCGACGTGTGGTCAGCGCGCGATCTACCAGCTCGGACTCACCGGCATCCCGGTGTTCAACGTCAACAACAACTGCTCGACCGGCAGCTCGGCGCTGATGCTCGGCGCGCAAGCGGTCGCAGGTGGCATCGCGGAGTGCGTGCTCGTCGTCGGTTTCGAGCAGATGGAAGCCGGCGCGCTCAAGGCCAAGTGGGATGACCGCGCGAACCCGCTCGACAAGTTTGTCAACGTGATGAACGAGGAGCAGGGCTTCAACGGCGCTCCGCCCGCCGCGCAGATGTTCGGTGGCGCCGGCCGCGAGTACCGCTGGAAGTACGGCACCAAGAAGGAGACCTTCGCGAAGATCTCCGAGAAGGCGCGCAAGCACGCGGCAAAGAACCCGTACGCGCTGTTCAAA
>JAYVLQ010000177.1:0-70964 GCA_043759355.1 Kofleriaceae bacterium
ACAGACGTTGATGAATGCCGGCTTGCCGGCGATGCACACCGTATCGAACGTGAACTCTTCACCATCGATGAACTCCTCGATGCTGGCTTCCTGCACGTGTTGCGTACGCGCGAGGACGTACTCGAGCTCGCGTGCACTCCCGACCTCGTAGGTATCTGCGCTACCGGCCCCCGAGATGGGCTTCATCACGAGCGGAAAGCCGAGCTGCGCGGCGGCATTGCGCGCGTCGTCGCCGGTGCGCACGCGGGCCGAGCGGGGGACCCGAAGGCCGGCCGCGATCGCGCGGTCCTTCATCAGCTGCTTGTCGCGGAAGCCGCGGACCGTTTCGACGGACATCCCGGGGATGCCGAACACCTCGCGCAGGCGAGCCGCGGTCATGACCATGACCTCCCAGTTGGCCTCGATCCGGTCGATCGTGCGGCCGCGCATCCAAGCCGTCACCCGCGCCACCACGTCGTCCTCGTCAAGAAGCTTGGGCACCTGCAGGTAGTCCGTCAGGTATTGCTTGAACGAGGGCGCGAGCCGCTCGCGAGGCGCGTCGCCAACCCCGTAGACCGAGGCTCCCACCTCCGCTAGCCCGCGCGTGTACTGCTGCATCTCGGGCGGGTACCCGCAGGCCAGAAAGACGACGTTCACTCTCCCTCCAGTCTCGCACCGCCGTGCGTGTTACAAGCCCCGCGATGCGCAATGTCGTGTTCGTCGCGCCGTTCCCGCTGGAGACGACCATGCGCTTCGCGCGCGCCGTCAGCCGGCTCGGCGGAATCCGGTTGCTCGGGATTGCCCAGGAAGCGCCCGGCGGTGAGGATCGCGCCCTGTTCGGCGATGTCGTCACCGTCCGCGACGGGCTCGACACCCGTCAGCTCGTCGAGGCGGCGCGGCTGCTCGAGAAACGATACGGCGCGCTCCACCGGCTCATCGGGATCCTCGAGCCCCTGCAGGTCCAGCTTGCCGAGGTTCGCCAGGAGCTCGGCATTGCCGGGACCTCGCCGGTCACCGCAGACCTGTTCCGCGACAAGGCGCGGATGAAGGACGAGCTACGCCGGCACGGGCTGCCCTGTGCGCGGCACACGCTTGTCCGGACCTGGGCAGATGCCGAGGCGTTCGTGCGAGAGGTTGGCTTCCCGCTGGTGGTCAAGCCGCCTGCCGGGATGGGAAGCAAGTCGACGTGGCGGGTCGCGAATATCGACGAGCTGCGGGCCGCGCTGGGGGCGCTCCACGCGAGCCCCGAGCGCCCGGCACTGGCCGAGGAGTTCCTGCGCGGGCGCGAGTTCAGCTTCGAGACGATCACGATCGACGGCATCGTGCAGTTTCAATCGGCGACCCGTTATTACCCGACGCCGCTCGAGGTGATGGAGCAACCGTGGATCCAGTGGGTCGTGGTGCTGCCGAAGAACATCGACGGACCGGACTATGCCGATGCGCGCGCGCTTGGCGTACGCGTCGTGACCGCGTTGGGGCTCGAGACCGGCATGACGCACATGGAGTGGTTCCGTCGCGATGACGGCAGTATCGCGATCGGCGAGATCGCGGCGCGTCCACCGGGCGCCAACATCGTGCGGCTCAACAGCTTCGCGCACGATACCGACATGTATCGCGCGTGGGCTCGCGCCGTCATCGATAGCGCGTTCGATGGCCCGTACGAGCGGAAGTACGCCGTCGGCTGCGCGTTCTTGCGCGGCGGTGGGCGGGGTCGCGTTCGAGCGGTGCACGGCGTCGCGGCAGCGAACGAGCGTGTCGGTCGCGTGGTCGTCGAAGCCAAGCTGCCGACCGTCGGCGCGTTCAAGTCCGATAGCTACGAGGGCGATGGCTACGTGATCGTCCGCGATCCGGATACCGAGGTCGTGAAGCAAGCGATGAACGCGATCATCGAGACCATCTCCATCGAGTACGCCTGATGCGCGTCGTCTTTCTCTCGCCGCGGTACCCGAACGAGATGCGGCAGTTCACGCGTGGGCTCGCCGAGGTCGGCGTCGAGGTGCTCGGCGTAGGAGATGGTTATCCGGATCCCGAGCTCCGGCAATACCTGACGGATTATCTCGAAGTGCCCTCGCTCACCGACGAGGAAGACCTCGTCAAGCGCGTGCGGAGATGGCTGCGCGGGCGCACGATCGATCACGTCCTGGCAAACTGGGAGCCGCTCGTGCTCACCGCGGCGCGGATGAACGAGCTGTTCGGGTTGCCCGGCATGTCCGTCGATACGGTCCGCGGCTTCCGCGACAAGCAGCTCATGAAAGAGCGCGTCGCCGCGGCAGGCGTCCGGGTGCCGAAATCGGCGCGCGCCAGGTCGCTCGGCGATGTCCAGCACGCGCTCGAGATCACCGGCTATCCCGCGATCATCAAGCCGATCAGCGGAGCCGGTAGTGCCGACACCTATCGCCTCGATTCGCCGGCCGCGCTCGCGCAGCTCCTGCCGCAGCTGCGCCACATCGCCGAGGCGAGCTGCGAAGAGTTCATCCAGGGCATCGAGTACACCTACGACACCGTCTGCGTCGGCGGCGAACCCGTCTACGAGAGCGTCACGCAGTACATGCCGAACGCGCTCGAGATGCGCTCGCAAGAGTGGGTCTCGCCGATCATGCTCTCGGTGCGCGATTTGAGCCAGCCGCACATCCAGCGCGGCATCGCGCTCGGTCGCCAAGTCCTGCGCGCGCTCAAGATGGGCGATGGCATGACCCACATGGAGTGGTTCCTCAAGCCCGATGGCGAGGTCGTGTTCGGCGAGATCGCGTGTCGCCCGGGCGGCGCGTGCGTCGTCGATCTCATGAACTACACCGGCGATATCGACTTGTTCCGCGAGTGGGCTCGCACGGTGTGCTGGCACGCCTTCGAGACGTCACTCGAGCGCAAGTACAATGTCGGCATCGTGTTCAAGCGGGCCAAGGGCCAGGGCCGGATCACCGCGATCACCGGGCTTGCCCAGTTCTACGACCGGTACCGTTCCTTTATCGTCGAGGACACGTTGTTGCGCCCGGGCAATCAGCGCCGCGACTGGAAAACGACGCTGCTCTCCGACGGTTACCTCATCGTGCGCCACCCCGATTGGGCGGTCGCACGGGACATGGTGATCGATGCGGCCACCGACATCCAACTCTACGCGTCCTGATCCCATGCCCCACATCGTCTTCATCGCGACGCACTTCCTCGGCAACACCAACCGCTACGTGAAAGCCTTCACGGAGCTCGAAGGCATCACGTTCAGCGTGATCAGCTGCGATCCGAGCAGCGCGATTCCGCCCTCGATGCGCCCCAGGATCGCCGCGCACTATCGGATCGCAGATTGTATGAACTCGGCGCAGCTGATCGAAGCCGCGCGCGCGATCGCGAGCTCGATCGGTCGTATCGATCGCCTGGCGGGCTTTCTCGAAGAGCTCCAGGTCCCGATGGCCGAGGCTCGCGGCGCGCTCGGCATCGAGGGGCTGACGACCGAGACCGCTCGCCGGTTCCGCGACAAAGATCGGATGAAGGAAGTACTGCGCGCGGCGAACGTGCCGGTCGCGCGCAGTGCACTCGCGACGACGAAGGCCGAGCTCGAAGCCTTCGTCGGCAGCGTGGGCTATCCGGTGATCGTCAAGCCGCGCGCGGGGCTCGGAACGCGTGCGACCTACCGCGTGACGAATGCCGAGGAGCTCGCAGCGATGGCCGCGCCGACGCCCAGCGCACCGTTGCAGATCGAGGAGTTCGTGCGCGCGCGCGAGCACACGTGCGAGACCGTGACCGTGCGTGGCACGCCGGTCTGGCGCTCCGGGACGCGCTACTTCCCGTCGCCGCTCGAGGTGCTCGAGACGCCGTGGATCCAGTACGCGGTGCTGTTACCGCGCGAAGACGAAGATGCGACGTGGGAAGATTTTCACGTGACGAATGGCGCCGCTTTGACGGCGCTGTTCGGAGACCAAGCGCACACCGCGGCGGGCACGGCGCTCACGCACATGGAGTGGTTCCTGTGCGAAGACGGCACGCACCTGGTCAACGAGGTCGGCGTGCGGCCCCCGGGCGTGCACATCATGCCGCTGATGGGCCTGACCCACGACACGGACATGTTCGCGGACTGGGCGCGGCTGGTCGCGTTCGACAAGTTCACGCCGAAGCCGCGCACCTGTGCCGCGGGCGCCTGCTTCTTCAGAGGACCGGGACATGGCACGGCGAAACGTGTCGTCGCGGTGAAGGGTCTCGATACGGCGATCGAGCTGTGCGGCGATGCGCTGATTCACATGAAGACGCCCAAGGTCGGCGACGCACGCGCGACGGGCTACGAGGGCGAGGGTTACGCGATCGTGAAGCACGCAACGACCGATGGCGTGAAACACGCGCTGCGCACGCTGGTCGAGAACGTCCAGATCCGCTACGGCTGAGCTTCGGTCGCGTCGCCTTCAGGCAACACGCGCTGGTACCCGATGACATGCGGGTCGGTCAGGTACGTATCGGTGACGCGCTTCTTCTTGAACCACGGCAACAAGCGCAGCGGGAGCGCGACGATCGAGCCGAGCCTGCCGAGCAACTTGCCGCCGTACGCTTCGGCGACCAGGAGCGCGCGCTTGGCACCGGACATCTCGGCGAGCGGCTTGTCGAGCACGCCGATCCGACGCAGGCGCAGCTCCGCGCACCGGTTCGCGTGATCGAGAAACGCGGGCAGATGGCGCAGTAGGTTCGCGCCGTGGCCGTGTTTGGTCAGCCGCTTCTCCATGAAGCGCGCGAGCCGCTTGACGCCCCACATCGAGACGAGCGAGAGCCCGAGCAACCGTCGCCGTAGCCACGGCTTGCCCTCGATCGCTTTCGCGGTCTGTTGCTCGCCGAACTCGACGTGGCGCTCCTCCTGCTTCACCGCACGGCGCAGGATATCGACCGAGGGTTTGTGATCGAGCGTATCGATCACGGCGTAGAACGCCTGGAGCACGAAACCTTCGCCTTGCGCCATCTCGAGGGCGACGTGCTCGGCCCACGAGCCGCCCATCATGCCGGTCGCGAGGAAGCGGACCGCGGGATGCGCGGGCTTGGGAGCGCACCCGAGCATCGTCATGATGCGCAGGAAGTTATCAACGTGCTGCATCTCCTCGAGCGATTGCCGCGCGAGGAACTTCGCCGCCTCGAGATCGGGGGCGTCGTACAGCCAGTGACCGACCTGGATGCCGGTCACTTCACCGTAAAGAAACTGATTGAACATCCATTCGAGGAGCGCCTTATCGCGAATCGGGTCGAACTTCTCGGCCCCAAAATCGAAGGTCATCTCCTCGCGCGTGAGCAGCACGCCGCTAGCTTAGCAGGCGTTACCCGTTCGGCGGAGGCGGACGTTTGCGCAGCTTGGTGCGACCAGCCGGGCGAGCCGCATGGAAATGCGGACCGTGGACAGTGCAACCAGGGTATTTCGCAACGAGAATGGCAGCGTCGGCCATGGCCGCCGTGCCTTGACGATCGTCGTCGTGCTGAACCGGACCGCCAACATCGGCGGGCTGGAACGACAACGTCGAACGACCCGTGCTCTCATCAACCGAGACGAAGATCTTCTCCGGGCGACCGCGCAACTGTGCGCTAGTAGCCACGCCGGCCACCACGATCGCCGCCACCGCGGCCACCGCCGCCGCCGCCACCGCCACCGCCGCGACCGCCGCCGAAGCCACCACCACCACCGCCGCGACCACCACCACCACCACCACCACCACCACCACCACCACCACCGCCGCTACGCTCTTGCGCGACGTCGACGCGGAGGGCGCGACCCTCGAAGTCTTGCTGGTTCAGGTCGTCGAGCGCCTTCTGTGCGCCCTCGGCCGTCGCCATCTCGACAAAGCAGAAGCCGCGCGACTGGCCGGTCATCCTGTCGAGCATGAGCGCGACTTCCTTGACCTCGCCGCAGGTGGCGAACTTCTGCTGGATCAGATCCTCGGTTGCGTGGAAGGGCAGATTGCCGACGTAAAGACGATTTCCCATGACTGACTCACTCGCTGATGCGGCTCGAAATACACACCCGCACCCGCCGCTTATGGGTGAAGGCTTTTACGATCTCAACGAGATCGCTCGCCCTCACTGACACCACGTCAGAATGAACGCAGGCGTGGCATACCACGCGCGCACCCGAACGGGGGCTAGGGAAACAGGCGAGTTGCCGAATCGACCGCCGCGCGCCGGACCCGTGCCACGTCGAGGGTGAGCAGCTCGCGGTCGCGGACGACGACCGCGCCATCGACGGCGACGTGACGGACGTCGCTGGAGCGTGCCGCGTAGGCAATTTGTGACCACGGGTTGGCCGCCGGAATCGTGTGCAACGCGGTGATATCGACCGCGATTATGTCGCCGCGCTTGCCCACTTCGAGCGAGCCGATCTGGTCGCCAAGGCCCAGCGCGTTCGCCCCACCTCGGGTGGCGATCCGCACCGCTTCGGAGGCGGGAAGGGTGCGTGGGCCCGAGCGTGGTTTGTGGAGCAACGCGAGCAACCGGAGCTCCTCGAAGGCGTCCAGGTTGTTGTTGCACGGCGCACCGTCGGCGCCCAGGGCGAGCGAGACCCCCGCGGCGATCAATTCAGGCACCGAGCAGATGCCCGATGCGAGCTTCAAGTTCGACGACGGGCACGTGCAGACGTGCGCACGACGCAGCGCGAGCAGGGCACGTTCTTCGGGTGCGAGATGGATCGCGTGAGCGATGCACGTATGCGGCCCGAGCAAGCCGAAATCATCGAGCACGTTGATGTTCGCCTTGCCGAACCGATCGCGTACGAGCGCGACCTCGCCCGTGTTCTCGCTCGCGTGCGTGTGAATGCCGACCCCGCGCACCTTCGCTTGCGTGCCGACCTCGCGGAGCAGCTCGTCGGTGCACGACAGCACGAACCGAGGTGCGTACGCGTAGCGCAACCGACCCTTCGCGGCGCCGTGAAACTTCGTGATCAATGCGGCCGATTGATCGAGCGAAGCGCGTGTGGTCTCGCGCAGGCCGGCCGGAATCTGCGGATCGGGCGCGTCCATCATCGCCTTGCCGATCGTCGCGCGAATCCCCGAGGCTTCGGCCGCGGCAAAGAACCGCTCGGTGTGATGGACCGTGGCCATGTCGAGGATCGCGGTCGTGCCACCGAGCAACAGCTCCGCACACGCGAGCTCGCCCGCAGCCGTCGCGGCTTCTGGATCGAGCGCGGCTTCGTACGGCCACACGACCTGGCGCAACCAATCGAGCAATTCGAGATCATCGGCGCGACCACGCGCGAGCGTCTGGCAGGTATGGACGTGCGCCTGGACGAAGCCGGGCATCACGACGCAGCCGGCGCTATCGAGGATCGAGTAGGCGCTGGTGGTCGGTGTGTACGTGCCGCCGACCTGGACGATCGCTCCATCACGGGTCGCGACATCGCCCGCGAGCACGCGATGTTCACCATCGATCGTCAGGATCGTTCCGCCCCGAAAGACGACCTCGCCCATCGGTTACGGCAGCTCTTTGCCCGAGAACGAATCGGGGAGTAGCTGGGCGAGCGTCCACGAGCGGCGCTCGCCCGCGGGATTGATCGCGGTGACGCGAACCTTTGCGGGATCCGCGGCGAACTCGCGCAGGACCTGCCGACAGCCCCCACACGGCGCGGACGGTGGCGACGCGCCGGTCGCGACGACCACCGCTTCGAGACCGACCTTGCCATTCATGACGCCATTCATGACGCCATTCATGACCGCGGCGGCGATGGCGTTGCGCTCCGCGCACACGGAGAGCGGATACGACGCGTTCTCGACGTTCACACCCGTGAAGATGTGGCCGTTGACCTGGACCGCGGCACCGACGTGAAACTTCGAGTAGGGCGCGTACGCCTTCGCTCGGGCGTCGAGCGCGCGTTGTTCGAGCTCGGGTGCCGATTTCGCGACCGACCGCATCCGTTCACGCGCCTTGATCGGGCTGGTCTTGTCGTTCTTGTGGTCTGCCGACGGCGACTTCATGCGACCTCATCTCGCGCGACCAACGCGCCGATGATCGCATCGAGCAGCGCTTCAAACGTGGAGCGCACGCGCATCGCGGTTTCGGTGACTTCGTCGTGGGAAAGTGCCTTGCCGGTGATACCAGCGGCGTGGTTCGTGATGCACGAGATGCCGATCACGCGCGCGCCCATGTGAGCCGCGACATCGACTTCGGGCACCGTCGACATGCCGGTTGCATCGGCACCGAGGATCTTGAGCATCTTGACCTCGGCCGGGGTCTCGTAGGTCGGGCCGGGCATCGCGACGTACACGCCTTCTTGCAGCGTGATCTTGGCGGTCGCGGCGGCCGTTTTCGCGAGCTCGCGGAGCTCGGGCGCGTAGGCACGCGTGAGATCGGGGAACCGTGTGCCGAGTCGATCGTCGTTCGGGCCGCGGAGCGCATGATCGCGCAGCATGTCGATGTGGTCGCGGATCAGCATCAGCGTGCCCGGCGGCCAGCTCGGCTCGAGCCCACCCGCTGCATTCGTGACGATCAGGACCTTGGCACCGAGCGCTATCAATACGCGTGCAGGGAACGCGACGGTAGCCGCGTCATGACCTTCGTACATGTGCACGCGGCCCTGCATCGCGACGCAGCGCGCACCCTTGCGCGTGCCGAGCACGAGCTTGCCAGCGTGACCCACGACGTGCGAGTGGGGAAAATGCGGGATGTCGCCGTAGCTGATCGCCTTGGCGCCCTCGAGCTTGTCGGCGAACCCACCCAGGCCCGAGCCGAGGATGAGGCCGATCTGCGGTGCCCCGGGGCTGGAACCGCGCTTGATCGCCGCGACCGCCTCCTGCACGCGATCATAGAGACTCGGAAGGCTCATCGAAGAACCTCGAGGATGCGCGAGTTGCGCAGCACGAGTGCGGGAGAATCGGCAGGCACGATCACGAACGCCTTTTCGATCATGGCACGCGCTTCGGCAACCCTGCCATCTCCTGGCGCTAACCCGTGCTGGAGAACGATCTGAGGCGGTGCGTCATGCTCGACGACCTCGCCGAGGTATGCGTCGACGACGAGACCCGCCGACGGATCGATCGAGTCTTCCTTGGTTCGCCGCCCCGCACCGAGGATCAAGGCGGCGATGCCAAGCGCTTCGCTATCGATTGCCGTGATCCGACCGGGCGGTAGCGCGAGCTCTTCGCGGTGCTTGGGCTTGGGCAGGACCGCTCCCGGCGTATCACATACCTTCGGGTCGCCGCCCTGGGCCTCGACGAGCTTCCGAAACACCTCGAGCGCCGAGCCGTCGGCGAGCACTCGTTCGATCTTCGCGCGACCTTCGACCGCATCCTTCGCGACGCCGCCGAGCACGAGCATCTCACCACCGAGCACACCGACGAGCTCGCGCGTATCGACGGGACCTCCGCCTTTCAACACTTCGATCGATTCGCGAATCTCGAGCGAGTTCCCGATCGTGCGCCCGATCGGTGCCTCCATGTCGGTGAGCACGCACGTGATCTTCTTGCCGGCACGCTCGCCGATCGCGCGCATCAACGCGCACAGCGCGCGTGCATTCTCGATCGTCTTCATGAATGCGCCGCGTCCGACCTTGCAGTCGATGACGAGGCCATCGATGCCCTCGGCGAGCTTCTTCGACATGATCGAAGACGCGATCAGGGGCAGCGACTCGACCGTGGCGGTGACGTCGCGCAGCGCGTAGAGCCGCTTGTCGGCGGGTGCGATACGCGCGGTCTGGCCGATCAAGCACACGCCGAGCTCGTCGACGAGCTGCACGAAGCGCTCGACCGAGAGGTCGACGCGAAAGCCAGGGATCGATTCGAGCTTGTCGAGCGTGCCGCCCGTGTGTCCGAGCCCACGCCCTGAAACCATCGGCACCGCCACGCCGCACGCGGCGACGGCCGGGGCGAGCGGGATCGAGATCTTGTCACCGACGCCGCCAGTCGAGTGCTTGTCGACCTTCGCGCGCTTGATCGCCGACAGATCGATGACGTCGCCGGAACGAGTCATCGCGTCGGCCCAGGTCGCGAGCTCGGCATCGCCGAGACCGTTGAAGTAGATCGCCATCGTCATCGCCGAGACCTGGTAGTCCGGGATCGAGCCATCGGTGAGGCCCGCGATGAAGAACCGGATCTCGGCTTCGTCGAGCGTGAGGCCATCGCGCTTCTTGCGAATGAGCTGGACGGGCAGCATCGCGGGCCTAGGCCAATCCGAGCGACAGGAGAAGGCCTGCGGCCGCGGTGATCGTGAGCGCCGCACCGGCGAGGATGAACCCCCGGCGCCGATCGGGAGGCTTGTTGAGCCCGCGCACACTCGTGAACAGGCCGGCGAGCCCGATCACGACGAACAGGGCGATGAGCGCGATGACAATCGGAGGCATCAGTAGCCCTTCGATTTTCCGTCGGACTTGTTCGTGACGATCGCGATCGAGGCCGAAGCGCCAAGACGGTTCGCACCGGCCTGCGCCATCTTGATCGCATCCTCGGCCGTGCGCACGCCGCCCGAGGCCTTGACGCCGAGCTCGCGACCGACAATGGAACGCATGAGCTGGACATCCTCGACGGTCGCGCCACCTTTGGCAAAGCCGGTCGAGGTCTTGACGAACGCTGCACCACCGAGCTTCGACAGCGAGCTCGCGATGATCTTTTCCTCGTGGGTGAGCGAGCTGGTCTCGAGGATCACCTTCACCGCTGCCGGCGCCGAAGCCTTGACCACGCGACAGATATCCTCGAACACGGTCTCGTAGTCCTTCGATTTGAGCGCGCCGATGTTGATCACCATGTCGACTTCTTGCGCTCCGGACCGCACCGCATCGCGGGCCTCGTAGGCCTTCGCCATCGGCGCCATGGCGCCGAGCGGAAAGCCCACGACCGTGCACACCATCACGCCAGAGCCCGCGAGCAGCGACTTGCACAGCGGCACCCAGGTGGTGTTCACGCACACCGACGCGAAGTGGTACTTGCGCGCTTCCTCGCACAGCTGGACGACCTCGTCGCGCGTGGCCTCGGCCTTCAACAACGTGTGATCGATCATGCCCGCGATATCGGTTGGCACTTCGCCGATTCCGGGCGCTGCCGCGATCCGCGACATCCCGACTTCCTCGGCCGCCCGCACGGTCCATGGTCGGCGCACGACACACGAGCCACAGCTCGCGCAATCTTCGCCGGGTGCGGCGTCATCGTCACACGCGCCGCGATCCCGCGGGATCACGTTGAGTTTGGTGCGAGGCTGACCCTGCATCCGCTCCTGAACGCGTTGGGTTATGAGCTCGACGAGACGATCGACGTCCGACATGCGGCCCGCATTATAGTACGAAGCCGCGTACAATTACGCCCGTGGGGCGCCATTGGGTCGTAGCCATCGGCCTGGTCGCCAGCGTCGGCTGTCGCCGCAACTTCGACCCGCGTCCGGAGCACGGCGACGGTCAGGGCTCCAGCGGCGATAGAGATGCGGGTAGCTCTGCGCCGATGGATGCGCCCCGCGCCTGCACCCAGGCCCACACGGTGGCTTGCGCCGCAGCCGGCGGCACCTGCGATGGAGACATCTGCACGATCACCGCGGGGTTGGTCGGTGGTGCCTCGTGCCCCGCGATGACCTGCAAGGTGATCTGCGGTGCGAATCGCTGCGACACGAACACCGACCTGATCTGCGCCCCCGGTGGCGTGTGCGACTTCCGATGCGCCGGCGCAAATTCGTGCGTTCAGGAGAACTTCGTCTGCGCCGGCGCGACCTGTGAGCTGCACTGTGCGGGTGAGAACAGCTGCATCCAGAGCCAGGTCAATTGCAACGGCGGCACCTGCACCGAACGTTGTTGCGGCACGTTCGCGTGCTCGCAAAGCACGTGCAGCACGTGTGGCGCCGGCACGTGCCCGTAGTCGGTCGTCAGTCGATCGTCAGTCGATCGTCAGTCGATCGTCAGAATGATCAGCGTGTGCTCGTCGCTATCACCGGCGACGGTGACCTTGTACGCGATGCCGTCGCGCGTGATGTACCAGTGCGTGTGCAAGATATCCTCGACGTACTCGTCGTCGATCTTGAAGCCTTGCTGCGCGAGGTTGACCTTGAGCTCGATGATCACCTCGGGCTGACGCCGCGGCACCTTGAACGTATGATCCGGCGGCGTGTCTTCGACCGTCGACGCATCGCGCGGCACGGGAAAGCCGGCGGGTCCGGGTTGGAAATTGACCGCATCGGCCGCCGAGCCCGAACCAGCTCCCGCGCTTGGCTCGAGCACACGCGTCGGGACCACCTCGCCGGTCGGCTTGCCACCGCCGCGCTGCGCGCATGCCACCCAGCCCACCGCCGCCAAGAAAACCAGCGACCGGATTACACGGATCACACGAAGCTCACGGATCTCACGGATCCTTCGCGACCCGGAACGTCACGTCCTTCTGCTCTTTATCGGGACGCTGGAGCACCTTGCCGTGTTGGCGCACGGTGCGCTTACCCTCCGGTGATTCGACCCATTCGAGGATGCCGTCCGCAACGACGACACCGGGTGTCACGACCGCGGCATCCCATTCCTCGCTGCGTAGCAGCCGACCGCCGCGCGTGCTCGCGTACGAGCGCGCGCCGTCATAGCTGACCATCACGACCGGCCCGTCCGCCGCACCTGGTTGCTCGTGATCGCTGAACAGTTTCTTGAACGCCGAGGCAGGCACCGGCGCTTCGTCGACTAGGAACCACGGCGAGCCATCGGGGTGCTTGACCATGATCATGGTCGTCGATTTCGAGTCCGCGCTGCCGGAGCTGCCGGAGCCTCTCGGCCAATCGATGACCGAGAAGCCGCCGTTGCTACCGCCGCTTGCCTTCGTGGGTGCATCGGCGCGCGTCATGAAGGCAACAAGCCCCGCGACGAACAGGGCGAGGCACGCGAGGGTTAGCACGATCAACCACGCGGGCAGGCTCGCCTTTGCGGGTGCGGTATAGCCGCCATCGCTGACGGTCGCGGATTCGTCGGCGAGCGGCGCGCCGCTGCCGGCGGGCAGGTTCGTGACGATCATCGGCCGGCTGCGCTCGCGCGATGCGAGCAGCTCCGGCACCGAGCCGGGATCGAGGCGGGCGAGGATCGCGGAAAGGCGCTGCGTGAGCTCGAGGTAGCTCGGCCGGTCGCTGGCCTTCTTGGCCATCAGTTGCATCGCGATCTGTGCGAGCTCGCGATCGATCGCGGGGTTGCGCTCGAGCGCATCCGGCGCGGGGTTGCGCAGGTGGCGCGCGACGACCTTGAGGTACTTGTCTTCGGCGGGGCGACCGGTGCGAAACGGCGGGATGCCGGTCAGCAAGAAGTACAGCGTGCCACCGAGCGCGTAGATATCGACGCGCTCGTCGATCGGTTCGCCGCGTGCTTGTTCGGGCGCGATGTAATCCGGCGTGCCGACGACGACACCCATCGCGGTCAACGCGGGCTCGCTGCCTGGATCGACCGGCTTCGCGAGGCCAAAATCGGTGACCTTGACCTTGCCGTCGGCGAGTCGCACCAGGTTCGAGGGTTTGACGTCGCGATGGATGAGACCGGCTTTGGCCGCGGCCGAGAGCCCCTGCGCCGCGTCGAGCATGACATGCGCGGCGTCGGCGGAGCTAAGTGGCCCGTTCTTCTCGACGGTGGTGCCGAGATCGATGCCGTCGAGCAGCTCCATCGCGATGTACGGCCGGTCGTCGAAGCTGCCGGTCGCGAACACCTGCACGACGTTCGGGTGGCTGATCGCGGCGACCGCGCGGCCTTCGCGCACGAACCGTTTGCGCAGCTCGGGGCTGTCGCGGTGCTTCTCCGAGAGCAGCTTGATCGCGACCTTACGATCGAGGCCGGTGTCGACGGCCTTGAAGACCTCGCCCATCGAGCCCGCACCGAGCTGGCCCTCGATGCGGTAGGCACCGAGGATCGTACCCGGGGTGGGATTCGCCACGCAATTACTCTACTGCGCCCGCAGGCCGTTCAATAGCCGGGCGGCGGACCATCTCCACGCGATGACAAGTTCTCGAACCGGGTGTAGCGACCCTCGAAGTGGGTCTCGACAGTGCCGGTGGCGCCGTGGCGGTTCTTGCCAAGGATGACCTCGGCGATGTTCGGGGTCTCGGATTCCTTGTTGTAGACCACGTCCCGGTAGATGAAGAGGATGACGTCTGCGTCCTGCTCGATGGCGCCGCTATTATGCGAGATGATCGAGTAGTTCGCGATCCAACTCGCCGGTCCAGGCACTGTTAAATCGAAGACCTGCTCGGTCCCAACCGATTCGATCGCGACGATCCGGTCCCAGAACAGGTCGCTCGTGGCTTTCTCACGCAGGAAGTCATCGCCAGGCTCTTCGGCGCAACTCGAAAGCAGTGCTCTCGAGGGTGCGAACGCAAACGGCGACGTGTTGTGTACGACACCTCGCGAGGCTGACATCTGTGCGGGGGAAATGCTGCGCGCGCCCATCGCGGCATGGACCTCGACAAACACCTCATGCGGGATCGTATCGACGTTCGTGTTTGCGACACGCTCGGCAAGCACTCGTTCCAGCTCTGTTGCTTGCACGCCCGAGACGTCGACTGTAACGGCTAGTTTTGGCAACTCGCGCGCGACTGCCAGGCGATCTCCGACCGCTAGCTCCTCGAGCCGCTTCCAGCCGACGGCACCGTACAGACGGTGCTTCGCGGTACATCGGATGCTTTGCCCCCTCGCGAGCCTGATTTCGAAGACCGGACGCGTGCCGACACTCCAGATCTTGTCGCTCTTCGCCGTGATCACGCGCTCCGAAGCAGCCATAGCGAGCACTTCTGGCGTGGTTCCGACGAGCGATGCGATCGGTACGTGTCGGCCATCTGCAAGTGCGACCAGCGTGTCACCCGTGACACATTCACGCAGATCGGACAGCTGTGGCCGCTTGTCGGTGCGCTGCTCGAGCGAGCGGTTGAGCTGCGACAGCGCGAGGACCGGGCAATGGATCTCTTTGGCGAGGCTCTTCAAGCCACGCGAGATCTCGCTGATCTCCTGCTCGCGTGACGCCTTGGCCGCCTGCGCCGAGCCGCGCATGAGCTGGAGGTAATCGATCACGATGAGGCCGCACTTCTTGGCCGAGCCGTCGCGCGGGAACAGCACCGGATCTTGACGGAACCGACGCGCGCGCGCGCGCACTTCGCGGATCGACAGGGCAGGACTATCGTCGATAAGGATCGGCGCCTTCGACAGCGTGGCCGCCGCGTACGTCAGGTTCGTCATGTCCTGACGCTGGAGCTGACCCCGACGCAGGGAGGACGAATCGACCTTCGCTTCGGAGCACAACATACGTTCCGCGAGCTGGGTCGACGACATCTCGAGTGAGAACACCAGCACGGGCCAGCCGCCGGTGGTTGCCGCGTTCTGCGCGAGCGACATCGCGAACGAGGTCTTGCCCATCGCGGGCCGTGCCGCCAGAATGATGAGCTCGGTCGGCTGGAGCCCGGCGGTCTTCGCATCGAGATCCGCGAAGCCGGTCGGGACGCCGGTGATGCCGCCATCGGACTTGAACCGCTCGTCGAGCGAGCTGAACACCTTCTTGACGAGGCTCTTCATCGGCTCGGGGCCGACCTTGTCCTTGCGCTGCGTGACCTCGAAGATCTTGGCCTCGGCCGCATCGAGGTAGTCCTTGACCTCGAGGCCGTCGTCGAAGCCTTCTTCGACGATCTCGCCGGCGGCGAGGATCAGCTTTCGCGCCTGGCTGTGATCGCGGACGATGTCGGTATACGCGACGACGTTCTCGACCGTCGGCACGCGCAGCGCGAGCTCGCCGAGGAATGCGATGCCGCCGATCGCTTCGAGCTTGCCCTGCTTCTCGATCTCGTTCTCGAGCGTCACGACGTCGACCGGCTTGGCCGCCGATTCGAGGTTGCGGATCGCCGTGAAGATGACCTTGTGCCGGTGATCGTAGAAGTCGTCGATCTCGAGCTGCTCGAGGTTGAGCAGCACGTCGTTGCGCAGGATCACGCCGCCGAGGATCGAGCCTTCGGCGTCGAGGTTGTGCGGAAGCACTCTGCGGTCACGCGACATCGCGAGCACTCTACATGGACCGTCGGACACTCCGGAGACGTCCGAACGCGTACGTGAAAGCAGCCTAGTTTGCGATCAGGTCACGGGAGATCGCTGACTAGTGCGCGAGATAGCAGACGTGGTCGCCGATCTTCTGCGCCGGTCCCGGATCGCTCGGCATCTCGACGCGAAACCGCACGAGCCGACCATTCTGATTGGTCTCGAGCGAGCCGACGTAGCCCGCGAGTGGACCGCCTGCGAGCAGCACGTGCGAGCCATCGACCTTGTACGTGCCGGTCGCCTGGCTCTGCGTCGACGAATACGAGTTGTTGAAGTCCAAGGTGACGAGCCCGAGGCTCGACGGCGCGTACATCCCGGCGCCGCTGACCCAGCACTGGTAGCGACCCGCGACGCTCGGCGGCGGTGCAGCTTGCGGCATCGGCACCGGCTGAGCGTAACCGCCGTTCGTATTCGAGACACTCACGCCGCCGTTATCGATGAACGGTGGCGGCTGGGGACCGCTCGGCTGCCCGCTCAGGTTCGTTTGATACGAGCCGCCCGTCGCTGGTGGCGCCAGATTCGGATCTGTCGTTGGCCGCAACGGAACAACCCTCGGCGGCGGTCCGGAGCCGGGCCCCGGCTGCTGAGGCGGCCCGGGCTGCTGCGGTGATTGCTGCGCAGCATAGGGACGATACGGCGGGTCAGTTAGACAACCTGCCGCGAGTAGCAGCGCTGGTACGACGACAAGTTTCACCCCGTCGTTATACCGCGAGCTACTTGTCTTTGCCGACGACCCAGTACTTCAGGGTCGCGACCACGCCCGTCGCGAGACGGACGGGCACTTCGTACTTGCCGAGCGCCTTGACCGGCTGGTCCAGCTGGATCCAGCGATGGTCGATCTCGATGCTCGCGCGCTTCAGCTGATCCGCGATGTCGCGGCTCGTGACCGAGCCGAACAACTTCTCGTCTTCACCGACCTGGCGCTCGAACTGAAGCGTCATGCCGTTGATCCGACCCGCGATCTCGGTAGCGTTTGCACGCTCCTTCGCGACACGCTTCTCGATCACGGCCTTGTCGTGATCGAGGCGGTTCTTGTTGAGCACCGTCGCGCTGACCGCCATGCCGTTCGGCACGAGGTAATTGCGACCGAAGCCGGGCTTGACCGAGACGAGCTCGCCGGCCTTGCCGAGGTTCGCGACGTCTTGCGTGAGGATGACTTGCATCGTCATGATCAGTCTCCCGTGACCGAGAAGGGCAGAAGCGCGAGCATCCGCGAGCGGCGAATCGCCGTCGAGATAGCGCGCTGCTGGCGAGCCGACGCGCCGCTGATGCGACGCGGGATCATCTTGCCGCGGTCCGTGACGAACGACCGCATCACCTGCGGGTTCTTGTAATCGACCTTCTGGAAGATCTCGTCCGACAGCAGCTTCTTGCGAGCTGCGCCGCCGCGGCCCTTGCCGCCGCCGCGGCGATCGTCGCCGTCGCGATCGAGACCATCATCTGCACCAACGTCCATACGGGTGGTCATGACTTACTCCTTATCCTTGGTGTCATCGGCAGCCGGGGCAGCCGGGGCAGCCGGGGCAGCCGGGGCAGCCGGGGCAGCCGCGTCGGCAGCGGGTTCAGCAGAGGCAGCGGCCGCAGCCGCAGCGGGTTTCTTCTCGCGCGGCTTGCCGCCGAAATCCTCGGACGGGTAATCGTCGCTGTAGACGTCGCCGTCTTCGTCGTTCTGGTTGAGGAGGTCTTCGCCACCGCGCGACAGGAAGAGGTCTTCCTCGTCCGCTGCCGTGGTCGCGGCCTTGTCGTACGACGCGCCGTCGATCTCGCTCGGGCGCGCATCGACGATGACATCCTCGTCGACCTTGACCGTCAGATAACGGATCACGTTGTCGATGAGGCGGAGGTTACGCTCGGCTTCCTCGACGACGCCGGACTTGGCGAGGTAGAGCCAGTAGATATAGATGCCCTTGCGCTCTTTGGCGACTTCGTACGCAAGACGGCGCTTGCCCCAGTTGTCGACCTTGAGCACCTTGCCGCCCATCGATTCGATCACGCCCTTGATGCGGGTGTTGACCTCGGCGACACCTTCGTTGGTGGTGTTCGGGCGAAGGATGTAGGTGGTCTCGTATTCACGAGACGTGTTCGGGACGTCTTTGAGTGACAGCAGGCGTGCCATGTAGTGTGCCTCTTGGGTGTGGAAGCCCGTCTCTTGGCGGAAGCGAGCGAGGTTTGTTGAAGATCGTTCCAGAGCGGTCCGAGTGAGGACCTTCCGAACGAACGGCTCTATATCACGCGGTCGCTAAACTGGAACGGGCGTTGTGCTGATTCATCGCAGGCACGATGCCCTTGTCGACCGCGGTCTCGATGTCCTCGCAAGCCGCCGAGATCATGGCGCCAACGACCGCCACCTGCGCCTTCGGAAAGTCGCCGAGCACCCAACTGGCGGTGTCGTCCTTGGAGCCGGGTGGCTTGTTCGGATCGCGCCCGACGCCCATGCGAAGCCGAGCGAAGCCATTGGCGCCGAGCTGCTCGGTGATCGAGCGTAGGCCGTTGTGACCGCCGTGACCGCCGCCGTTCTTGAGGCGGAGGATCCCGAAGTCCAGGTCGATCTCGTCGTGGACGACCAGCAGGCGCTCGATGGTGACCGTGTGGAACGCCATCGCGCGCTGCACCGCGAAACCTGAGAGATTCATGAACTCGAGCGGCTTCACGAGCACCACCCGGTTCCTGCCGAGCAGCGCGGTCGTGGATTCGGCGCCCTTGACGGCAGATCGCCACGCCAAAGAGCCCGCCTTGCGGGCGAGCTCTTCAACGACCTTGAATCCGATGTTGTGGCGGTTGCTCGCGTACTTCGACCCGGGATTTCCCAGGCCAGCAACCATCCACGTCACGGAGGACTACTTCTTCTTGGCAGGAGCCGCAGCGGCCTTGCCCGCGGCAGGAGCCGCAGCGGCCTTCGTGTCGGTCTTTGCGCCCGCAGCCGGCTTTGCGCCCGCGGCAGGCTTTGCGCCCGCAGCAGCCTTCGCGCCTGCAGCCGCGCCAGGAGCTGCTGCCGGAGCAGCGCCGCCGACCGTCGCAGCTTCCGCGACCACCTCGACGACGTCGTCCTCCGGCTTCGCGCAGGTGACCACCGCGAGATCGCGGTTCGTGACGCTGATGACGCCGGCGGGGAGATCGATCGCGGAGACGTGGATCACGTCGCCAATGCCGAGCGACGTGACATCGATCGTGAGCTTGATCGGAATATCGCTTGGCTTCGACTTCACCGCGAGAGCGCGGAGAATGATGCGGAGCTGACCGCCGTCGATCGTACCCGCCGGCTTACCGGTGAACTCGAGCGGAACGTCCGCGACGACTTCCTTGTTTGGATCGATCGCGAGGAGATCGACGTGCGTGATCTCTCGACGCAACGTCTCGATCTGGTAGTCCTTCACGAGCGCGTGGAGCTTGTGTGTCTTCGTGCCGCCCTCGATCGTGAGATCGAGAACGGTGTTGGCCTTGCGGACCGGGTCGAGCGCGGCGCGAAGCGCCTTGACGTCGACGATGATCGGCAGCGGCTCGATCCGGCCGTCCGGAGAAGCTCCGTAGCAGATACCGGGGACCTTGCCGGTCGCGCGCAACTTGGTGGCTGCGCCCTTCCCGGAGTTCGTACGAAGCGTGACGGTGAGCTTTCCGACTTCCATGAGCTTTTCTCTTTCTAAGCAGTCTCAAACGAACAGCGAGCTGATCGAATCCCCGTGATGAATGCGCTTGATCGCCTCGCCGAGCAAGCGCCCGACGCTCTTCACTTTGACCTTCGCGCATGCCTGACCAGCCTCCGACAGCGGAATCGTATTGGTCACGATCACGTGCTGCAGAGGGGAATCGATGATGCGCTGCACGGCTTTGCCCGAGAACACCGCGTGGCTCGCACAGGCCGACACGCTGGCTGCACCCGCTTCCATGATGGCGATCGCGGCATGGGTCAGGGTGCCGGCGGTGTCGATGATGTCGTCGACGATGACGGCCTTCTTGCCGCGAACATCGCCGACGATGTTCATCACTTCAGAGACGTTGGGCGACGGCCGTCGCTTGTCGATAATGGCCAGGCTCGCCCCGAGGCGCTTCGAGAACGCACGCGCGCGCTCGACGCCGCCGGCATCGGGCGAGACGACCACGCACTGGTCGCCGCCCATACCGAGGATACGGAGCTCCTCGATGAGCACCGGCATCGCGAACAGGTGGTCGAACGGAATGTCGAAGAACCCCTGGATCTGGCCGGCATGGAGATCCATCGCGAGCGCGCGATCCGCGCCCGCGGCGGTGATGAGGTTCGCGACGAGCTTGGCGGTGATCGGCGTGCGCGGCTTCGCTTTGCGATCCTGGCGCGCGTAGCCGAAGTACGGAACGATCGCGATGATCGACGCGGCCGAGGCTCGGCGCAGCGCATCGATCATGATCAGCAGCTCCATGATCGACTGGTTCGGTGGCGAGCACGTCGACTGGACGACGAAGCAGTTCACACCGCGGACGTTCTCTCCGACCTCGACGTAGATCTCGCCATCCGAGAAATGCGTGACGTCGCAACGTCCCAGCGGAATCTCTACGAACTTGCAGATTTCCTCTGCTAGCGCGCGATTCGCGTTTCCCGTGAAGATCGATAATGACTTCAGCACGGTGGTCTCGTGAACGAACAGCGGTCTAACGTTGTTTGGGGTTCAGGTCAATCCGAAAGCCCAAGCTCTCGGGCGCGTTGGACCAGACGATCGACTTCGGGAGCGGCCAGCTCGGTCGCTTCCTCGATTAGGAACACGGGGATGCCCTGATCTACCCGGTAGGCCAGGCGTGAAGCCGGGCAGAGGTAGAAAGCGTGCGCGGCGTCCTGGTTCGCTTCGCCCTTCGGGAAGAACAGGAGCGGCTGATGCGACTTCGGACAGCGCCAGGGGACGGTCGACACGGTCGTCTAGGTACCATAGCTGTACGCGCCGAAACGAAAACAGGCTCCCCGAAGGGAGCCTGGTCGTCGCCTACGTGAGTCGCCTACGTGAGCGACCTAGTCGTTACTTGGTCGCGGGCGTCGGGGTCGGGGCCGGGGCCGGGGCCGGGTCGGTCAGCGAGCTGACCAGCTTGAACTCGACGCGGCGGTTCTTCGCACGCGCAGCGTTGAGCTTGGCACCCTTGAGGGTTGTCGGATCCTCGACCGGAACGGTCGAGCCGTAACCCTTCGCGGTCAGGCGGCTCTCGTCGATGCCGTTCTTCACGAAGTACGCCTTCACCGACTCGGCACGGCCCTGCGACAGCGCCTGGTTGTCCTCGAACTGCTGGCCCTTCTTCTTGATGAATGGCTGGTCGTCGGTGTGACCCTGGACTTCCATCTTGAGCTCCGGGAACTCCTTGAGAACAGCGACCGCCTTGTTGAGCGTGCCGTTAGAGCTGGGCAGCAGGTCCGCCGAGCTCACCTTGAAGTTGATGCCCTGGATGACGCCGGTGAAGAGTTTGATCTTCGCCGGAATCTCGTCGGGACAACCGTCCTCGTCCTGGTAGCCGTTCTTGGTCTCCGGCTGATCCGGACATTTGTCCTGCGCGTCGGGCACGCCGTCACCGTCGTTGTCCGGATCGGGGCAGCCGTCTTCGTCCTGGAAGCCGTCTTTGTCTTCGGCTTCGTTCGGGCACTTGTCCTGAGCGTCGGGGATACCGTCACCGTCGTTGTCCGGATCGGGACAGCCGTCTTCGTCCTGGAAGCCGTCTTTATCCTCGGCTTCGAGCGGGCACTTGTCCTGAGCGTCGGGGATGCCGTCGTTGTCGTTGTCCGGGTCCGGGCAACCGTCTTCGTCTTGGAAGCCGTCTTTGTCTTCGGCTTCGTTCGGGCACTTGTCGACATCGTCGTTGATGCCGTCGCCGTCGGTATCCTTCGGACCCGAGGGAGCCGCCTTGGTGGCTTCCTTGCGACCGAACTCTTTGTAGATCGAGAGCAGGGCTTCGAAGTCGACCGTCGCGCCGTCACTTGCGGAGCTCGGCGGGAACAGGATGCGACCGTCGACGCGGAGGCCCCAGCCGTTATCGACGCGATACTTCGCGCCGATGCCGGCGTAGAGCTCCGCATCTACGTCTTTTCCGATCACGGTCTCGTTCTTCGAGGACACGACCTGCATCGCGCCGCCACCGAAGAGAACAAACGGGATCAACTTCTGGTTCGGATCCGAGGCGCCGAACTGAGCGATGAAGTGGCCGCGGTAGGTGATGTTCCAGATGTCGAACACCAGCGAACGCGACTCGCTCGGGATGACACCGAACTCGCCTTCGACGCCGAAGATGTCGTTGAACATGAGGCCGAGGCGAACACCGAAGAGCGCAGAGTTGCGCTCGGACGGAGCATTCGCGACATCAGGCACGCCAAGCTCGTTGGTCGTGCTGAAGACGTGGATACCGGCAGTACCACCGATTTCGACATTGGCGTTCGACGTCGCGGTCGACGCGAGCAGCCCGCCGGCAGCGAGAGCTGCGACGATAGTTGGGCGGAACAGGCGATTCATTAGCAGTCTCCCCTAAGAGTTTGGCTTCCGCACTTTTAACGCTGGGCTAGGGTGAATTCCAGATCTTGCGGCAAGTTACTTGACCGTGAAGACCGATCATTTCGTGCGATACAGCTCATCCTCGGGGCTTACCGTCGAAGAATCCGGGGTCCACCGTGAGGCGTTCGGGGATCCGTTCTCGACGAGCACGGACCGGTTTTAGGGTCGCGGAGTAGCGCAAAGGTAGATCGGCAGGCACTTCCAGAGTTTTTGGGAGGTAAAGGGTCGCGCAGGCCGGGCCGCCGCCGGCCTTGCCGAACAGCTCGAACAACGGGACGCGGTGGACCGCGAGCCCGATTTCCTCCAGCGATGTGACGAACGCGCTCGAGACTCCGTCGGGCACGAGCACCCCGTTCAGGATCTGGCGCGAGTTCCCAGCGTATTGCTCGACGGCATCGCTACGACCGATCGCGACGATGCGATCCCCGAGCTGCGCTTTGACTTGCGCGCTGCCGTCACCGTAGAGCCCACTCGCGTAGTGAACGAGGACGGCGTCGCTGCTCGTCTCACGGCTCGTCGGGCGACCGCCGAAGTGCACCGTGTCGCCGTGAAAGTGCGGATAGACAAGCTCGGCATAGATCCGCGCGTCCTCGGCGACGCCAGCCGCCGAGGCCGCGAACGCGACTCCTTCACGCGAGCTGCGCGAGCTCTTCGGCGTGGTGTGGCGATCATAGTGACCTGGCACCGCGTACGTCAGCACCACGCGATCGCCGACCACCGCGATATCGGCCATGCCCTCCCAGCGGTGCGGGTTCTCGGTGAGCGCGAGGGACAGCTTCGCCGCACTCGCCAGCTCGCCGAGCAACTCCGCGTAATATGCGGCCTCGGCCTGGCGGTGCGCGAGCATGTTCGGCATCACGGCGTTCAGCCGGTCATCCTCGCGCGTGACCCAGGGTCCGTTCGCTGCGAACACGCGGCCGGTCATCACGTCGTTGAGCCGACCCAGGATCTCGCGCGAGCCGATAGGTGAGATGTTGCCGTCGCCGTCGACGTGGAGGTCGCCCTTGTCGAGGAAGGGCTCGTCGAGGGCTTCGAAGCGATAGATCGCATCGCCGCCGCAGGCGCGAATGCCGTCGAGGATCGTCAGCCACTCGTCGTATGCGCGGCGTGGCGAGTACTCGAGGTACGGGACCTCACTCTTGTAGTTGGCGCCCGCCTTGTTGACGGTCGCAGGAACGGGCGGACGAACGACGAGCAGCTCGCCGTAGACCTCGCGCAACGGATTCACCACGTGATCTATGCCACGACTGCCACGCCGAGGCGTAGACCTCGACGAACCGACGTCTCACGCCTCGACGGTTTTTGCGGCGTGGCGCTCGGCAATCGCACACACGGCGTCGACCCACGCTGGTGTCGCGTTGAGCGAGGGCACGAGCACGAGCTCTTCCCCACCGGCGGCCTGCCACTGCTCTTTCGCGCGAATGCCAATCTCCTCGAGCGTCTCGAGGCAATCGGCCACGAACGCCGGGCAGAATACGGCGAGTCGCTTGTGGCCGGCCTTCGCGAGCACCTCGATCTCGACATCGGTATGCGGCGTGATCCACGGCGTGCGTCCAAGCCGGCTCTGGAAGCACACCGTGTACGTACCCTCCGCGATGCCGAGCCGGGTCGCGAGTCCACGCGCGGTCGCGAAGCATTGCGCGCGGTAACAGTTCTTGGGCGGGTCGCGGCGGTCGCAGCACGTCGGCGAGGCGAGGCAGCCGGCATCGCCGCTCTTCTTGATCTGGCGCTCGGGCAGACCGTGGAACGAGAACAGCACGTGATCGGCGCGTGCCTCGGCGAGCGCCGGCTTCGCGACGACCGCGAATGCATCGAGGAACTTCGAATCGGCGTGGAACGCCGGCACGATATCGAGGGGCGCCACATCCCAGGTCGCGGTCGCCAGCTCCATCGTGCGTGCGACGGCGGTGGCGGTCGAGCTCGCCGCGTACTGCGGGAATAGCGGCAACACCACGATCCGCGTGCAGCTGCGCAACTTCTCGAGCCCGGCGGCGATCGACGGCGAGCCGTAGCGCATCGCGAGCTCGACCTGCCACGTGCTGCCGAGTTGCTGCTGTACGCTCACCGCGAGCGCCTTCGTGTGCATCATGAGCGGCGAGCCGTGCTCGGCATCCCAGACCTTGCGATACGCCGCGGCGCTCTTGGCGGGGCGAAAGGGCAGGATGACGAGGTTGAGGAGCAGCGCGCGCCCGACCGGATTGATGTCGATCACGCGCGGGTCCGAGAGGAACTCGCGAAGGTAGCGACGAACCGCCGGGGTGGTCGGGGCATCGGGAGTTCCGAGATTGATGAGGAGAAGTCCGGTCACGAGCTGCATTGGATGTGGCTGAACGCTAGTCGATACGGGAAGTCAAGAAACTGGCCGGGCTCACGACGAACATTTCACAAGCGCGGAAAAAGGCTGGGGCTTCGGCCGAAAATGGTGGTTGCTCTCACAAAATACCGGGAGTGGAAAGATCGCACGAATGCATAACGGATACAGCCACTTGAAAGAAGATTCGGGCTTGCTGTTTGACCTGAAACCCAGCGGCTGCATTATCCGTGGAGCCATGGCCGGGTATGCGGGAAAGCGTCTTCCGAAGAAGTTGGGGATCAAGGCAGGACACAAGGTGTGCCTACTCGATGCGCCTCGTCGCATCGTGCGTACGCTGACCAGCGACGAGGTGCGGATCTCGGAAGATCTCCGCCAGCCGCTCGTGGATGTCGCGGTGTATTTCGTCGACCGCATTGTCAACCTCGAGCGACGCTTCTCCGATATCGCGGGGCGTCTCCATCCGTCCGGTGGGTTCTGGATCGCGTTCCCCAAGAAGAAGCGCGGCGCGGACGTGACTGAAGAAGTCGTTCGTCGCATCGGCCTCGCCGCCGGCATGGTGGACAACAAGATCTGCTCGCTGGGCGAGCTCATCGGCATGCGCCTCGTGCTTCGCGGTCAGAATCGCGATGCGATGGCGTATCGCGCCGAGCCGCCGCCGATGTCTCGCCGCATTCGTCGTCCGACCGCAGCCGCGAAGATCGTCCGCAGTGGTGCAGGTTCGTCGCTGCATCGCGCGCGCGCTCGCAGCACGAAGTAGCGCTGCGGGATCGCGAGCGTTGCGGGATCGCAAGCGTAGCGGTCGCACGCCGATCGCGAGCTGCTGTATGGTCGCGCGCATGGCTCGACGGGTCTGGATCGCTCGCTACGCCTTCTGGGCCCTCTGGGCCCTTGGTGCCCCTTGGGCCCTCGGTAGCGCTGCGTGCGGCACGACCGACGACAATCGTCCACGCGAAGCGCAGTACGTCACCGCCGCGATCCTCGCGCCGGCGTGCGGTGCCGCCGAATGCCACTCGACGTTCGCGCAGGTCGATGGCTACACGTTCGACACGCTCGTCGGGATGCGAAAGACGATCGTTCAAAACGGACTGGTCAAGCTCGACAGCACGCAGTTCGATCCGGCGGCGCCGCAGAGCTCGTATCTGATCGCGTGGATCACCGAGATCGATCCGCTCGGCCTGGGCATCGGTCGGATGCCACGGGATGCGCCGCTGCCGAACGAGGACATCCACTTCATCGAGCAGTGGATCACCGGGCCGACCGACGAGCAGGATCAGGGCACGACCTGCACCGCGAGCACGCCGTGCGCCGCGGGCGCGACGTGTAAATTCTCGACCGGCTCGGCGACGGGCGAGTGCTACGTGATCACCTACAAGGCACCCGCGCATGGCGCACAGTGCAACTACCAATCGAAGACCCGGCTCGGTTGTCTGAACCGGAAAGTCTACAACTGCAACTCCGACTGGAATCTCGATCTTTCGACCGTGGTGCAGGACTGCGCCGGCGATTGCGAGAACGGAGCCTGCCAGTGAGCCGGATCATCGTGATCGCGTCGACCGTGATCGTCGCGGCGCTCGGCGGGACTGCCGCTGCGTACCCGCAGTTCCAGCTCAGCCGCGATCAGACCTGCTCGAGCTGCCACCTCTCGCCGGCGGGGGGAGGCCTGCTCAGCGAGAACGGCATGAACTTTCTCGAGAACACCGCGACCGACGGGGTCGACGGCCGGTTCATGTACGGTGTGCTCAAGACCCCCGCGTGGCTCGAGCTCGGCGGCGTGATTCGCACGGCCTACGGCTACACCCACACGCCGCAGGACTACCTCGTCGGCTTTCCGATGCAGGGCGATATCTACGCGAGCGCGAAGATGCCGGCACACCTGCGGGTCACGGTGACCATCGGTGCGCGGCCGACCGAGCACGGCAACGAAGCCGCGACCCATGCGTGGTCACGCGAGCACTTCCTGACCTGGTCGCAAGACGAGAGCGGCACCGAGGGGTTGTTCGTGCGCGCTGGCCGGTTCATGCCTGTGTTCGGCCTGCGCTACGTCGAACACCCCACGTACACGCGACGGTTCGGTGGCGTGCCGCTCTATGGCGAGACCTACGGCGTCGCGGTCGAGTACGTCAAGCCGAGCTTCGAAGCGCACCTGACCGGGTTCATCAAGGATCCGATCCAGGACACGGTCGTGCACGACAACGGTGGCGCGTTCTACGGCGAGTATCGTTTGCTGCCCGAGGCCTCGGTTGGCCTCGAGGGCATGTACACCAAGAGCGACGACGATTCGAAGTTGCGCGGTGGGATCACCGGCAAGTACTACCTAAAGCCGCTCGATCTGCTGTTCCAGTTCGAAGGGCAGGTCGTGAACCAGAAGATCCTGTCCTACGGGCTCACGCAGCTCGTCGGCGAGCTCACCGCGACGAAGTTCTTTACCTCGGCGTGGTTCCTCGACCTCGGGCTCGGTCACTACGACGAAAACGTCCGGATCGCAGGCCTCGATCGCAACTCGATCGATCTCAACCTGCACTGGATGGCGATCTCTCACCTCGAGGTCTTGCTGACCACGCGCATCGAGCTGATCAACCAAGGTCGCACCCAAGGGCTCGATGGCGGCGGTCCGACGAGCGGCTACGCACTGTTCCAGTTCAACTATCGGCTCTAACGACCGAGCTTGATCGAGCGGCGGTCGACGGCGGTCTTGCTGTAGACCTTCGCGGTCTGCGGCTTCCACCCGGGCTTCTCGATGTTCAGCGTGAGCGTGGTGAAGCCCATCACCTTCACCATTGTCGGGCTGGTCCCCGCGCGATGACCATCGATCGAGACGACCGCGCCCGACGGCTGGGTCTCGACGAACAAGTTGTGGGTCGGGCGCACCAGCGTGACATCGAACGCTTCCGTGCCCTCGCCGTTGGCGGACGGCTTCGGGGTCATGAACTTCTCGGCCGGCGCGTAGCGCGGATGGGTGACCGCGATCTTGCGCTTCGTGCAGGGACCCGCGACCGTGAGCGGCGATGGACCAACTTGTTCGCCATCGACGCTGATCATCGACCCAGCTGGCGTCGCCGAGATCGCGATCTTGCACGGGCCCTTGCCGATGATCTGCGTCGCGCTCGATTCCTCGGCGGCAGGCTCGGGCGCGGAGTCGGTCGTTGTCGTATCGGCGATCGGCTTGTCGTGCGCAGGCTCGACCGCGACGACCGGCCTGGTGCGAACGGTGTTCGAGGCGACGAGTTGCGGCTTCGCGGAGTCTGTGATCGCAGTGTTCGGCGTCCCACCGCCATGTGACGCTGCGATCAGCGCGATAGCGATCGTGGTGGTCGCGATGCTGCCGATCACCATCCAGCGCTTGCGCGTCCACGGGCGCTCGGACACCTGGACCGGGAAAGCGTTCGAGAACGGTGGTGCCGGCGGCGCCGGCGTACCTCTGTCGTCGTACGCCCCCGATGCGTGCGTGCGCTGATCGTACGCGGGGTAGCGCACGTCTGGCGGTGCGAGCTCGGAGATGGGCGACGTCGAGACCACCGAAGGCTCGTTGTCGACGTCGGGCTCGAGCATCTCGGCGGTCTCGCTCGAGATCCACGCGGCCTTGCCGGGCATGTCGAACGAACCCCTCGCCAAGGGTTGCGAGGGTTGCGAGGGTTGCGGCGGTGGCGGTGGCGGTGGCAACGCCGGCGGAGCGGATTGGGTTAGTGGCACGGCCATCCGCTCCGCGATATCGGTCGCGGTCTGCAACGTATCCGGCGGCACGGTACGCGGCGGCGGTTGTGCGCGCGCGCCAAACCGCAGCTGGCCCGCTGGCATGAACGCAGACGCGCCCATCGGCGGGGTGAGCTTGTTGACGACCAGCTGGTTCGTCGGCAGCAGCGTGCCCAGCACCGGAACGTGGGAAACATTCTGCTGGCCGGTGGTCCGGCGCGGCGCGAGCAACGGCGGGGCGACCACCGGATCCACCGGATCCTCCACGACCGGCTGCTCCGGAAAGTAGTTGCCGGTCTCCTCGTAGAGCGTGCAATCGACAAAGCCCGCGAGCGACTTGTCGTCGATGTTCATCAGGGGATTCGCGGGCAGCACGAGCTCGGAGCCCGGCGTTCGTTCTTCTTTCGGCTTGCCAGCGGGCCCCATCGGTTCGGTTGCAGCTGGACGCTTCGCGATCACCACGACCGGCATCATCGAAGCTACCGGTGTCGGGGTCGCGGCGAGCGCTTCGCGCGCGAACAACATGCGATCGAAGATCGGCTCGCTTTCGCTCGCGAGCTTCTTGATCCCGAGCTTCAGCCCCGGACGACCGAAAGGATTCTGCGGCGTCGCCCAGCTCTCGAGCACGATACCCACACCACGCAATGCGGGCGAGTCATCGGCGAGATTGATCGAGAACGGCGTCTCGAGTCCGACCGGCCGCGGCGTGAGCGTGGAGATGAAAACTGTCTGCGCGTCACAGAAGCGATGAAACGTCGCCACGAATTGATCGAGCGTGCGACAACGCGTCGCGATACGCAGACCTCGGGTCTTGAGCGCTACCACCGAGCATGATTGTAAGGACAGAGCGAGACGATCGCGATGGGTGCAAAACGCCGCCGGAGACTCACATGTGATACCTACGATTTCATGCATTCAGCGCGCGGCGCGGTGTTTGTAATAGCTGCGTTGCTCGGACCCGCACCGGCGGATGCCGGTGCCGCACCTCCGGTCGACATCACCGGCAGGGCGAGCCAACCCGGACCCGCCGAAGATCCCGCTGCGGCAACTCCCGGGACACCGGTGGAACTGCCTGGCAACGTGCTCGAGCCCGTGAAGCGAGAGCCCCAGATGCGCAAGGCGACCGAGCCCGCGTTCGTGTGGCTGCCGTACGGGTTCGTACGGCTCCAGTACATCGCGGTGCAAGACGATCCAAACGTCGCGTTTGTCGGTCGCGACGACGGATTCGAGCTCCAGAATGTGCGCGTCGGGTTCGTCGGTAAGCTCGCGGAAAAGGCCGCGATCACGATCGCTATCGATGGCGCCGTCGACGAGCGCGCTCAGGTAAACTCCCCCGACGGCAAGCTGAAGGTCGGGCTCAAGGATGCGTACGGCGACGTCGTGCTGTCGGGGCATGCGGTCGCGCGCGCCGGCTATTTCCAAGCGTGGGTCGATCCGGAAGCGTTCGTCCCCGATACCGCGCGCGAGCTCGTCGATCATCCGGTCGAGAGCCGCGGCATGCGCGCGACCGAGGGATATCAGACGCCGGGGCTCACGCCCGGTCGCTCGCTCGGCGTCGCGATCCATCTCGATCCCGCCTACTTGCTCGGCTCACCAACGAAGGTGGAGGCGCCCGCTTTCGGTGTCGAGTTCGCGATCCAGAACGGCGCCGACGAGTACGCCTCGAACAACGACAACAATTTGCCGGCGGTCTCGCTCGCAGCCGCCGCACGCTTGCCACACGACACGTGGTTCGTCGTCGCAGGACGGTGGAATGCACGGTCGACCGGTGATTTGCCGTTCCGCCGCGACGAGACCGACTATCAGGGCACCCTCGGCCTCCACATGACGGCGGGCCCGATCTCGATCGGTGCGGGCTTGGCGCTGGTTCACACCACGTTCAATTCGACCGGCGGCCCGGCACAGAATGCGTACGGCGGGCACGCGCAGGCGATGATCACGATCCCTGCCTCGCTGCCGTTGGCGGTCGGCTACCGGTTCGGCGTCCTCGATCCGTCCGACTTGATCGTCACCGACCGCGTGATGGAGCACACGCTCGGCGCTGTCCTGGGCGTGCCATCGTATCGCATGCGGTTCCAGCTCCAGGTCACGCGGGTCGCCGAGCAGGCGGCGCGCGAGCTCTCGAACGATCGCGTGCAACTCGCCGCGGAGGTCTCTTTGTGAAGCTGCTGGCGCTCGTCGTGCTCGCGGCGTGCACCGGCACCACCGCGCCTCACTCGCGCGCGCAGCGGATCGGCAAGCTCGAAGAAGCGATCGGTGGTCCGCACGCGATCGGGCAGGTCGGCGACTGGTTGCTCGACAACGATCAGGTCCGCTTCGTGATCGCCGACAAAGGCGTCGGTCGCGTCAACACCACCTTCGGCGGCACGCTCGTCGATGCCGATCTCCAGCGCATCGGTGCGCAGGCGACAGCCTCTGGCAACGACGAGATGGCGGAGCTGCTCCCGGGCTTCGTGTTCACGGTGATCAACCCGACCAACGTTTGCGTGCCCACGCTCCAGGGTGCGTGCCCGACCAGCCCCGGTCAACAGCTCGCCGATGGCAGCGATGGTCGCGCCGCGGAGGTGCTCGTCACGGGCGTCGGCGGCGACCTGTTCGAGATGGTCGCGCTACTCAACACCGGCCTCGTCGGTCCGACGGCGTCACTCGAGATGAGCCAGCTCTACAAGCTCGAGCCCGGCAAGAAGTACGTCACGATCGAGACGACGATCCACAACACGTCGACCGGCCAGCATCCGTTCCCGTATCTCGATCCGACGCAGCTCGACGGGCTGCTCGGCAGCAACATCCCGGGCATCTCGAACATCCAGCTGTCCGCTCCGCTCGGCCAGTTCCCGTTGATGGGTGGCGAGCAGAGCTTGTTCGCGCCCGGCACGAGTGGTTTCAACGTCCAGTTTTCGATCTCCGATAGCTACACGACGGGCACCGGGTTCCCGGCCTTTCCGGGGCGCGTCGTCGATTATCTCGCGAGCCGTGGCCCGGGAGTTTCCTACGGGCTCGCGCTCACCGATTCGCCCGACAACTACGTCAACTCGTTCGCGCGTGGCTATCCGGGCCAGGATGTCTCGGCCCACGCGATGCTGCTGCCGTTCGAGTACGCCGGCGTAACCGGTGCGTACATGTTCAACCCTCCGAAGATCCTCGCGGCCGGCGAAGCACGCACGTACACCTCGTACTTCATCGTCGGCAAAGGCGACGTCGGATCGATCTACGACTCGGTGCTGGACTTGCGCGGCACTGCGAGCGGCACGTTTGGCGGACAGGTCATCGACGAGCTGTCTTCGGTCGGTGTCGCCGGTGCGCGCGTGATCGTCTTCGATGCGACCGGGACGAAGTACGTCGACGAGCTCGATACCGACGCGACCGGCAACTTCCTCGGTCACCTCCCGGCCGGCATGTATCGCTATCTGGTCTCGAAGGACGATCGGATCGCGGCCGCGATGGATAGCACTGGCAAGATCACCGCGACGCCGCAGCCGTTCTCGGTCAGCGTCGATACCAAGACGGGCGTACTCGTCCAGATGCACGCGCCGGCCACGATCGTGGTCGCCGCGGTCGACGAGCTCGGTCGCCACGCGCCGGTGAAGATCCAGCTGATCGGGCACGACGCGCGGATCAATCCCGCGACGGGCCCAGTCGATGGCCGCGACATTCTCTATTCGCTCAAGCTCGGCGAGCGCGTGCGAACCACCGCGTTCGACGGTACTGATCGCTACGTCGAGAACGCCTGGTGGACCACCGATGGTCATCTCGAAGCCGCGGTGCGTCCTGGCACGTACGACGTCGTCGTCACGCGCGGTCCCGAGTACGAGATCGCGACGAAGACCGTGACCCTCAAGGCCGGTGCGTTCGAGACCGCGACACTCCAGCTCACGCGCTCGTTCTCGACCCCGGGCTGGATCGCGGGCGACTTCCATATTCACAGCGCACCCTCGACCGATTCCGGCACGCCGATCATCGATCGCGTGACGAGCTGCGCGGCCGAAGGCCTCGATGTCGCGGTCGCGACCGATCACAACTACATCACCGATTACGCGCCCGTGATCGCGGGTGCGAAGCTCGATACCTGGCTACTCGGTATCCCGGGTATGGAGCTCACCACGTTCGAGATGGGTCACTTCAACGGCTATCCGCTCAAGGTCGATCCGGGCTCGACGCGGGGCGGCGAGTTCGTGTGGCAGAAGCAGCCACCGCAGAAGCTGTTCGATCAACTCCGCAAGCTCGCGGTCGATCCGGTCAATTCGATCGTCCAGGTCAACCATCCGCGCCAGACCGTGCTCGGGTATTTTTCACAGTTCTTCGTCGATTCGGCGACCGCGGAACCGTACGCACCGACCGGGATCCTCGGCGTGTTCTCGCCGTACGGTGACGAGTTTGCGGCGGCGAACTACTCGGTCGATTTCGACGCGCTCGAGCTGCTCACGGGGCGCAAGATCGAAGATGTCCACACGTTCGTGGCTCCAGATCCGCTGCCCGCTGGACCGTTCGCGGATCCGCAGCCGGTGCCGGGACAGATCGTCGTGGGTAAGGACGGCCGACCGGCCTTTCCGGGCACGGTCGAGACCTGGTTCTCGATGCTCGATCGAGGCTTGCGCACGACCGGGATGGGGACCTCCGACAGCCATCACATGCTCGGTGATGAACCAGGCTACGCGCGCACGCTGCTCTATGTCGGCGACGGCAAGGACGTGCCGGGCGCGTACACGCGCGACGACGTGATCGGCGCGATCAAGGCGCACCACACGATCGTCACGAACGCGCCGTTCATCGACATGAAGATCGGTACCGCGATTCCCGGCGACCAGATCTCGTTGCCGGGTGCGGTCTCGATCGTTATCCACGTTCGCTCGCCATCATGGGCGCCCGTCAACCATCTCGTCGTGTACTCGAACAGCAAGGTGATCAGCGACCTAGCGATCACCACGGGGACCGATTTCACGACGACCGTGCCCTTCACCCCGGCGAGTGACGCGTGGGTCGTCGCGGAGGTCAGGGGCACGAGCAACATGTTCCCGATCAATTCGCCGACCGAGTTCCCGCCGCTCGATATCTCGTCGATCATCACCGCGCTCGCCTCGGGTCTCGATCTCTCGTCGTTACCTTTCGCGTCGAACCTGAAGCCGCGGCAGCTCCACTACTCGAAGCCGTATGCGATCACGAACCCGATCTGGATCGACACCAACAACGATGGCCAATTCACGCCGCCGAAGCCGCCGTTCGCGACGCGGAAATCGCCCGCTGTTACGACGCATCCGGACGTGAGAGCCCAATTTGACTCGTTGCCCGAAGTGTCCCAGTGAAGCTCGTGGCTATTGCGGTAGCCAGCTGGCTGGCGGCCGGGCCTGCCTGGGGTCACACCTTCCCGCCGAACCGAACCGTCGTCGCCCAGGTCGAATCGTGCGAGCTCGTGGTGATGGTCGGCTATCGGCCGGGCTCGGGTGAGGCGACCCAGACGATCCTCGCGCGTGCTGCCAACTCTCCGAAATCCCACGCAGTGGAGTCGTTGCGCGATGTGTTAGGCGCCACCGCGATGGCTCCGCTCACCGTCGCGATCGATGGCCACCCCCTGGTGCCCACGACTGTCCGCGCGAAGATCGGCGTGGAGCCGGGCGGCGCCCGACCGATGGTGATCGTCCTCGTGACGTATTTGCTAGTGCCTGGCCACACACTCGCGATCAGCTCCGCAGACTCGCGCAACACCAGGATCTCTTGGCAAGATCGTGCGAGCGGCCGGGTGGATCTCGGCGGCGCACCGGCTCAAGACCACTGGTTCGACGGCGTGGCCTCTTTCTTGCTCAAGCTTTCTCCATCATGGGGAACTTCAGCATGCGCCATACCCTCTTCGCAGCGTTGGCCCTGATCACCGCGTGCGCCGATCATGCGTATGACCCGAACGGGCAAGCGATCGACCCGAACGCCCCCAAGATCCACATCACCTCTCCCGACCGTGGCGCGATCGCAGGCGATGTTCACAGCGTGACGGTCACCGGCACCGCGTCGGACGACACCGCAGTCGCCTCGGTGACGGTCAACGGCGTTCCCGCAGCGCTCGCCGCGGACGGCACCTGGACCGCCGAAGTGCCGGTCGTGCCGGGCACGAACCTCCTCCACGCGATCGCGACCGACGCCAGCGCCAACACCGGCAAGGAGTCGCGGTCGGTCTCGGCCGGCCCGACGTCGCCCGTATCGATGCGGGTCCCGCAAGCCCTCACCGCGGCGCTGTCGGCGCAGACGTTCGACGCGATTGGCCGTGGCGCCGCGGGTTACATCAAGACCGCGGATCTCGCCGCTGTCATCGCGCCTTCGAACCCGGTGATCAACGTCGGCGCGCCGAATGGTCCCGATTGCCTCTACGGTCAGGGCAGCATCACGAGCATGACCGTCGGCGATGCCGACATCGCGCTCGCGCCGCAGCCCGGTGGCTTGTACCTCTCGGCCGAGCTCACGAACGTGCACATCGGCATGCACCTCACCTATGCGGCGGCTTGTATCAATGGCAAGCGCGACATCACGATCGCCGCCTCGAAGGTCTCGGTCTCCGGTAACATGACGGTCGGCATCTCCGCGACGAAGGACTTCGCGATCTCGCTCACCAATCCGAACGTCAGCATTACCGGCCTCGATCTAGAGCTCGGCGGCATCCCCGGCGCGATCGTCGACCTCCTGCACATCGACACCGCGCTTGGCCCGATCCTGGGCTGGGCGGTCGAGAAGTTCGTCGCGCCGATGATCGGCAAGTCGCTCTCGGGCCTGTCGCAGACCAAGACCATCACGGTGCTCAAGTCACAGGTCGACATCAGCGTGAAGCCGTCGAAGCTGACATTCTCGAACGACGGCGCGCTGATCAACCTCGACACCTCGATTCGCGCCCACGGCGACACCGGTAACTTCGTGTTCGTCAACAACGTCGTTCCCGCGATGGATCTCACGCACGGCTTCACGCTTGCCGTGGCTGACGATGCGGCGAACCAAGCGCTCGCCAGCTTGTGGTCGGCGAAGGGCCTCGACGACACCATCGACCTCAAGAACAGCTCGTACGGCGATGTCGGAACGCTCTACGACTCCGTCGAGATCACGACGCTCGGCCAGCCGTTCGTCGATGCTAGCAACACCGCGAATGGCCTCGTGCTCACCATCGGTGACCTGATGGCTTCGTTCAAGAACGGTGGCCAGGTCGCGACCGAAGCCGCCATCAACGCGCAGGTCGGCCTCAAGGTCACGACCGGCACCGACGGCACGCTCAAGTTCGACGTCGGTACGCCGACCACGTACGTCGATGTTCTCGACGAGGGCGTCGAAGGCGCGAACCAGCTCTCCAACGCGCAGTTCGAAGCGATCACCTCGTTCGCTCTGGCCCGCGTCATCTCGGTCGGCTCGGCCTCGCTCGGCTCCATCCCGCTGCCCTCGATCGGCGGCGTCGGCATCACCGACATCGCCATCAAGCCGCAGACGGGTTACCTGGTCGTCAGCGGCGACGTCCAGTAGTCGTGGTAGGACAACGCGTCGCGTTCATAGCCAGGTAGGTTTCATCACAGGCACCAGGGAGCGAGCTTGACCCGACCGACGGGGCAAGCGACCTTCGCAGCAGGGGCTAGCGATGAAACCAATTAGTCGTGTTCGGCGGTTCAACTGGTTCGTCGTGATCATCGCGATCGCGATTGCCTCGGGCTGCAGCGGTAGAGGATGTAGCGGCTGTGGGGTCGAAGCGATTCCTGGCGGCTTCGCGCTCGGCAAGCGCACCACGAATGCGGGCCAGGTCCGGATCTCGACGAGCGGCATCGCGAAGATCACGGCGGATCCGGCCGCGGTGCTCGGACCCTTGCTCGGCTCGGGCAGCGGCGGCACGGTGGCGTTCCCGGTGCCGTCGTCGTGCAGCGGCACGAAGATCTGCTGCGACGACAACAACCAGCCGATCGCGAACTGCGGTCCGATTGCGATCGACCTCAGCCAGCACGTCGGCGATAGCCCGCGCCTCACGATCGCACCGAGCGGCGCGAACGCCCTCGCCGTGACCATGAACGCGCGGGTGAAGACGACCAATCCGATCGTCGTCGAGCTGTCCGGCGCACACTGCAAGATCGCGATCGACACGAACGGCAATCCCACGCCGCCGGATCTCCAGATCGTCACCACGGTCACGTTCAGCCAGGACGCGAACAACGTCACCGGGATCAAGGCGAGCGGGACTGCGATCAACCACCTCGACTCGGGTGATCTCAAGATCACGCCCGTCAATCCGCTGAGCTCGGATGCGCTGTGTTACGGCGCGGCCTTCATCCCGACCTCGACGATCACCGGCTTTCTCACCGGCCCGATCGAGGACGCGATCAACAGGGCGACGTGTAAGTCGTGCGCCGCGCTCTCGGACTGCGCACCGGGCGCGAGCGCGTGCACGAGCGGCAGCTGCATGGTCGGCAGCGCGTGTCAGCAGGAGCTCGGCATCGATGGCCGGATGCGCGGCTCGTCGCTGTTCGGTAGCCTGTCGCCCGGGACGACCGGCGCGCTGGATCTCTACGAGGTCGCCGGCGGCTACGCGATCACGAACGAAGCCGGCGGGGGCATCTCGCTTGGCCTCCTCGGTGGCATGGAGCCCGGCGGCACGGCACGCGATCTGTGCGGCCCGACCGCGACCGAGCCGACGTTCGTCGCGAATGTGGGCCGCTCTGCGTACTTCAACGCGAACACGCGGCCGGATACCAACGCCGCGTATGATGTCGCGATCGGCCTCCACAAGTCGCAGATCGCGCAGCTCGCGTATGGCGGCTACGAAGGCGGCTTGTTCTGCCTCACGATCGGTCACAACACGGCCGCGCAGCTGACGACCGATACGATCGGCCTGTTGTCGCGCTCGCTCGGCAACCTCGTCGAGGCCAGCGCCCCGATGGCGATCGGTCTGCGGCCTCAGAGCCCGCCGGTGATGAAGCTCGGCAAGAACACGTTCACCGAGAGCGGCACGACGCGGACGCTCACCGATCCACTTCTCGACATCACGTTCTCGGCCATGGAGATCGATTTCTTCGCCGAGGTCGATAACCAGTACATCCGCGTGTTCACGGTCGTCGCCGATGTCCATCTCCCGGTCGGCCTCGATGTCGGCGCGGCGGGCACGCTCACGCCAGTGCTCGGCGATGTCTCGAACGCGTTCACGAACGTCACGGTCAAGAACGCGGATGCAGTGACCGAAGCGCCCGCGGATCTCGCGGCGCTGTTCCCGACGCTGCTCAACCTGGTCCTGCCGCAGCTCTCCGGCGGGCTCTCGCCGATCTCGTTACCGGCACTCGGCGGCTTGTCGCTCTCGGTCATCGATCTGACCTCGGTCGACGACACCGACAGCGACGGCGTGGGCGATTTCCTCGCGATCTACGCGAACCTCGTGCCGAGGACGATGGCCGCCTCGCACGTCTCGACCACGTTCGATGTCACGTCGATCGACGCGGTCGATCCCGAGGTCGCGAAGACCCCCGCGCGCTGGCGCGACACGCGGCCGCCTGCGGTCACGCTGGCGCTCGGCGCGGTCCGTTCGACAGGGCAGGCCGAGACCGGTGCACTCGAGTTCCAGCTCCGGATCGACGACGGTAGCTGGACAGCGTGGAGCGCGAACGCGCGCCCCGTGCTCGCGCTGCCGCAGTTCTTTCTGCCTGGCATCCATCACATCGAAGCGCGTGCGCGCCTGAAGGGGCAGCCCGATTCCGCCGATCCGTCGCCCGCGAAGCTCGCGGTGCCGATGGCGACGAGCCTCGTGCCAACCACGTACGCGGCGCTGGCGGATCCGGCGGATCCCGCGGACCCCAAGGACGTTCCGTTCCACGGCTCGACCGACACTCGGGGTTGCGCGTGCAACAGCAGCGGCGGTGCTGGTGCGGCCGCACCGTTCGGACTCCTGCTGCTCGGCATAACGCTGCCGTGGCGGCGCCTTCGTCGTCGTGCGACGAGTGTCGTGCGGCGGACCGTGTTGCGCCTGGGGCGCCTGGGGTCGCTCGTGTGGTTCGCCGCACTCGCCTGCGTGCCCGGGTGCTCGTGTGGCTCCAAGCCATGTGGCGATGCGACCTGCATGGATGGCACGCAGAGCGGATCGATCGGCCGCTGGACGAGCATCGCGGGCGATGACAAGCGCGTGCTCGTCGCGACCTACGACTCGACGTTCGGCGATCTCGTGATCGCGGATGTCACCGACGCGACGACGGTCACCTACAAGAGCATCGATGGCGTGCCGACCGACGTGACGCCGACGTACGACCCGAGCACGTGGCGCGGTGGCATCGTCGACGCCGGTGCAAAGATCGGCGCGTACACCTCGATCGTCCTCGCCGATCACAAAGGTCACGTCTCGTACCAGGACCGCGACCTCCATCAGCTCAAGTACGCCAGCGAAGACGCGAGCGGCAACTGGACGAGCTACGTCGTCGATGCCGGCCACGGCGAGCAAGTGGGCTTGTTCACGTCGCTCGTGATCGATAGCAACAAGCAGCCGGTGATCGCGTACATGGCGCGCGGCGGCGATGACGGCATGGGCCATCGCACGAGCGAGCTCCGGATCGCGCGCGGCGCCTCACCGACGCCGGGGCCCACCGACTGGGTGATCACGGCGATCGCGAGCACGCCTGCCTCGTGCGCCGGGCTATGTGGTAGCGAGGCGTGTATCGCGGGTGCGACGCGCACCGATCCGCAGGTCTGCGTCGCGGCGACGACCGACTGCACGCCGGCATGTGCGGCCGGCACGGTGTGCAGCACGGGCACGTGTGCGACCGCGGTGACCGATTCGATGCTCGATGATCTGCCGAGCGGGACGGGCCTGTTCACCAAGCTCCTGGTGCTCGGCGATGGCCGGCTCGCGGTGGTGTTCTACGATCGGGTGCGGCGCGCGCTCGTCCTCGATGCCGAGACCGGCAACGGCACGAGCACGTTCGCCGAGACGATCCTCGACGGCAACGTCGCGGGCGCGGATCGCGGTATGTGGGCGAACGCGGTGCTCGCAGGCGATGGCACCGTGCATGTCGCGTATCAGGACGCGCTCGCCGATCAGCTGATGTACACGACCTGGAACGGAACGGCCGGCACGCCCGAGGTTGTCGACGATGGCGTGCGCGCGGGCGACCGCACGCACCCCGTCGGTCAGGCCGCCTCGATCTATCTCGCGAGCGGCGCACCGACGATCGCGTATCAAGACGCGCTGACCTCGGACGTCTACCTCGCGCAGAAGGGAGCGATCTGGGGGACCAACCCGATCGCACAGGGGCCGCTCCTCGACGGGTTCTCGATCGCCGCGACCACGGCGCACGGCGCGCCGGTGATCGTGTGGGAATCGAAAGATCCGCACGCGGTCGCACCCCTCCAGATCGGCACGCTCGCGGTGACGCCGCAGTAATTACTTCGTACCGTCGCCGGCCGGCGGCGCATCGCCCGGCTTGACCATGAACGATTTCAAGAAACCCCGGACCTCGGCATCGAGGTCCTCGGACTTGGTCAGTGCCATCAAGCCGATCATCGTGTTGTGCGGCTTGTCGAACGCGAGCCGGAGCTCGATCCGCATGTCGGTGCCTTTCAGCGAGGCCTTGCCGACCGCCTGCCGACCGGCGAGCCCACCGACGTCGAAGTCCTTGTCCGACGTCATCGTCGCGGCCATCGCCTTGAACATGCCGTCGCGCGCTTCGTGCATGCCCTTGGGGATGTCGTAGGCCACGTTGCGCGGAATCGGCAATACGATCAGGCCGTACGCCTCGAGCTCGCCGATCTCCGAGATCGCCATCAAGCCGTGAAGCTTGATGCCACCAGCGGTGCTCTGTTCTTGCGGCTGGACCTTCGGCGTCGATTGAAACGTCGCTTCGTACGCCTTGTCGCGCAGCGTGTACGAGCCGACCTTCTCGACGAGCTCGAAGTCGAGGGCGCCGGCCGGCGATACGCGCTCGGCGCTCGCATCAGGCGGCACCATCTTCTCGACGGCGACTGGCGGCGTCATCGGCTTGCTGACATCACCCGAGCCCTTGGTCGACGCGGGTGCCCCCGCCTTGTCACATCCAGCGACGGCGAGCACGGAGATCAGAAACAGTCGGCGTGAATTCATGGAAGCGCCCTTCAGCAATGTGGGGGCCGACCGTACCCGATGAGGGTTGCTCGACGCACGCACGAGTTGCACCTGATGCATACACGAGTGGTAGCTTCGCGACGTGGCCGACCTAACGACGTACGCCCTCGACGGCTCGACCGCCGTCATCACCATGGACGATGGCAAAGCGAACGCGCTGTCGACCGAGATGATCGATCAGCTGACGGCCGCGCTCGACCGCGCCGAGGGCGAAGCCAAGGCGATCGTGCTCGCCGGCCGGCCCGACAGGTTTTGTGCCGGTTTCGATCTCAAGGTCATGATGAGCGGACCCGCAAATGCGGTCGCACTCCTGACCAAGGGTGGCGAGCTGTTGATGCGGCTCTACGCGGCGAAGCTGCCGCTGGTGATCGCCTGCACCGGTCACGCCCTCGCGGGTGGTGCGCTCGTCGTGCTCACCGGTGATCTGCGGATCGCTTCGGCCGGCGCGTTCAAGATCGGGCTCAACGAGGTCTCGATCGGCTTGCCGGTGCCGGTGCTCGCGATGGAGCTCGCGCGCGATCGCTTGATCAAGCCGGAGCTCGATCGCGCGACGCTGATGGCGCAGATCTACAATCCCGACGAGGGCCTGCGCGCCGGCTGGGTCGACAAGGTCGTGCCGGCGAGCGAGCTGCTCGCGACTGCGAAGGCCGAAGCGGCGCGTCTCGGTGCGCTGCCAAGCCAGGCGTTCCGCGCGACCAAGCAGCGCCTGCGTGGCGTGACGATCGCGACGATCCGCACGGGTATGAAGACCGACCTCGATACGCTGATGTCGCCGCAATAGCGCGTGCTAAGAACGGTGGGTGCGACTCGCCCACTGTTCAGATCTCCATCTGCTCTCGCACGACGGCGCGGGGTGGATGAAGCTCGCCAACAAGCGCTGGATCGGCGCCGCGAACCTCCTGACCAATCGCAGCCGCCACTATCACGTGGCGGCGTTCGAACAGATGGTCGCCGATCTCAACGCCGAGAAGATCGATCACGTGCTGTGCACGGGCGATGTCACGAACCTCGCGCTCGCACAGGAGTTCGAGTTTGCGCGCGCGATGTTCGACAAGCTCGAGCTCGGGCCGGATAACGTCACCGTGATTCCCGGCAATCACGATGCGTACGTCGCGGAGGGCGTCGGCCTGTTCGCGAAGATCTTCGAGCCCTATCACCGCACCGATGCGGGCTGGGAGTGGCCCGAGATCGACAACCCCGATGCCCATTCTGATGCGAAGTGGCCGATCGTGCGCGTACGCGGCGAGCTCGCGCTGGTCGGCGTGTCCACGTCGCGCGCGACCCCGTGGTTCACGGCGTACGGCAGGGTCGGCGAGGTCCAGCTCCAGCGACTTCGCGAAGTATTGGCCGATCCCCGGCTCGCCATGAAAACGCGGGTCGTCGCGATCCACCATCCCCCCGCCGGCAAGGCCGCGGCGAACAAGATTCGGGGACTCCGCGACTACCAGGAGTTCGCTCAGGTGATCGGTGAATCCGGTGCATCGCTGATCGTCCATGGCCACGAACATCGCGATATGGCGGAGGAGATCGCCGGTCCGAGGGGTCCGGTCCCGGTCCGCGGGATTGCCTCGGGGACCTACGAGCACGACAAGCCGCACCGCACCGCGCGCTACCGAGTGTTCGAAATTGAACGTGGCGTGATCACCTCAGATCACGTCCGTGTGTGGCGACGTGGCGACAGCCGTTTCGAGGCAGAACCTGGAACGACTCAGCAATCTAACTATGGAACTTGACAATGGTTTGGTGCGTGATTTAACTGCCCCAAGCGATGACCGATGACCTAACCAACGCCGCGTCGATCGAAGCCGCAGATCAGCAGTACGTGATGCGCCCGTGGCCTCATCCGACCGGCGAGCCCGTCATCGTCGCGAAAGCGAGCGGCTGCACGATCACGGACATTCACGGCAAGGAGTATCTCGACCTCACGGCCGGCTACTTCGTGAACAACGCCGGTCATTGCCATCCGCGCATCGTCGAAGCCGCGACCAAGCAGCTTCATCAAGTGCTTCAAGTATCGGGCAAGCACGGCACCGTCGCGGTCGTGAAGCTCGCGAAGCGCCTGATCGAGCTGGGCCCCCCGTCGCTCAACAAAGTCTTCTTCTCGACCGGTGGCTCGGAGGCGAACGAGTTCGCGCTCAAGCTCGCGCGTCAGGGCACCAAGAAGACCGACGTCGCGTACCTCGAGAACGGCTATCACGGCCTCACGATCGGCGCGCTCGAAGTCACCGCGAGCGAGAAGTATCGCGAGAGCGCCGGCAAGCCGATGGGCCCCGAGAACTACGCGATCCCGAACGCGTACTGCTACCGCTGCAAGTTCGGCGTCGAGAACTGCTCCACGCAATGCCTCGATGGCGTCGAAGCCACGCTCGATGCGCGCCCGAAGACCGCTGCGATCATCGCGGAGATCATCCAGGCCGTCGGTGGCCTCGCACCGCCTCAGAAGTGGTGGGACCGCGTCGACAAGATCCGCAAGGCGCGTGGGATCCTCCTGATCGCCGATGAAGTGCAGACCGGCCTGGGTCGCACCGGCAAGATGTTCGCGGTCGAGCACTACGGTCTCGAGCCCGAGATCATGACCGGTGGCAAGGGCCTCTCGGGCGGCGTCGGTTCGCTCGCCGCGACCATCGCGTCGGATGCCCTGGTCAAGAACTTCTTCGGCGGCACGACGCCGACGAACGGCGGCAACGCGGTCTCGGCCGCCGCAGGCCTCGCGCTGATCGAGACGCTCGAAGCCGAGAAGCTCGTCGACCACTGCGCGACGATGGGGCGCTACTTCACCGAGGCCGCGTGGGCACTGCGCGATCCGTGGATCGGTGACGTGCGCTTCACGGGCCTGCTCGGCGGCATCGAGCTCGTCGCGAACCGCGATAGCAAGGAAGTGCTCGGCAAGGGCGCGATCGCCAAGATAAAGGACGGCCTCCACGCGGCCGGCATGTTGATCACGATCTCGGGCCTCTATGGCAACTGCCTGCGGCTCCAGCCGCCACTATCGGTAACGCCGGCGCAGATCGACCAATTCATCGGGGCACTGCGCACCGTGTTGAATTCGGTCCGGTCGGCGAGCTAGTTCGTACTAGAGTCGCGTCGTCTCATGAACCTGTTCGCCTTCCGCAAACAGCTCGATCGGTTGATTCACCCGATCGTCGCGGCGCTCGCAAAGCTGCCGATTCACGCGAACGCGTGGACCGCCTTCGGTGCCGCACTCGGCCTGATCGGCGGTGTGGTGCTGTTCAAGGGCTGGTGGTGGACCGGCTTCGTGCTCCTGATGGTGCGCGGCCTGGTCGATCACATCGACGGCTACAAGGCGCGCAATTTCAACCAGCGCTCGACCTTCGGCGCCGTGATGGATGATGTCTGCGACCGCTGGGTGCTCGGCATCATGTACGCCGGCGGCTGCTTGCGGCTGTCGTACGACTATCCGCACGTGCTCGTCGTGCTCGGCTTCGGGATCACCGGAGCGCTCACCAACGTCATCATCAAGCTCTCGATCTATGCCGAGAGCCAGCAAGATGTGTGGCGCGAGAAGGGCAAGATCGGTCATCCGATCGACGTGGTCGGCCTGTTCGGCTCGGCGGAGTTTCTGATCTATTACGGCGCCGGCGTGCTGTTCACCGCGCTCCTCGACGATCCGCGGCCGCTGCTCGCGGGCTGCTGGGCGGTCGCGATCATGAGCCACGTCTCGCTGCTCCAGCGCGTGCGGTTCGCCTGGAAGCGCTACCGGTTCGTCGATCCGGGCCTCGCCGAAGACGAAGCGAGCAGCTGAGCCATGGCAGCTCTTGCGGAAGTCAGCGCACCACGCGTGGTGTCGCCCTGGAATCCCGCCAACGCGGTCACCGCGTCGCGATTCTTCACGCTGCCGTTCTTCTTGTGGGCCGTGTACAACGGCTATCACCAGTGGGCGACGCTGTTCATGCTCGCGTGCGGGCTGCTCGACAAGGCAGACGGCGCGGTCGCAAAGATCTTCAATTGTCGGAGCGTTTTCGGCGAGCTGTTCGATGCGATCACCGATGCGATCTGTTACGGCTTTGGCCTGATCGTGGTGGCCGCCTACGGCTGGGCACCTGCGGTTCCAGTGATCGCGGTCATCACGCTCGGCGCCGCGAACACGATCATGCGCGCGCTCTACGTCAAACGGGCGGGGCGCACGACGAACTACAAGTCGTACGCGATGGAGCGGCTCGTCGCGTACACCGGCTATCTGATCGGGTTCGCGACCGCCGGCTTCTCGGTGATGTTCTTCTACTGGCTGTTCGTGCCGATCATGCTCGTGATTATCGCCTACGACGCCAAGCGCATGTTGATCGATCCCATTCCCCCGGCCTCGGGAGCCTCGGCGGTGGTGTCATGACCGATCCGATGACCCCGAACCAATTCCTGTGGTTTCTCACGCTCGCGACGGGCGGCGTGTCGGCGCTGTGGTTGATCTGGGATCTCTCGAACCTCCGCAAGGCGCTGAAGCTCGACATGACCGTGCCCGGCAACCGCGACAAGCGGTTCGGGTTCTCGATCGGGCTCGTGATCGCCACGCTGGGCATCGTCGGTTCGGCCCGCGCTCAGGGCTGGATCTAGCTATCCTCCCGGCGATGAAACGCTGGATGGGTGTGGTGGTCGCGGTTGCCATGGCAGCAGCGAACGCGGTCGCGAGTCCTCCGCCGAAGCCCGCGCGAACGCCGGTCGGGGTCGCAAGCGTCGCGGGCCAGCCCACGTCCGACGAGAAGAAGCAGCTCGACGATCTCGACACGGAGCTCGTCCAGCTCGAGGCCAACCGAGCCTCGCTGCCCGCGCTCAAGATCGCGAGACAGCTCGTCGAGCTCGAAAAGAAGATCTACGGTGACGACTCGCCCCAGGTCCGCAACCGCAAGAACACGATGGCGACACTCTTGACGGCGAGCGGCAACCTCAACGGTGCCTACGCGATCTACAAAGAGAACCTCGACGCGGCGGAGCGCACAGACCCCGAGTCACGCGGCGTGCAGAGCTCGCTCATGGCGTTGTCGGGCGCGCTCTGGACGATGAAAAAGCTCGAGGAGGCCGAGCCGTACATCCAGCGCGCTCTCGCGCTGACCAAGAAGCTCGATGGCGAGAAGTCGTCGACCTACATCGCCGAGCTCACCACGTATGCAGCGTACCTCCAGAGCCACAACGAGTACGCAGCGGCCCAGCGCATCTACGAACAAGCGCTGACTCTCAGCGAAAGCATGGCAAAGAGCGATGTAGATCCGGGCTTGCTCTCAGCGCTCGAAAACCTCGCGTCCATTTACTGGCAAACCAATCAGCGCCCTAGAGCGATCGCGCTCTACAACCGCGTGATCGCCTCCGCGAATGCGATGCCCGATGCACAAATCGGGACCAAGGCCAGCACGATGTGGGTCGCGGCGATGCAGTATCACTACGGCGGACGCGAAGACCTCGCGAAGCCGCTGATCACGAAGATCATCGACCTCTACACCAAAGACATCGCGAGGCTGGAAAAGGACAAGCCCGACGATCCCATGCTGACCGTCGACATCGTGATGCTCGCCTTCAACTATCGCAATCTCGGAGATTTCGCGAACGCGGGGGCTATGTTCGAGAAGGCGATCGCGCGCGACGTGAAGAAACAGGGCTGGTCGGCCTACCTTGGCTCGCTCGCCGAAGTGCTGCGCGCGCAGGGCCACCCGAAGGAAGCGCTCGCGATGTTCGAGCAGGCTCAGAAGAACACCATGAAGCTCTCCTTGCAGGCGGGGCGCGGGTACGACACGAGCATCGCGGACCTCCTGCGCGAGCTCGGCCAGTACAAGCGCGCCGAGAAACTGTATCTCGATTACAGAGGCTACGCGGAGAAGCTGTACGGCAAGCACCATTCGATGACCACGGCGATCAACTACCAGCTTTCGTTCGCATACATGGCCGAGGGCAACATCGCGAAAGCCGTGCAGGTGCTCGGCGATGCGCTCGAGCTCGCGGAACACGAGCTGATCAACGTGCTGCGCACCGGTACCGAGACCGATCACTCGATCTACTTCGCGCGTAACGGCTACCTGCTCGACGCGGTGATCAACCTCGATGTCGCGCTCGCACCGAAGGATCCAGCAGCGACGCGGCTCGGCCTGCTCACGCTGCTGCGTCGCAAAGGCCGCGTGCTCGATGCGGCCGCGTCGAGCATGGCGACGATTCGTTCCAAGCTGTCGCCCGAGGACAAGAAGCTTCTCGATGCGCTCGCGACCGCGCGGACCCAGCTCGCGGCGTTGACGGTTGCTGGGCCGATCGCGACGGGACCGGAGGACTTCACGAAGAGCGTGGCCGCGCTCGAGGAGCAGATCCAGAAGCTCGAACTCGAGGTCAGCAAGAAGAGCACCGCGTATCGCGCGTCGAGCCTGCCGATCGAGCTGGGAGCGATCCAGAAGTTGATCCCGAGGCAGACGCGGCTTGTCGAGATGGTGAACTACCAACCGAACAGTCCCACGCAAAGCTACAAGATCAATTCGGTCATGCCGCCGCGGCGCTTCGCCGCGTACGTGCTCGCGGCGACCGGTGATCCGGTCGTGGTCGACCTCGGTCCTGCCGACGCGATCGACGACGCGGTCGAGAAGTTTCGCAAGGCGGTCTCGAATCCCAAGAACATCAAGGTCAACGACTTCGGCAATGCACTTTACAAGCTTACGATCGGCAAGCTCGCACCCGCGCTAGGCGGTGCGAAGGAGCTCCTGCTCGCGCCCGATGGAACGTTGAACGTCGTGCCGTTCTCGGCGCTCGTCGATGACAACCAGAAGATGCTGCTCCAGAGCTACACGTTCACGTATCTGACCTCGGGCCGAGACCTGTTGCGGCTGTCGATCAAAAACAAGGCGCAGAGCGGCGGCGTGATCTTCGCCGACCCCGCGTTCGATGCGACTGGCGCGACGAAGTCCGACGGTAGCCGCGGCGCGCGTGCGGCCGATCTTTCGAACCTGTCGTGGCCGCAGCTGCCGGGGACCGCGCAGGAGGCCGACGAGGTCGAGAAGACGTTCACCGGGCTCACCGAGTATCGCGGTGCGAAGGCGACCGAGGGCGCGGTCAAGGCGCTGCACGGCCCGAGGATCCTCCACCTCGCGACGCACGGCTTCTTCCTGAGCGACGAATCCGAGGAAAAATCGCGCGGCGCGGCGAAGGCGACGACGCAAGCGGGCACGATAGGTGGGGGCAACGCGTTGCCGCAAGGTGGCACGGAGAATCCGTTGCTGCGCTCCGGCCTCGCGTTCGCGGGCGCGAACAAGCTCGTCTCGGGCACCGAGGACGGCATCCTCACGTCGATGGAGGCGTCGGGGCTCGACCTGTGGGGCACCAAGCTCGTCGTACTCTCGGCGTGTGACACCGGCAACGGCAAGGTCACGAACGGCGAGGGTGTGTACGGGTTACGTCGCGCGCTCGTGATCGCGGGCGCTGAAGGTCTCGTGATGTCGCTGTGGCAGGTCGACGATGTCGCGACCCGCGATCTGATGGCCGGCTACTACGCGCGCTTGAAGGAAGGCAGGCCGCGCAGCTCCGCGCTGCGCGACATCCAGCTCGAGATCGCGGCGAACCCGAAATACGCGCACCCGTACTACTGGGCGGCGTTCGTCGCCGCTGGCGACAACTCGCCCATCACGAACTAGAGCCAATGCCGCCCGGATGAGCGCAACGGATCGGAATCGATCATGGATCTAGGGTGCACGCCCGGCGGTCACGGCTCCACTGCATTCTGCAGCTCCGCACCGGTGCTCGATCCCGCGAGCTCGCCGCGCGCCAGATTCATCCGTTCGCCATGTGCGAGGATGTGTACGCCCGAGGCACCCTTCGCGAGCGCGATCGTCGCGAGCCGCCTTCGCGGCATGGAGGGCAGGCCGAACGGCAGATGGAGCGTGCCCCAATGGACGGGCACGAACGCGCGCGCACCGAGTCGTTCGTAGATATCGAGCGCGCAGTCGGGATCGATGTGGATGCCGCGATCGAGCTTGGCGCGGCGCGCGCGGTAATACCAGACCGGCATCATGCCGCCGATCGGAAGGAGCGTCGCATCGATCGCGAACTGCTTGCCGATGTCGTCGAACACGCGATGGTCGGAGAAGTCGACATCGCCCGCGTGATGAACGGTGACGTTCTGGCTGCGCACGATGTAACCAACGCACTCGGGCACGTCGCGCTTGTTCCACCGACCGTTGTCGTGGCGAGTCGGCACCGCGTGGACCTCGAGATCGCCGATCGCGAGCTGGTCGCCAGCGGTCATCTCGGTGACTTTCGCAAACCCGAGGTCGGCGACCAAGCCTTTGCAACCGCGGGGTACGACGAGGTGCGCCTCGCGGGGAACCGCCCGGAGGCTCCAACGATTGAGGTGATCGACGTGGGAATGTGTGATCAACACGGCATCTACGGCGCCGCCCGCCCGCGCCCGCCACGGGAGCAGCGGATCGAACAGGACTCGCGAGCGGCCCAGCTCGGCCACGGCCGTCGCGTGGCCTAACCATGTGACCCCGAATCCCCCGAAACCGACCAAACCCGATGACTTAGCCATAGCAGCGGGGGCCACGCTGCGGTATAGCACGGAGGGCACCGTGCTGATGTTCCTCGTGATCGGCGTGCTCGCCGGCGCGCTCACGGGCGTGCCGATTGGACCGGTCAACGTCGCCGTCATCCACGCCGCGTATCGCCACACGTATCGACGTGCGGTCGCGGTCGGACTTGGCGGCGCAATGGGCGACACCATCTACTCCGCGCTCGGCGTGCTCGGTATGCAGCCGATCCTCGAGAGTCGGCCGTCGATCGAGCCGACGCTCTACGCGATCAGCGGCGCCGTGCTGCTGGTCTACGGCATCTACACCGCGCGCAGCCATCCCCCCGCGCCCGTCCCCGATACCGCCGAAGATCCGGATGAACCCAAAGCGTCGGACTCGTTCGTCTTGCGCCGCGATCGCAAAGAGACCAGAGAGGGCTTCAAGGTCGGCCTCGCGCTCATCCTCCTCAACCCCGCCGCGATCGCGACGTGGGTCGTGATCATGGGCTCGATGATCCCGAAGCACTCGACCGCGGAGGGCCTCGCCTGCACCGTCGGCGTGCTCATGGGCTCGACATCGTGGTTCATGCTCGTCGCCTTTCTCACCCACAAAGGTAAGAACGTCCTCGGTGATAAAGCAGCGTGGATCCCGCGCGTCGTCGGCGTCGGCTTGATTTTTTACGCGATCTATTTGCTCGGCAAAGCCGTCAAATACTTCTTCGCGTAGCAACCCGACTCGTCCTGAGATTCCGAGCGGTACGACCCGGATCGGGCTCGGGATCAGTTCTCGATCGACTCGAGCAGGAGGCCCACGGCTTCCTCGACCTGCACGGCGATCTTCTTCGAAACTGGCGATCCTGCTTCGGCGATCAAGCTCGACAACCGACGAGCGGTGCCAGCGATGTTCGCGCGCAGCTTCTCGGCCTTCTCGCGATCGCTCTCGGGGAACGCCACCTCTTTAAACCGGCGCGCGAGCAGAGGGGCTTCGACGCCCTCTTCGAACGCGACGCGCTTCATGGTCTCGAGGGTCTCGGCATCGGCAGCACCACGATCGGTCGCTCGCTGGACGAACTCGACGGCCTTGACCGAGGGGATCGGCGCCTCGAACGGGTCTTCATGTGCGCGCGCGATCACGTTCGGCGCGCTGGTCTCGAGGAAGCGATAGCTGCCGAGCAACTTCGCGACGGTGTTCGCGCGGAGGTGGAGCTCTTTCCTGCAGTACGCATCGAAATCGGAGAAGCCCCACGCCTCCCACGCGCCACCCCCCTGGACGCGGGCGAGGGCCTGGGCAAGCTCGAGCCAGGTCCGCTTGAACTGCCGCGCCTTCTGGAGCGTCTCGGCGCGCATGGGATCGTTCTGCACCGCTAACATCCGGTCTTCCATCTCGCGGTCGGTCTTCGTGAGAATCTTTTCGCCCATCTGCCGCGGACCCTACGTGAAGGGTCTGATCCCCCACGAAAAACTGAGACTCCAACCTGGGATGTTCACCAGTTACACTGCGGCACGTCCCGTGCTTTTCTCCGGATCGGTCATGCGGCTCGCCGTCCTCTTCATGCTCGTGGTCTCGGCTGGTTGCTCCAGCTCGGCGACGGATGCGTCGTTCGTGGGCGGCAACAATGCAGGTGGCTCCGGCAATGCCGCCCCCGAATGCTCGATCGATTCCGATTGCGAGCCCGCGGCGGCGAAGTGCTGCGACTGTCCGACCTACGCGACGCCGAAAACCGCCTCGGACATCCAGGCCTGCGCCGGCGTGATGTGCCCGGTCTCGACGTGTCCGGCGAACGTTCGCGCCGCGTGCAAAACGGGGCGTTGCGAGCTCGCGTGCGTGGCGATGGCCTGCAACGAGTCGTGCGCTGACGGGTTTGTCGTCGACGGTAACGGTTGCCTCACGTGTCAGTGCGCGCAGGTCGAGAGCCGCGCATGTCTCGCTTCGAACGACTGCACGCGCGTCGCGGCGGACTGCTGCGGGTGCGCGAGTGGCGGAGTCGACACCGCGGTCCCGACCGCAGCCGAGGCCAGCCACCAGGCCGGCCTCGGCTGCCCCGCGAGCCCGTCATGCCCGACCGGTAACAGCTGCCAGGCCGATCTAGCTCCCGGATGCGTGCAGGGAGCCTGCGACCTCGTTGCTCCTCTGCCAGCCGCTGCCTGTGGACGCCCTGATTTGCCAGCATGCCCAAGCGGGCAGGTTTGTACGGTTAATGCCGATTCTTCCGCCACCGCCCAGGCGGTCGGTATCTGTGTGCCCGCCACGTAACGGCATTTGCCTGTCTCGCGCGTTATGATGTTGCCCCAATGACCGCCGACGGACCGCCGGCTTCCGGATCATTCCCGCAAGCTCCACCCGCACCTTCAATCGTCGGGACCGTGCTCGACGGTCGCTATCGCATCATCAAATTAATCGGTGAGGGCGGCATGGGCGAGGTCTACTCCGCCGAGCACGTCCACATCGACAAGAAGTTCGCGATCAAGCTGCTCAAGCAAGAGATCGTCTCGAACGCCGAAGCGGTCACGCGATTCCGCCAAGAAGCGCGATCGAGTAGCTCGATCGGTCACCGCAACATCATCGCGATCGAAGATTTCGGTCAGCTCTCCGACGGCCGCATCTACATGTGCATGGAGCTCCTCAACGGAGCTGCCTTGAACGACATGATCCAGCAGCCGATGTCTGCGGAGCGGCTGCTCAACATCTTGATCCAGACCGGTCACGGCCTCGCCGCTGCGCACGCGAAGGGCATCGTCCACCGCGACATGAAGCCCGAGAACATCTTCGTCACGATCGGGCCGCAAAACGAGGACGTCCCGAAGATCCTCGACTTCGGTATCGCGAAGGTCGCCGGCAACGAAGGTGGCAATCACCTCACGCGCACCGGCACGATCTTCGGCACGCCGTTCTACATGGCGCCCGAGCAAGCGCTCGGCAATCCCGTCGATCAGCGCACCGATATCTACGCCATGGGCGTGATCATGTACGAGTGCTTCGCCGGCTCGCTGCCGTTTCAGGGCGAGTCGTTCATGGGCATCCTCACGCAGCACATCACGAGCGAGCCCGAGCCCGTCACGCAACGCGCCCAGAAGGCCGGTCGCGCGCTGCCCAATGGCCTCGCCGACATCATCATTCGCTGCATGCAAAAGAATCCTGCGCAGCGGTTCGGCTCGATGGACGAGCTCGTCACCGCGCTCGTTGCCGTGTATCGCGGCATCGCGGGCGCCGGCATGAGCACGTACATGGAAGCGTTCCCGGTCGGCAGTCCGGGCCGCTCGAATCAGCCGACGCCTCCCCCGATGGGTGGCTACGCTGCGCCGCAAAGCGGTGGCTACCCGCAGACCCCAAGCGGTGGACAGAATTACAGCACGCCGGTCTCGGCGCAACAGAGCCAGCCGGTCATGCAGCCGCAAGGGCTCTACGATCCGTCGGCGTCGGTCGTGCAGGTCCCGAAGAAGAGCAGTACCGGTTTGATCATCGGCATCCTCGTACTGCTCGTGGCCGGTGGTGGCATCGCTGCGTTCGTGCTGATGGGCAAGAGCAAGCCGGCCGAGGGTAACTCGGGCTCGGCAGTGGTCGCGACGAATGGCTCCGATACGGTGAAGCAGCCAGTGAAGGATCCGATCGGCAGCGCGGCTGGAACGAATGGCTCGAATGTCGGCTCGGCGGCGACCGTCGTGCCCGATCAGGGCTCCGATACGACCATTCCGCCGATCATCGGCTCTGCAGGCTCTGCAGGCTCTGCAGGCTCTGCCGCTGTCACGCCGGATCTGCCGAAGCCGTTCGACGTCCGCATCGACTGCAACGCGCCGGGCTTCGAAGTGCTCGAGAACAACGTGCAGGTCACGAACGGCATCCTCGCGGTGCGCAAGGGTGACACGCACACCGTCACGGTCCGCGCGGCTGGCTACAAGGACAAGAGCGTGACGATCGACGACAAGAACGACTTGTTGGGGCGAATCTCCGTACGTCTCGAGCCGCTCAAATCGACCAAGATCGTGACGACGCCACCGCACCACGGCAGCAATACGCCGATCCCGAATACCAAGCCCGAAGAGGCGGATTGCTCGCGTTCCGTCGTCAATCTCACCACCGAATGTCGCAAGCAATTTTGCAAGCTCCATCCGGACGACTCGCTCCACGGTTGCGACACCGAGTAGTGCCACGCGTCACCGCATGTGGCACTCGACTTGAGCCACACTGCGCCAGCCATCCGACACATCGCGAGGATCTCATGCGCCGACCTACAACCAACATTCTTCTGATCCTGGCGACGCTCTGCACGATGGTCTCGTTGACCTGGGCGGATCCACGCGGCGACGCGCGCACGCACTACATGGCGGGTCAGAAGGCGTATGCGTCGTCGGACTACAAGGTCGCGATCAAGGAGTTCTCGGCTGCGCAGGAGTTCGCACCTGCGGATCTCAACAACTACAACCTCGCGCTTTGCTACGACAAGCTCGGCGACGCCGACAACGCGATCAACCACTACAAGCAGTACCTCGACAAGGTGCCGGACGCGCCGAAGCGCTCGGAGATCGAAGCGAGCATGGCGCGCCTCGACGGTGCGCTGAAGTCTGCGAAGACCAAGAAGACCGACGCGGATGCGAAGGCGAAAGCCGATGCCGATGCGAAGGCCCAAACGGACGCCGATGCGAAAGCGAAGGCCGATGCCGATGCCGCGAAGAACAGCGTGATCGCGCCGCCACCGAACGTCACGGCGCCACCGGTGACGGGTGATTTCGCTGCGGGCTCGACGGGTACACCGACTACGGGCCTCACGGTCTCGACCGGCGACGCGCAGCTCGATCGCGTACAGGGCATCAACATCGATCAGATCCGCGACCAGCGCATGGGTGGCAGCGGCAGCGGCATGCGCGACCCACGAATGGGACCCAACGGTCCGAACGGCGGTCCCACCAACGGCGCCCAGCACCCGAACGGCGCGTACGACGGCCCGCAGCCGAACGGCGTGGCCGCGATGAACAACCAGCAGAACCCGAACGGTCAGCCGATGCCGAATCAGGCGGCGCCGCAGGACAACACCACCCCGAAAGAGACGCCGGTCTACAAGAAGTGGTGGTTCTGGGTGGTCGTTGGCGTGAGCGCGATCGTTGTCTACGAGATCGTCTTCGGCAGCAATTCGACCAGCTCGTCGGTCGGGCGCGAATCGACGACGTTTGGCAACTCAAAGACGAACGCGGGCATCGGCGCGCAGACCTCGTCTGGTGGCTTCACGCTGCACTTCTGACCGGGGTATAACCGGCGTGTGCCGGTCACCGATGACGACCTCTCCCGCGCGACGCGCACGTTGCGCTCGCATCCGACCGATTTCGGCGCGTGGCTCGAGGTCGCCGCGATCCTCGGTGCGCTCGGCCATGCCGACGATGCCGAGTCCGTGTTCGCCGCGATCGGCGATGGCGCGCGCGCTGGCGGTCGCGTGGCACTTGCCGTCGCGTGCGCGTGCCACCTCGAGAGGCTCGGCAGTATGCGCGGGGGCGAGCTGATCGAAGAAGTGATCGAGACCTACGCGACCGGTGGCCCGCACTTCAAGCTCGCGAAGCCCTCACTGATCGAGAAGCCCGATATCGATCTCACGAATGCCGGCGGCACGACGCTCGCCGATGCGCGGACCGTCACGAAGGTGCTCGCACCGTGGCTCGCCTCGCGCGATCCGGGTCCGGTCGCACCGGCGCCGCTGTTGTCCGCGCTGACGATGCCAAGCGCGCGTGCGCTGGTCGGCGTGATGACCGCGAAGGCGTATGCGGCGGGCACGACGATCATCGAAGCGGGCGCACCGGCGACCGCGCTGTACTGGCTCGCGCACGGCAACGTGAGCGTGAAGAAGGGTCCGACGCTGCTCGGCGAGCTCCATTCGGGTGCGTTCTTCGGCGAGATCGCGCTGGTCGGTGGCACCACGCGGACCGCGAGCGTGATCGCGACGGACGATGTTTGGGTGCTCGAGATTCCGGCGAAGGCGGTCGAGACCGCAGCGCAAAAACATCCGCAGCTCGCCGAAGTGCTCGCGTTCCACGCGCGCCAGCGGTTGCTCTCGAACCTCACCAAGACCTCCGAGCTGTTCAAGGCGTTGAAGCCCGCGGACCGCGATGCGCTGCTCGCGAAGTTCACGACCGAGATCGTGCCGGCGAACACCACGTTCATCGTCGAAGGCACGGCGAACGCGTTCTTGTGGGTTGTCGTGGCCGGGCGCTGCGAAGTTCGGGGCGGCGGCAGCATCGTCGCCGAGCTCGGGCCCGGCGCCGCGGTCGGAGAGATCTCACTCGTCAGCGGTGCGACCGCGGTCGCGGATGTCATCGCGATCGAACAGGTCGTGGTGCTGAAGCTCTCGAATCAGGCGTTCGACGAAGTCGCGAAGAATCAGCCCGCGCTGCTCGCGACGGTCGAGAAGCTGGTCATCGCGCGCGAGCAGGAGAATCGCGCACTGTTCCAGGATGCTTCGGATCTGATCGTATGAAGTCGCTCGCGATCGCGATGCTGCTCGGCGCATGCGTCGACACCGGACCGGGGCCGCAGCCCAAGAAGATCGATCCGAAGGCGATCGCCGCGGCGATCTCGAAGATGGTCCCGCCGAACCTCGACCACCTCGATGTCGGCGTCGGCGGGTTCGTCAACTACGTCGGTAACATCGGCGCGATCGCGGCGATTCCTGGCCAGGCCGTGCGCATCACCCACGTGTGGCAGGTGATCTTGCCGCCCGGGCCAGGTTGGCGCGTGTTCGCGCTGGTTCGCGGCGAACCGGGCACCGCGGACTTCATGAACCTCGACGCGACCGACATGGAGCTCGGTCATCCGGTCGCGACGTGGAAGACCGGTGAGGTCATCAGCGACGTCCAAGAATTCACGCTGCGCCCGGATTGGAAATCACCGACGGCGACGGTCTACGTCGGCTTGATTCGTACCGGCGGTCACGAAACCGGTGATCGGATGGCGACAAGCGGGGCGAACACGCTCGATCGTGCCGTGATCGCGAAGAAGCTCGTGGTCGATCTGTCGAAGGCGCCACCACCCACGGGCACGGTCTACGTGCCGCACACCACGGGCGCGATCACGATCGATGGCATCGGCTCCGATCCGGGCTGGGGGCTCGCGGTGATGTCGCCGGATTTCGCGACCGCGGAGGGCAGCCAGGATCCTGTCGGCAAGGCGAACGCGAAGCTCGCGTGGGACGAGAACTATCTCTACGCGTACGTCGTGATCCAGGACAACGACATCGTGAGCCCGTACAAGAATCACGACGACAAGCTGTGGATGGCCGACGCGGTCGAGCTGTTCATCGATGCTGATGGCAACCGGCACGGCTACGTCGAGCTCCAGGTCAATCCGAACAACGCGACGTTCGATTCGTGGTTCGCGACCACGCGCGCGCAACCCGGCGACGAGAAGTGGGACAGCAACATGCAAACCGCCGTGAAGCTGCACGGCACGACGGAGCCGGGCGATACCGATCAAGGCTGGGAGGTCGAGATCGCGGTGCCGTGGGCTGCGGTCAAAGGCCGAGACGAAGCGATGCAGATCAATCTCCCGCCGCACGTGGGCGATCGGTGGCGCTTGAACGTGGTGCGGACGAATCAGAAGACCGGCGGCAAGGGCCAAGCCGAGGGTGGGGCGTCGAGCTGGAATCGGATCTCCGTCCAAGATTTCCATGCACTCGACCGCATGCTGACCGTCGTGTTCGCCGATGCGACGGGGTCGATCGTTGCGAAGTAGGTGTTACGGTCTCGGCGTGCGCAGACCGAGCCAGCTCGCGATGGTGGGGATCTTCGCCGCCGCGTGTAGCAGCGCTCCGCAGCAGGTCGGGACGCAGCCGAGCTGGCGCAAGCCCATCGCCGCCGAGGTGAAAGCGCCGACCACCGTCACGTTCGCGCCCGCGAGTGATCCGGCGCGTCGCTACAACGAGGCCCTGCAATCGCCACCGCACACGCCGCTCGGCGATGCCGTGCTCGCCGCGCTCGCCAGCGTCGCGAAGGAAGCGCGCGTCCCGATGCCGGCCGCCGATGCGCGGCTGTTCCGTGCCTGCGCCGAGCTCGCGCAGATCGTCCCCGAAGAAGGGGTGGTCAGCTACTCGCTCGTCGAGTTCGCGCTCCAGCGCAACGGCATCATCGAGCCATCGCCGCACCTGCTCGTCGTGTGGGGCGATGTCGAATCGCCGGGTCCGATCGTCGAGCAACTCAAGCCGCGACTCGCCGAGATTCTTGCCGATGGCGCGACCGCGCGCGTCGGTATCGGTGCGGTCAAGCGCAACCCCGATGGCACGGGTGCGATCGTATTCGCACTGCAAGGCTCGGGTGTGAGCACGCAACCGATTCCGCGCAGCGTGCCGACCGGTGGCGCCTTCGCGATCGATGCGGTCGTCGACATCCGGTACCACGAGGCTGAAGTGTTCGTGACTCGCGACGACGGCACGACCGAGCGTCTCGCGCTCGAGCTCGGTCGCTCCGGCGCGTTCAGGAGCACCGTGCCGTGTGCGGCGCGTAGCGGCAAGCAGCAGGTCGAGATCACGGCGAGCGACGCTTCGGGCTCGACGGTGCTAGCGAACTTCCCGGTCTATTGCGGTGTCGAGCCCCCGACCGCGTTGACGATCACTCCGACCCACGACGATACCGGAGTCGTCGCGCCCGCCGAGGCTGCGCAGCGCCTGCTCGCGCTCGCGAATCACGATCGCCAAGCTGCAGGGCTGCCGGCGCTGATCTGGGATGATCGCGTCGCGAAGGTCGCGGAGGGTCACTCCGCAGAGATGAAACGGACGAAGGTCGTCGCGCACATCTCGCCGACCACGGGGTCTGCCGTCGATCGCGTGCGCGTCGCCGGGATCAAGACCGCGGTCGTGCTCGAGAACGTGGCGCGCGTCTACGGCGTGGGCGAGGCGCATCAAGGTTTGATGAACAGCCCCGGTCACCGCGCAAATCTATTGTCGGCCGCGGCGACGCACGTCGGCATGGCCGTCGTGCTCGGCGATGAAGTCTCGGGGCGACGCGAGCTGTTCGTCACGCAGCTCTTCATCCGAATCCCGCCGAAGGTCGATCCAGGTGCGACCGCCGAGGTCGTGCGCAAGCGGATCGAGACCGTACGGCCGGTCGCGGCGAACGCCAAGCTCATGCGCGTCGCCCAGCAACTCGCCGATGGGCTCGCGTCGGGGCATACCCGCGATTCGCTGTGGCTCACTGCGCGCAAGCAGCTAGATGCGCTGGGCAACGAGTACGCGCGCGTCGGCAGTGTCATCACCGCGGTTGCCGAGCTCGACACTATCGATGGCAAGCAGCTCGTCGGTGACTATCGTCCCGACGATATCGGCATCGGTGTCGCGCAGGGTACGCACCCCGATATCGGCGAAGGCGCGATCTGGATCGTGATCCTGATGGCCGAGAAGCTCGACCCGAAGCGCTAGCGAGCGCCGAGCGCGCCGAGGACGGCGATGTCGAGGGCATCGGCGGCGGCGTACAGCGTGGAGCCGTCGGTTGGCGCCGTGAAGGGAGGGATCTTCGCGGTGACCTGAGCGCAGATCGCGGTGGAGAGCGCCAGAAAGGTGGCTTCGGAGCCGACGATCTTGGCGACCAGCTCGATGATCGCGGAGACGTCATCGAGTGGCGTGCTCTCGGCAACGGCGCCGATCCCGGCGGCGAGGACCGTCGGCACGGCGTGCTCGTCGAGGACGACGGTGCTCGGGGTGATCGCGCCGTGGCTACCGCCGACTTCGTGGATCGCTTCGGCGGCGCGCGCGAGGCGCTTGAGGAGCCGCACGGCCTCGGAGGGTGGAAGCTGTGGGGTCGCCTCGGCGATCGCGGCCCCGGTCGAGGCTTCGAAGATCGCGGTGCGCGTGGTGCGGTCGAGGCCGAGGGCGCGTTGCACGAACGGCGATTGGGCACGTCCGAGCGTGCGCGCATGCTCGAGAGCACGTGTGGCCTCGTCGCTCGAATCGAAGCGCTCGATCACGACGGAGCGATCGAGGACGGTATCGACCGCACGTGCGAGCTGCGAGACCCCGGTGGCGCCGACCGGGGTCTCGTACTGGTAGCGCGGCTGCACTTCATCTTCGGCGAGCGCGGCGAGCGCGACGATCGAATGCGCCGCGCTGGTCCGTTTCGCGCGCGGGCCGATCTGCGGGCGACCGCCGAGATCGAGCGCTTCGAGGGCCTGTCGCAGATCGGCGAGCGTCTGCATGCGGTCGCGTGGGTTCTTGACGAGCAGGTCCGCGAGGATCGGATCCCATCCCGGATCGAGGCCGTCGCCGACCGAGGATACCGCCACGGGTAGCTCGCCGAGATGTTGCGCGACGAAGTCGGGACCGACGAACGGCAGGCGATTCGCTAGCGCTTCGAACAGCGTGATACCGAGCGCGTAGAGATCCGCCGCGATCGAGATCGGGGCGCCGGTGATCTGCTCGGGCGACATGTACGCGAGCGTGCCGATCAGGCCGCCGGTCTGGGTCTGACCCAGATCGACGAGGTGCGCGACGCCGAAGTCGCCGAGCTTCGCGGTGCCTCGCGCGTCGAAGAACACGTTCGCGGGTTTGACGTCGCGATGGACGACGCCGCGATGATGCGCGGCCTCGAGGCCGCCGATGATATCGAGCGCCATGCGGCGAACCTGCGGCGCGGCGAGCTTCTCGCCACTGGCAAGGCGCTGCGCGAGCGAGCCACCGGGCAGGTACTCCATGACGAGGAAGCCGCGCTCGACCGAGACATCGTAGACCTCGACGAGCGATGGATGGCGCAGCGTCGAGGCGAGGCGAGCTTCGCGTACGAACCGCTCGTAGGCCGCGCCGCCGCGGGCGCTCGAGGCGAAGAACATCTTCACCGCGACGGACCGCCCGGCTACTTCATCGATCGCGAGGAACACGCGACCCGAGGCGCCGGTACCGAGCAGCTTTTCGAGCCGATAGCGCCCAGCGATCACTTCGCGATCGCGGCTGGTCTTCCTCTCCGCGGTCTGATCGCGCCATCCGCGCAGGTACGTGTCGAGATCCGCGGTGATCTCCGGATCGTTCGCGCGCAGCTCGAGCAACGCGTCGCGCGCGCCATCGCGCAGCCCCATCGCGGCGAGCGTCGCGATGAGATGCTTCTGGGCTTCGTCGCGCAGCTCGGGCTGTTTGCGCGCATCCTGAAGCAGGCGCGTCGCTTCCGGATATGCGCCGCGGCGAGCGAGGATTCGGCCGAGCGCGAGTTGGAGGGGAGCGCGCTCGTGAGCGGCGGCGAGCTCGAGTGCTTTCTCGAGCAGCTTACCGGCATCCCGATCGCGACCGAGTCCTTCGAGCAACCGAGCCGCATCGAGGTCCCGGCGCGCACGCGTATAGAGATCGATCGCTTTGGTGGTCTCGCCGAGCCGCTCGGCGATCGGTGCCGCGTCACCGTGGCGCCGCATCCGGATCAGCATCTCGAGGGCGGCACGTGAGCCCTCTTCGGTCGCGCCGAGCTCTATCCGGAGTTCCTCGGCCGCGACCTCGTCGCGGACCTCGAGCGCGTAGCGCAGCGCGCGGGGCAGGTCCCCGGCGGCGCGGGCGGCCTTGTGCGCTGACCGGAAGTCCCAGACTTTCTCGAACAGATCCGCGGCGCGGGCCGCCTGGCCGGATGCCATGGCCTGGTTCGCGGCGTCGGCGTGGCGGCCGCTCGCGATCAGCTCGTCGACGGATGACGGGGTCTCGGCAGGGGGGGCGGATCCCGACGAGGCATCCGTAACTTGGCCGGTGCTGCCGGCACTCTCCTCGTTGATCGCCACCGCTTGGCAATGGTACCTCACCGGGACTCATGCACCAGCGCAGCGCCCACCGCTCCTTGCTCGTCGTTGGCTCCGTCGCGTACGACGATATCGATGGCCCATTTGGGTTTCACCAGAACCTGCTCGGCGGCTCCGCCTCGTTCATCGCTCGCGCCGCTTCGTACTTCACGAAGAACGTCGCGATCGTGGGCGTGGTCGGCGACGACTTCGAACAGAAACATCTCGACGAGCTCTCGGAGCTCGGTGTCGATGTCTCGGGCGTCGAGCACGCCAAGGGCGAGACGTTCCACTGGACCGGCAAGTACTCGGCCGATCTCTCGACCCGCGAGACGCTCGACACCAAGCTCGGCGTGTTCGGCGCGTTCGCTCCGAAGGTCCAGGACAAGCATCGCGATGCGCAGCTCGTCCTGCTCGGCAACATCGATCCGCCGCTTCAGATGGACGTGCTCGACCAAATCCGTTCTCCCGCGCTCGTCGCGATGGACACGATGAACCTGTGGATCGATATCAAGCGCAAGGAGCTGGAGGCCGTCATCTCGAAGGTCCACACGCTGATGGTCAACGACGAGGAAGCGCGCCAGCTCGCCGGGGAACACAACCTCCGCACCGCGGCGAACAAGATCCTCGCGATGGGACCGACCTCGGTCATCATCAAGCGCGGTGATGCCGGCGCTCTGTTGTTTCATCAGGACGGCGTGTTTGCGGCGCCCGCGATGCCGCTCGCCGACGTCAAGGATCCGACCGGCGCGGGCGATAGCTTCGCCGGTGGCCTCATGGGCTACCTCGCGTATGCTGGCGACCTCTCGCCCAGGACGATCCGGACCGCGATGGTGATGGGCTCGGTGATGGGCAGCTTCGCGGTCGAGAAGTTTTCGGTCGACGGCCTGCGCGATCTCACGGCGCCGCGGATCCAGAAGCGGTTCGACGAGATCAGCTCGCTCGTCGAGTTCGATCGCGTGAAGATCTGAGAAACACTGGGTAACCTCGCGGCGATACGTGCGACCCGGAATGGGTGCATCGTCGAGCCGTGCTTCGTTTATTATTTGTACTCGCCGTTCTGGTCGGCCTGACCGGGGCATGTCACCACGATGCGGCAGCGCCGATCGAACCGGCCGCGCCCGGCGAGAAGCCGCCGTTGCCGCCCGCCTCGGGCACCCCGATCGGGTTTCTGCTCGACGACTCGTCGCTGAAGCTGAGCGATGACCAGGCGACGAAGCTGCGCGAGATCGATACCGGGCTATCGGCACGGCTCGAATCGATCGACGCGCAGACCCGTGCCGCGAATCGACCTCCGGAGGAGGCTGCGCCATGGGGCGGCGGCGGGCGTCATGGCGGCGGCATGGGCGGCGGGATGGGCGGCGGCGGGATGGGCGGCGGCGGCAGGGGCGGCGGCATGGGTGGCGGCATGGGTGGCAACAACGGCATGCCTCCTCCGAGCGGCGGCGGCGGCCGGCATCGCAAGAATGGAGGTGGTTCGGGCGCGGCCGGCGGCGCGGCGACGGTCAATCGACTCGCCGACGAACGCAACGCGGACGTCAAAGATGCGCTCACGCGTGCGTTTGCGATCCTCGATCCTTCGCAACAGGTCACCGCGAAGAAGATCTTGAGCGATCACGACGTCGATCTCGATGTCGGATCGACCGCTGCGACCACTGTGAATCGGCTCGCTCCAGGTGAGCCGGGCGGCGAGGCGAATCCGCCACCCGAGCCGTGAATCAGTCTGTCGGTTCGGGATGCTGAACTTGGTTGGTGTCTTGCTTCTGGTCGACGTAGAACTCGGCGATCAACGTGTCATCGAACTGATCGGCGAACCGACCGACGGCCGCGACCATCGTCGCGAACTCGTCCGCATTCATGCCTTTGAACGGGCGACCCGCGTGCAGGATCACCCAGCCATCGGGCTGGATCGCGAACGAGGCCATGCCTCCCATGTACGCGTTGTGCTCGAGCAGCTTGCGCAGGAACAACGTGTGCTTCTCGTTCGGCGGCTGGCGGAACAGCGGTGCGATCGCGACGATCGCCGAGCCCGAGACGCCAACGAGCACGAACGCCGAACCCCACTGGAGGCGGACGAGGTTCTTATCGACCTCTTGCGCCTTCTCCGCGAGGTTGCTGTCCTTCAACAGAGACTCGAGCGTTGGCGTCGTCGACATGCCGGCGACGATACACCAGTATCATTGGGGTGACGGGACGCACGCGCAGCTTGTGGGCTTGGGGCTGGCAGGACAAATTTCCCGACGACCCCGCGCGGAATGGCCTCGCACAACTCGCGCGTTTGATCACCCCGAAAGCCACGCCGGCGCTACGCGACCTGCCTGCGCGCGAACCGAACGTGCCTGCTCCGCGCGTCACGATTCCGGATGCGCTGCAGGGGCTCGCAACCCAGGCGCCGCGCGATCGCGCCGCACATACGCGAGGTCGTGCGTTTCCGGATCTCGTCGCGGGGTTCGCAAACGAGTACGCCGGTGCGCCGGAGCTCGTCGCTCGCCCGGTGAACGCCGCGGAGGTCGCGCGTGTCCTCGAGGTCGCCGAGCAACATCGGTGGTGCGTGGTGCCGTTCGGTGGCGGCACCTCCGTCGTCGGTGGTGTCGACAGCGCGCTCGCGCGTGGCGATCACGCCGCCGTGATCAGCCTCGATCTCGAGCGCTGTGCCGGCCTGCACGAGCTCGATGCGGAGAGCCGGCTCGCGCGTCTGGGCGCGGGAACGTTGGGCCCCGCGCTCGAAGATGCGCTCGCTCCACACGGCTTCACGCTGCGTCACTTTCCGCAATCCTTCGAGTTCTCCACGCTCGGCGGCTGGCTTGCGACCCGTGCCGGAGGCCACTACGCGACCGGCCCGACGCACATCGATGATCACTGCCACGCGCTCGAGCTCGTCACGCCGCGCGGCACACTCGCGACGCACCGCCACCCGGCCTCTGGCGCGGGTCCCGAACCGACCCGGCTCGTCCTCGGTTCGGAAGGCTCGCTCGGCGTGATCACCGAGGCGTGGATGCGGATCGTGCCGAAGCCGCGATGGCGGGCGCAGGCGAACGTCACGTTCGCGACGTTCGCCGACGGGGTCGCCGCGGTGCGCGCCCTCGCGCAATCGGGGCTCCAGCCCGCGAACGCACGCCTGCTCGATCCCGACGAGGCGCGGCTGCATCGCGTGCGCTTCGATGGCACGAGCGTGCTCTTGCTCGGCTTCGAATCGGCGGATCATCCGATGACCGCGTGGCTCTCGCGTGCGCTCGAGCTCGCACGCGATCACCATGGCACCGTCGTATCAGGACCCACGGAAACAGCCGACGTGTCGCGCAGCAACGACGCAGGTGCGTGGCGCCAGGCGTTCTTCGATGCGCCGTACCTGCAATCCGCGCTGCTCTCGATCGGCATGTTGAGCGACACGTTCGAGACCGCCTGCACGTGGGCGCAATTCGCGGCGCTCCACGAGCGCGTCACCACCGCGATGCACGCGGCCCTTTCGGCCGAGTGTGGGGGTGGCGTCGTCGCGTGTCGCTTCACGCACGCGTATCCCGATGGACCGGCGCCGTACTACACGTTCATAGGTCCGCTACGGATCGGCGACGAGCTCGCGCAATGGCACGCACTGAAGACGGCGGCCTCGGAGGCACTCGCGAGTGCGGGCGGTACGATCACGCATCACCACGCGATCGGACGCACGCATGCACCGTGGTATCGGCGGGAACGACCCCCGCTGTTCGGCACGGCGCTCGCGGCCGTCAAAGCGGCGCTCGATCCGGCCGCGATCTGCAACCCCGGCGTGCTCACGTGAGCTTGGGTTTCGCTTTCACGTCGACCCGACGCGGCGGCAACGGGCGCGATCCGCCGAGGTCGACCTGGCCGGCGAGCACCGCGAAGCGAATCGCCCAGCGCGCGAGCGCGACGCCCGAGCGAATCACGAACAGCGTCACGGCGCCCTCGGCGCCGAACATCGGATGGCCAGCGGCGAGGTACACGTAGCCGATCGTGATCGCGATGAAGCCGAACCACCCGAACGCGGAGTGCGCGAGCGTGAGCGGCCTGCGCAACACGAAGAGCAGGCTGCGCAGGTACGTGGCGATCAAGCTCGGATCGTGGCTGTCATGGCGCAGCGTGAGCTCGACTCGCGCGTAATCGGTGACGGTCCAGAGCACGTGGGTGAGAGCGAGCGCCGGCAAGATCGCGACCGCGAGGGGCATCATCAGGTCCGCAACGGTCAGCGCGTACTCGAGTCGTGACGAGACCGCGTTCGTGCACGTCGCGAACACGAACAGCACGAGCAGCCAGCCGGGCACCGAGCACACCGCAAGGCGCGCGTAGGCGAGATAGGTCGCCGTGCCGGTCGCGCCAAAGCAGCGTGCGGTCGCGCTGCGGCCCTCGGGACGCTGCGCGAGCACACCGTTGAGACCACCGACGAGGAACCACGATGCGAGCTGCCAGAGCAACATCGCGGAGAGCACGATACCGGTACATGCGAGCAGATTTGCCTTCGCGAACCGCACGCACAGCGCGAGCGAGACCAGATCGCCATCGACCGCTTCGTCGAACACCGGGAGGTGCGCGAAGGCCTGCGAGAGCACGACCGCGGTTGCGAACATCACCGCCATCGCGACGAGTGATTGCACGACGAACACGGTCAACAGCGTGCCGGTGTAGCGCGTGAGGGCTCGGGTCCCCGAACCAAATAGATCGCCGAGCGTGAGCCGCATGTTGACGCGGCCGCTCTTGCTCGGTTTGCGCGACACGTTCTTCACGGTCACGTTCGAGGTCGATGTCGCCACTACGGTCCCACCAGCTGCAACAGGGTCTGCGTCCACGCGGCGATGCGGGCGCTTGCACGCAGCGCCGCCGAGCCATCGCCCTCGAGCCGATACGTGTACTCGACTGGCGTCTGCAGCATCAGCTTGTCATCGGGATCGAGCTTCACGCTCGCGAGCTTCGCGCTGTGCTCGAACGGGAAGCGCTGCCACGTGCCATTGCCATCCCAGCGCAAGCGTTGGGTCGATTCGTCGACGAACCGCAGCTCGATATCGACCGGCACGTGGACCGCGCCCGTATTCTGGATCACGACGTCACACGACCACGCGCCGGCATCCGGGGCTTCGGTCTCGGTCAGGGTCTTCTTCGCCGGGCCATCGCCGATTACCCCGCGCACGCCGTGCGCGGGGCGGCACGCGGCCGAGCGAATCGCGAGGCGGAGACCACCGATTTCCTGAAACGCGGAATGGGCGAAGCCGCCGACATCTTGCTCGAGGGCTTGCGAGAGGGCGGTCCAAAAATCACGGCCGGTCGGATGCTTGAACGAGAACTGCTTCGCGTACGCCTTCATCGCCGCCATGAACTTCGTGCTGCCGACATCGTGCTCGAGCGTCAGCAGCGCACGCATCGTGTAGTCGTACTCGGTGCTGCCGTAGGCCGCTTGATCGATGAACGCGTACGCCGCCGTCGCGATCGGTTGCGGTAGCGAATTAGGATCGGCGGTGACCGCAGCGCGCAGCGCCGTCATGTCGGCCTGGAACCCGAACGCGTCGACACCCGAGGTGCGCGGACCATAGAGGTCCTGCATCACGTGCGCGTCCGCCCACTCGTTGACGCCTTCATCCATCCACGCTTCGGTGACCTCGTTCGAGGCGAGGATGCCCTGGAACCAGTTGTGACCGACCTCGTGGATCGTCACGCTCTCGGGGATATGGATGCCGGGGCGCATGAACACCGAATCGCCGGCGGTGGTGACCAGCGTCGGATACTCCATGCCTCCCGCCGAGAACATCGCGTCCATCGGCGGATCGATCACCGACATGACCGGCCATGGATACGCTCCGAAGTACTGCGAGAACTTTTCGACCGCGCCGATCGCGGCCTGGAGGTGGCGGTTCGCGAAGGCTTCCTGCTCGCCGCGGTAGTAGACGAACACGGTGACCGGCGGGCCGTCGTCGACCTTCGCGGTGCCGTGCTTTTGATTCAAGAACGGATCCGCGACCCACACGAAATCGTGGACGTCCTCGGCGCGGTAGGTGAACGTGCGCGTTCCGCCGGGCGATTCGGTCGCCGCGGTGAGCACGCCGGTCGCGACGACCTGGAACGTGTTCGGCACGGTGAGCGAGACGTCGTAGGTACCGAAATCCGCGAAGAACTCGGTCGTCGCCTGGAGCGGCTGGCATTCCCACTGCTCGAGGCCAGGCGGACCGGTGCGCACCCCGATCTTCGGGAACCATTGCGCGACCATGTTGAAGTCGCCCTTGAAGCCGGTGCGCGCGAACACCTCCGGCAGCTGCGCGGTGAACTTGAAGCTGACCTCGATGGTCTGGCCCGCGATCACCGGCTGCGCGAGGGGCAGCTCGCTCACGGTCTCATCGGGCAGCCCGGTAAACTTCATCTTGGAGGCCAGCTCGACGCCACCCGTCATCACCGAGTCGAGCTGGATCCAACCCCAGCCGGTGTCGCTCGCCTTGGCCATCCGCAGCTCGCCGCCCGAGGACCGCATCAGCGCGGAGCTCTCGTTCTTGAATGCGTTGAGGTAGAGGTGGAATGGCAGTGAATCGACCGGGCTCTCGCCGCTGTTCGTCCAGGTCAGGGTCTCGGTCGCGGTGATCAGGTGGCGCGCCGCATCGAGCCGCGCATCGATCTTGTAGTTCGCGATCCGCGGCGACCGCGCAGGGCCGCCTCCGCGCAGGGCCGTGCGCTTCGGATCGGCCACGGGCTCGATCATCTTTCGCACGCGCGGCGGGCCGTGGTCATGACCGCAGCTCGCGACGAGCGCGATGGCCAGGATCCAACGCTGGAACACGCCTCTCTATACACCACTTGTCGCTCGCAGTAGGGTGGGGCATGGCCGACGAGCCCGAACAGCCTCACGACCCACGTGTTCGCGTTGCGGAGTTCCTCGCGCGCTTCGGCCGCGAACGCAACCTGAACCTCCCACCCCTCGGAGACGACGGCGTCGGTACCGTCCAGCGCGGCTCCGCGGTGGTCTCGATCCACGTGCTCCCCGACAAGGGCGTGTTGCTCCTGCTCGCGCGCGTCGTCCAGCAGCCGAACCTCGACGAGGCCAAGGCGCGCCGCTTACTCGGCCTGTCGTTCGTCGAGACCGGCGATGCCGCGTTCGCGCTCCACCCGCAGACCGGCGACCTCTACCTGCGGATCCTGCGCGGGCTCGAGAATCTCGACTACGAAGAGTTCGAGGACATCGTCCATTCGATCGCGAAGACCGCCGATCACTGGGACGACAAGCTCGCCTCCGAGCTCGCGTGATCCTCGCCGACCTCGCGGCGACCGAGCGTGCCGGCGCTCGGCTCGCCGACCTCGTGCAGGGCGGGGACGCGATCGCCCTGATCGGCGACCTCGGTGCTGGCAAGACCACCTTGACCGCGGGCTTGGTCGCGGCCCTCGGCGGTGAGGGCGCGCACAGCCCGACCTTCTCGCTCGTCCACCAGTACACCGGTGGCCGGTTGCTCGTGTGGCACGCCGACCTCTACCGGCTCGAGCGCGAAGCCGAGCTGATCGAGCTCGGGCTCGACGACGTGTTCGGAGACCGCCGCGGTCTCGTGATCGTCGAGTGGGCCGAGAACTTCCCCGTGATGCCGGCGGACCACCTGCGCCTCGAGCTTCGCCACGCGCCGGCTGAGCGTGGCGAGCTGCGCGAGCTCCTCGTGACCGGCACCGGCCGGCGCGGCCGAGAGCTTGCCACCGCGTTCGACACCCGCTCCGCTCGCGAGCTTGGCTGAAACCGGCGCTCGTTCGCTGCGTCGTACGTACATGCGATGGCTCGTGATCGTTAGCGTGGCGTGCCGCGTGGCAACTGCGGCCCCTTCCAACTCGTGCGTCAGCGGCGATCTGTTCGCGAAGGACGCGATCCACGATGCGCTCGCGTTCCTGGCCTCACCGGACCTCGATGGCCGTGCGCCCGGCACCGAAGGCGATCGCAAGGCGCGCACGTTCATTACCGAGAGATTTCGGTGCCTCGGGCTCACGCCGGCCGGTGACGACGGTGACTTCGCGCAGGCCTTCACGACCGATGGCCACGCCACGGCGAACCTGATCGGCGTGATCGCGGGCAGTGATCCAAAGGTCGGATCCGAGATCGTGATGATCAGCGCGCACCACGATCATCTCGGCGCCGGTCATCTCGGCGCGAACGACGATGCCTCGGGTGTGGTCGCGCTGCTCGCGATCGCCCAGGCGATCCGGCAAGGCGATCCGCCGAAACGCACGCTCGTGTTCACGGCTTTCGGCGCCGAGGAAGCAGGCATGATCGGCTCGACGTTCTACGCGGCGCACCCGCCGAAATCGTTGCCGCTCGCGAACGTGGTGCAGTTCGTCGAGCTCGACATGGTCGGCAGCCACAGTTCGGCCGACCTCGTCGCCGCGATGGGCGCGTTCAAGGGGTTCGGCGCACGCACGCTGCTCGACAAGCACCTGAAGGCGTTTCCGAAGATCCATGTGTCCGTCGGAGGCACGGCGCGAGGCAGCGACTTCCAACCGTTCTGCACGCTCGGGGTGCCGTACGCGTTCTTCTGGACGCCGGATCATCGTTGTTATCACGAGACGTGCGACACGGTCGACCGCATCGACATGCCGCACTTGATCGACATCGCTCGGCTCGCCGGTGCGTTGGTTCGTGACCTCGGCGATACCGAGCTCGATCTCGCGGCGCTGCGGGCGAAGCGTGGCTGCGGCGTCTAGCTAGTTGTCCGGCAGCGTGCCGCGCGTCGCCACGCACATCCTGGTCTGGGACGCTGCTCGTCTCGTCATTTTCGAGCGTACAGATAATCGGCTAGCCATCAGCGCGCCGACAAGGAGACAGCTCGGCTCATGGCAGCACCCCTCGCGTCGCGCGCAGGAGCGTGACGACAACCGAAGTCCCAAGCTTACCGTTGTAGTAGATCTCGTCGTTCGTACGGGTGACGAACGGTAAGCCGCTCGAACTATCACTGCCGACGAGCTCCTTGACGAGCACCGCGGTCACGAAGTCGTCGGTCAGAGATGCGCGCGAGCTGACATAGATCGAGTTTCCGGTCGTGTCGCGATTCGAATCGAAAAATAAGTGGAGACCGTTCGCGCTCAAGCTCGGAGCGCGCTCGTACACGTTCGAGATGTTCGTGCTGACGCCGAGCTGCGGACCATAGCTCGTGATCTGCGTGCCCGCGATCGTGACCAGGTAGAGGTGCGAGATCGACGAGGAGTCGATTGCAGCCACGAGGAGCGTATTTGAGGTTGGCGTATACGTCGCGCTCTCGATCGTGTGCCCCACGTCGGCGAACGGCGTGATCTCGCTGAGGACACCATTGGCGATCTTTGCTTGGTAGAGCCCGGCTTGCGCGGTAACGCTCATTGCGACGAACAAGATGTGCGAATTGTCGGGCGAGAGCTTGGGTGCGTGGATGGCAGTCTGGTTGGGGGTGAAAATGGCAGTCGAGATACCCCACGGTAGCGTCGTGCTCATGCGCGTCGTCATCGCGAGTAAGCCGGCGGTGGTCACGTAGTACATCGTCTTGCCGTCGATGGTGAGGGTCGAACCACCGCTTCCGGCCATTGCGATGCCGGCACTCACCGGCGTACTCCACCCCGCCGCGCACCGCGGCTGGACTGCGTCGTCGTCGGACAGCACGCACGGGACCTCCACGTCTGCGCAAGTGTCCACCGGTGAGACCGTGAACTCGATCGGAATCGCGATGCCGCCGTTGTTCTCGAGCGCGTAGTTCGCGATTCCGGAGAACGTCACGACGCCACCGGTGGAGCGATCAGGAACCACGTCGATCGTCGCGTCGCAGCTCGTCATCGGTTGGCTGGTGTCCTTGCCGGTCATCGCGTCGAGCTCCATCGCGCCGTTGTAGAGCTTCATGCCGAAGCCGTCGTTGCCGATCTGGAAATCGCGACAGCCGTAGCCGCCAGTCGGAGGGCGTGGAAGCCGTAGCGTCGTCTTACACAGTCGATCATCGTGCGCCGGCACCGAGCACGCGAAGAACGGTCCAGCCGTCGGCGAGTGGTTGTGCGCGTCGAGGTTCGCCGCACACTTGAAATCGCCGGCGCAGTCATGACAGACCGTCAGCGGCAGACAGATGTTGGTCTTCGCGCATTGCGAATTGGGATCGACGCCCACGCCGTCGGTGCAGCCCCTGCCCCCGACATAGCAGTACGCCGGGTTCTGCGTGGTCGCGAGCTGATCGACGAGGCACGGATCGGCCGCGGTCGAGCCATCGTAGTAGTTCGGAGTGCACTCGAGGTCCGTGCCGTTCATGTAGCCGTCGCAGTCTTGATCCTCGGGGCTGACCACGAA
>JAYVLQ010000178.1:0-8116 GCA_043759355.1 Kofleriaceae bacterium
CTGATCGCGGTGCGCAACGTGCTCGCGCAGTATCTCGTCGAGCAGGATGTGCCGAAGGCGATCGTGATCCTCGAGCAGACCCTGCGCATCGGCGCGAAGGGCGGCTCGTCGCCGATGGACGTGCCCTACGCACAGGCCTTGCTCGCACTCGCGTACGGCCAGGTGAAGCGGCACGTCGAAGGTTGTGTGGTGGCCGAGCAGGCGCTCGCCGTGCTGCGCGGCTCGGCACAGACCGACATGGTCAAGACGCTGACTAGCTCGTTCCCCGAGCTCGACAAAGCGGGCCACTGCCGCACGAAATAGCGGCAGGGTTGGCCTCGCAAAGGCGCGCGCCCGGCCGCGTAGCTCCCATGTAGTGGTAAAAAAGGAGTCGCGATGGCCGACTTCCCGATCGATCTCTCCAAGCTCAAACCCCTCAAGCTGGATCTGAAGCAGGCGACGCTCACCGACGAGCAGCGCGAAACGCTTCGCTTTAACATCGCGCTGTGCCGCGACACGATCATCTTCTTCACCGCACTCGCGGGATCGAAGGGGCTCTCGGGTCACGCCGGTGGCGCGTACGACACCGTGCCGGAGGTGATGATCGTTCGCGCCTTCATCGCGAACGGCGCGCCGATCGTGCCGGTGTTCTACGACGAGGCCGGTCACCGCGTCGCGACGCAGTACTTGCTCTCGGTGCTCAACGGTGCGATGCCGGCCGAGCGCCTGTTGCACTACCGCGAATACGATCAGGGCCTCCCGGGTCATCCCGAGAAAGGCCTCACCCCGGGCGTCGAGTTCAGCTCGGGACGGCTCGGTCACATGTGGCCGTTCGTCAACGGCGTCGCGATGGCGAACCCCGGTAAGGCGGTCGTCATGCTCGGCAGCGACGGCAGCCAGATGGAAGGCGACAACTCCGAGGCCGCGCGTCTTTGCGTCGGCAAGCAGCTCAACGTCAAGGTCCTCGTCGACGACAACAACGTCACGATCAGCGGCCATCCCCAGACGTACATGGTCGGCTACGACCTCACGCGCACGCTCAACGGCTACGGCATGCCGTCCGAGACCACGATGGGCGAAGACATCGACGCGCTGTACACGGCCCTGTGCCGCGCGTTCTCGAACGACCTGCCGCATGGCCTCGTGATCAAGCGCGAGATCGCGCCTGGCATCGAAGGCGCCGAGGGCAACCCGCACGCGCACGAAGTGCTCAAGACCGAGATCGCGATCAAGTATCTCGAGCAGCACAAGGATCGCGCGGCCGATGGTTACGCGGCCGCGATCGCGATGCTCCAGTCGGCGAAGCCCGACAAGAGCCCGCTCACGTACAAAGGCTCCACGGGCAGCGGCAACCTGCGCGACAACTTTGGCAAGATCGTCAACGAGATTCTCGACGGCATGAGCGAAGCGGATCGGATCGCGAACGTGCGCGTGTTCGACAACGATCTCGAAGGCTCGTGTGGCACGGTCCACATCCGCAAGGCGCACCCCGAGGTGTTCGTCCAGGGCGGCATCATGGAGCGCGGTAACTTCAGCGCGGCCGCCGGCTTCGGCAGCAGCAAGGGCAAGCAGGGCCTGTTCTCGACGTTCTCCGCCTTCCTCGAGATGTGTATCTCCGAGATCACGATGAGCCGGTTGAACTTCAGCAACGTGCTCGCGCACTTCAGCCACTCGGGCGTCGATGCGATGGCTGATAACACCTGTCACTTCGGCATCAACAGCATGTTCGCCGATGGTGGCCTCCAGCCGAACCACGGCGAAGAGACCACGCGCCTCTACTTCCCCGCGGACCAGTACCAGTTCGCGGCGTGCTTGAAAAAGATCTGGAATGACGAAGGCCTGCGCTTCCTGTTCAGCAACCGCGCGCCGGTGCCCGATCTTCTCGACGAGGCTGGCAAGTCGCTCTACAAGGATCAGCCGTTCGAGGTCGGCAGGGACTACGTCGTGCGTGAAGCCGGGCAGGGTGGTGGTTATGTCGTCGCGTTCGGCGAGTCGGTTTACCGCGCGCTCGATGCGGTGACGACGCTCAACGAGAAGGGCGGACCGGCGGCGGGCCTCATCAACAAGCCGACGCTCAACGTCGTCGATCCCGCGATGATGAAGAAGCTCGCGGCGGCGCCGTGGGTGCTCGTCGTCGAGGCCTACAACGTCAAGACCGGGCTCGGCAGCCGGTTCGGTAGTTACCTCCTGAAGGCCGGCTTCAAGGGCAACTTCGACCACATCGGCGTGCACAAAGAAGGCTCGGGCGGCCTGTGGCAGCAGATGGGGTATCAGGGTCTCGACCCGGCCGGCATCGCCGCCGCGATCCAGAAGCTGTGCTAGCTTGCGGCTCGCACTGGTCGTGATCGCCGTCGCGTGCTCTGGATGCGGGGACGAGCTCGTGGACGAGCAGCGTCTCGAAGCCGCATCTGTTCGTCGCGAGCTCGCAGCGAAGCAGCCCGCGTTCGGTTCGTCGCCGGAGTGCACCGAGTACCTGGCGAGGATCAACTCGGCGCTGGCCAACTTCGAGGACTGCAAGAGGGGCACGAGCCTCGACATCTTCGCGACGCGACAGCTCGTACTCGCGCAGGCTGCCAAGCTCGCTCCGCTCGATGCGGCTGCCAAGCCTGCGGCATGTAAAGCGGCGGTGGCTGACCTCAGCAGTGTATTGCAGCCGCCGTGTCTACGGTAGATGCACTCGGCAACGCAGCCCGACCAGGAGGCCGCGGTAAGGACGCCGAGCCACATCTACTCGTCCCGTTTACGCGGGCGAGCGATGCCGTACTCGTCGAGCCGGTTGATCAGAGTGCGGCGCGAGATGCCGAGCAGCTCCGCGGCGCGGGTCTGGTTGCCGGCGCACTTGTCGAGCGCTTCGAGGATTCGCTGCTTCTCGAGCTCGGCGACGGTCGCGCGGACCTGGCTCGGCATGTCGTTCTGCGCCATCTGTCCCGGCATCGGCGTCATGGTCGAGGCCGGCGGCGTGGTGGGCGAACGGTAGCGATTCGGCGCGCGCTTCGGCTCGTCGATCGTGAGGTGCTGGCGCTCGATTACCGAGCTCGTCGCGAGGAGCACGGCGCGTTCGCACGCGTTGCGGAGCTCGCGAATGTTGCCGGGCCAGTCGTGCGAGGCCAGCCAGGTCTTCGCATCTTCGGCGAGGACGAAGTGCCGACCGAGTGGACCGGAGGCCTGGGCGACGAACTGCTCGGCGAGCGGCAGGATCTCGTCGATGCGATTGCGCAGCGGCGGGATCGTGAACGACGCGCCGGCGAGCCGGAAGTAGAGATCCTGGCGGAACCGGCCCGCTGCGATCTCGGTGTCGAGATCCTTCGAGCTCGAAGCGACGAACCGCAGGTCGAGCGGGTGCGGTGTGCCCGAACCGATGCGGCGCACGGCATTGTCCTCGAGGACGCGCAGCAACTTGAGCTGCAGCGTGGGCGAGAGCTCGGAGATGTCGTTGAGAAAGGCAGTGCCGCCCTCGGTGAGCTCGAACGCACCGGGCTTGTGCTCGGTGCCGAAGATCTCGGCTTCGAGGATCGGCTCGCTGATCGCGGCGCAGTTGATCCGCACGAACGGCGCGGCGCGACGCGGCGACATCTCGTGGATTCGCTGGGCGAAGCGCTGCTTGCCGACACCGGTCTCACCGAGCACCAAGATCGCGAGCTTGCCGACGGCAATCCGCGCGGCTGCTTGCTCGAGCGCCGCGAGCCGGCTCGAGGTCGGCGTCGATTCGCGGTGCGAACCGGCGCGGGTCTGGACCATCAGAGTGACGCCGCCGACGAGGAACGGGATGCCGATGCCGAGGCGTATGCGCTGCTTGTTCGGCAGGCGCGCTCCATCGACGTACGTGCCATTTGAAGATCCGATGTCCTCGATCTCGACGTCCTGGCCGATCACGAAGTTCGCGTGATGGCGCGACACTGATCCGGAATCGATCGTGACGTCACATTGCTGCGAACGGCCGACGGTGAGGGTGCCAGCGCCGGGCAGCGGTACTACTTGAAGCGACGCACCGTCGATCACCAACAGCACCCGATCGCCAAATGGCGCCTGGCGATCGATCTGCTCGGTCGTTGCGCCTTTGTCGTCGTCGAACACGTCCGTAGAGTAGGGAAATAGCTCGCTTTCTGCAACCTACCGACACTGCTCGCGACGGTTGCCAGCCGGCAACCGACTACCTGGATAGGCACTCGGCACGCCGCGGATCCACGTGTCGCGCGTGACTTGATCGAACGGCGGCACGGCTCCGGCCGCGGTCGTGCCGGACGCGAGCTGGATCGCTTCGCCGGAACCACGGCGGTCGGCCACCGCGCATCCTGCGCCTTCGCGAGCGCGCGCATGACGACTTCGTGCAGCGTCAGCGTCGCTCGAGGATGATCAGCTCGACCCGCTCGTTGATCGACGACGATCCTTTTTGCTCTTTCGGCACGAGCGGCTTGCTGCCGCCGAAGCCGCGCGCCTCGACGCGCTTGGCATCGATGCCGTAACCGACGATCCAGTCGCGGAGCGCCTTCGCCCGCGCATCGGAGAGCGCTTGATCCTTGTCGGGGTTGTCGGTCGGCTGGACGTGCACGGTCACGCGAATGCGGACGATCTCGGTGTGCGCGCGCAGCGTCGCGCTGATCTGCCCGAGCAAGTTGTTCGCGGCCTTCGTGGGTTTCTCGCCCCGGAACGGCAGGGCTTCGAGGAGCTCCAACCGATCGGGGCTCATCACGACGAGCGAGTCGCCGCGATCCGGACAGCCGTCCTCGTCCTGGAACCCGTTGATCGTCTCGGGCTCCATCGGACACTTGTCTATATCGTCGGGGATGCCGTCGCCATCGTTGTCGAGATCGGGGCAGCCGTCGAGGTCCTGGAAGCCGTCCTTGTCCTCGGCTTCGTTCGGGCACTTGTCCTTGGCGTCGGGGATCCCGTCGCCGTCGTTATCGAGATCAGGGCAGCCGTCTTCGTCCTGGAAGCCGTCTTTGTCCTCGGGATCGAGCGGGCACTTGTCCTTGTCGTCCGGGATGCCATCGCGATCGTTATCGAGGTCCGGACAACCGTCGTCGTCCTGGAACAAGTCCTTGTCTTCGGGCTCGTTCGGACACTTGTCGAGGCTGTCGGGGATGCCGTCGCCGTCGCGATCGCCATCGACCTTCGGTTCTTCGGGACGCGACGGCCGGATCGTCGGCACGTACGAGAGGCCGACGCCGAACTCGCCGTAGCCCGCGTTCAACGTGTACGGCGCTTGCTCCGAAGGACCCCGCAAGTAGCGACCGTCGATCCGGACCGCGACCGAATCGGTGATCCAGAACCGTGCGCCCGCGCCGACATGAACAGGGAAATGGGTGCTGATCCCGAGCAGGTCCGAGGTGGTGTGCATCGTGCCGAAGCCGGCCGTGGCAAACGGCACGAGCCCGTTCGCGAGCGGATATTGGAACACCAGCTGTGCGCGTGCGTTCCAGATCTTCGCCGCGTTATCGGGCCCGGTGCCGTCGACGTTCATGCCCTTGGTCGTGGCGGTGATCATCGACAGCTCGGCTTCGATGCCCCAGTTCGGATGGACGTAGTACGCGTAGCGAACGCCAAACTCGGGGCTGACGCGCCGGAGCTCGGGCCGCGTCAGCCCGGGAAACTTCGAGGTGTCGTAGAACTGGTGATAGTAGTTCGAGATGAAGCCGCCGAAGAACAGGCCGACCTCGCCGAGGCTCTTCGTTGCTTGATCGTAGTCGTGCGGCGTCGGCGTGCTCGCGACCACGTTGATGCCGTCGTCTGCCGCTACAACGCTCGTCGCGAGTAGCAGCACGCACAGGATCCCCTGCAGGACATGAGTAGGCGCCCTCAACCCGTAAATTCTAGCGCGGCTCAGGACTGCAACGCCACAGGCTGGAGCTGCTGCGCTTTGAGCACTACATAAGCGGTCATGTTGACGATGTCCTCGACCGAGGCGTCGTTCTGGAGCGCCGCGCAAGGTTTGCCGAGACCGAGGAGGATCGGGCCAACGGCGGACGCGCCACCGAGCTCCTTGAGCACCTGGTACGACGCGTTGGCCGGGTCGAGGTAGGGAAACACCAGCATGTTCGCTGACCGTGTCAGGTGCGAGAACGGGTAGTACTGCTTGCGTCGGGCCGAATCGAGCGCCATCTCGGGCTGCATCTCGCCATCGATCTCGAGGCCTGGCCGCTCCCTGCGGACGATCGCGAGCGCCTCCTGGATCTTCTTGACGCCCGCGCTCCGGACCGTGCCGAAGTTCGAATACGAGATCATGGCGGCGCGCGGGACCACACCGAAACCCTGTACCGCATCCGCCATCTGGACCGTGATGTTCGCGAGGGTCTCCGCATCCGGATCGATATTGAACACCGTGTCGCCGAAGAACTTTACCGCGTTCTGCAGCACCATCATGTACATGCCGACCGCGACCTTGCAGTGCGGCTGGAGCCCGAAGATCTCGAGCATCGGCTTGACGGTCTCGGGGTAGTTGAGGCGCAGACCGTTGACGCAACCATCGGCGTCGCCCTGATCGACCATGAGCGCCGCGTAGTAATCGCTCTTCTGGAGTAACGCTTGCGCGGCAAAGGCGGTGAGGCCTTTGCGCTGACGCAGCTGGTAGAGGCGATCGACGTACGACGCGGGCACCGTGATCCGCGGATCCACGATCTCGGCGCCGCGCTTGAGCAGATCGAGCGACATATCGTGGCACAGCTGCTCGATCTCGAGCTGCCGACCCAGGAGGATCGGCTTCGCGATGCCCTCCTCGGCGATCTGCTGCGCGGCGCGTAGCAACCGCGCGTTCGCCGCGTGCGGGAACGCGATCCGCTTCGGCGCTTGCCGCGCGGTGCGACCGATCGTGCGCATGATCGAGTACGCGGCGTTCGAGCCCTTCGACATCAACTTCTCGCGGTACTCCGCGATATCGAACGTGATGCGCGCGACGCCCGATTCCATCGCGGCCTGCGCGACCGCCGGTGCGACCCACCACAGCGCGCGGGGGTCGAACGGCTTGGGAATGAAGTAGTCGGGGCCCATCTTGAGCGATTTGCCGCCGTAGGCGTTGATCACCGCATCGGGCACCGGCTCGCGCGTGAGCTGCGCGAGTGCGCGCGCGGCCGCGAGCTTCATCGCCTCGGAGACCTGGCTCGCGCGGCAATCGAGGGCGCCACGGAAGATGTACGGAAAGCCAAGGACGTTGTTGACCTGGTTCGGGTAGTCGCTGCGACCGGTAGCGACGAGAGCATCGGGGCGCGCCGCGATCGCCTCGGGATACCCGATCTCCGGATCGGGGTTCGCGAGCGCGAAGATGATCGGCCGCTCGGCCATGCCCATCAGCATGTCGGGCTTGACGGTGCCCGCGACCGACAGGCCCATGAACATGTCGGCGCCGATCATCGCCTCGGCGAGCGTGCGCCGGCCGTCGTCGGGGATCGCGAACTTCGCTTTGTGGCGATTGAGATCGGTGCGGCCTTTGTGAATCACGCCCTTCGAATCGACGAGGATCACGTTCGAGGCAGACATGCCGAGGCTGCAGAAGAACTCGACGCACGCGATCGCGCCAGCACCTGCTCCGGAGACCACGAGCTTCATCGTCGCGAGGTCTTTTTGCGCGAGCTCGGCCGCGTTCAGCATGCCGGCGCCCGAGATGATCGCGGTGCCGTGCTGGTCGTCGTGAAAGACCGGAATCTTCATCCGGTCGCGCAGCTTCTCTTCGATCTCGAAGCACGCAGGGGACGCGATGTCCTCGAGATTGATGCCCCCGAACGTAGGCTCGAGCGCCGCAACAATGTCGCAGAACTTGTCGACGTCCTTTTCGTTGACCTCGAGATCGAACACGTCGATATCGGCGAACTTCTTGAACAGGCACGCCTTGCCCTCCATCACCGGCTTGCCGGCGGCCGCGCCGATATCGCCGAGGCCGAGCACCGCGGTGCCGTTCGAGATCACGGCGACGAGGTTGCCGCGTGCGGTGTACTCCCAGCTCGCGTCTTCGTTCTTCTGGATCTCGAGACACGGCTCGGCGACGCCGGGCGTGTATGCGAGCGACAGATCGATCTGGCTGACCAGGGGCTTGGTCGGGACGACCTCGATTTTCCCTTTGCGGCCACGGCTGTGGTACTCGAGCGCGTCTTCCTTCCGACTCATGCGCCGAGTCTATCAGCCGTCGACGAGGATCAGGGCATCGAGC
>JAYVLQ010000179.1:0-33982 GCA_043759355.1 Kofleriaceae bacterium
GTTTTCTTGTCGGGCGTCACGAGCTGCGCGATGCACGTCGAGTCTGCCGTGCGTGTAAAGACGAGCAGCAGCTTCTCGCCCGGCTTGCCCACGATCCGCTCTGGCTTGTAGCCCGAGGTATCGGCGGTCACCGGCACCTTGCGGACACCATCCGCGCCGACCGTTCCGGCGGTGGGGCCCGCAGTCACGGCGGCCGGCTTGGCCTTGGCGGCGGCGGCGTCATCGTCCTTCTTGCAGGAGGAGAACGAAAACACGAGGAGAACCGACAGAGCAGTGCGCAACATGCTCGATCTATAGCACTAGCTCACATGCGTGCGGAGGTCGCGCCCGCCGGGCTCGCCTCGATGTCGGTGAGCGGGTCGGCCCAGTTCTCGAACTGGAGGATCCCGAGCTTGGCAAAGCGCTCGCGCTGGCGATCCGAGAGCAGGTCCATCTTCTTGAGCGCGGGGACGATCTTCGCGAACAGCATCTGCCGGAACATCTGCTGGCCCTGGCTCTGGAACGTGATGTCCATGCACTCCTTGACGGGCATGCCCTCGTGCTCCCACACCTCCTGGAGGAGGAACCGATCGCGCATCAACACCGCGGCTTCGTAGACGAAGTCTTCGCGCTCGCGCTTCACCGCTTCGTTCTGTTCTTTGTAGTAGTCGCGCAGCGAGAGCACGCCGAACGCGACGTGGCGCGCTTCATCGCCCATCACGTAGGCGGTGAGCTCCTTGAGCAGCGGCTCCTGGGTGGTGTTGCGGATCAGGCCGAACGCGGCAAGCGCGAGCCCCTCGACCATGATCTGCATGCCGAGGAACTTCATGTCCCAGCGCGAATCTTTGAGAACGAGATCGAGCAGCGACTTCAGGTGGCGATTGACCGGGTACGAGAACCCGATCTTCTTGTGGAGATATCGATTGTAGACATCGACGTGGCGCGCTTCGTCGACGACCTGCGAGGCGGCGTAGAGCTTAGAATCGAGATCCTGAACCGAATCTACGAGCTGAGCGGTCGCGAGCAACGCGCCCTGCTCGCCATGGAGGAACTGCGAGAGCGTCCACGAGAACGTCTGCACGTTCAGCTTCTGCTTCTCCTTCGCGTTCATCTTGTTGTAAATGTCCGAGCCGAACAGCGGCATCATCTGCTCGGGCGCATTCGGTCGCTCGAGGTCGACATCGGTGTTCCAGGGCAGGATGTCGTCGGAGATCCACTGCCCCCGGACGGCCTTGTCATAGAGGTCGCGCAACTTCTGGCGCGTGTCCTGGTAGCCCCACGTGTACGTCGTATCGAGCACTGTCTCGAGGATCTCGATCGATGGGCCGACGAGTTTTTCTGCTGTATTTACCAAGGAGGCCTCCGGAATTACAAAAGTGAAACTTGTTTCAATTTTTACTCACACGGTTGCCGCGGTCAAGCGTAAAATAAACAGGATGGCTCGACGCGCCGCAGCGAGACCGCCTACCCGATCGCCAGAGACGATCCTGCGCGCTGTCGAAGGCCCGGAATTTCGACAGGAGCGATCGCGGCGCAGCTACGAGGCGCTGGTCGAAGCCGCGACCGAGCTGTTTGCGCGCGGCGGGTACAACGCGGTCGGCACGCCGGAGATCGCGAATCGCGCCGGCGTCTCGGTCGGCACGTTCTACCGCTACTTCGATGACAAGCACGAGGTCTACCTCGAGTTGATGCGGCGCAACCTCTCGACCGCGTATGGGAAGATCCTCGAGCGACTCACGCCCGCGCTGTTCGTCGCCAAGACTCGCCAGCAGACGATCGCCGAGACCGTGCGGATCTTCTTCGATCACGTGCTCGAGCAACCGGAGCTCACGCGCAGCTTCATGGAGATGTCGCTCCGCTTCCCGGATGTCGCGGAGCTGCGTCGGGCCTTCGATCAATTGAGCGTGAAGCGGCTCGGCGAGCTCGTCACCGCGATCACGCCGCGATCGAGTGTTCCGGATCCCGAAGCGTTCGCGTACGTGCTGTACGGGAGTGCCACTCAGTGTGCGTACGGCCTCGCGGTGCACCTGGTGCCGGTCTCGATCGATCGCGAGCGCTCGCAACGCGCCCTCACGCTGTTCATCGAGCGCGCGCTGTTTCCCTCAGACGTCTAGGTACGCGCCTTCGGCGGCCGCGAACACGGGCACGGCGGTCTGCGCCGAGGTCCGCTGGACCACCTCGTCGATCATCTCGTCGGTTGCATCGGGGCTGTGGTGGAACAGTGCGAGCTTCCTCGCGCGCGCCTTCTCGGCGACGACCACACCGGCGCGCGCGGGCGAGTGGCCCCAGCCTTTACGCAGGTCGTACTCGAGATCCGAGTGCATCGCATCGTGGATCAAGAGGTCGGCGTCCTGCGCGAGCGCGAGCGCTTGGGGCAGCGGCTCGTCGGGTGACGGATACTCCACGTCGGAGAGGAATGTGACGACCTTGCCGTCGGCCGTGATCCGGAAGGCGGTGGTCATCATCGAGCCGTGCGGGATCGCTGCGGTCGTGATCGAGAACCCTGGCAACTGGAACGTCGCGCCCGGCGCGAAGCTCTCGATCGAGACACCGGCGGCGAGGTTCTCGAGGCCGTTGAGCGGCGAGTAGTGTGGCGCGAGCTGGTTCTGCAGCGTCGCTTCGAGCGAGATGCCCGACGTGGGATCTGCGCCCATGATCCGGATCTCGTTGCCCTTGATGAAGAACGGCGTGAAGAACGGCAAGCCCTGGATGTGATCGAGGTGCGTGTGAGAGAGCAGGATCGGTAGCTTGCCGGCGCCCTTGCCAAACTCGCTCGCCATCAGGTGCTTCGCGAGCTCGGTCGCGCCGGTACCGAGATCGACGAGCAAACGATCGCCCGCCGCACTCACGAGCTCGATCGAGGTCGTGTTCCCGCCGTAGCGCAGGTAGTCGCGGCCGCTCATCGCGAACGAGCCGCGCACGCCCCAGAACCGCAGCTTCACTTCGGCACCTGCGGAACATCATGCACGCCGGTACCCGGTCGAGTCGGCTCGTCGAACGAAGGCGCCGATCCGATCGGAATCGACATCCCCTCGAACGAGGTCAACACCTCGACGCCACGCGACGCGCCTTTCGCGAGATAGCTCGCGGCGATCGAATCCATCTGATCGTCGGTGTGCGAAGGCGCGTGGTGATAGAGCACGAGCCGCCGCACGTTCGCTTCGACGCAGATGTCGAGCGCTTGATCCGGCGTCGAATGACCGTAGTGCGGGAACTTCGCGTATTCCTCGGGCAGAAAGTGCGTGTCGTAGACGACGGTGTCGCAACCACGCAGCCGCTCGACGAGCGCCGCGCGCATCGCAACGAGCGAGGTCTGATCGGTGTCGCTGAGAGGCTCGGGCCCGCTCAGGAAGTGCTGCTTGTGGAGCACCTGGTCGAACGGCGCGGTATCCGAGACGTAGGCCCACGATGCGTCGTCGCCGTCGATGCGATAACCGACCGACCCGAAAGGATGGTTGAGGGCGATCGGCGAGACCGTGAACGCGCCGATCGTGAACTTGATGCCCGGCTCGACTTGATGAAAATCGAAGTTCGCGGGCACCGATGCTAGCGGCTGCGGGAAGAACTCGGCGCGCGTGATGCCGCCGATCACCTGGTTGAGCTCGTCGGCGGCCGTGAGCAGCGCGTAGACCGAAATCTGCGTGCCCGGGATGTACGCGGGCGAGAAGAATGGCAGGCCCTGGATGTGGTCCCAGTGCACGTGCGAGAGCAGCACGTGATAGTGCCCCGGCCGGCCCTGCGCTTCACCGGCGAGCTTGTTGCCGAGCGCGCGCATGCCGGTGCCGGCGTCGACGATCAGCGCTTCGCCAGATGCGGACCGGACCTCGACGCACGACGTCTGGCCGCCGTATCGAACGGTGGCTGCACCGGGCACCGGGTAACTGCCCCGGACCCCCCAGAAAGTGATCTGCATTGGGAACCCTAATTCTAGCCCCCTTACGCGTACTTCCAAAGTTCTGTTAAACCTCAGATTGTATGAATCCCCAGCCGCGAATCCTCGTGATGGGTGCCGGCTCGCTCGGCGGCATCTGCGCGGCGACGCTGACCGAAATCGGAGGCGCCGTCACGGCGGTCTCGACGAACCCCGCGATCCGCGCCGCAGTCGAGCAGTCCGGGTACCGCGTCACCGACGATGGCGAAGAGCGCGTCATTCGGGGCTCGGTCTCAGCAGCACCCGAGGGCTCGTACGACCTCGTCATCCTCGCGACTCAACCGCCGCAGGTCGAAGAGGCGGCGCGCACTGCCCTGCCCCACCTCGCGAACGACGGTCAGGTGATCGTGCTCCAGAATGGCCTCTGCGAGGAGCGGGTCGCCAGTGTGGTCGGTGGCGAGCGGGTGATCGGCGCGATCGTCGCGTGGGGCGCCTCGATGAAGGAGCCCGGCCGCTACGAGCGCACCGCCGCAGGCGGCTTCCAAATCGGCCGGCTCGATGCGAAGGCGAACGATCCGGATCTCGCTCGCGTTGCCGATCTGCTCGAATCGATCGGTCCGGTCACGATCACGAACAATCTGCGCGGCGCGCGCTGGAGCAAGCTCGCGCTCAACTGCGCGGTCTCGACGCTCGGTACGATCGCGGGCGAGAACCTCGGTCCGCTCGTGCGCGTGCGCCGCTATCGCAGGTTCGCACTCGAGCTCATGAGTGAAGCCGTCGCGATCGCCTTGGCCGAGAAAGTCGCGCTCGAGAAGGTCTCGGGCACGCTCGACCTTGCATGGATCGCGTTGACCGATGCCGATCGCAAAGCGACGATGTCGGCCGGGCTGACCGCGAAGCACGCGCTGTTGCTCGCGGTCGGGCTGCGCTATCGCCGGATGCGCAGCTCGATGCTCGCTGCGATCGAACGTGGTCGCACGCCGGCGATCGATTTTCTCAACGGTGAAGTCTCGAGCCGCGGCAAGCTCCACGGCATCGCGACGCCGCACAACGATCGCGCGGTAAAGACCGTGTGGGCGATCGCTGCGGGTGAAATCAAATCATCGCGCGAGACGCTCGATCGGATCTGCACCGCCGCCGGCGATTGAGCCTGCGAAAGCAGCGCTAGCGTCGATGCAGATCAGATCAGCGCAACGGATCGGATCGGAACGGCCCACGCTTGCTCGCGCGTCTGGACCTCGCCGATGTGATGCACGGCCGCGGGGTCCGCCCACTGCGCAGCGAGCGCATCGAAGTCCGAAGCGACATGCCCGCGCAAGATCAAGCGGTCGGTCGCGAGCTCGGGAAACATCATCGCTTCCTCGCCAGCAGGCCAAGGCCCGCGAGGATCGCGAGGCCGAGGAAGGCGAGCACCTGCGCGGCGCGCTTGCCGGGCATCACGTAGCGCCAGCGCACCGCGTGCTTGCCTTGGGGAATCGCGACGGCACGCCGCAACACGTCGGCCGTGACCCACGGCTTCTGCTCGCCGTCGACCTCGACGGTCCAGCCCCGTGCGGCCGAGGACGAGACGACCGCATAACCTTGGGCGGGAGCGTTGCACGCGAGATCGATCGCGCCCGGCTCCCAGCTCACGATATCGCACGTCGTGGCGTGGCCCATCTGTTCGGCCGGCGGGTCGCCGGCGCCTTGCAAGATGACGCTTCCCGCGGCGATGCCTCGACCACCGGCAGCAGGAAACAGCCGCGCGAGGGCCGCCGCCGGATCCGCGATCCACAGCCAATCGGTCATCACACTCGCCGGCGGCGCCGCGGGATAGCGCGCGAGCGACCACAGCGCGCGGCGATCGAGCTCCTGCAGGGTCTGCGCGGTCGTGACGCTTGCGGGCAACACGGCGAACTGGATGCCGAACCGCTCGAGCAATTCGCCGCCCCCGTGCGAAGAGGCTTTCCACGCATCGTCGTCACGAAACGATCGCCCTGGATCGTCGGTGCGGACCGAAGAAATCTCCCAGCGTGCGGCCGCATCACCGGCGAGCGTCGCGATCGCTTCTTCGGCGCTCGGTTCGCCCGCCTTCTCGAGGGTCGCGTTGCGATAGAGCCGGCGCGGTTGCGGGCCCTCGATCACCGAGGCCCACTTCGGCGGCTCGATCGAATCGATCACGGGGGCGGTCGAGCGCATGGCCCCGACACTCGGCGCGACTGCGAGCGCGAGCGCGAGGAAGCGCAACCTCGGCGCGAGCCTCGCGAGAGCGATCGCGCCGAGGACGAGGGCGACGCCGATGCCACCGTCGGTGACGGCGCGCCAGATCACGCGATCGAGCACCTCGCGGCCCGCGCCCGTGCTGGTATCGCGCAACCCGACCATCACCCACGTCATGATCGCCGCCGTACCGGCCGCGATCGCGAGCGCGACGAGCGCGCGCTTCTCGCCGGCGACGAGGCTATCGACGCCCGCCGCACCCCGGATGGAGAGCACGATCACGAGCGTTGCGAGGTGAACTTCCGGTGCACCGATCCATGCCGGCCAACCACCGCGCCCGACGGTCATCGCAGCCGCGAACAACCCGATCGCGAGCGCGATACCGCGAGGCGTCTTGTCCTTCGGGACGAACACGAAGCCGAGCAATGCCGCACCGCAGAACAGGCTCGGCCATCCGCCGCTCGCGAGCGCCGGCACCGCGTACGCAGGGTCGCGGGATCCAAAGCTGCCCGGCACGACCAGCTCGATCAAGCGTGCCGGCGACAGGCCGGTCAGCTGCGCACCCGCGGTGTGCAGCGCGAACGCCGGCACCCACTGCGCACACGCGATCGCGAGCCCGCCGAGGATCGCGACGGCGGTGTAGCGCCACGTGCGGCGCGCGAGCCCGAGCACGGTCGCGATCGCCATCGCATCGATTAGTACCGCTAATTGTCCGGCGACACCGACGAGCGCGATCAGCGCGCCAAGAAACGTCGCATCGCGCGCGGCTTCACGGCGATTCTCGGCGACGGCCAGGCGGGAGGCACACCAGCCGATCCACGGGAGATGCGCGAGTGCAGGCAGTGCGCCACGCAACGCGGCGGAGGTGACGAGCCCGGTCGTCGCGATCAAGACGCCCATCGTCAGAGCGCCGAGGTCGCTACCTCCTCTGTGGCGCGCCCACACCGCGACGCCGAGCGCGAGCCACAATGCGTGGAGCACCATCACGAGATCGAGCGAGCGCGGGGTCGCCGCGATCCACATCAGGGGGGATGCCGCACCGTGGCTCGGCTCGGCTGCGAGCGGCACGCCGAGACCCGCCCCCTCCCACCACGCAGGCACCACGCCGCGGCGAGCACTACGGCCGGCTGCGAGTCGCGGTGGCACGGTCTCGGTCTGGTAGGTCGCGTCGTCCCAGGTCTTGCCGCCAACCACCACGCGCGCCTCGGTCGCGAGCACCGCGACCCCAAGCGCGAGCGCGACGAGCGGGAGCGATCTGGTCACACACTGACTAAAACACGTCTCAGGTTGACTCCTGCCGCCGGCAAGACGAAAACGTCGAGATGTGCCGCTTCATCGTGATTGCCGGGCTGGTCGTGCTCGCGACCGCCGCGTGTGGGGGCAAATCCGCGATCCCGTCGTGTGGCGTGGTCGCGGGTCAGTTCTTCAGGCTCGCGGCCGAAGATCTCGCAAAAGCGACGGTCGACGAGCCGACGCACCGCGCCGTGAGTGATCAGCTACCGGCGATGCGCGATGCGCTCACGCTGACCTGCACCGCGCACAAATGGGCCGATCCGGTCCGCACATGCATGGCCAACGCAGTGGATCACGCCGCGTTTCAGGCCTGCGAAACCCAACTCACCGACGAGCAGCGCAAAGCGCTCGATCAAGTTGCCACCGAGGGCTCCGGCTCTCCGTGATGTGGTAAGAATCCAGAGTCGTTCGATGGAGATCGATTATCCGTATTCGCTCTCGGACCAGGATGCGCAAGCGCGTCTCCAGCTCCTCGCCAGCTACCTCACGAACCGTCACGGGATCAAAGTGACGTGGGTGGATCCGAACCGCGCCAAGTTCAACGGCAAGTACCTCGTCGTGAAGATCGAGGGCGAGCTCTCGATGGGCTCGGGTCATGCTCGCTTCAAGGGCGAGGATCCGGGGTTCCTGTGGCGCAACCGTGCCAAGGACTACATCCAGGAGAAGCTCGCGACGTATCTCGATCCGAAGACCGCGCTCGCGCTGCTCCCCACGTCGTAAGGCGTCGAGCGCGCGCTCGAGGCGATCTGACAGGAAGAGACGCCTCGAATTGCTGCAAGTTGCAGGGTGCCCTCCCGGGTGTGAGATGTAGGTTCGGGCGGTGAAGCTCGCCACGTGGAACATCAACTCGGTTCGCGCACGCGAGCCCAGGCTCATCGCGTGGCTCGCGAAAGCGGATCCCGATGTGGTCTGCTTGCAAGAGACCAAGACCGAGGACGCCGGCTTCCCCACCGCGGTGTTGAAGAGCGCCGGCTACGACGTCGTACTGTTCGGCCAGAAGAGCTACAACGGCGTCGCGATCGCATCGAAGCTGCCGATGACTGATGTCACCCGCGGCTTCGGCGACGAGCCCAGCGGCAGTGACCAGCCCCACGAAGCGCGCGTGATCGCCGCGACGATCGGCGGCATTCGCGTGATCGATGTCTACGTGCCGAACGGCCAGGCGCTCGGCGCCGAAAAGTATGTCTACAAGCTCGCGTGGTACCGACGGCTGCGGCGTTACCTCGACCAGACCGCGACGGCCGAGACACCCCTGGTGCTGTGCGGCGACTTCAACGTGACGAGCGATGATCTGGATGTGTGGTCACCCGAGCAGTGGGCCGGCAAGATCCACTGTAGCCCCGACGAGCGCGCCGCCTTGAACGATGTCCTCGCGTTCGGTCTCGTCGACACGTTCCGCACGCACCATCCCGCCGGTAAGATCTACTCGTGGTGGGATTACCGCGGCGTCTCGTTCTTCAAGAACCAAGGTCTGCGGATCGACTTCATCTACGCGACCAAGCCCGTCGCCGAAAAGATCACGGCCGTGACAATCGATCGCGATGCACGCAAAGGCCAGGACGCCTCGGATCACGCGCCTGTCATCGCGTCGATAGCGTAGCGCCCCGCGCCGAGTGCCGAGTGCCGAGTGCCGATGCTCGGAAAGCGCTCGGACGTCGCTCGGTTTTCCGAAACGGTCCGCGCGATTGCGGCATATAGTTCATCGCGATGCGATCGCTCGTCCTCATTGCCGGCCTGCTCAGCGCAGGCCTCGCGTACGGCAACGGTCGTGCGCCACTCACCAACGGCATCCGTTTCCAGCCGGGCGATCCGCACTCGATGTACGTCGCCTCGACGTTTGGCCTGCTCGTCAGCCACGATGATGGCTGCACGATGAACTGGGTGTGCGAGAGCAACATCGGCTACGGAGGTGTGTGGGACCCGAAGTACGCGATCGCCACCGATGGAACGATCTTCGCGACCACGTACGAAGGCCTGCGGGTCTCGCGCGATGGGGGTTGCAGCTTCACCACCGCGACTGCCGAGCTCCCGGTCGGCTCGCCGAATCGGATCGCCGGGATCTGGATCGACGCGCTCGATATCGGGCCGAGCGGGCTCGTGTGGGTCGGCACCGCGGAGAGCGGGCAGCCGAACGAGATCTACCACTCGACCGACAACGGTGTGACGTTCACAGCGGCCGGCCTGATGTCCGCGACGATCTTCTGGAAGAGCGTGCGCACCGCGCCGACGAACCTATCGCGCGCGTACATCTCGGGCTACGAGGTCGCAAATCCGGCCGCGCACGTGATGCGGACCGACAACATGGGCAGCACGTGGACTCCCTCTCCGCTCGCGAACGTTCAGTTCGGTTCGACGCCCGTGGTCCGGTTGATCGCGGTCGATCCGATCAACGCCGATGTCGCTTACCTGATCTCCGAAGGTTCGCACGATTCGGTCGGCGATCGGCTGTATCGCTCGATCGATGCAGGGATCACGTGGACCGACGTCCTCGACGCCGACACGACGATCAAAGATGTCGTGATCAAAGACGGCACGGTGTTCGCGACCACGCTGATGGCTTCGACCACGTCGCCGATCGGCGGGCCCTCGTTCAAGTCGATCGATAATGGCAAGACGTTCACCGCGATGACGAACGAGCCGCAGCTCGCGTGCCTCGGCGCATCGCCGAACGGTCAGCTGATCGGCTGCGGCGCGAACTGGCAACCGGATTACATGGCGGTCGCGCGCTCGACCGATGGCGCCGCGACGTTCGGCAAGGTGTGGCGATTCGTCGAGATGGCCGGCCCGTTGAAGTGCCCGTCGGGCACTGACGAGTACACGATGTGTGATCAGGCCCAGTGGGACGGGTTGAAGGCGCAGTTCGCCGCGACCGGCCCGACGTGCGGCGCGAATATCGCCGTGGATTCGCCGGTGTCGGGCGGAGATCCGGCGCCGAAGTCCGGTGGCTGTTGCGATTCGACGTCCGCACCTGCAGGCGTGATGTGGATGGTGATCGGTGCGGGTTATCTGGTCACCCGCCGCCGCCGCCGCGCGCCGACGGGTGCGTGAGCGTCACGAACAGCTCGCGCTTGAGGCGCGCGTTCGAGATCCGGCGATCCGCGCCGAGCATGCCGGCAACTTCGGCATCGACCGATGCGATCGGCACGCGCGGTGGTGGGGGAACGCCGAGTGTCGCGGCGAGCGCATCGGCGAGCTCGCCGATCGCAGCCGGATCGTCGTCGGCGCAGTTGAATGCGCCGGTCACGCCAGGCTCGGGCGAGCGCGCCGCGGCAAGGATGATCGCGACGAGATCGTCGACGTGGATCCGGCTGACATGCGCCGAGCCATCACCGACGATGCGATAGGTTCCAGCACGCAAGCGATCGACGAGGCCTCGCCCGGGTCCGTAGATACCAGCGGCGCGTAGCGCGATCGCGGTCGCGGGCAGCGCACGCTCGGCAACCAGGCGCGCGCGCCCCGTGGTCGTGGTCGGCTCGAGCGGCCAGCTCTCGTCGACCCACGCGCCTCCACCGGGTGCGTAGACGCCGGTCGACGACACGTAGATCAATTTGGCTGCGCCGGACGCGAGCGCAGTGAGGTTTGCGATCTCGGCCGCGGGGTCGGCACCGGGTGGCGCACAACACACGACGATCGAACCATTCGGTGCAGGCGCACATGTGTGTGCGAGGTCGACCGCGCGAAATTCAGCGCCGAGCTCTTGGCCGATTATTTCAGCAGCAATCGCATCGCGACGCGTAACGATCGCGCGCTCTCCGTCGGCGATCACACGCCTTGCGAGCGCAGTGCCGGTGTAGCCGCAGCCGAGAATGAACCAGGTACGTAAATGCATCGTTAGGCGCGTGAAAACCCGCGTTGCGATCCTACACGAGACCCCGCTACGATCAGGTCCACGTGCGCGCGCTGATCGTCTTCTTTCTCGGAGCGTGTGCCGCGGCGCCGTCTGCACCGAAGACCGTCGCCGCTGATCCGCCGCAGCTGCATCGCGATCAAACGCGCTACTTCTCGATCTGGCTCGGTGGCGCGCGCGTCGGCACCGCGACCGAAGTCGAGCGCTGGTCGGCGCGTGGGGTTCGCCTCGAGCGCACCGAGGTGATGCGGTTCATGCGTGGTGAGAGCGAGGTCGAGATGATCACGCTGATCGCGATCGATGCCGATCCAGCGCTCGTACCGCATCGCGTGCTGTGGACCGAAACAGCCGGTCGCGTCTCGCGTAGCGCCGAGATTCACGAGGAGGGCGGCGCGTGGCACGGCATGCTCGATACGCCGCTCGCACCGCACGCGATACCCGCGGAGCTCGTGCCGCTGCTCGTGCGTCGAGATGGTCACTTTGCGGGCACGGTCTTCTTGCCAGCACGTAACTTCGTCTCGGGGCGCGGGCACATCGATCCGGTCACTCCGGGCCGGCTCGTCGCGCAGCTCGCACTCGATTCGGGGGCTCTCGCCGAGGCGACGATCGATCAAGCGAGCGATGGTATGCCGGCGCGGGTCGTCGACGGGGAGGGCGTGATCGCACTACGGATCACGCGGGAAGCCGCGTTCGAAGGCTTTTCCGCGGTCGACCTCGTCGCGGCGACAGCGGTGCCGATCGGTGGCATCCATCCGCGCCACGGTCATCACCTCACGTTGACAGGTGATCTCGCGTTACCCGCGTTGCCGGGCCAGGCCGCGATCGCGAGTGGTGCGGGCTTCGGCATCGAGCTCGGCGCACACCTCCCAGGCACGTTGCCCAAAAAAACAGCAGGACCTGACCGCGCGGCGGAGATTCGCCAGCTCGTCTCGAACGTGCGCGCGCGGATCACGCCAGATCTCGGTGCGACACAACTCTCGGCACGCGATGCCGATATTGCGACGGCCGGCGATTGCACGACGTTCGCACTCGCCTACGCTTCGCTTGCCACCCGCCGCGGAATTCCGACGCGCGTCGTGACGGGCTTGCGCGTCGACGGGGATCGCTTGGTTCGCCATCGCTGGGCCGTATCGTGGACCGGGCGCGCGTGGATCGCGGTCGATGCCGCGTTCGGAGCCGTGCCCGCTGGCGGCGATCTGATCGGCCTCGCGATTCACGATGCGGATGATGCGGGCCTTGTCGCGGGCGAAGCCGCGCTCACGCACATTCACGCCGCTCAGTGGTGATGGCCGCCGTCGCTGCTCCCCGCCGGTCGGCGATGGTCGAACCGAGCGTAGTTAGGCGATTGCGAGGCTATGCCGCGGCTCTGCAGGCCCACAGCGCGCGTCGCAAGGCGGGTTCATCGAGATCGTCTCCGATCAGCACGAGCTCGGTCATCCGCGGCGCATCACCCCACGGGTCGCGAAGCTCGAGCGAGGTCCGCACGCCCGCGCGCTCGACGAAGCCGCGTCGTGTCTCACCGGCGAGATGAACGAAGCCCTTCGCGCGAACGAGCGCGGTGCCGAGGGCTTCGATCACCGCCATCACGCGCTCGCCGACGAGAGGCGCGGTCTCGGTAAACGTCACAGCGGTCAACTGATTTGTGTGGTGGTGAGGATAATCGGCGTGGCCCGTGTTCCACGCGCGCACCGCACGCGTCTCGAGGATCCACGAGGTCATCGCGAGCGCGCCAGCGTCTCCATCGGGAAACGCTGCACGTTCGGCGTGCGGCGCGAGCTCGTCCAACGTGCGATGCGTCCGGCGCACTGCCGTCGCCGACGCGACATCGAGCTTCGAGATCAAGACGCGATCGGCGGCCATCGCTTGGGCGCCCGCTTCTTCGCGTACACCGAGCGCGGCCGCACCGCTCTCGGCATCGACGACGCAGATCACACCGGCTGGCACGATCCGTTCACGCGCCGCCTCTTGCTCGGCGCTGCGCTTCGCAGCGATCGACTCCGACGTGGTACGTGGCGTGACGCGTGAGCTAGTCGCGTGCAAGCTCTCGAGGATCGCCGCCGGCTCCGCGATGCCGGTGGTCTCGAGCACCACGTGATCGGGCTGCGAGCGCTCCACGATCTCCGTGATGCCTTCCCACAGGTCATTCTTGATATCCAGCTTGCAGCACACGCAGCCGCCCGCGAGCTCGAGCACGTCGCCGCCGTGGCTCACGATCAGCTGCGTATCGATCGAGATCCGACCGAGCTCGTTCACGAGCACCGCGATGCGCTTGCCATTATTTGCGGCGAGCATGCGGTTGAGCGCGGTGGTCTTCCCCGCGCCCAGCCAGCCCGAGAGGATCGTAAATGGGACGCGCCCAGTCTTGGACATGCGATCTCAGCGCTTGAACAGCGCGCGCTCGACGACGTTCGCGAGCACCTCGCGCACGAAGGGGCGCACGACAAACGCGTCGGGTCCGCCGTCGGCACCGACGTCGTAGATGTCGATGTACTCCGAGGTCATCATCACGATCGGAATCTTGACGGTCGTCACGTCGGTCTTGAGCCGGCGACAAACCTCGGCACCATCAATCTTCGGCAAGTCGCTATCGAGGAGGATCACGTCGGGGGGTTCGTGCTTCACGCACGCGAGCGCACTCGCACCATCGCGCGCGATCTGGATGATATGACCGCGCCCGGAGAGCACCTTGACGATGAGCCGCACGACATCCGGCTCGTCATCGATCACCAGCACCCGCGCCATGGTTACTCGTCTATCAACGAACGCAGACAGGTCTCGGCGACCGGCATCTGCCAATCGCGCTTGTTTGCGAAGTAGTGGCGGATGTTGCCCTGCTTGTCGATCAGCGCCGATTCGGGGACCGCTTTGATGCCCCACGAAGCGGCGATCGCGCCGATCGTGTCTTCGCCGTTCGGCTTGTCGAGCAACACGTCGAACGGCACGCCATCCGGCAGCGCGACCTTGTACGCGGCGAGCGCGTCGGCGAGCGTGATCTCCGGATGCTGTTTCAGCGAGGCTTCGATCGCCTGGACGAAGGCGGCGCCGTTCTGCTGCAACGCGACCTGGAAGATTCGGTCGGCTTCCTTGGGGTGCGTCTTGATAACCTTCGCGACATCGTCCGGCAATGTCGCCTTGAGGTTCAGCGCGCGAACCTGCGTGAGCCCCGAGTCCGGTGCGAGGGCGGTGATGATGGCGATCAACACGTCGGTCCAGTTCTTGTCGGATGCCAGCGCGATCACGACGAAGTCGCTCGAGCCGAGCTCGGCGGCCATCTCCTTGAGGTGCGGCTTCTCGGTCTCGCACACGCCACACCACGAAGCCCAGAAGTTGACGAGCACGACCTTGCCGCGAAAATCCGAGAGGTGAACCGCCTTGCCGTTGTGGTCGAGCGCGGTGAAGTCAGGCGCCTTGATCGGGTACGTGCAGTTGACACCCTTGGGGCAGAGCGCCGGGTTGAGCGGAGGCTGCGAGACCATACCCGCACACGCATGCTTGGCCTCGCGCTCGGCAGCGTTCGGGACCATCCACATGAAAAACACCAGCACGATCACGCCGAGCAGCGCGAGGCCTCCTCCGACGAGCAGGACACGGGCATCGAGGGACACGCCCGTACGGGTCTGCGCGGGAGCCATGAAGAACAATATACCGGAAGTTCCGCTATGCTCAAAGCGATGTCGCTGCGTGGCTCCCTCAGCACTATGTCCGCGGAAGACGTGCTCGATTGGGTGGCAACTCGCAAGCTGACCGCCGCGATCACGTTCGAGCTCCGCGGCCTGGTCCGCAGCCTCGTCGCCGAAGAGGGCGCGATCGTCTGGGCGAGCTCGAATCGCCGCGACGAGCAACTCGGTAACATCCTCGTGCGTAGCGGCCTCGTCGCCGAGCGCGCGCTCGCCGACGCCCTCGATGCGCGCGCCGAAACGGGGGTTCCGCTGGGAAAAGTCCTGCTCATGTCGGGGCTGATTAGCGAAGCTGACCTCGTAGAAATTCTCGCCACGAAGATCCGCGAGACCGTGACCGACGTGATCACGTGGCACGACGGGCAATTCGATGTCGTGCCACGCACGCAATCTCCGGCGACGGGGGTCAATGCACAGCTCTCGATCGATGTGTGCCTGAACGTCGCACGCCGCCGTGCCACCCGCATGGACGAGGTGATGAGCATCCTGGGTGGCGACGACATCACGTTCTACATTCCACCGGGCGCAGCCCCGCCGGCGGCCGCCCCGGGCGACCTGGTCGATCCCGCGAAGGCCTGGGCACTCGCGGGCGATCGCCACACCGCGGCCGAAATCGCGGCGGCATTTGCCGCGCATCGATTTGCGACATACGACAAGCTGGTCGACATGGTTCAGACGGGGCGCCTCGTGATCGATCGCCGCTCGCGCGAGCGCACGAACTCGGCGGTCGAGCTGGCCGCGGGTGCGCGCGGTCGCTTGCGCCAGGGCGATCGTGCGGGCGCCCTCGCGATGGCCAGCCAGGCTCTGCATCAAGACCCGAGCGACCAAGAAGTTCGCACCACGTTCGCGACGATCGAGCGCGCGCGCGTCGCCGAAGTCGCGAAGAAGCTGCTCGCGCGCCATCGCGTGCCGAAGCGCATCAAGGACGTCACGAACGAGCTTCGGCTCGCACACAACCTGTCGTCCGCCGAGATCGAGCTTGCCGGCCGTGTCGATGGTCGCTGGGATCTGCTCTCGTTGATCAAGTCTGCGAGCGTGCGCGAGGCTGAAGCCTTGCTAGCGTTCGCCCATCTCGCCGAGGTCGGCGTCGTGGAGCTCGGCTGATGTCTGTCCCTACCATCGCGACGACCGTCGATCGCACGCGCCTCCTGCCGCGCAGTGGCATCGGCGTCGAAGCGCCATGGTTGGTCATCGCGCCGCCCGGCAATCCGGTGATCCGCCTCGATGCACGCTTGCTAGATCGCGTCGAGCTGATCGGTCGTTCGCCGACCGCACCCCTCGTTGCCTCGGGCATCGCGATCGCAGGGGTCGCCGCCGCCGGCTTCTCGTTGCTTCCCGGCGGAGTGTTCGCGTGCGCGGGGCTCGCGTATCTCGCGCACGAACGGTTCAGCGAAGCACGACGCCGAGCACGCAGCCGCGATCTGCTCCTCGCGCTCGGCGATCTCGAGGTCGCGCTCCATGTCGCCGACGGACCGGAAGCCGCGAAGGGCATCTCCGAACAGCTCGCGCCTTACACGCGGGATGCACCGATCACGCTCCCCGAGGTCTACGAGGATGCGAAGCGCCGGATGCGCGCGCAGGCCGAAGGCAAAGGAGATGCATCGGCGAAGCGGGAGATCGAGCACGCGCTGCTCGTCGGCACCGATGTCGTCACGCTCAAGGACGGATTTTTGTCGGTCGGGTCGAACATGTCGTTCCGGATCGCCGAGGTCCGCGAGTACGCGCTGCGCGGTGCAAACTTGCCGCTGCCCGGCGGGCGCTTGTTGCAAGCGGCGATGGGCCTGCTCGTCGTCGCCGCCGAGGAACGCGCGCAGGTCGGCGAGGATCTCGCGGTGCTATCCAAGCGCGTCGCCGACTACGAAGCGTGGTCGGGTCACCACGCGGGCCGCTAGCTTTCCGATCGAAGTGGGCGATGATGCGGTCCGTATGGCGAAGCGCACCGCGACCAAGAAACCGGCCCCGAAGCCGAAGAAGGCGGCAACCAAGCCGGCCCCAAAAAAGAAACAGCCGGCTCGCAAGCCGACGCGGCCGGACCCCAAGCCGAAGAAGAAGCCGAAGTCGGCGCCCAGAGCGAAGCCGCCCGCCACAGCGAAACCTGCTTCGAAAGCAGCCCCCAAAGCGAAGGCCGCCGCGAAGCAACCTGGCAACAAATCGAAGAAGGCGACCACGCGCTTCGATGTCTCCAACGTGATGAAGCTGGTCGAGCACGCCCGTAAAGGCGACGCGCATACGATCCTCGGCATCGCGCCGAAGCTGCCGATTCGCGAGGTGCTCTCGGAGCCACCGGAGTGGAACCGCAAGTCGTACGATCGCCTGCTCGCGCTCTACCTCGGCAACGACACGTTCGGGCACGCCGACTGGAGTCGCTACATCTACGACTTCGCCGACAATACGTACTTCCGGTACGACGATGAGGGCCACGCACTCGCCCATCTCAACAGCGATCTCGGCGCGATCCACGCGAGCCGTGACTTCGGGGTGTTCGACGAGAAGCGCGCGGTCGAATACTTTCGCGCCGCGCTCGCCGGTCCGAGTCCCGACGATGTCGTCGTCGAGATCCTCGCCGTGGTCACCGCCTCGCCGAAGCCATTGCCACTCTTGGCCAAGCTCGCGAAGAATCCTCAGGGCGCCACGCGAAACAACGTGCGGCGCTCGCATATCTCGTGAGTCACGTGGTCCGCTGGCGCTAGCCCGAGCCGATCGCGAAAGTCGCGCGACGGATCCGCGAGCTGATGCGCGACCTCGAGCACGACCTCGGACCCGAGCGGCGGTTTCATAGACTTCCCGTGAGCAAGAACCAGGACTCGTCGATACCGCCCTGGATCATGCCGTGCGAGTAGCCGAGCTCGAAGGTTCCGGGTACGAAGAAGCCGAAGTAGGCGTCCAGCCGGAGCGCCGCACCCATCGACCAGCGCGTGTTCTTCGCGGCGTCGTACGTGGTGTCGAACGCGGTCGCGACATCGGAGAGCACGCCCATGTGGAGGCGCCGGATGTAGATCGGCAGCGTGCCGAGGCCGTGCTCGATGCGCCACAGCTCCTGGCGGTACTCGAGGTTGAGCAAGTGGTACTGGTTGCCCGCGACGGTGCGCGTCGGATAGCCGTGGAGATAGCCGATGTACGAGCTGCGCGCGGAGTTCACGATCGACATCGCGATATCCTGCGCGGGTACGCCGCCGAGCGCGAAGCTCCCGGTCGTGACGCGATCGCCGGCGCGCACCGCACCGACGAGGCGTGCCGCGATCACCGGCGTGACCCCCCACAACCGCTGGAACACATCGAACGCGTAGCTCACCGTGACCGCGCGATACTTCGCCCCAAAATCCGGGTGATCGAGGCGCAGCGAGACGCTCGCATCGAAGCCTTCTTGCGAGCCGAGGCCGAACGTCGTGCCGCGAACCCGCGAGAACCCGAGACGCGTCGCGACGCCAGCCTGGAGATAATCGATCGGCGGATGGGTCGAGACCCGTTGATCCGGATCGAGCGACATCGCGGGCGGCTGGACGAGCCTGTAGTAATCGGTGTCGTAGTCGAACGACAGCGTCCACGACGAGCTCGGCCGCGACTCGAACGGGATGCCGAGCGACAACGTGCCGCTCCAATCTTCTTCTTTGTAGTTCTTGTTCAGGCCGTCGACGCGCCAGCCACCACGCGTTACCAACGTGCGTGCACCGGAGAGCCGCACCGAGGGCCGCCAGCCGGTGTACGCGTACGAAGCACCGATGTTGGTATCGCCATTATCGGCATCGAGCCCGACCGCGAGGGCGTAGTTGTGAAGCCCGGCGACGTCGGCACCGCTGGTCTGGATGCTCGCGGAGCGTGACGCGGTGTCGGTCGTCAGCGTCCACACCTGCGGCGCGAGCGATTCGAGCGGGCGGTACGAGCGCGGCGGCGAGACTGGCGTCTCGTCATCGCGGATGTGGACGGGGTTCGGTTTATCGTCGACGAACGCGCGGGCGGGAAGCCACGCTGTACGATCGAGTGCGATTTCGAAGATGTCGTAGCCGCCCATCGGCGCCGCGTTCTCGAACGCGAGCCGCGTGCCATCGAGCGAGGGCTTGCCGTGAAACGCTCCGCCGAGCACGTTCGTGACCTGCCAGGTCGTCGCGGCGAGCGTATCGAAGGCGTAGATGTTCGAGATGCCCGTGCGATCGCTATCGAAGAACAAGAGCTGTCCGTCGCTCGACCACGAGGGCGACATGTCGACCGCGCGATCGTTCGTGACCGCGACGGTCTTGCCCGAGGCGAGCTCGGTGATCAGGATGTCGCGATAGCCATCGCGTCGCCACGCGGAGAACGCGATCTTCGAACCATCCGGCGACCACGCGGGTTGATAGACCTCGTCGTAGCGATCGCCCGAGTACACCACCGATTCCGGTGCTTCTGGTTCGAGCGCCTGGACCGCGAGCACGCTGTGCGAGTGCTCGTTGCGCGAGTACGCGAGGCGGCGGCCATCCGGCGATACGGCGGGATCACGTGCGCGCTTGCCGGTCGTCAGGCGTGTGGTCTGGTGGGTTGTCGCGTCGAAGCGAAATACGTCCTGGTACGAGTAGTCGCGGCGGTACTGCCTGCCCTGTTCGTAGACGATCGAGTTGTCGCTCTGCAGATCGAACGGCCCCATCGCATCGATCTGGGCGACGTCTCGCGCCTGCACGCGCCCTGCCGCAGGAGATGCATCCTCGCCGACAGGCAGCGCCTTGACCGTCGGCAACGAGTAGCCGTCGTACGAGAGCCAGAATAACTCCTTGCCGTCGGCCGAGTAGTGCGGCAACAGCTGCGATTCTGCGGAGTGCGTGAGCTGGCGCCCCGTGCGCAAGCCGCGGCGCTCGGCCGCCATCTCTTCGAGCCCATACTTGTCGCGAAGATAATTCTTCCAGTCGTCGTAGAGCTCGGTAAACGGCTTACCGACCGTCTTGGCGATCTGGCGGTTGACCGCGAACGGCGTCGCCCACGAGCCCGACACGTGCGACATCTGGCGCAACTTGTCGTCGCCAAACCGATCGAACACGTAACGCAAGAAGTGCGAGCCGTACACGTACGCCGCGTTGCCTCGGGGGTACTGGCGCGGGTTGCCGGAGACTTCGTCGAGCCGTAGATCGACCTTCGCGTGGCGCGCGATCCGGATGTACGAATCAAACCGCGTGCCGCGGTTGCGGCCCCCCGCGGAGCGCTTCGACTCCTCGTAGACCGCGATGCCCTCGATGATCCAGCGCGGCATGATCTGGTTCGGCGACCAGGTCTTGCCGAAGATCGAGTTGTAGATCGTCGGCAGACCGTCATAGGTATCGAGGTGAAGGATGTGCGTGTACTCGTGCGCGACGAGGCCGTACAGCCAGTCCTCGTGATCGTCGAGCTCCGAGAACCCGTCCGGGCCGGTCGCGTAGAGCTGGATCATGTTGCGCGGCAACGTCGTCGCGAAGCCGTTCGCCGAATCGGTATCGTCGGCGAGTAATACGACGGTCTTCTCGGTCGGCACCTTGTCGAGCGCCGGCGACAGCACGCGATGCGCGCGCTCCGCGACCACCCCGACCCGACGTGCGACATCGTCGAGCGGCTCCCAGTAATAGATGATGAAGTGATCGGTCTCGACGGTCTTGTAGACCCGATCGGGATCACCGGCGTGCGCCGGCGCCATCTCGACGAGATGGGTCGCGATCACCAAGGCTGCCGCCAGCCAGAACTTCACGGTCGCGAGCTTAGCTCGGCTTCTTCGGCGGTGCTGAGATCGCGAACATGTACGCGCTCACGATCGCGCGGACCTCGGCGGCGGTCGAGACCGTCTTCACCTTCGTGATCAGGCGCTCCGCATCCGCGATCGCCATCTGACGAATCACGTCCTTGACCTCGGGAATCGAGACCGCGCTCATCGACAGCTCGCGGATCCCGAGGCCGATCAACACGGAGGCGATCATGGGCTCGCCCGCCATCTCGCCGCACACCGTGACGGGGATGTTCGCCGCGCTCGCCGCCTCGACGACCATGCCGACGAGCCGCAGGATCGAGGGATGAAGCGGCTCGTAGAGGTACGAGACGTACTCGTTCACGCGATCGACCGCCATCGTGTACTGGATGAGGTCGTTTGTCCCGATCGAGAAGAAATCACACTCGCGCGCGAGCAAGTCCGCGGTCAGCGCCGCCGACGGCATCTCGATCATGATGCCGAGCCTGATCTGCTCGTCGAACTCCTGCCCCTTGATACGGAGCTCGATCTTGATGTCGTCGACGATCGCCTTGACCGCACGGAGCTCCGAGATGCCGGAGATCATCGGGAACATCAGCTTGATCGGGCCATGGGCCGAGGCACGCAGGAGACCACGAAGCTGGGCGCGGAACAGCTCGCGTCCGATTTCGTTGAGGCACAGCCGAACCGAGCGCAAGCCGAGCGCGGGATTCGCCTCGTCGAGGTCAGCTTCCTCGACGAACTTCGCGAGCTTGTCGGCACCGAGATCGAAGGTGCGGATCGTGGCGGGTCGCCCCTTCATCTTGTCGATCAGCTTGAGCGTGGTCTGGTAGTGCTGTTCTTCATCGGGCAGCGCTTCGCCCGTCATGTAGAGATATTCGGTGCGATAGAGGCCGACGCCGACGGCGCCGTAGTCGAGCGCGTCATCGATCTCGTCGGGGTTATCGATGTTCGCGAGCAGCTGGATGTCGACGCCGTCGCGCAGCCGCGCCGGCAGATCCTTCATCGAATGGAGGTGCATCCCCGCCGCGACCTGGCGGCGTTGCTCCTCTCGATATTCGGCGACGGTGGCCGCCGAAGGATTCACGATCACGACGCCGGTCGCGCCATCGATCACGAGGAAGTCATCGGTCTCGACGACCTCGGTGATGTCCTCGAGTCCGACGACGGCAGGAATCTCGTGCGCGCGCGCGATGATCGCGGTGTGTGAGGTCTTGCCACCCGCGTCGGTGATCAGGCCCGAGACTGCGGCCTTGTGGAGCTGCGCGGTATCCGCGGGAGATAAGTCGTACGCGACGACGACCGCATCGGGCGGCGGCGCCAAGGGGCCGGTCTCCCGACCGAGCAGGTTGCGGAGCACGCGCTCGAACACGAACTCGACATCGCTCTTGCGCTCGCGGAGATACGGATCCTCGATCGAATCGAACACCGCGCGGATATCGTCGACGGCGCGACGCAGGCCCCACTCGGCGTTGATGCTGTCTTCTTGGATGTACTCGACTGCTGCACCGACGAGATGCTCGTCGTGCAGCATCATCTGGTGCGCGGTGATGATGTGATAGTCGCTCTCGTTCTCCGAGGCGAGCTTCTCTTTTATTTTCGCGAGCTGCTTGTCAGAGAGCCCGATCGCCTTGTGCAGCCGCGCGAGCTCGGTATCGACATCGTCAGGTTCGATGTGATGACGCGGCGCTTTGAGCGTGTCGCGACCGATCAGATAGGCGCGACCGAACGAGATGCCGGGCGAGACGCCCAATCCGGTGCGTCGAATTTCAGGCCTGGGTTCGCTCACGGACCGCTAGCTATCCTCGCCGAACTTGTCGTTGATCAGCGTGAGAATCTCGTCAACGGCTTCACCGGCCTTGTCGCCCTTGGCCTTCACGGTGAGCGTGGTGCCCTTGCTGGCGACGAGCATGAGCACGCCCATGATGCTCTTGCCATTGACCTCGTGACCCTCTTTTTCGAGCATGATCTCGCAGGGGTACCTGGCGGCGAGCTGGACGAGCTTCGTCGCGGCTCGCGCGTGCAGGCCTCGTTCGTTGATGATCAGCACGGTCTTCTGCGCGGTCTCGGCCACTAGCGACTCCTCTCCATCCCGCGACCTTGATCACGATCCACATCGCGATGGCGAACCAGGATGTCCCACTCTGACCCGAGCCTGCGCCGCAATTCCTCGACGACGGCAACCGAACGATGACGCCCACCGGTGCAACCGACGCACACGGTGACGTAGAGCTTTCCCTCTTTCTGGAACTGAGGGAGCTGGAAACGCAACAGGCCCTCGATCTGGCGCACGAGCTCCGAGCCATCGGGCCCGAGCACGAATTTCGCGACTTCGGGATCGCGACCGTCGAGGTGCGTGAGCGATGGCTCGAAGTACGGGTTCGGCAGGAACCGCACGTCGAATACGGTGTTGAACTCGAGCGGCAGACCGTGCTTGAAGCCGAACGAGACGAACGTCACCGCGAGCTTGCCAGTGCCGCCGTAGCGATCCTGGATGATCGCCTTGAGCTGATGCATGTTGAGGTTCGTCGTATCGACGATCGCGGCACCGTCGCGGAGGTCGGTCATGACCTCTCGATCGCGGCGCACGCCCTCGGTCAGATCGTCACCGGAGAGCGGATGACGCCGACGCGTCTCGGAGTACCGACGCAGCAGCACTTCGTCGCTCGCGTCGAGGAACATCACCTCGAGGCGATGACCCGAGCCGCGTAGCCGCGAGATGGTCTCGTGCCACGCGGGGAGGTTCTTGCGCTGACGCGCATCGATCGCGATCGCGAGCTTGTCACGATCACCTTCGTGCGCGAGGTGGTCGACCAGTTGTGGGACGAGCGGGACCGGAATATTGTCAACGGTGGTGAACTCGATGTCCTCGAGCGCACGCAGCGCGGTGCTCTTGCCCGCCCCGCTCAATCCCGTGACGATCACGATCTGCACGGCCTACTCGACCGCGTCCGAGAGATGACGATCGTGCGCCTCGCGATTGTTCTCGCGCAGGTGATCGAGCTGATCGCGGAACGCGCGCGCCGAGTGGATGCCTTGCGCCTTCAGCAGCTGGTTGCGCGCCGCGACCTCGATCAGCGTCGCGATGTTGCGACCCGGGCGAACCGGCAGCTTGAGCTTCGGTACCGCGACCTCGAGCAGGTGCTCGATCTGATCGTCGAAGCCGAGACGATCGTATTCGACGTTCGCATCCCACTCGTGCATCTCGACGACGAGCTCGACGACCTTCGCCTCGCGCACCGCAGAGATCCCGTAGAGGTCCTTGACGTTGATGATCCCGAGACCGCGGATCTCCATGTGGTGACCCAGGATGCCCGCGCCACGGCCAGAGATCTGATTGCCGTGGCGGCGCACGAGGATCACGTCGTCGGCGACCAGGCGATGGCCCCGGATCACCAGATCGAGGGCGGTCTCGCTCTTGCCGATGCCGCTCTTGCCGACCATCATCACGCCGACACCGAGCACGTCCATCAGCACGCCGTGGAGCTGCGTCGAGGGCGCGAGCCGGTCCGACATCCACTCGGTCACGATCGCGATGAAGTCCGCGGTCGGAAGCTGAGAGACCAGCACCGGGACCGAAGCCTTGTCTGCGGCGCTGGTCAATTCGGCGGGCGGGATGTTGCCGCGACAGACGACGATGCATGCCGGTTCGCTAGCGAACAGCGTGATGATACCGAGGTGGCGCGCGACTTCGTTCTCGCGCAGATAATCGATCTCGGTGCCGCCGATCACGAGTACTCGACCGACATGAAGCTGTTCGGGCCAGCCCGTGAGTGCGAGGCCCGGCTTCTGGATCCTCGGCACCGTCGTGGTCCGGGAGAGGCCCGCCTGCCCCGCTACCACCGTCGCGGCGAGCTCAGCTCGTCCGAGTAGCTCCGCGATCGTGAGCGCCACTAGTACTTGGCGTCCTCGTCGGCGACTACGTTGTACATCGTCTCGGCATCCGGGGCGGCGAGCAGGCGCTTCCTGAACTCCGGATCCTTGAACACGCGGCTGATCCGCGCGAGTGCCTTCAAGTGCGCGCCGGTCGAAGACTCGGGCGCCACGAGCACGAAGAACAAATATGTTGGCTGACCGTCCATCGAGTCGAAGTCGACGCCCGCCGGTGCACGGCCAAGGCAGGCGATGATCTCGCCGACGGCCCCGAGCTTTCCGTGCGGGATCGCGACGCCCTCGCCGATCGCGGTCGATGCGAGCTGCTCGCGCTCGATCAGCACGCGCGCCAACGATGCGCGATCGATTCGCGAATGATGCTCCGCCATATATTTGGCGAGCTCCTCGAGAATTGGTTTTTTCTCGGTCGCCTCGAGCGCGGGCACGATCATGTCGCGCTTGATCAGGTCGACGATCTTCATGCGCCGATGCTTACGCTACCACGGCCATAAAAAACTAGGACGCCGTGGCCGGTGTCTCGATCAACCCGTAGCTGCCGTCCTCGCGCTTGTAGACCACGGCAACGCGATGGTCTGTATCGTCGAGGCGGAACACCAGAAACGGCTCGTTCAAGAGGTTAAGCTGGACACAGGCGTCAGAAACCGACATTGGCTGGGCATGGAACTTCTCGGTCTTGACGACCTTGAAGTCCGACGTCCGCGGCTCGGTCTCCGCAGCGGGCTGTGAGGCACCTTCGGCCTGGAAGGCTTCGTCGATGATCGAGTGTGACCACGGCAACGTTTGAATGTTGTGCGGCCGCGCCTTCATGCCCTCGAGCTTGCCCTTGTACTTGCGAACTTGGCGCTCGATCTTGGCGATCACCAGGTCGATCGAGCTGTACATGTTCTCGGTCGTCTCGTGACCGGCGATCGTGAGCCCGTTGTGGAGCTGGAAGCTGACGTCGATGCGATGGTTGTGGCGCTCCGTGCTGAGCACGACGTGGCACGCGATCGGATCGGGCAGGTACTTCTTGACCCGCTCCATACGTTCACGCGCGTAGGACTTAAGAGCGTCGGTCGGTTCCATGTGACGGAACGTCACCGCGAATTGCATCGAGCGCCTCCAAAAAGTGGTTCACTAAATATTCTACCGCTCCCTCGCGAACGAGATCGAGCGCTAGAACACTTGTTTGCGCTTGGACGAGCTCAAGATTCCCAGCTGCTCGCGATACTTGGCAACGGTGCGGCGGGCGATATCGATGCCGCCCTTCTTGAGTAACTCGACGATCTTCTGATCCGAGTGCGGGCGCTTGGTATCTTCCGCCGTGACGAGCTCTTTGATCTTCGACTTCACGGCCTGCGATGCGAGGTCCTCGCCATTCGTGCGCGAGATGCCGCTATTGAAGAAGAACTTGAGCTCGAAGATGCCCTGTGGCGTGTGGACGTATTTCGAGGTCGTCACGCGCGAAACCGTCGACTCGTGCATGCCGATGTCCTCGGCAACGTCGCGCAAGATCAAGGGCTTGAGGTGGGCGATACCCTTGTCGAAGAACTCGCGCTGAAACTTCAGGATCGATTCGGCGACCTTGATGATCGTGCGCTGCCGCTGCTGGATCGACCGGATCAACCACTGCGCCGAGCGCAGCTTGTCCTGGACGTAATCCTTGCTCGCCGCGCCGGTGCCCATCGCGTTCTTGTAGAAGCCGCTGATCTTGAGCTTTGGCAGGCCGTCGTCGTTCGGCACGACAAAGTACTTGTCGCCGACCTTGTGGATATAGACGTCCGGCGTGACGTAGTGCGGGTCATCGGTCGAGTACTGGCGACCCGGGCGCGGATCGAAATCCATGATGACCTTTGCGGCCTCGTAGATCTCTTCGAGCGGCTGCTTCAGGTCGCGCGCGATTGCCTGATAATTCTTCTTCTCGAGGTTGCCGAGGTGGCTGCGGATCATCTTCACGCAGAGGTCGTCGTCCTGGCCGGCCGCGACGCACTGGATCAGCATGCACTCGGCCAGTGACCGCGCTCCGATGCCGGTCGGATCGAAGGTCTGGATCTTCTCGAGCACCTCCTCGCACATCACCGGATCGGCGCCGAGGTCAGCGGCGATCTCGTCGATCGGTGGATCCTTGATGTAACCGTCGGCGTCGATGTTGCCGAGGATCACCATTCCGACCTCGAGCCTCTCCGGCGAGAGATCGGTCATCTTCAACTGCCACGCGAGGTGATCGTGCAGGCTCGGAGGGCGGGTCAACGTCTGCTCGAGCGACGGCATCTCCTCGCCATCGCCGCGAAAGCCTGGCGCCGTCGGGCCCGACTGATAGCTATCGAGATAGTTCTCCCAGTCGATCTCGTTGACTGCGTTCGCGTCGCCCGAAATCTCGGTCTGCGCGACGCCGTCGACCATCGAACCCTCGATCGGAGTCTCGGTCGAGTTGCCTTGGTTCTCGAGCTGGGAGGCCGCGAGCTCGTCCGAGCCGATCGGATCCAGGTCGGGCGAGCGCTCGTTATCGAGGTCCATCTCGTCGTCGAGGATGGGGTTCTCGAGCATCTCTTCATGCACGAGCTCGGCCAGCTCCATGCGACTCAGCTGCAGGAGGCGGATCGCCTGTTGCAACTGCGGAGTCATCACGAGCTGCTGGGAGAGCTTCATCTCCTGCCGCATTTCCATTCCCATGATTTCTCCTTGACTTTCGTTAGATTAGATCAGATGGACGGGTGCGCTGCAGCCTGGTACGACGCTTGAATCAAAGCGTACGCAGGCGATGCAGGTTTGTAAAGGACCATGGCCCGCCTCTTGCCGAGGCGCACCGATCCCACGCACTTGAGGCGCCGAAGCTACTTGCGACGCGCCTGCTGCTCGACCGCGGCTTTGATGAAGCGCGAGAACAGCGGGTGTGGCGAGCTCGGACGTGACTTGAACTCGGGGTGGAACTGGCACGCCACGAAATACGGGTGCTCCGGGATCTCGAGCATCTCGACCAGGCGACCGTCGGGCGACACGCCCGAGAGCACCATGCCGTGGCGCTCCAGCGCGTCGCGGTAGTTGTTGTTCACTTCCCAGCGGTGGCGATGGCGCTCGTTGATCTCGGTCGAGCCATACGCTTCTTGTGCCTTCGAGCCGACCTTGAGGATGCACGGGTACGAACCGAGCCGCATCGTCGCGCCCTTGTCGGTCACGCCGCGCTGATCGGGCATGAGATCGACGACGGGATGGGGGGTCTGCGGATCGACCTCCGTCGAGTTCGCCTTGTCGAGGCCGCACACGTTGCGCGCGAACTCGATGCACGCCATCTGCATGCCAAAGCAGATGCCGAAGTACGGCACCTGCTTCTCGCGCGCGAATTTCACCGACGCGATCTTGCCTTCGGTGCCGCGCGCACCAAACCCCGGCGCGACGAGAATGCCGTCGTACTGCGCGAGCTGCGCGGTCCCGATCTTCTCGAGCTCTTCGGAATCGATGTGATCGATCTGCACCTTGCAGTCATTCGCGATCCCGCCGTGCAAGAGCGCTTCGTTGAGGCTCTTGTAGCTCTCGACGAGCTGGACGTATTTGCCTACAAACGCGACCTTGACCTGCCGCTTCGGCTGCGTGATCCGCGCGACGACCTGCTCCCACGCATCGAGCCGCGACGCGCGCGACCAGATGTTGAGGATCGCGGCAAGCTTCGCATCGAGGCCCTGCTCCGAGAGTGCGAGCGGCAAGCGATAGACCGTATCGACATCGGTCGACTGGAACACCGCATCGCTCGCGACCGAACAGAACATCGCCATCTTCTTCAGCGCGTCTTCGGGCAGCTTCTCCTCGGCGCGCACGACAAGCACGTCGCACTGGATGCCGATCTCGCGCAGCTTCTGCACCGAGTGCTGCGTCGGCTTGGTCTTGAACTCGCCGGCCGCGCGGATGTACGGCACGAGCGTGAGGTGCACGCTGACCGAGTTCTGCGTGCCGAGCTCGACGCGCAGCTGGCGCGCGGCCTCGAGAAAGGGCAGCGACTCGATATCTCCAACGGTGCCACCGACTTCGACGACGAGGACATCGAGGCCCTCGGCGCAGCGCAGGATCCGCGCCTTGATCTCGTCGGTGATGTGCGGAATCACCTGGACCGTCGAACCGAGGTACTCACCGCGGCGCTCTTTGCCGATCACGGTCGAGTAGACCTGCCCGGTCGTGATGTTGTTGAGCTTCGACATCTTCGCCGAGACGAACCGCTCGTAGTGGCCGAGATCGAGGTCGGTCTCCGCGCCATCGTCGGTGACGTAGACTTCACCGTGCTGGGTCGGGTTCATCGTGCCCGGATCCACGTTGATGTATGGATCGAGCTTCATGTTCGCGACCCGAAGGCCGCGATTTTCCATCAAGGCGCCGATGGTTGCGGAGACCATGCCCTTGCCAAGCGACGACACCACGCCACCGGTCACGAATACGAATTTCGTTTGTTGCGCCATGAGGTTCCTCGCGGCGCAGCGTTCTATCCCCGCCAGGGGGAGCGTAACCGTGCCTGACGGTTTCTACCGATTCGCTCGTCGAAAGACAATGGGCGAGATCGGCAATGGATCGCAGTGGTTACTCGAGCTCGCCCAGGATCTCGGGATCCACTGGGTGCGAAGCCGGCTCGCTGCTTTCGATGGTGTTCGGATCAACGTTCTCGCTTGGCGTTCCGACTTCGTGGGTGCCGCCCGGCATCTCGTTCGTGGCCGCGACCGTTGCGGTCGGCTTCGGCCCCGCCGCATCTTCCGCATCGTCGGCTTTGCGATCTTGTTCGTTCTGCGCCTGGATGTCCTGATCGTCGGCGAGGTCCTGATCGTCCTCGTCCTGCAGGTCATCGACGTGCGTCGAGACAACGGGCTGGGCCGGCTTCGCCTTCGCCGGCGGCGGCGTCCACGCGGGCTCCGTACTCGACGGCGGCGACGCGTTCGTGCCGCGCAGGTCCGCGCGCTGCTTGGCGTCGACGATCTGACGGTCGTCACTCCAGTGGCGCCGGCGCTCGTGGTTCTCGGGGCCGCTCTTCTTGTGAAGGTCAGCCATGCGAGTGTCATAGCCGCTCGTGCCGGCGGCGTGCTCGTTCTTCATCATCGCGACGACATCGACTTCCTTGAGCGTCACGGAACACGTTGCACGCAGCGGCTCGCCGCTCGAGTCAAACATGGTCAGCTTCGTGACGACCGAGACCACGACGCAGCGAAGTTGCTGCGAGCCCCACACCGCGACACACAGCTGAGGATGGTGGTCCTCCGGTTTTTTTGATTTGCGATCGAGCGGCAGGGTCAGCGACTCGAGCTGATCGACCTTGTCGGCGATGCTGATGCCTTCCTCGTAACCGTCGAACAAGAGCTCGAACACCACGCTGCGTGGTTCGCTCGTGCCGTACTCCATCCACGCCAATGAATCGCCCGACTTCGATTGCCGCGCGCTGGTGTTCGGGTGCGGAGTCCACGCGGCGTTCGCCGTCCGCGCCAGCTCCTTCGGGTTGTACTGCGCGGTGATCTGCAGCGGGTCGCCGGTGACCGTTCCGATCACGAACTTGTTGCCCTTCGGCGTGTACAGCTCGCGGTAGTCGCGCTTCTCGAAGTTGCTATTGCGTTGCATGCGAGCCGTATCGGCACGCCTTGCCCGCGGTTGCGTGGCGTCGTAACTGCGCTTGGTTCTTGCCTTCTGTGAGGAAGCGACGCGCAGGATCTCGCGTTACAAACCGCGACGCCAGCCGGAGATTTCCGAGCTCTGCGGCTGCGCGATTTGCGCACGCGCCACACCGTTGCTAGCAGCGGCCGGCTTTTGCAATGCATCGAGCACCGCCGCGATGATCGCGGCATCGAGGTCACCACCGTGGGCGCGCGGATGAAGCTCGGCCGCGTTGCGCGCGATGAACCCGGTGTCGTAATCGCCCTTGATGAAGTCGGCCTGCCGCAAGCACCGGCGATGAAACGGGAGGTTCGTCTCGATGCCGCGCACCTGATACTCGTCGAGCGCACGTCTCATGCGATCAACCGCGGTCTTGCGATCCTCGCCCCACACGACGAGTTTCGAGATCATCGGATCGTAGTGGACCGGAATTTCCGCGCCTTCGTAACAACCGCTGTCGTTGCGGACGTATGGACCATCGGGGATGCGGAGGTGTGTGATCTTTCCGGGCGATGGCAGAAACTTCACGGGGTCTTCGGCGTAGATCCGGCACTCGACCGCATGACCGCGACGACGTGCATCGAGCGCGGCTTGATCGAGCGGCAGCGGTTTGCCCTCGGCCACATCGAGCTGCCAGCTCACGAGATCAAGCCCGTAGATCAGCTCGGTCACCGGATGCTCGACCTGCAACCGCGTGTTCATCTCGAGGAAGTAGAATCCCCCGGTGCTCGACCCCTGATCGAGCAAAAATTCGCAGGTGCCTGCGCCTACGTAGTTTACCGCACGCGCAGCCGCGACGGCCGCGCCCCCCATCTTCGCGCGGAGCTCGGGGGTGATTGCCGGCGATGGCGATTCTTCGATCACCTTCTGGTGACGGCGCTGGATCGAGCAATCGCGCTCGCCGAGATGAACGATGTTGCCCTGCGTGTCGCCGAATACCTGGATCTCGATGTGGCGCGGTCGGATGATCGCGCGCTCGAGGTAGACGGTGCCGTCGCCGAACGCCGACGTCGCTTCGCGGCGCGCACCCTCGAACGCGGCAGTGAGCTCGGCCGCGGCCGTGACCAGGCGCATACCTTTGCCGCCACCGCCCGCCGCCGCTTTAATAAGTACCGGGAAGCCGATCTTCGTCGCGGCAACGAGCGCCATCTCGGCGTCGGGAAAGCCATCGCCGGTGGGGCCGTTATCGCCTGGTACGACCGGCGTGCCTGCTGCCGAGACGGTCTTGCGCGCCTCGGTCTTGGATCCCATCTTTCGCATCGCCTCGGCCGATGGGCCGATAAACGTGATGCCCTCCGCCGTGCAGGCATCGGCGAAGTCCTCGTTCTCGGACAGGAACCCGTAGCCGGGGTGAACAGCGTCGGCGCCGCTCTGCTTGCAGGCGGCGATGATCTTGTCGATCACCAGGTAGCTCTGCGAGGCCGGCGCCGGGCCGATCGCGACCGCGTAATCGGCGACCTGAACATGGGGAGCGAGTCTGTCGACATCGCTGTAGACCGCGACGGTCTCGATGCCACGCTCCCGACACGTACGCATCACGCGAACCGCGATCTCTCCACGGTTGGCGACAAGGACACGGCGAATTGGCCGAAACTGCGACGACATCGGGCGCACCTTACTACTTCTGTACAGCGCGTTGCATCGGTGGCGCGCGCACCATAGACTCGAGGCGATTCGGCGATTTACGGCGCATGTGAGGTGCGCCCGCGATCGCCGCTTGGGAGATTACCTTGGCCGATCCAAACACCCGACAAGGGAAACGCACGCCCGTCACGCTCAAGATCAAGTTCAAGAGCGAGACTCTCGAGCAGTTCATCGAACGCTACGCGGTCGATGTCAGTCAGGGCGGCATCTTCATTCGCACCAAGGAGCCGCTCGCAGTCGGCACCCAGATGAAGTTCGAGTTCCAGCTGCGCGATGCATCGCCGTTGATCGCGGGCGAAGGCACCGTGGTGTGGACGCGCGAGAACGATCCGAGCCGCCCGGCGATCGCGCCCGGCATGGGTGTGCGCTTCGATCGCCTCGGCGATGGTAGCCAGAACGTGCTCGAAAGGATCCTCGCCGAGAAGGCGAAGCAAGCTCCGCAACGCGGCAACGAATCGGTGACCAAGCCGCCGATGTTCACGGACACGCCGACGCGCGTCGCGCCGGCACCGGTGCAGGATGCGCTGCTCGGCAACCAGCGCCATGACTCGCAGGGAACACCGCTCCCCAAGCCGATGCCGTTCCACTCGGATGCCGACGAGTTCGGCGCCGAGGCGTTCGAAGAAGCAACGAAGGTGCGCGCGCTCGACGAGCTCGTCGCGCAGACCGCCGCCGATGCGGGCCAGGATCCGCAAGACGTCGCCGATCAACTCTCGGGCAAAAGCATCGCCAGTCGTGAATCTGCGCCGGCGTTGCCGAGCGCACCGGAGCCGTCGGGTCGCACCGGCAAGCTGCTCGATACGTCGCCGTCGCCCCGCGCCGAGCAGGCGCCCGCGAGCACGTCATCCCCGGCCCTTGCTCCGCAAGAAGTGTCGGAGCAGCGTACTCGGCTCGGCGTCGAGCCCGCAAAGGCCACCGCACGCGCAAAAGAATCGACCGAGCGTGTTCGTCCGGTCTCGGTCGCTCCCGAAACCAACCTGCCGAACCGTCCATCGAGCGCGCCGATCGTCATCGGCATCATGTTCACGTTCGCCGTCGCGGCCGCCGCGTTCTGGTACTTCGTACTGCGCAGCACCGTCGCCGACGAGATGGCGAAGACACCCACGTCGTTGGATACTGGCAGCGCTGCCGCTATCGTGCCCGCCGATGCACCACTGATGGTCGACAAGGTGACCGTCGCTGTCCCCGCTGGTCCGGTGACCGAGACCGAGATCGCCTCGAACGTCGCGACGGCGACCGTCACCGTTGTCGGTACCGAACAAACCGGCCCTGCTCCCTTCAAGGCGAAGCTCGAGAACGACAAAGCCTACAAGATCCGTCTCGAAGCGCCGGGCTACACGAAGAAAGAGCTCGACGTGAAGGGTGGTCAAGACAAGGTCACCGCCACGCTTACCGCGAAGCTGCGCGTCATCTCGGTCACGAGCGAGCCGGCGGGCGGCATGATCTACGTAGACAACGCACCGACCGGTAAGAAGACGCCGTTCGATCTCGAGCTCACCGCCGCTCAAGCCGCGCGCAAGGCCGTCCACGTCCAGGTTCGGCTCGCCGGCTACAAGATCGCGGATCAGATCGTCGACGTGACCGCGATGAAGGATACCGATGACAAGATGACCGCGACGTTCGATGCGAAGCTGGCCGTCGCACCCGTCGTCCAGCAGCCGAAGCCGCCGCACCCGAACCCCGATGGTTCGGGCGCGGGCTCGGCAACGACCGTCACGCCACCCGATGGCGCCGGCTCGGCGATTACCGGTGGCCCCGAGGGTTCGGCTGCGACGCCCGAGAAGAAAGATCCGACGCCTGCGCCCGAAAAGCCGGTGGGCGGCGAGCCCGAGCCCGACTGGTCGAAAAACAAGACGCCGTAAGCGCGGCAGCCAACCCCCGTGGCGAAGCAGCAGCGCCCATCGCTCTAGCCGGCCATGCCTCTGATCCATTTACTCGGGTCACCGATCTTGGGTTTCTCGCCGCCTCTCACGAGGTAACGAACCGCCAGGTTCAAGCCATCCATCGTCAGCGGCCACATCGGGATTGCCGACGCGACGACTTCGATCGTTGTTCCATTCCAGAATCGATCGGGTTCCGGGTTCAACCACGCTGACGATCGAAAGTGCGCGCCGAGCCTGCGCAACCATTCGATGCCCGACGCACGCGTCTGCGAATACAGGTACATCGAGCCGCCCGGATCGAGGAGCTCGGCCGGATGCATCAAGGCATCGCTGATCACGACGAGCTTCTCGTCGCGACCCGAATTCGCGAGGATGTCGGCGACCGCCACGGGCTTTTTGAACCCCGCATCCTCGTAGACC
>JAYVLQ010000180.1:0-36513 GCA_043759355.1 Kofleriaceae bacterium
GCTGACCACGAAGTACGCGGGCATGTCGTGACCGAGCTGAACACCCGCACACTGCGCGGTGTATGGATTCATCGCGGTGTCATCGGCCCGGCTCCACAAACCGAGGTGGACCTCGCCGGTGGTGCCGAACACCGAGATCGCGGCGCTGGTATCGAGCACGATCTCGTACGCATTGACCTGGTTGCTCTTGGTCGGCGCCGCGAGGTTGTTCAAGAGCCCGGCGGTGACCGGCTGATTGTTCGCGTCGTAGCCGACCGCGATCACGAGGGGGATATCGTCGCTCGTCGCGTACAGGAACTTCGCGACGCGATGCCCATTCGAGAGATCCACGACATCCGCGGAGTCGTGCGGATCGCGCGTGTAGTAGACCGCGCCGTCGAGGTGGTGCGGACCCGCGATCGTGAGGTTCGCCGTGGTCGGATCGCCGGTGCCGACGAAGAGCCGGATCTTCGCGACGATCGGATCGGTCGAGTTGACCTCGACCAAGATGCCTCGATCGTTGCTACACGCGGCGACCACCAACGCGATGACGATTGCGACGCGCATCAGAACGCTCCTCGTGTCACAGGGCTGAGACCCGCACTCGGGGTGTTGTAGTACATCGTGAAATTGTCATCGGTGACGAACGGATACACCGCCGTGGTCATCGGCGCGTAAATCTCGGGCAGGCGAACCGGATGGCCGAAGTCCGCGTTGATGTTCGAGCGCGACGCGACGTAGACCGATTCACCTTGGTTGTCGCGATCGGATCCGAAGTCGAGATGGAGCCCGTCGTAGCTCCTTGCACGTGGCGCATGCCGAGCAGCGTGTGCACACATGCGTGGCCGAGCACGCGCCGCCTGTCGGTCCGACCGCGCAGTACGGGTTTGGCGCGACGACAGGTGACTGGGCCACCTGTTGGCATCGGTCCGAGGTGGCGCGACGGCCAGCAACGCCGCGACGAGTAACATCACCACGAGGACTGCTCTCACCACGGATAGCGTAAGCCGAATCGGGGGTCGCGTGGTAAATTCTCCGACGATGATTCGTGTGGTGCTAGCACTCCTAGTCGTGACGGCCGTCGCACATGCCGACATCGTCAGCCAGCCGCGGACCGCCACCGCGAGCTTCGACCCGAACACGGTCTACAAGATTCCGCGCGGTGCCGGCCCGACGGAGGGACCGACCGAGGCACCTGTCACAGTCGTCGACTGGAGTGACTACGCGTGCGGTTACTGCAACCGCGCTCAGGAAGCCCTCGATCGGCTCGAGCGGCTCTATCCGGGCCAGATCCGCTGGATCCACCGGATCCTCCCGCTCGATGACGACAACACGATTGCCGCAGAAGCCGCGCTCGCCGCCGCCGCGCAGGGTCGGTTTCGCCCGATGCACGCGCGGCTCTACGCCGTGCGTGGCCATGTCGATCGGGCGGACGTCGAGCTGATCGCGCAGGGGCTCGGGCTCGACATGATCCGGTTTCGCGGCGAGCTCGATTCGGGCGTGTGGCGCAAGGAGATCGCCAACGACGTCAGCGACGCCGCGCAGCTCGGCATCACCGGCACACCGACGTTCTTTGTAAACGGTCGGCCGGTCCACGGCAGCCAGCCTCTCAAGGTGTTCGCCGATACGGTCGATCAAGAGCTCGTGCGTGCGAACGCGGCGCGCGCCGCGCATCCTGTGGATCTGTACGCGGCACTGGTCGCCGATGGCAAGCCGGCCGCGGATGCGCCGCCGAACGCGAACAACGAATCCGCCGGTCTGAATCCCAACCAGGCTTACAGGGTCGGGCTCGGGCTCCCAGGCCATCAGCTCGGACCGGACGACGCGCTCATCACGATCATCGAGTTCAGTGATTTTCAGTGCCAGTTCTGCGCGAAGCAAGCACCGGTGCTCGCGAAGATTCACGAGAAGTATGGCGATCAGGTTCGCATCATCTATCGCCACATGGCGATGAGCTTCCATCGCTATGCGAGCGTCGCGGCGGAGGCGGGAGTCGCGGCCGCGGAGCAGGGCAAGTTCTGGGCATTCCACGACCAGGTGTTTTCGCACTTCGGTCACCTCACGCGCGCGGATCTCGAGAGCTTCGCGCAGGCGTCCGGAGTCGAGATGACGTCGTTCAAAGCGGCGCTCGACAACCGGCGCTACCGCGATGCGGTCGTCGCGGAGACCGCGGCGGCCGAGGCACTCGGCGTCGACGGCACGCCGACGATGTTCATCAATGGCCAGCCCGTGAGCGGCGCACGCGATGAAGAAAATCTCGGGCGCCTGGTCGAGGCGATGCTCGCGCACGCAAAGGAAGCGGTCGCGCGTGGCGTGAACCAGCGCGATCTTTACGCGATGGTGATGTCGATGGCGCTTGGCGACGAGCGAGCCGACCCGTCCGCGATTCCGGATGCGAGTGCCAGCGCGGGCGGCCATCTCGAGCTGCGCTCCGATGATCGCACGCGCGCGGTGAATGCGGCGTGTCGCCGGCACGATGGGGCACGCGCGCAAAAGCTCGCGGTCACGCTCGAAGGCGATGCGAAGAGACGTGCAGCGGCGGTATGTTCGGGTGAAGGGATCGATCTGCCGTGATGTCAAACTCGACGACACATGAACCCTGCCCACCTGACACTGACCGATCCTGACCCGGTGTCGCGGGGACGTCGCGGGCCGCAAATTCACGACTAGTCGCCGCTCAGCCACAGTTTTTCGAGTTCGACGAGCCACGGAGGCGCGACCGTGTGTCCAAACCCATCGCCAGTGCAGTGGCACTGGCGATGCAGCGTCGGCGAGCATGTCTGCTCGATTTGGCGACTACGAAGTCGTGGCTCCTCTCGCGAGCGGTGGCATGGGCGGCGTGTTCCTGGCGATCCACCGTACGACAGGCGACCGAGTTGCCCTCAAGGTGCTCGATCCAATCTTTGCCGACCACGCAGAAGTCGTCGACCGGCTGTATGCGGAGCGCGAGGTTTCCGCGCGCGCGCGCCACCCGGGGCTCGTCGATATTCGCGAGGCTTCACGGTCGTCCGATGATGTTCCGTTCCTCGTGATGGAATATCTCGAGGGCGAGACGCTCTCGTCGATCATCGAGCGCGGCACGATCGACCTCGAGACGATCGTCACGCTGACCGCGCAGATCGCCTCGGCGCTCGCCGCGATGCACCAAGCGGGGATCACCCATTGCGATGTCAAGCCAGACAACTTGTTCGTGCTCGACGATGGCATCGTGAAGGTGATCGATTTCGGGGTCTCGCGCCTCGTCGAGGAGCCGCCGCCTGATGACTGTTCGATCGCGGGCACACCCGCGTACATGGCGCCCGAGCAGTGGCGCGGCAAGCCCGAGTTCGCGACCGACGTCTACTCGCTCGGTTGTGTGATGTACGAGCTGCTCACGGGCAACGTGCCGTTCGATGGCTCACTCCCGGAGCTCATGGTCGCTCATCTCGATCAACGTCCGGGGCGGATCTCGTGGTTGCGCAAGGCCGTACCGGTCGAGCTCGAACGGCTCGTAATGCGCGCGCTCGCGAAGGCGCCGGGATTGCGTCCTGGGATGGGCGAGATGGCGCTGGCGCTCGAACGGCTCGCCGGTCGTGCGCCAAGCGCGACGCTACGAATGGCCGGCTAACGCTTCGATCAGGAGCGTGCCATGCGCTTAGGAATATTAGTGATTTCAGGCATTTACCTGCGAGATCTGCTCTCTGGCAGATCCGGACTGGACCACTGAACATCAGACCAGTAAGGTAGATCTTAGAGCATGCGAATCGCCTGCATCCACATTCCGCAGTACGCGCTCCAGTGCGCGACGCGCCTCGATCCATCGTTACGTGGCGCCGCCATCGCGATGGTCGATGGTGGAGATAGCCTGCGCCCAGCTCAGCGGTCGGGTGTCGTGGCCGCTGGCGTGCTCAACGTTCCGGTCGTCGTGGCGTGCTCTCGCGCGGCATGGGCGCTCGGAGTCCGGCTCGGCATGACCGCCACGGTGGCGCGCTCGGTCGCGCCCGACGTGTCGATCGTCGCGGTCGAATCGGCTGGCGAGCGCGAGACCGTCCGCGCGGTCGCGGACAGCGTGCTCGGCCTGACCTCGGTGGTCGACGTCGGCGGTCGAGTCGGCGCCGGTGGTGCGCACCTCGCGATGTACGCCGAGGTTCCGCAAAAGACCCGCGGCAGCACGTTTGGCGAGCGCGTGATCGAGCGGCTCTCGCAGCTCGGTCTCACCGGCCGCGTCGGCATTGCAGATGACCGCTTCACCGCGTGGGTCGCGGCGGCGTACGGAGCGGAGACACGCGAGTCCCGCACGAACGACGAGGTCTCGGTGACGATGGTGCCCCGCGGTGGTTCGGCGGCGTTCCTGGCACCGCGCCCGCTGTCGCTCCTGGCGATCTCGGCCGAGGTCCAGCACATGCTAGCAGCGCTCGGCGTACGTACGCTCGGCGAGTTCGCATCGCTGCCGGCGCCGTCGGTCTCGCGACCTCTCGAAGCGGATTATCGCTCGCTCGCGCGTGGCGAATGCGGTGCGCACCTCCGTGCATACGCGCCCGAAGCGGCGATTCGCGAGGAGCTCGTCGTCGCGAACAACGTGCTCGACTCCTCAGATTCGATCTCGGGTCCTACCGCGATTTCGCAGCTCGCTCGTCGCATCGCGCTCCGCCTTGGAGGTCGTGGGCGCGCCGCTTCGCGCGTCGAGCTCTCGGTGATCACCGCATCGGGGACCACCACGATCACGCCGAATCTCGCGGAACTCGCCGGCCTCGGTCATCCAGCAGCAGCATCCGCCCGAGCTGACCTGCCGGGCTATATCGAGCCTTCGGTTACACCTGCGCTCGTCGAGGCCGAAGATCTCACTCGCGCGTTCGCGCCAATCCTCGAGGTTGCGGCGACCGCCTCACCGAGCGCGGCGTGGCGTCTCCGCGCGACCGTCGTTGGTGAATCGATGACCGCGATGAACGAGCAGGATCTCGCAGTCACGACCGAGTTCACGATGCCGGTGCGCACGTTCGAGCCGATCGTGGTCGGTCGCGATGCGCGTGACATCGTCGCTCGAAATCTCGACCGTCCGGCCGTGCTCGTCACGTCGAGCTCGGCCGCCGCGGCGAATATCTCGCATGGCTCGGTCTCGATGGTCGCTGTCGCCGGCTCGAGCTCGAGCTCGAGCTCGACCGCATCTGCGGTCGCATCGACGCTTCACGCGGCGAGCACGATGTCGGTGACCTCGGCGATCGCATCGTCTGCGTCAAGCACGTCGGCCTCGTCGCGGGGGCTAGCGAGCGAGCCAATCACGCGGCGCGCCTCGCGAGTCGCGAATGCGAATGCGAGCTCCGGACCGGAGCACGTGAGTGGTGATGTTGCGAACTCGAACCATTATGGTGCGAGCGACGTGAGCTCCGCGATCCGGGCCGATCCGTTGGCCGTCGTCTTGTCGACATCAGGATCGTTGTTCACGCTTTCGGAGGCAGGGCAGTCGCAGCACCCCGCGCGCGAGCACCGTCGGACGCGTCGTGGCAAACAGCGTCGTACGCGATCGATGACGGCACCTGTGCAGGCCCGTCTGTTCGATCGCCGCTAGGTCGCAGCGCTCGTCGCTTATGGCACGGTGCTCGTGCAGGCATACGGCCTCAAGGCACTGCGCTAGCGTGGCCCGCGGCTTGCTGAGTAGCGGGTCATGCATGCCGTGATCGCTGATGATGACGAGGACACGCGTAGCCTGGTGCGCGAAGCACTCTCGAGCTTCACGGTGCACGAAGCCGCGACCGGGATAGAGCTCCTCGAACAGGTCGCTCACGCTCGCGAGCTCGATCTGATCGTGACCGACATCGACATGGGTTGGTTCGATGGCATCCATGCGGTCGCCTGCCTACGCGGCGCCGGCGTCGCGGTGCCGATCATCGTGATCACGGCGAGCTCGGAGCCGGGACCGCTCGCACGCGTCGCGCAGTTGCCTAACGCCATGCTGCTGCGCAAGCCATTCTCGCCGGCAGAGCTACGCGCCCACGCGGAGCGGCTAACGCGGCAACGTGACGATGACGCGCGTGCCCGCGGGCTCGTTCGCCTCGATCGTGCAAGTGCCACCGATGGATCGACAGATCTTCTCGACGATCGAAAGCCCTAGGCCCGTGCCGGCGATGTCCCGTCGACCGCGAAAGAACGGATCGAACGCGTGCGCACGCGATTCGGGATCCATACCGGTGCCATTGTCCGAGACCACGAGCTTCACGGTGCCAGGCGCTTGCCCGGCGACGACTGTGATCTCGAGCGGGCGCTCGGGCGAGCGATACTTCGACGCATTGCCGAGTAAATTGCGCAGGATCTGCTCGAGCGAGTTCTCGCTGCACGCCACCGCGACATCTTCGACCGCCACCTCCACGCTGACATCGCGGAGCTCGGCTTCGAGCTCCTCGCGCACTTGTTCGAGCGTCTGCCCGAGCTGCGCGTTGCCCGGTTCGGGATGACCCGCGCGCGAAAGCGAGAGCATGTCGTCGATCACCTTCGACATGCGCAGCACGCCCTTCGTGATGAGGCTGGCCTGCCTGCGGGTATCGGGCGAGACGGTCGCGTCGGTCGAGATCAGCTCCGCGTAACCCCGGATCGGGTTGAGCGGCGACCTGAGATCGTGCGCGGCACGGCCGGCGAAGGCGTCGAGTTCGCGGTTGCGCTCCTCGGCACGGAGCAGGCTCTCGCGAGCGAGCTCCTTCTCGCGCGCCTGCGAGCGGTACAGAGCGCGCGCGAGCGCTGCGATCACGATCGCGGCGACGATCACCGCGACGATGTCGCCGATGATCTCGTCGATGCGATCGTCGCTCATCTTCGCGAGGTACGAGGCAACCTCGGCATTGTTGATCTCGACCAAGCGATCGACATCGGGCCCGATCGTCTGGGTCCGGCTGCGCACGAGATCGAAGTCGCCGCGCGACGCGGCCTCGCGTGCAATCGCGACGCTGTCGTGGACCTTCGTCCAGATCGCGGCCTCGCCGGTATCGATCGCGAGCGGCGCGTACTCGCGGACATCCTTGTCGAGCTCGGTGATCAGAGCCGGTACACCCTCGCGATCGGTGTGGCCGAGCTGGTGGATCTGCCAGCGCAGATCCTCCACGAGCTCGATCGCTCGCGTCGAGTTGTTGAGGATCTTGTCGGCCGATTGCTGCGCGCTCCGAGAGCCCCGCACGTCGACGACGAGCACGAACAGGAGGGCCGCCGCGATGATCGCGATCAGATACACCGGCTTCATCGTTCGCTCCCCCACGGTCACATCGTACCGCGTGCTACAAACGCGCGATGGGTCCGATCCACACTCTCGTGGTCGACGACGACGAGCTCACCCGCGAGATGCTGGGCGAGGTCCTCGCGAGGCAGGGCCACGAGGTCAGCTACGCGGCCGACGGAGCCGAGGCGCAGCGCAAGCTCGCCACTCAGAAGTTCGATCTCGTCATCTCCGATATCCAGATGGCAACGGTCAGCGGTCTCGAGCTGCTCGAGACGATTCGCACCGATCATCCCGACACGCCGCTCGTGCTCGTGACCGCGTACGCCGATCCGAACGCCGCGATGGATGCGATGAGTCGCGGCGCTGCCGATTACCTCACGAAGCCCGTCGATATCTCGGCGCTCGTCACGACCGTGAACCGCGCGCTCGATCGTCGCAAGCTCGCGCGCGAGCACCGAGCGCTGTCGCGGGAGGTTCTCGGCAAACGGAGCTTGATCGGTACGAGCGCCGCGATGATCGAGCTGTACAAGCAGCTCGCACAGGTCGCGGCGACGAACGCCACGATCTACATCCACGGCGAGAGCGGTTCCGGCAAGGAGCTCGTGGCTCACACGCTGCACGAGCGCAGCCGTCGCGCGACTGCTCCGTTCGTCGCGGTCAATTGCGCGGCGCTCACCGAGAGCCTGCTCGAGAGCGAGCTGTTCGGTCACGAGAAGGGGGCGTTCACCGGCGCACAGAGCACGAGGCGAGGGTTGTTCGAGGAAGCCAGCGGCGGGACGCTGTTCCTGGACGAGATCGGCGACATCTCGCCAAAGGTTCAAGCCCAGCTCTTGCGCGTGTTGCAAGAAGGCGAGATTCGCAGGGTCGGTGGCAATCAGCCGATCGCGGTCGACGTTCGCGTGATCACGGCGACGCACCGGGACCTCCAAGTCGAGATGGAGCAGGGCCGGATCCGGTCCGATCTGTTTTATCGCCTGAGCGTCGTCACGCTCGAGGTCCCGTCGCTGCGCGATCGGGGTGATGACTTGCTCGCACTCACGCGTCACTTCGCGGCGCGCCACTCGCTCGAGCTCGGTCGCCCGAATCCCGAGATCAGCGAAGCCGCACTCGCCGTGATCCGTGACCATCGGTGGCCGGGCAACGTGCGCGAGCTCGAGAACGCGATGGCTCGCGCGGTCGCGATGTGTCGCGGCGATGTGATCCTGCCCAGCGATCTGCCGCCCACGGTGCTGCGCGTGCCGGCGCCGGCCGAGCTGCGATCCGGTGCCGCGGCGATCGATGGCGATTGGCCCACGCTCGAGATGCTCGAGCAGCGTTACATCGCGAAGGTGCTCGACCACACCGACCAGAACAAGACCGCGGCGGCCCAGCTCCTCGGCATCGATCGCCGAACGTTGCAGCGTATGGGCAACAAGGACTGAGGCCACGTCGGCGGTGGTGCAAATGCCACGCCCCGGGTCGTCACATTCAGAAACGCCCGAATGCGCGGGGCGTGTCACACATCGCGACTTTTTGTCGTCGAGCGCGGCATTCCACCGCACCATGTGGTCCTCGGCCGATGTGATCGCAATTTCGACGTCGCTCTACCACCACATCGCGATCGCCTGATTGGCACCACCGATGCATTTTGGTCCGCCGGACCGATATGAACAAGAAGTGGACCTACCTCTCCGTGATGGCTGGCGCCGTCATCATCGGCGGCTCGGCACTCGTACTCGCCGAGACCTACACCCGACCCGAGCCGACCCCCGCTGCTCTGCACGTCGGCATGACGGTTGGCTCCGATGCGGTGACGCTGACCGACGATGCGCCGCAGTGGGCCGCGATCACGATCGAGCCCGCGAAGGGTGCCGAGGCGCGCTGGTCGGATCCGGTCCCGGCACGCGTGGTCTTCGACGAGACCCGCACGTCGCGGCTCGGGACTCCGCTCGCAGGCCGCCTCTCGGCGCTCATGATCGAGCGCGGCCAGCGCGTCACCGTGGGGGACAAGCTGTTCACGGTCGCGAGCCCGAACCTCGCGGAGCTTCGCAGCGAACAACAAAAGGCGAGCGTCGAGCGCGCGAGCGCAAAGATCAATCTCGATCGCACGCAGGCACTCGTCGATGCGGGTTCGCTGCCTGGCAAGGAGCTCGTCGCGGCGCGACAAGCGCTCGTCGAGGCGGACCTCGCGGTCTCGCTCGCAGCACAGAAGCTGTCGTCGCTCAAAATCACCGCGAACGGCGATTCTTCGTTCACGGTCACCGCGCCGCGCTCCGGTGTCGTCGTCGAGATGAACCTCACGGTCGGGCAGGGGGTCGATGCCAGCGCTGGTTCGCTGCTCGCGATCGCCGATCTCTCGGACGTGTGGGTCGTGGCCGACGTGTTCGAGAGCGACCTCGGCAAGCTGAACGAAGGTGCCAAGGCGCAGGTCGTGCTTGCCGATAATGGCGAGACCGAAGGCACGATCGAACGGATCTCGTCGATCGTCGATCCGGATCGCCACACGATCCCGGTTCGCGTGAAGCTCGCGAACCCGACCGGCGCGCTACGCCCGAACGCGCACGTCCAGCTCCGCTTTCTCGATTCGACGCCCGCGAAGGTCGCGGTGCCAGCGACGGCCGTGATCTCGGACGGTACGGCGAGCTTTGTCTATGTCCGGGAGAAGGGCGCCCTGCGCAAGCGCAAGATCACCCTTGGCCCGGTCCACGGCGGTGTAGCGACGATCGTGACGGGTGTCGAGCCCGGCGAGCAGATCGTGGTGCGAGGCGCGACACTGCTCGACAACCAGATCCAGCTGGATAACTAACGTGATCGACAAGCTCCTCGGCGCGTCACTCCACCATCGGTTCGCCGCGCTCGCGATCGCGATCACCGTCGCGATCATCGGCTACGAAGCGTTCACCCACCTCACGATCGAGGCGTTCCCTGATCCGACCGATCCGCAGGTCCAGATCATCACGCTCTATCCTGGCCAGCCGGCTGAAGAAGTCGAGCGCCGGATCTCGATTCCACTCGAGCGCGCGTTGAACGGCGTGCCGGGCACGATCCGCCAGCGTTCGATCTCGCTGTTCGGGCTCTCGATGGTCACGCTGACGTTCGCCGACGGCGTCAATACGCTGGTCGCGCGGCAACAAGTGACCGAGCGCATCCCGGATTCGAACTTGCCCAATGGCATCACACCGAACCTCGCGCCCGATGCGACGCCGATCGGTGAGGTCTATCGCTACACGCTCGATAGTAAGACCAGCGATCCGATGACGCTGCGGACACTCCAGGACTGGACCGTGCGGCCCGCGTTGATGCGCGTCCCCGGCGTCGCCGATGTCACGTCGTATGGTGGCCTCGTCGAGGAGATCCACGTCGAGCCCGACCCGGCGAAGATGGCGAGCCTCGGCGTCGTGCTCGACGATCTGTTCGGTGCGCTCGGCAAGGCCTCGGCGAACGCGTCGGGTGGCCTGGTCGAGCGAGGCGAGCAGGGCTTCGTGATTCGCTCGATCGGTACGTTCACGTCTGCCGACGAGCTGAACGACGTGCGCGTCGGCTTTCACGCCGGAGTGCCCGTCACGATTCGCGATGTCGCCGCGGTCCGGACCGGCTACGCGCCGCGCCAAGGCGTGGTCACGCGCAACGGCAATACCGATGCGGTGCAGGGCATCGTGATCATGCGCAAGGGCGAGAACCCGTCGCAGGTGCTCGAGGGCGTGCGCGCGAGCGTCGCCGAGCTGCAAGCACACGCGCTGCCGGCCGCGGTCCAGATCAACCCGTTCTACGATCGTACGGAGCTGGTCGCGACCACGCTCGAGACCGTGTTCCACAACCTGCTAGAAGGGGCGTTGCTGGTCTCGATCGTCCTGTTCGTGTTCCTGTTGTCGGTTCGCGCGTCCCTCGTCGTGGTGGTGGTGATTCCGCTCTCGCTCGCCGCCGCGTTCATCTACCTCCACGTGCGCGGGATGTCCGCGAACTTGCTCTCGATGGGTGCCGTCGACTTCGGCATCATCGTCGATGGTGCGGTGATCCTCGTCGAACACGTGTTCGAGCACGCGGCGGGGCCGGCTTATCAGACCAAGACTACCCAGGAGCGCATCCGCACGATCTTCGATGCAGCTCGTCACGTCGCACGCCCGACGCTGTTCTCGTTGTTGATCATCGTCGCCGCGTACCTGCCGATCTTCGCGCTCCAGCGCGTCGAGGGCCGGATCTTCGCGCCGATGGCGCACACCGTCGTCAGCGCACTGGTCGGTGCGATGCTCGTATCTTTCACGCTCGTCCCGGTGCTGTGTTTCTACGCGCTGCGCCGGCACAAGGCGGTGAAGATCTCGCCGCTGCTCGCGGTCGCAAAAAAAGCGCACACGCCGCTCCTCGACCTCGCGATGCGCTATCCGCTCGCGGTACTCGTGATGACGCTCGGGCTGATTGCCGGTGGCGTCGCCCTCGCACCGCGGCTCGGCAGCGAGTTCTTGCCGGCGCTCAACGAAGGTTCGATCTACGTGACGTTCACCTTGCCTCCGACAAGCTCGCTCACGGATGGTCGCGAGCTCACGCCAAAGATCATCGAGAAGCTGCGCGCCGGGTTGCCCGAGGTCACCGAGATTCTCTCGCAGCTCGGCCGACCCGAGGATGGCACCGATGCGAAGCTGTTCAATAACCTCGAGATCTTCATCAAGCTCAAGCCGATGAAGGAGTGGCGCAAGGGGCTGCATACGCTCGACGACATCGTCGCGGTGATGACGAAGAACCTCGGCGCCCTGCCGGGGATCGAGTACGACTTCAGCCAGCCGATCCGCGACAACGTCAACGAGAACATCAGTGGCCAGCAGGGCCAAGTTGCCGTGAAGATCTTCGGCGACGATGTGACCCAGCTGCGCGATCTCGCGAACGCGGCGGAATCGCAGATCGAGAAGGTCCCCGGCATCGCGGACCCCGGTATCGTCAAGGCGACCGAGGAGCCCGTGATCGCCGTGATCCCGGACCGCAAGGCGCTCGCGCGCTGGGATCAGGATCTCGGCAGCCTGCAAGGTTATCTCGAGACCGCACTCTCCGGCCACGCGGCCTCGGAGCTGTGGGACGGCGAGAAGCGCTTCGACGTGACCGTGCGGTTGCCGAAGTCGTCGCGCGAGGACCTCACCTCGATCCGCGAGCTCCGCGTCCCGCTCAAGGACGGCACGCTCGTGCCGGTCTCCGCGCTCGCGAAGGTCGGCATGGCGAAGGGGCCTGCTGCCATCACGCGCGAGAACGGCAAGCGCTACATCGGAATCCGCGCGAACGTGCGAGACCGCGACCTCGGCTCGGTCGTCCAAGATGCGCAGCAACGCGTCGATCAGAACGTGAAGCTGCCGGTCGGTTACTCCATGACCTGGGGCGGTGAGTTCGAGAACCAGCAGCGCGCGATGAAGCGGCTGACGCTCGTGTTACCACTGTCGCTGCTGCTCACATTCTTGCTGCTGTTCTCGGCGTTCGGCTCGGCCTGGGATGCGGGCATCATCCTTTTAAACCTGCCGATCGCGTTACTCGGCGGGTTCGCCGGGCTCGCGTTCGCCGGCATGACGCTGAGCGTGTCGGCTGCGGTCGGCTTCATCGCACTCCTGGGGCAGGCGGTGCTGAACTGCGTGCTCGTGGTGAGCGCAATCAAGGTGCGCCGAGAGCGCGGTGAGGATCTTCGCACCGCGACGATCGAAGGCACGCACGAGCGCTTGCGCGCCGTCTTGATGACCGCGTTGCTCGCATCACTTGGTCTGTTACCGGCGGCGATGTCACACGCGATCGGTAGCGAGACCCAGCGGCCGATCGCGGTCGTGGTCGTGGCGGGTACCATTTCGGCCGCCCTGCTCACGTTGATCGTGTTGCCCGTCAGCTACTACTGGGGCCACATGCTGCTCGCTCGGATTCGGCGCGAACCGGCCAAGCCTACCAAGGGCATCGGCACGGTCGGCGAGAGCGTCTGACTACGGTGCGGCAGGTGCGGGCGCGGCAGCGCTGCCCGTCATCGCGGTCTGCATGCAAGTAGCCATCGCCGTCGAGAGGTCGGTGAACTGCTTTGTCGTCACTTCGTCCATCACGGGCGCGGGATCGGGGCTCGCGGCCTGCTCCTTACTCCACGTGGCCATGTCTTCGGAGACCTTGTTGGCGCATGCGGCATCCTTGCACGCGCACATCGAGTCCTTGAAGGCGGTCATCTTCTTGAGTGAATCGGCCGTGGCCGCGGCGCCCGCGACCTTCTCGATCGACTTGCGACATGCGCTCGACTCTTGAGCGATCGCTGCCGCCTTGGTCATCGACTTCTCGGGCGGCTTCTCGTCCTTCTTGAAGGAGTCCTTCATCGATTTCTCCCACGCGGTCTCTTCCTTGTTCACGTCGTCGACGCACGCCTTGTCCTTGCAGGCGCACATCTTGGTCTTGAAGTCCTCCATCTTAGAGGTCGCCTTGTCCCACTTGTCGCCGCAGCCGACGAGAGACATTACTAGAACCAGCATCAACGAGAGTTGTCGCATGCCAAACGCTAACACTAGTCGAGGACGACGATTACCGCGTCGCGTCCGCATTCGCGCGGCCTGTCAGCCGTGAAGGCTTCGAGCTCGGCGACGCTCGCCCTCAGGAGCCGAGCAGCTCTTCGGCGATCTTCTTTGCGAGGTTCGCGTCGGCGCGATCGCCGAATTCCTTCTTGATCGCGCCGATCACGCGGCCCGCCATCTTCGGATCCTTGGCGGGCAGGGCGGCGACGGCCTTCTCGACCGCGGCGCGGAGCTCGGCCTCGCTGAGACCCTGTGGCAGCCACTTCGCGGTCCACTCGACCTCGAACTCGAGCTCGGCGAGCTGCTCTTTGCCGCGCTCGCCGGCATTGGCGAACTCGACCTTCGCCTTCTCCATCTGCTTTTTGTACGTGGCTATCACGTCGAGCACGAGCGCGTCGTCGACCTCGCCGGTGAAGCCTGACGCTGTGCGGCGCTCCGTGATCTTGGTGTTGATCATGCGGATGAGATTCGCGGTCTTCGAATCGCGGGCCTTCATCGCTGCGGTCAATTGCGTGCGGAGCTCGGCTTCTTTGATGCTCGCCATCTCCATTATATACCACAAACCGCTGAAATCATTCGTCCGCGAGCCGTCTCCCGCGCCGCTTCCAGCGCCCTGCTTGACAGTATGAACTGTCACAGTTAATATTGTCTCAATGGTAAGCGTCGCATCAACCGTGTGGTCCAAGTTCACCGGCGTCGCTGGCCTTGTCGCGACGCCGCTGGTCCCGTCGCACTACATCCAGCTCTTTCGCCCGCTCGCGGTGAGCCACACCCGCCAGGCCCGGGTCGAGGCCGTGCTGGACGAGGTGCCGGGCGTGCGCACCCTGGTCCTGCGGCCCAGCCGAGGCTGGCGCACCCACAAGCCGGGACAACACGTCCGCGTGGGCCTAGCGATCGCGGGTCGCGTCGCGACTCGCACGTACTCGATCAGCTCGTCGCCGGATCGCCGCGATGGCTGCTTCGAGATCACGGTCAAGGCGCAGGGCAGGGTCTCCAATGCGCTGCTCGCGAGCCCGATCGGCAACCTCCTCGCCATCAGCGAAGCGACCGGCACGTTCGTGATGCCAGAAGGCGCTCCGATCCGCGCTCTGTTCATCACCGCGGGCAGCGGCATCACGCCGATCGCTTCGATGATGCGCTCTCTGGCGTCGCGCGGCGCGATGCCAGATGTCGTGCACGTGCACTTCACGCGGACGCCGAGCGAGCACATCTTCGGTGAAGAGCTCCAGGGGATCAGCGATCGCCACCCGAGCTATCGCCGCGTCACCATTTACACCAGCGATGACTCCCGCCGGTTTTGCGCCGCATGGCTCACCGAGCTCGTGCCCGATTGGCGCGAGCGCGAAGCCTGGGCGTGCGGACCGCAAGGCTTGCTCGATGCGATCGCCGCGGACTTCACGCAGGTGGGCAGGGCGCATGCGCTGCACGTCGAGCGGTTTCGCGCGGCTCTCGCCGTGTTGCCCGCGAACGCGAGTGGTGGGCGCGTCACGTTCACCACGACTGCGAAATCAGCGAAATCAGCGAAATCAGCGAAATCGGCGATCGCGGATGCCGCGACCTCGATCTTGCGCGTCGCCGAGGAAGCGGGCCTCGCACCCGCACACGGGTGCCGCATGGGCATCTGCCACACCTGCGATGCGTCGCTTGTTTCCGGCTGCGTACGCGACCTGCGAACCGGCGCCACGATCGACGAGCCCGGCGCTCGCGTCCAGATCTGCGTGTGCGCGGCTGCTGGCGATGTCGAGCTCGCTCTCTAGGAGATTCTCATGATGACCATCGATACCGAAGGATTTGGCCGCGAGCTCGACGCACTTCAACAAGAAGTACGCGCGAGCCTCGGCGATGCCGATCGCAAGTACATCAAGCGAGTGATCAAGACCCAGCGCGGCATGGCGCTCGGTGGCCGCGCGATGATCTTCGCGAGCCTGCCATTGATGCCGCTCCCGCCGCTGTTCTTCGCCGCGATCGGCGCGGGCACCGCGTCGCTCGGACTCGCCAAGATCCTCGAGAACATGGAGATCGGGCACAACGTGATCCACGGCCAGTGGGATTGGATGCAGGATCCCGAGATTAATTCCTCGACGTGGGAATGGGACAACGTGTGCCCGGCGGATCAATGGAAGCACTCGCACAACGTGATGCACCACACGTGGACCAATGTGATGGGCAAGGATCGCGACGTTGGTTACGACATCCTGCGCGTCACGCGAAAGCAACGCTGGCGCCCGGTCCATCTCGCGCAGCCGATCTACAACACGCTCCTCGCGTTCCTGTTCCAGTGGGGCGTCGCGCTGCACGATATCGATCTCGTCGCGCTCCGTCGCGGGGAGACCAAGCTCGCCGATGTCCGCGGTCAGCTGAGCGGCTTTGCCAGCAAGGCCGGCAAGCAGCTCCTGAAAGACTATGTCCTGTGGCCGCTGCTCGCGGGGCCGTTGTTCCTGCCCGTGCTGCTCGCGAACCTCGTCGCGAACGGCATGCGCAACGTGTGGACATACGCGATCATCTTCTGCGGCCACTTCCCCGACGGCGCGCAGACCTTCAGCGAAGCCGAGGTCGCGGGCGAGATCCGCGGTGGTTGGTATCTGCGCCAGGTGCTCGGCTCGTGCAACATCACCGGCGGCAAGCTGTTCCATCTGATGAGTGGCAACCTGTCGCATCAGATCGAGCACCACCTGTTCCCAGACGTGCCGAGCAATCGCTATTCCGAGATCGGTCCCAAGGTCGAGGCGATCTGCAAGAAGTACGGCGTGCCGTACAACAAGGGCCGGTTCAGCCGTCAGCTCGGCACCACGCTTCGCACGATCTTTCGGCTCGCTCTGCCGACTCGCCAGCCGGAGCTCGCGGCATGATGGAGCTAGCGATGGTAGCGCCCGAACAAGCCACTCTCACGATCGACGAGCTCGCCTCGCTGTCGAAAGTTCCGAGTCGCACGATCCGGTTCTACCAGTCGCGCGGTGCGCTCCAGAATCCCGAGATCCGCGGCCGCGTCGCGCACTACGGCAAGCCGCACGTCGAACGCCTGAAGTTGATCGCGCAACTCTCCGATCGCGGCCTGCGCATCGACGCGATCGGCGACTTGATGAAGCGGATCGATCGCGGCGAGGTCGATCTCGCGGAATGGCTCGGCGTCGAGGAAGAGATGCAGGCGCCGTGGGCCGCCGATCAACCGCGCACGGTCAGCGAGACCGAGCTTTATGATCTGGTCGGCAACCGTCGCCCGGGGCTGCTCGCGGATCTCGCTCGCGCGAACATCGTCGAGCGCAAAGGCGACGTGTACTTCGTCGCGAGCCCGGCACTGCTCCAGATCGCGATCCGGCTCGAAGGAGTTGGCATCGATCTCGAGACCGCGGCCCAAGCCTCCGCGATCTTGCGCAAGCATCTCGGTCGCGCGGTTAACGAGCTGGTCGAGCTGTTCTTGGGACGCGTCAAAGAGGGTCACATCGGCATCGCCGGTGCGAGCAAGCTGTTCGGAGCGTTCCGGATGGTCGGGGTCGAAGCCGTGCGTCTGTTGTTCGCACGCGAGATGGAGGGCGAGCTTCGCAAGCTCCTCGCCTCGGGCAAGCTCGCCGAGATCACGGCGCGCGCCCGCAAGAAGAAGCGCTAGCTACTCCCAGTTGTCGTCGGTCGAAGACGTCGCGGTCCGGTCCTCGAGGTCGAGCTCGACATCGAAACCATCGACGCTCGGATCGCCGGTGAGCGTCGCGCCTCCTTCTTCTTCGCCCGGAGCCGCGGGGGGCGGATCGGGTGGCTCTTCGAGCTCGTCGTTACCTTCGTGCCCCGCGAGCGGCGGAATCTTCATCGCCGGCCCTTCGGCCCGATAGCTCGATTCGTCGATCAAGCGTGCACCCTCCATGAGCAGGTGCGTGGTCGAGACGTTGACGCGATCCTCACCCTCGACGACGCACGTGACGAACTCGAAGTCGCCCGCAGCCCAGGTCAGGAGGAAGTAGACACATTCGGCATCGACGGGCTCTTCGCGATCATCGAGCCGCGAGTGCACGACCTTGCCCGAGCGCACGAGGATCTGAGCGGAGATATTATTCAGCGAGCGCAGCTGGAGCAGCCCCGTCTTGCGCTCCATCTCGATCAGCACGAGCAGCGAGCTGAGGCCGACCTGGGAGAGGTCGCCGCGTAGACCCGACGTGTTGATCTGTTCGCGGGTCTCCTGGACGGTCTGCGCCGTGCGCCGCAGCGTCTTGGCGACGCGTAAATCGAGCTCCTCGAACCGGAAGGGCTTGGTGACGTAATCGTCGGCGCCGAGCCGGAAGCCACGGATCCGATCATCCTCGGACGACAGCGCGGTCAGAAAGATCACCGGCAGCATCGCGAGCTCGGCGTGCGAGCGCAGCTGGCGCACGAGCGACCAGCCGTCGACCTTCGGCATCATCACATCAGTGATCAGGAGATCCGGCGTCCGCGCTAGCGCTCGCGCGAGCGCGTCTTCGCCATCGACCGCGGTCTCGACGCTGTAGCCGCGCTTCTCGAGCACGGTTGCGACCATGCGGAGTATCCACGCATCGTCGTCAGCTACCAGGACATGCGGGGCCATAACTAGTGCCGTCGTTCAGGCTATCGTGGTCGTGGAGACCGACGCAAGCCGTGCCGCATGGCTACGATGGCGCTTCCTGACGACGGTTCGATTCGTGAAATGAGCGATTGCCATGATGACGAAGCCGATCAGCGCGATCACGAGGGTTCTCGCCCTATTGAGGAGGGTCACGAACACGCCGTTCGCACCCGCCGCGCCGAGGGCGCTGAACAGCGCGTAGTTGCTGCCATCGGCCAGCCCCAGGCCAAACGGCACGATCGCCGAGATCCAGCTGATGAGGACGCCGACCGAGAGCACGCCGATGACCAGGGTCGGGTGGAGATGAACTCCGATCGTGGCCAACACGACGATGGTTGACGTCCACGAGACCGCGCGCTCCGCGACGAGGAAGGTCAGCGCCTTCTTCGTGCTGGGCGTGTGATCCGCGCGCAGCGCCTGGAGGTCGCTATCGAGCGTGCCGAGCCTCTCGCGCCAGTTCGCCGCGCGCTCCTTGGAGATGATGCGCATGCCGCGAAGGCTCGAGAGCACGCTGCCGGTCGCACCGCGATGGACGATGACGGCGAGCCCGATGACGATCGGAATGAGGATCGCGATCGCGATCAGAACGACGACCTTGAGGCTGTGCGGAAGATCGACGGCGAACATCGTGATCGGGACGCCGATCAAGACGATTGCGACGGACATGTAGAACGTCGCGAGGTTGAACAACACGATCGACGACACCACGCGGTCGCGCGGACACACCGTGACGAGCATCGTGATCTTCGTGGCTTCACCGACGACCGCACCAGGCACGAAGATATTGATCGCGCGGCCCGAGGCTTGCGCCGCGAACACCTTCCAGTACGACACGTTTTGCGCCTCGGGCAGCATGAACGCGTAGATCGCGCCGGCGTCGAGGCCCATGCCGAGCACGTCGAGGCCAATAATCAGGATGAACCATGCGCCGACGTCGACGAACACCTTGCGCGCATTGTCCCAGCCGAGCGAGTGCATCATCCACGCGAGCGCGATCGAGCCCCCGACGAAGACGACCACGTTGAACACGTGGCTCCAGACGTGGTGGCTCGGGCTCTCGTCGATTTTTTCGGTCATGGCTGCACCGCCGGCGGCGAGCCAGGACGATCGCCAGGCAGCGCATCGCTGACCGCTGCGGTGGTCCATGTTCCGGCCTTGTCGCGCACGGCGAGCTGACCATCCCGCGACGCCACGACCACCCGACCTGTGCGGTCCGCGGCGATCGCAACGATCGCCGCGAGCTGCACACCGATCGCTTCGTGGTCGAGCTTGCCAGCCTTGAGCGTCACCAGTTGCAGATTCGCACCTAGCGTGCCAGCCGCGACCACGAGGTTGTTGTCGATCGCGACGACGGAGGCCACGTGAAATCCGGTCGGCCAGGTCGTGATCTTTTGCGAGCGCAGATCGAGCAAGCCGCGCTCGACCAGCGCCCAGCGATCGTCGAGCAGCGCGATCACCTGGGTCGGCGCATTCGCGATCGGCTTCCAGCCTCTGCCCTCGAGGCGCGCGAGGCCTTTGTCGGTGGCGATGACGATGCTCCTCCGCGACCCAGCGAGCGCGGTCACCGGCGCGGGCGCGTCTGCGAGCCGCACGGGCTTGCCGGTGTCGAGCCCGAACACCTGGCGACCGAAGGCGGCCGTCGCGCGAGGCCCACGCCCGACGATGGCATTGGCGTGAAGCCCCAGGACGATCATCTGCCACGCACCATCGCCGGTCTTCTCCGGCCGGTACGCGTATGGCGGTCCTCCGTCGACGCCGACGATCACCTGGCCGCCTGCTCGTGCGGCGCGGACGACGTCGTCGGCGATCCCACCCGCGTGATGACGGACCCAGGCGCCGGTGCCATCGGGCTCGTAAACCTGGCCGTTCGGTCCAACCGCGACCGCATCGCGCGCGTCATTGGTATCTGGTCCGGCGAGCGCGACGATCACGGCGGGCGACGGCGCACCGTACGCGATGGTGCTCAGCCAGGCTGCAACCACGGCAGCCCGAAGGTTCACTTCGCGGGCGCCAGCGGCGGCGCGGGCGAATCGACGGTGTCCGAACCTGCGGGCACGACTGCCGAGCCCGACGCAGCGCCGGAGCCTGTTGCCGCTGCGCTGCCCGACCCCGAGATTGCGAAGTGGTGCTTGCCGTTCTTCTCGAAGTCGCACTTGTTGATGTCGTCGAGCGACCGCGCGGCGATCGCGCACGCGACGGCGCTCTTGCTCGACGCGGAGCTGCACCGGCGCACTTCACTTTGCAGCTGCGCCGGCGTGAGGATGTCTTCGGTGCCGAGCAGCTTCTGGATATTGCGCAGCGCTTTATCGCAGTCGACTTGGGTCGGCTTGTCGCAGGCCCCGACCACGGCGAGGACAAGTGCAGACAGGAACGTGAGGCGGCGAATCATGACCACTCCTTGGCATTCGACTCTAACAGCATGCGCGCGCGGTCGAGATCCTGGCGGGTATCGATCTCTCGCCACTGGCCCGAGACGAGGATCGGGTCGACGCGGAGCCCCGAATCGACGAGCTCCTGCAAGAAGTCGGTCAGGTACGCGTTGCGATAGGTCGCCGCGCGCTGGAACGGTTCGGTCTCGCGACCTTCGAAGCGCTGCGCGAGCGCGGCGAGCGAACGCGCGAAGATCTGGGCGCCAGCCGCGCCCAGCTTTGCGAGGCCGATGAACTCACCGACCGCATCCTCGGGCGGCAGCGCCCGCTTCCCGACGCGCGCGACCGTGCCATCGGGCATGAGATCCGAGACCTCGCCTTCATCGAGCGGGTGCTCGGTGCGGCCCTCGTAGATCGTCTTGAAGTCGCGATCGATGACCAGCCCGATGTCGGCGATCGAGGCCGCGGCGGCACGCGCGACGCCTGACGAGAACACGATGTCACTGTACGTGATGTACGTCGGGCGATCGAGGTGAGCGCGCGCCTTGTCGAGTGACAGCAACACGTTGTTGGTCTGCCACTCGTCGTTGGCGACGAAGATCGCATTCGGGACGATCTGCTTGACGAACGTCTCGAGGACGTCGCCACGATAGCCGCGGATCACGACGAGCCGCTTCGCACCGATGCTCGACAATGCCTTCCACATCCAGCCGAAGATCGGCGTGCCCGCGACCTCGACCATGCACTTCGGAATCTCGTCGGTGTGCGCGCCGAGACGGCGGCCACGCCCCGCAGCGATCAGGATGACCTGCTCGACCGGATCTGGCACCGTCACTTGTTGAACCTGCCGAGCCGCACGAGGATCACCGCGAGGCTCTTCGCCAGATACAACACGTTGACCGCGCCATACGCCCAAAAATAAATGTCGATGCGATTCATCGCCGCGACCAGCCAGAGATACTGCGGATAGTGAACGACGACGCGGGAGGGCCACTCGACCGCGAACAGCGCCATCCCGACCAACCCTCGGCGCGCCTTGACCTCGGCAGGCTGACCATCCTCGGTCGGTGGCTTCGCGCCGTACTCGGGCCGACGCATGAACGAGGTCAGCGAGATGCCGGCCGCGAGGCAGAAGCCACCCGCGAGCCCGACGATCAACATCCGTGCATCGCCGGTCTCGCGCCACATCCGGATCGAGACCGCGCCGTAGAGCAGCATCGCCTTGAGCTCGTCCATCAAAAAGTCGAGCAGGTGACCGAGCGGAGAGGCGAGCTTGCGGAGGCGGGCGAGCATGCCGTCGGCGCAATCGAGGATGAACGAGAATTCGAACAGCGCTACGGCGATCACGAGCGGGATCCAGCCGGGGCACAGGATCATCACCGCGCACGCACCGAGCGCGACGAACGCGGAGAGAAACGTCACCTGGTTCGGCGTGAACGGCGTGTTGCGGAGCAGGTACACGACGACGGCAGCCGGCGGACGCGCGATCCACTCGGTGAACCAGTTAATATCCTGCTTCTTCTTCGACTGGCGGTAGATGGCCGCGACTTCGGATGCCATCGCGGCGCGACCCTAGCAGGAACGTCCGCATCTTGCCTTTGCTCCTGATGGCGATCTCGCCGCGCGCTTCGAGATCGAAGTGCCCGTGGAGGCATCGAGCGCCTCGCGAGTCGGGGAGGTCGCCCGAGCCTGGCAGCTGGGCGCTCGCAAGGAAGAAGGCGAACGTGATCTTGCGCCTCGAGCCGCGGTACGAGCCCCCGGTAAGACGCCCCACTTTGGGCTTGCGGTCCAGGGGTCACCTGGATAGGTTCCGCCTCCGAAACAACTAAAGATCGAGGGTTTAGGATGCAAGAGCACACGATCCCCGATTCGCTCATCGAACAGATCCGTACGGGCCGCGCGGCCCTGGTCATCGGTGCAGGAATCGGCGTCCCGAGTTGGAAGCAGATGTTGGAGCGCATGACCAAGGCGCTCGAGACCCGTGGTCGCGAAGGCGATGAAGCGGCCACCAAAGACCTCGAGAAGCTGCTGAACAAGGGCAGCCTCTCGCGCGCAGTCGGGTTCCTTGCCCGCGCGCTCGGTGAAGATACCTGCGATCGCATCGTGCAGGAGATGTGGTCGTCTCCGGTCGAGACTCCGGCGCTGCCGAAGGTGCTCGCGAAGCTCCCGTTCCGCCACGTGTGGACCACCTTCCCGGGCGACATCATCGAACACGCGTTCGAGACCTTGTCGCCGGACGAGTGGCCGCCCGCGCGCGTCGTCAACTATCAAGAGCTCGGTGAGCTCTCGCCTCGCCGCCGCACGCTCGTCAAGATGCTCGGCAACTTCGACACGTACGTCGTCACGCCGCGCAGTGTGCGGCGCGCGTTGTCGCACGCGGTCGATCTGCGCGAGTACGCACGCGAGCTCTACGTCGAAGGCTCGCTCGTATTCGTCGGCTTCCGCTACGGCGATCCGGATCTGTCCGCACTGCTCGACCGCGTGTTCGGGATGTTCGAGCCGCCGCGTGGTAACCACTACTTCCTCGGCGCGAGCCTGGGCCCGGTAACTGTCGACGAGCTCATGGCCGACCACCACATGGAGGTCATCAACCTCGCAGGCCGCGGCAACGACGACGTTGCCGAGCGCAGCGTGATCGAGTGGCTCGAGTCGCTCAAGATCGCGTGCGACAAGGCGAACGTCACGCTCGCGCAGACGCGTCCCGACGCCGACGATGTCGATGGTTGGGTCACGCTGCTCGGCGAGGCCGGAGCCGATACGAATGAAGCAAACGAAGCGCGCGATGCGCTCGACCTGATCGAGCGCAAGGCGCGTGAGGCGAAGAAGTGGGACACGGTCGTCGAGGTCCTCCTCGGCCGGATCGAGAGCGCGGGGCCCGCCGAGCGCGCGGCCACGCTCGTCCAGCTCGCCATGGTCTACGAAGATTCCGTCGGCGACCTCGCCCGTGCCTTTGAAGCCGTCACCACCGCATGTCAGATCGCGCCGGAAGACGACGCGGCCGCACAGCTCGCCGAGAAGCTCGCTGCCGCGACCGGCAACTGGGCCGAGCTCGTCTCCGAGGCGTCCGAGATCGCGACCGAAGCGACCGACCCGAAGCTCGCCTCCAAGTGGTGGGCGCGCCTCGGTCACTGGTACTCGGCGAAGCTCGATCGCGCGGACTACGCGCTGCCGAGCCTGCGTCGCGCACTCGAGCTCGATAACCAGAACCGCGCTGCCTACGCCGCCCTCGGCGAAGCGCAGCGCAAGCAACAGAAGTGGTCCGAGCTCGCGGAGACCCTCAAGCTCCACGCCGAGATCGAGACCGAGGCCAGTGCGAAGGTCGATCTGTTGATCGGCCTCGGCGATTTGCAAGAGACCCAGCTCGCTTCGACGTCCGCCGCGATCGCTGCGTACCAAGCGGCGGCCGATGCGGACGAGAACAGCGACGATGCACTGGCCGCGCTCGAGCGGCTGTATCGCCGCGACGAAGCGTGGGCGAACCTCGCGAAGGTCCTGGACCGTCGTGCCGAGATCCAGCAAGCAAACGGCGATACGAATCGCGCGACCGCGATCCGTCGCGAACTCGCCACGCTGCGCGCCGAGAAGCTCGGTGATCTCGAAGGTGCGATCGCGCGCCACGAGGCCGCTGTTGCCGCGAACGGCGCCGATGCGACCGCGCTCAAGGCGCTCGTCGACCTCTACGACAAGACCGGCCGCACCGAAGACTACCTCCGCACGATGGAGCGTCTCGGTCAGGTCGCGCCCGAAGGCGAGAAGCTCGCGACGCTGCGCAAGCTCGCCGCAGAGCTCGAGGATCGTGATCCGAAGCGCGCAACCGAGGCGTACGAGAAGTTGCTCGCCGCTGATCCGACCGCGGACGACGCATACCGCGGCCTCGAGCGCATGCTCCAGACCGAGTCGAACTGGTACGAGCTCACGTCGGCGTTCAAGCGCCACATCGCCGCGAGCAAGACGCCTGCGCAGCGCGTCGATCTTTATCTCGAGTCAGCGCGCGTGTTCGAGCGCGAGCTCGATGATCCACACCAGGCGATTGATGCCCTGATGAATGTCGTCGCGATCGACGAAGGCAACAAGACCGCACTATCGGTGCTGCCGCGCCTCTACGTCCGGACCGAACAATTCGATCGCGCGGTCGAGACGCTCGTCCGTCACGCCGTGGTCGAAGGTGACAAGGGTGCCTCGATCTACGCCGAAGCCGGCAAGATCGCGTTCGAGAACCTCCTCGATCCCGAAGCTGCGCAACGCCACCTCGACAAGGCGATCGCGATCGATCCCGAGAACTACGGCGCACTCAAGACGCTCGGCGCACTCCACGAGAAGCGTGGCAACTGGCAGCAAACGGTCGAGATGCTGCTCCGCGCGGAGGGCGCGAGCGGTTCGCGGCTGGAGCGCATCACGCTCCTGTGGGAAGCCGCGCAGCTCGTCGATCAGCGGCTCGAAGATCCGACCCGTGCCCTCGAGCTGTTCGAGCGCGTGTTGAAGCTCGATCCCGATCATGTCGATGCCGGCACCCGCGTCGCGGATCGCCTCGTGGTGGCGAAGCGCTGGGACGATGCGTTGCCGGTGCTCGAGATGCTCGCGCGCCAAGCCGAAGGCGACTCGATCGATCGCCACGAGCGATCGCGTCGTCAGGCGCAGCTCGGTAAGGCGTACGAAGAAGTGCACCGCACCGAGAAGGCCGCCCGGCATTACCGCCTCGCGGTCGAATCGGATCCGGACAGCCTCGAGGCCGCGATCGGGCTCGCGTACGTGCTCATGGCCGAAGCCAAGGTCAACGAGGGCAACGAGTCCGCGCAGGAGCAGTGGAAGGAAGTCGACAAGCGCTATCGCGAGATCCTCGCGCGCCATCGCACCGGTATCTCCGACGGTCAGGTCGCCGAGATTTGGTACCGGCTCGGTGTCGCCGCTCGTGCCATGGGCGACGACCGCAAGGCCGAGCTCAGCCTCCGCCGCGCGCTCGAGAAGGAAGCACTGCACGAGCCCACGCTCGAGGCGATCGTCGAGCTCAGCGGTGCACGTGGCGAATGGAAAAGCGTCGCCGATGCGAAGCGCGCGCAGATCGATGCGCTCGCGAAGCGCGACGGCATGGACTTCCATCGTGCGAAGTTGTTCGAAGAGATCGGTGACATCTGGCGCGAGCGCCTCAAAGACGTGAGCTCGGCTACGGGCGCATACCTGGAAGGCTTGAAGATCGCGCCGTCCTCGCGCGTGCTGCTCCACAAGCTGCTCGAGTCGTTCACCGAGCAGAAGCAGTGGCGCCGTGCGATCGAGACGCTCGACAGCTTGTCGGGTCTCGAGGAGTCGCCCGATCGCCGCGCGCGCTTCCACTACACCGCCGCGGTGATCGCGCGTGACGAGCTCAAGGATCACGAGATCACGGTCGACAAGTTCAACGCGGCTCTCGACGATGCACCGCTGACGCCAAAGGCGTTCGAGGGCATCGAGGCCGTGCTCCAGAACCGCAAGGACTGGAAGAACCTCGCGCGTGCGTACCGTCGTCAGTTGAAGCGGATGGGCGAGGATGCACCGGTCGAGAAGCTACTCGAGCTGTGGACCAAGCTTGGCGACGTGTGTGCGAACGAGCTTGGCGACACCGAAGCGGCCACCGAGGCCTATCAGGTCGCGACCGAGCTGGCTCCCGATGACATCGCGCGCCACGAGCAACTCGCGGATCTCTATCTCGATGCCGGCGAAGCGCGCCGTCACGAAGCGATCGCGGAACTCCAGTTCCTGCTCGGTCACACCCCGGACCGCGTCGAGCTCTACAAGGCGCTCGCGAGCCTGTATCGCGCCGAGCACGAGCTCGACAAAGCCTGGTGCGTGTCGCAAGCCCTCGTTTTCCTCGGCTCGGCTTCCGACGAAGAGCGGCTGCTGTACGAAAAGTTCCGGCCGCGCGGGTTCACGCCCGCTCCGCGTCGGTTGACCGAAGAGCTCTGGCAAAAGTCGATCATCCACCCGCGTGAAGACCGCCATGTCGGCGCGATCTTCAGCTCGACCCTCGGCGCGATCGCCGCGAGCACCGCGCAACCGGTGACCGCGTTCGGGCTCACCCCCGAAAGCCGCGCGGATCTCGATCGCGACCCGCGGCCGGTCAGCCGCATCGTTCGCTACGTCTCGGGCGTGCTTGCGATCGATCCTGCGCCGATGGTGTGGCTGCAAGAAGCTGGCGACGGCCTGCGCGTCGCGAACACGGTCGGGCTCGGTGCTGACCGCCAGCGACTCGTGCCGTCGTTGCTCGTCGGCGCTCAGCTGATCGGCAAGAGCGACGAGCGCGAGCTCGCGTTCGAGGTCGGCAAGCGGATGGCATACCTCCGGCCGGAGCGGTTCGTGACGCTCGCCGTCGGTACCCTGCCGAAACTCGAGTCGGCGTTCGCCGCGGCCGTGATGGCCGGCGGTGCACGCCTCATGGGTCACGATGGTCGGCCCTACGCGCCGGATAACGAGGAAGCGAAGCGGCTCGCCGGCTCGCTGAGAAAGCAGGTCCCGGGCCCGCTCCTCGAGCAGGTCGGTGAGCTCTCGGAGCGCCTGACCGGTCGGCTCGGCAACGGCTTGATCTCGAGCTGGCGCGCTGCGACCGACCTCACGGCGAATCGCGTCGGCTTCATCGTCTCGAACGATCTCGAGACGGCCGCAAAGGGCATCGCGACCGAGGGCTCGAGCCTGTCGAGCATGTCGGTCAAGGAGCGCCTGCGTGACCTCCTCTCGTACGCGGTCAGCGAATCGTACTTCGCGGTGCGCCGTCACCTCGGCCTCCACATTCGCGGCGAGGTGTCGGCGTGAAACCATCGCTCCTTCTTGCGCTGTGCTTGATCGGATGTGGCGGCGGTGGCGGCGGTGACGACGGCCAGCAGATGTGCGGCGCAGACCACTGCGGGCTGCAGGGCCACACGATCGTGAAGTGGACGTTCGATGCCTACCCGGACAAGCTGTTCGCTGGCGACTCGTGTGTTGATTTCGGAGTCAACAAGGTCCGCGTCGATGCGCAGTCCGATGCCGATGGCACCGTGACAACGGCCATCGATGAGTGTGGCGCCGGCCAGGTCACGTTCGACGGCTTACCGAACGGCACGTACACGATGTTCGTGGATCCCGAGGACTTTGTCGGCAACACCACGGTGATGATGCCAACGACGGCGCCCGTGATTGCCGGCCAGTACCAGGCAGATACGACGACGACGATCAATGTCGACTTCATGAACTGGCTCGGCGGCCCGTACACCGGCACGTTCCTGTGGCGGTTCAAGTGGGGCGGCCAATCGTGTGCGATGGCGACCAAGCCTGTCGTGACGCAGGTCGTGACGATCACCCAGGGTGGCGTCACGAGCACCGCGACGGCCTCGCCGAACAGCCAGAAGCTCGACGGTGCGGATCCGAAGCCGTGCTTCGCCTACGAAGAGAACTTCCCTCAGTCGGCGACGAGCATGCCATTCGGCCCGGCGTCGCTCACGGTCCAGGGGTTGGATGCGGCGAGCACGGTCGTCTACTCGAGTACTTTCGACACGTTCATCGGTGCGGGCATCACGAACCCCACGATCACGTACGACGTTCCCGCCACGATGTAGCTGCTAAGATCGCGGCCCGTGCGCCTCGGTCTCGTACTCCTGCTTGCCACTGCCTGCGGTCCTTCGCGGGCGAGCAGTCCGCCGTTCGAGCACACGGCGATGCCGCGGTTGCGATCGCCTACGATCCTCGATGTGTCGGCGCGCGATGCGGGGTTCCTGACCAGCGTCGCGCTTCAACTCCAACCCGGGTGGGGGCAGTTCCTCGACGACTGCCGGATCCGGTTGCCACCGACCCATGCGCTGAATCGGATGACGCTCGAAGCTACCGCGGAGCTCGTGCTCGATCGCACGGGCGCGGTGCTCGCCGTGGAGCTGGCGAAATCCTCCGGCAACAGCGATTTCGATCGCGCGGTGAAGGACGCCATCTCGGAAGCCACTCATCTCCCGGTCCCGCCGACCGACGCTCTGTCCGACGACGATCGCGTCTACCTTCGCTGGGTGTTCGCACGCGATCAGCGGCAAGCAGGGCCTGCGACCGCGGCGATCGAGCCGCACGATCTTCCGCTCCACGAAGCGATCGAACGCATGTTGAGGGGCGGCGAGCTCGCGAGAGCGGCGCTGCGCATCACCCGTGCCCATGTAGATGATCGCGCTGTCGCGACGACGCTCGTCGCGATCGCCGCCTTGCGCGAGTCGCTTGCGAGCCTCGACACGGCGGCGCAGCGGGCAGCGGTCGAAGCGATCGGGATTGCCAAGATCAGGCAGCTCGCACCCGAAGTTCGTGCGCTGCTCGAGAGCGCGAGCGACGAGCTCCGCATCGTGGCGATGACGACAGCCGCAGCGCTCGATGATCGAGCCGCAACCGAATCGATCGCGCGTCAGCTCCGTCGCGATGTCGCCGAGCATCGCCGGCTCGCGCTCGCTGAAACCAGGGCGCTCGTCGCGCTCGGTGCCCGAACCGATGCCGAAGCAGCGATCGCCGGGGCCATCGTTGCGGGTCCTAACCCGATCGCACTCGAGGCCTTCGCGCTCGTACCTCGCGCCGCACTGCTGCCGCAGCTCGCGACGTGGCTCGCCCACGGCAAGGCGACGACGCGCACCGCGGTGTGCGCCGCGGTCGCCGGGGTGACGCTCCCCGCAGCCGTCGACCTCGTCGCACGTGGCCTTTACGATGCCGATGCGACCGTACGCGCGACCTGTGCGGCCGCTGCCGCCGAGACCGCGATCCGTGACAAGAAGCTGCTAGAGCGATCGCGCGCGGAGCTCGTCGCGTTGCAGCGCGATCGCGATCGGGCAGTGCGCGCGAGTGCGCTGGGCGCGGTCGCGCTCGTCGATCCCGCGCATCTCGAACGTGGGTTCGAGGATCCGGCTGCAGAGGTCCGCGCGGCCTATGCGCGAGCCTCCGCGGATCCGGTGGTGTTGCATGCGCTTGCCGATGACCGCGATGCCGACGTGCGTGCCGCTGCGATCGCGCAGCTTGTCGTGGGCAACAATCGTGGCGAGCCCGCACTCACCGATCCCGCGCCGCAGGTCCGGCTCGCTGCGATCGCGGGCAGCCACGACGACGCGGGCCTGCGCCAGCTGGCCAGGAGCGATGAAGTGCCGGAGGTCCGGACCGCGGCGCTCGTGCGCCTCGCGCAGCATGTGGGGCGCGCTGCCATGACAGACGAATTGCTCGGGTTGCTCGGGCTCGCGCAGCCCGCGAGTGCGGATCGCGTACGCATCGCACGTGCATGGTTGCTGGCGCCTTGAATCCGCGCCAGGATCACCACGTGCAGCTCGACACCATCCTTGTCCTGACCGCGATCGCGAGTGTCGCGGCCGCGAGTGGCCGGGTGGTGCGAGTCGAGGATATGCGCTCGCGCACGGTGTTCGTGCCGGCGGGCCAGTTCGTGATGGGCATTTCCGGTGATGACGACCTCGCGACGCTCGATCAGGAGTGCGCGCTCGCGTTCGAGCAACGCGACGTGCGGGAGTTCCCGCTCCCGAATGGCAGGCTCACCACGTTCTGCGGCCTCTATCACGCGCAGAACGAAGCGATGGCCGACAAGACCAGCGACGACGCCGGCACGGCAACCTGGCGCAGGGTCTACGTCTCGGCGTTCGCGATCGATCGCGACGAGGTCTCGGTCGCAGACTATCGTCGCTGCATGGCCGCCGGGAGATGCACACTCGATCCCCTGATTGCGGGTGACGAGCGCTACATCGTCGGAACGTGGCCACTCGTCAACGTGACCTGGTTCGAAGCGCAGTCCTACTGCCGCTGGCAGGGTGGGCGGTTGCCGACCGAAGCCGAATGGGAGCGCGCGGCGCGCGGCGACGACAATCGCAAGTGGCCGTGGGGCGGCAAGCTCCGCGATGCTGACTTCAATCACGGCAAGAGCCGCGACCCCGCGGTCCGCGAGCTCGATAAGAACGCCGGCATCGGCATCCCGAGCGCGTTCATGGGTGATCCGGATGACAGCGACGGTACCGTGCTGATCGCCGCACCTGGCTCGTATCCGTGGGGCGAAGGCCCGTACGGTACGCGCGATCAGGCGGGCAACGTCGCGGAGTGGACCGCAGACACGCTCGGTGGGCTGTCGCAGAATCTCATCCCCGACGAGAAGACCATCGGCTACACCGGCCTCGGCACGATCGATCCGTTCCGCGATGGCAGTGCGAATGAACCGAAGGTCGTGCGCGGTGGCTCGTGGCGCCAGCCCGCATTCCTCGGTCGCGCGAACGTGCGAGACCCGTTCAATATCCTGTACGCACCGGACGGCCGGTTCTCGCACATCGGTTTTCGCTGCGCGAAGCAGCTCTGACTATGGGGCGTCGTGAGGTGCGTCGGGTCGAGCGTCGATCGCCGCGTCGGGAACGGTCGCGTCGATGTTGCCGTTCGCGCTGAGGTCCGTGCAGACGCCCGTCGAGGTCGAGCAGAGGTTGCTATTGCAATCGCTATCGATCTGGCAGCGCTGCCCCTTGCTTTGACCGCAAGCGAGGAAAGCCGTAGCAACCGCCACGGCGCACGCAACGAGGACGAGCTTGAACTTCACGACGCGGTCTCCTCGTCGAGCGGCGGCACTTCGTGCCACTCGACCTTCGTAACTTCATAGTCGCGCTTGCCCTTCGGGCTTTGCACGGTGAACGTTTCGCCCTGGTCTTTGCCGATGAGCGCGCGAGCGAGCGGCGCTCCGATCGAGATCCGACCCTTTTTGATCGCGGCTTCGTGCTCACCAACGATCACGTAGGTCGATACGTCGCCCGAATCTGCATCCTCGATCGTCACGGTGGCTCCGAATTTGACCCGCGAACCCGACATTTTGGTTGGATCAATAACTTCGGCCATCGCCGTTTTTGCTTCGAGCTCGCGGATCTTCGCCTCGATCAGGCCCTGTTCCTCTTTGGCCGCGCTGTAGTCCGCGTTTTCCTTGAGGTCGCCGTGACCGCGTGCGACCTCGATCGCGCGGCTGTTCCGGATCCGGTCGTGATTCTTCAAGCGATGGAGGTGCGCCTTCATCGTGGCGTAACCCGCCGGGGTCATGGGGAATTTCTCGGCCATGGGAATCGAGTCCGAGTGGTACCCGTATCTGGCGCCCGCTGCAAGCTCGCCAGTTGTTGCAACGCAGCGGGGCCGTGGAAGGTCGTGCAGGCCGGGTCGGCGGTCTGGTCTCCAGGGCGACGATCCTCACTCGAGCTCCTTTCGGATCGCCGGCGCATCACCTGCATTCGGCGCGAGCACGAGGTAATGGCCGAATGCGGCCTTCGCTTGGCCGCGATCGCCGAGCTTCTTGTAGACCTGGCCGAGCAACCGCCAGGTCGGCGCGTAGCTCGGGGTCGAAACCTTCGCGATCTTCAACAGGGCGAGCGTCCCCTTCGCATCACCCTTGACGAACAGCTGAAACGCCTTCTGGAACTGCACGTCGGGGTTCGTCGGACGAGCCAGCTTGTGATCGATGACGACCAGGGGATGCGGAGCGACGTGATCGGGCACGACCATCGGCGTGGCATCGCTGGGCACGTCGGCACTGGATGCCGCGTCCGGGTTGGCATCGACTGTAGCGGCGAGCTCAACGACGACGGCATCGGCGCTGACCTCGATCGCGTACTTCGGCACGGCGACGGGCTGCGCACCGCGGTTGTGCCCGCACGTCACGATCAGGATGCCGATCAGCACCACCGCGACGCCGCCCGCGATCACGGAGGCGACCGTGCGCTTCTTCGGATCCGCCGCGATATCTTCGGCCCAATCCATCACGGTCACGATGCGGCTCGGCACCGGCGGTCCGGCGAGCGGACGAACCGGTTCGGCTCGCTGGTGAGTTGGTGCGGGGGGAGGCGGCGTGAGCCCGAACTCCGTATCGATGATCGGCGGCTGCGCGATTTCGGTCGTACCCCCTTCGAATACCGAGCTCTGGATCTCGGTCTGCCCGCCGTCCGATTCGTCGAACGCATCCGGAGGAGGTGCGGGCGGTGCGGTCGGCAGGACGGCGCTGAACGAATGCATCTGACGCGTGAAATCGCCAACTACCCTCGAGCGTGGCGAGCCTTGCGCGATGATCTGATGGGGATGGAACGCGGCATCGACGGTCGCGGCACTCGCAGAACCTTTGCTCACGACCTCCTGGACGAGCTTCTTGCGCGCGTCGATGTGGTCCTTGAAGGTCTCCTGCATGTACTTCGCGATGTGATCGTTCTTCGCGCCATACCCGGCGACGCGTAGCAGCTCCTCGAGCTCGACCGCGAGCTCTTTCGCCGTGCGCTGACGCTTCGCCGGATCTCGCTCGAGCGAGCGCATCACGATCGCGTCGAACGCGAACGGGACATCGGGGTTCGCTCGTGACGGCGGCGGAATCGGCTGCTCGAGCACCATCTTCATGGTCTCGGCGTCATTACCGCCCCGGAACAAGCGCTTGAGCGTGAGCGCCTCCCACATCACGCAGCCGAGCGAAAAGATGTCGCTCCTGCGATCGCCGGGCGAGCCCTTGAGCTTCTCCGGTGCCATGTAGCTGAACTTGCCCTGGACCTTGGTCTGCGGCCCGGTCGCCGATCGGGTCGCCTTCGCAACGCCAAAATCGACGAGCTTCACCTGGCCGTTGTAAAGCACCACGATGTTGCCGAGCGAGATGTCGTGATGCACGAGCTCGATCCGCTCGCCTGCCATGCTGCGAAGCTCGTGCGCCGCATCCAGGCCCTCTGCGGTGTCGGCGATCAGCCGCCCTGTCGACAGTGGATCGAGCCGTTTGCCTTCGCGACCGGCGCGCAACACCGAGAGCATCGGCTCGCCCTCGAGGTACTCCATCGCGATGAAGTACTTCCCATCGGCTTCACCGAGGTCGTAGATATCGACGACGTTCGGATGTTTCACCAGCGCGGCAACGCGCGCTTCGTCGAGCAACATGTCGACGAACGCTTTCTGTGTCGCGAGCTCGGCGTGCACGAGCTTCACGACTACGAGCTTCTCGAAGCCTGCAGGTCCGCGCTGGAGGGCCAATTGAACCTCCGCCATCCCACCCTGACCGATCCGGGTGATCAGCTCGTACCGGCCTAGCCGAACAGCCACGAGAATATTGTATCCTAATGGCTGTTCAGGATGGCTCTGGGGCTCCCATGGCACTGACGGTTGCTGTCGCGGACTGCCCGGAGCAGGTCCCCGGGGTGCCTGGCTAGTACGCTTGCAGCGGCTGCACGCGCATGTCGCCGCGCTTCTCGACAGCGATCGCTTCGAGCGCTGCGCGCGCGGCACGTAGCGTCGTGTAGTACGCGATGCCGTTCATCAGCGCGGCGCGACGCAGCGACTGCGAGTCCTGCACGGCTTGCGTACCCTCGGTCGTGTTGATCACGAAATCGATCTCGTGATTGTCCATCGCGTCGACGCAGTGCGGTCGGCCTTCGAGCACCTTGTTGATGCCGTTCACGGCGAGACCCGCGGCCGTCAAGAACGCCGCGGTGCCGTGGGTCGCGATCAGTGCGAAGCCGAGGTTGACCAGGCGGCGCGCGATCTCGACCGCAGCCGGCTTGTCGAGCTCGCGGACCGAGAGGAACGCGACGCCACTGGTCGGCAGCTTCATGCCGGCGGCGAGCTGGCTCTTCGCGAATGCGCGCGCGAAGTCGACATCGATCCCCATCACTTCGCCCGTCGAGCGCATTTCGGGGCCGAGGATCGTATCGACGCCCTCGAACTTCACGAAGGGAAACACGACCTCTTTGACCGAGACGTGGCGTGGCTCGGTCTCGGTCGTGAAGTCGAGCTCGGCGAGCGTCTTGCCGGCCATCACCTTGGCCGCGATCTTCGCGAGCGGTTTGCCGATCGCCTTGGACACGAATGGGATCGTGCGCGACGCACGCGGATTCACTTCGAGGACGTAGACATCGCCGGAGAGCACGGCGAACTGGACATTCATCAGGCCGATGACGCCGAGCTCGGTGGCGAGCAGGCGCGCCTGGCGCTTCACCTCGTCGCGGATATCCATCGGCAGCGAGTAGGGCGGTAGCGAGCACGCCGAATCGCCGGAATGGATGCCGGCCTCCTCGATGTGCTCCATCACACCACCGACCACGACCGCGCCGGTCGCATCCGCGACGACATCGACATCGAGTTCCACCGCTTCCGAGAGGAATTGGTCGACCAGCAATGGAAAGCCGATCGTCGCGCCTTCGTCGTTACCGCCTGCACCTGACTTACCCGACGCGAGCAAGAACCGGCCGAAGTAATCTTCGAGGCCACGCGCATCGTAGACGCGCTCCATCGCGCGACCACCGAGCACGTAGCTCGGGCGCACCATCACGGGGAAGCCGATCTCGCCAGCTACCTTGCGCGCTTCATCGAGACTCCGCGCGATGCCCCAGCGCGGCGCGCGGAGGCCGAGCTTCACCATCACGTCACCGAACCGCTCGCGATCTTCGGCGCGGTCGATCGCATCGGCGCTCGTACCGAGGATCGGAATGCCGGCCGCCGCGAGGGGCAGGGCAAGCTTGAGCGGCGTCTGGCCGCCGAACTGCACGATCACTCCCCACGGCTTCTCGACGTGGCAAATCTCGAGGACGTCCTCGAGCGTGAGCGGCTCGAAGTACAACCGGTCCGAGGTGTCGTAATCGGTCGACACGGTTTCGGGGTTGCAATTGACCATGATCGATTCGATGCCGAGCTCGGCGAGCGCCATCGCGGCATGGCAGCAGCAGTAATCGAACTCGATGCCTTGGCCGATCCGGTTCGGACCACCGCCGAGGATGATCACCTTCTTCGCGGTCGTTGGCCGCGCTTCGCACTCGTCTTCATACGACGAGTACATGTACGGCGTGTTCGATTCGTACTCGGCGCCGCACGTGTCGACGCGTTTGTAGACCGGGCGAATCCCGGCCGCGTGGCGTGCGCTGCGAACGTCGGCTTCCTTGGAATGGGTCAGCGCGGCGATCCGCCGGTCGCTCATGCCGAGCCGCTTGAAGCGACGCAGGTCGATCGTCGCGAGCGGGGTCTGCGCCACTTCGATCTCGGCCAGCGCGACCGTGCGGATATGATGAAGGAACCACGGATCGATCCGCGTGAGCTCGTGCGCGCGCTCGGTGGTCATGCCGAGCTGGAAGGCGCGTGCGACCTGCCAGATCCGGTCTGGCGTCGCGATCGCCATCGCGCGCTCGAGGGCGATGAGGTCATCGCCGTACGTCATCACGAGATCGAACCCGGCGCGGCCGGTCTCGAGCGAGCGGATCGCCTTGCCGAGAGCCTCGGAGAACGTGCGCCCGATCGCCATCGCTTCGCCGACCGATTTCATCTGCGGACCGAGCGTGGTCGAGGCCGACGGAAACTTCTCGAACGCGAACCGCGGCCACTTCACGACGACGTAATCGATCGTAGGCTCGAATGACGCGGGCGTGACTTCGGTGATGTCGTTCTGGAGCTCGTCGAGCGTGTAGCCGATCGCGAGCTTCGCGGCGATCTTCGCGATCGGGAAGCCGGTCGCCTTGGAGGCGAGCGCCGAGCTCCGCGACACGCGCGGATTCATCTCGATCACGAGCATGCGGCCGGTCTTGGGATCGACGGCCCACTGCACGTTCGAGCCGCCGGTCGTGACGCCGATCTCTCGCAGGATCGCGATCGAGGCGTCGCGCATGCGCTGATATTCTTTGTCGGTCAGCGTCATCGCCGGTGCGACCGTGATCGAATCGCCGGTGTGCACGCCCATCGGATCCAGATTCTCGATGGAGCAGACGATCACGACGTTGTCTTCGCAGTCTCGCATCACCTCGAGCTCGTATTCCTTCCACCCGATCACGGACTCCTCGACCAGGATCTCGTGGCTGGGCGAGAGGTCGAGGCCGCGCGTGACCACGTCCTCGAATTCCTCCATGTTGTAGGCGATGCCGCCCCCCGTGCCGCCGAGGGTGAAGGAGGGCCGGATGATGGCGGGCAGGCCCGTCGTCTCGAGGACGGCGTGGGCCTCCTCGA
>JAYVLQ010000181.1:0-32950 GCA_043759355.1 Kofleriaceae bacterium
TTTCGATACGGGGCTCGCCTCGTCGTGACCGCGCCGCTCGCGGCGGTGTTCATCGCGGTCGCGGCCGAGATGGTGATGCTGGCGGTCGCGGCGAGCGGTACGCTCCGCATCGTCTGCGTCAGCGTGGGCTCGATCGCGATCTTCCTCGCGATCGCCATGGTGCGCGAAGCCCTCGTGCGCGTCCGCGGCAAGCGTACGATCGTGGTGGCGGAAAAAGAGCTCGTCATGCCGGATGGCGGCGTCACCGTGCCGTACAAAGAGATCAAGAAGCTCGAGCTCACGGGCGCTCCGGGGTTCCATCGCGTGCTCAAGATCGGCCACGCCAATGGGGTGCTCGAAATCTCCGGAGTCATGCTCGGCTCGGTCGGCGAGCTCGACGAGATTCATGGCCTGATCAAGGCGGCGCGGAAGCCTCGATGAGCGAGCGCGGCAGCAACGATGCGCTGGGCGCCTATCCCTGTGACCGTTCTCGTCATTCGGCGGCAGCAACCGAAGCGTCAAATCGTCTATCCCGGAACTCGAACCGTGCCTCTCCGCCCGCCGAGCGTTCTAACGCAATCTAATGTGCGTTTTCGCTCGCGCTGGAGACGATCGTGCGATGACTGCGCAGCCAGCGGCGGTCCCGACGCTGGCACAAACCGCGCAGTGGGCCCTGGTATGCACATCATCTGGGTTCTCCTCATCGGTCTTATCGTCGGTGCGCTTGCGAAGCTCGTCATGCCGGGCAAGGATCCAGGCGGTGTCATCATCACGATCGCGCTCGGCATCCTGGGCTCGTTCGTCGCCGACCTCATCGGACGCTCGGCGGGCTGGTACCAGCCGAACGAAGGCGCGGGATTCATCGCGTCGATCGTCGGCGCGGTGATCCTGCTCGTCGGTTATCGCGCGATCGTGAGTCGCAGGGTTGCGCGTTAAGGCGCTGCTCCTCTTGGCGACTGCGTGCGGCGCCTCGGCCCACACGCAGTCGGAGTCTGACGGACCTTGTCTCTCCATCGGTGCATGGAATGACCTCCACGGTCAGATCCAGCCGGTCGAGCTGTGGGTCGATACCGGCACCGTGCCGGCGGGTGGCGTGATCGCGCTCGCCGACTCGATCGCCGATCTGCGCGCCACGAAGGACATCGTGGTGCTCCTCGATGCCGGTGATCTGTTCACCGGCTCGCTCGAATCCACGCTCGCCGAAGGTGCTCCGATCATCGAGGCGTATCGCGCGATCGGCGTGGACGCCGTGGCCGTCGGTAACCACGAGTTCGATTTCGGTCCCGTCGGCTACACGGTGCTGACCGCCGCGCCCGACGCGGGCGACTCCGGGCCGCTCGGCAAGCGAGGCGCGCTGCGCGCGCGCATGACCTCCGCCTCGTTCCCGTTTCTGTCCGCAAATATTCATCTTCGGAACGGCGCCTCGCCCGGCTGGCCTGACTTCGCCCCGTCGACGCACGTGCGGCGCGCGGGGTTCGACGTCGGTGTCGTCGGTTACACGACGACCGAGACGGCGGTGACCACGTCACGTGCAAACGTCGACGATCTCGATTTCATCAGCCACGCCGCTGCCTCGGTCGCGGCGGAGATTCGCACGCTGCGTGCGACCGGTGCATCGCCGGTGATCCTCCTGGCGCATGCGAGCCTCGACGGCGTGCTGCCTCAATCGTTGGACCAGGCTGCCTCGTCGGACGAGCCGCTGCACGGCGAGCTGGCATCACTCGTCGCCGCGCTCGGCAAGGATCGACCGGACGTGATCATTGCCGGTCACCGCCATGCCTGGATGCTCGGTCGGATCGATGGCATTCCGGTGGTCTCCAGCGATCGTCAGGGTCTCGGGCTCGCCCGGATCCGATTCTGTCGCAACAACCACGCGCTCGATCTACTCTCGATCGAGCGGATCGCGGTGCTCGCTGCATTGCCGCCCCGGACCGAGCTCGGCCGCAGCGTGGCAGCGCGCACCGCGCCGTGGCTTGCCGCGGTCAAGGCAAGCGGTGATGCCTCCGTGACGACGCTACCGCGCGAGTGTCCGATGCAAGCGGTCGATGGCACGGCGGGGGCAGAGCAGGTGGCAACCGCGATGGCGGCGAACGCCAAGGTGACGTCGCCGCCTCCCGAGGTTCCGGTCGTCGCGCTCATCAATGCCGGAGCGCTGCGGGCCCCGCTCCACAAGGGAGAGGTTCGCTTCGAAGACTTGTTCCGGACCTTTCCGTTCGAGATCACGCTCGGGGCCTGCGCGACGACGCGCGATGGACTGCTGCGCATCATGCACAACGCACTCGCCAATCCTTCGGCCTGGAAGCATCTCCCGTTCGCGCTCGCGGGCGCGCAGATCACGATCGCTCACGCGGACAATGGGTCGCCATCTCTCGTCCGCATGGAGCTCGCGGGTGAGATCCAGCCGGGATCGGGCATCGAGCCCGTGTGGCTCGTAGTCCCCGATTTCGTGCTCGACGGTGGCGATGGCTTTCTCGAGGGTGTCGAGTGCACTCGTACGGTGCGGACCGGTACCCGCATCCGCGATGTCTGGCGCGAGGTGCTGGGCAATCATCCCGACGAGTGCGATTCGCGCCGACCGCACAACATCACGGTGCGGTTGCGCAACTAACTCCCGCCGATGGCGTGGCGAGGGCTTACTGAGCTTTGCTTACGCCGGCCGGGGTGCGACGATGCCGCGCATGAGGCCTCCGTTCTTGTTCCTCTTCGTCGCCGGTTGCGGTGCCAAGGAGGAGCCCAAGAAGCTCGATCCGGCCGCCCTCGAGACGAGCAGCGCGATCTGCGTCGCCGGCACCAAAGAAGAGTGCACGACGGTCCTCGATGCAAAGTGGTCGGGCTCGAAGTGCTGCTTCCCATCGCTGATGACGTGCGTCGCCGGCACGAACAAACAGTGCAAGCACGAGAGCGGCGGCTGGACCGGCGCGCAGTGTTGTTTCTCCGGCGGTGCAATGTGCACGAGCGGAACCGTCGATGCGTGCCAGGCCTCGAGCGGGGTCTGGACCGGTGCCCAGTGCTGCGTGCCCTCGACATTCTCGTGCGCCGCCGGCTCCGCAGATACGTGCGTGGGCAAGGGGACGAAGTGGACCGGGACTGACTGCTGCGTGCGTCGCAACTAGACCTCTGTGCGTGGCGCGCAGGCTCGCGCAAATCTCCGTCAGCGCGGCCAGCTTGGCATCGTCGTAGGGCGAGCTGCTAGCCGTTCGCGGTCTTCAAGCAGAGAACGACTAGCGGGGTGGCCGCTTCGGCAGCGAGATCAGCGCCAGCGCTGCTTCGACGTCGGTGATCCCGAGCGCCGAGCTGGCGGCCGCGCGATCGGTCTGCAGCAAGGCGAGCACTGTCAACGCGGCGCGGGCGCTCGCGAAGCGGCGTTCGATCTTGCGCTCGAGCAGCTTGCGCACGAATCGCTCGACCAGCGGATCCACGATCAGCGCGGGCGCGACGTCTGAAATCGCTGGTACATCGCGCTTGAGCTTCGCGGCCAGCATGTCGATCGGCTTGCCCTCGAACGGCAGCACTCCCGTGATCATCTCGAACATCATCGTGCCGAGTGCGTAGAGGTCCGTGCGCCCGTCGACATCGTCGCCGCGCGCTTGCTCGGGCGCCATGTATGCCGGCGTGCCGACGATCGTGTCTTGAGCGCGACCACGCGATTGGTATCGAGGTGTGACGCGCGGTAGACCAGGCCCATCGCGCCGCCGCCGAGCTCGCCAGCGACGAGGTAGCCGCCGAACATGGTGCCGACGAGGTCCTTGTCGCGTGGATCGGTCGTACGCGCGACCACGCCGAGCCGGGTGCGCTTGGCGTCGACCATCGTGTCGCGATCTGGATCGTCGGGCTTCACGCGTCTGCCTCAGAATACACCGGCTCCACACCAGCGAGTCCATCGTCCGCGAGACCCCTGCATTCCACAGCCGCATCGCACGGCCGGCGAACGCTATGGTGATCGATCTCGACCGGTTCATGCGGTTCAACGATCAGTTCGGCAGGTCAGCCGGTGACCATGCGCGGCAGCGCGGTCGACCGCACCGGTGGACGCCCGCATCGAGAAGACTCAGTTGGCGCATGGTGTGCAATGCACCAGGGTGCGGATCGTAGCGAAATCGCACACCGCTCTCATGAATGCATCGAACCGCACGCTCGTGATCGAAGACGACCACTCGTTGCTGCCGTTGATCGAGGAGGTCCTCCATCAGGTGGGCTGCAGCGACCTCCGCTTTGTGGGTTCCGGGGCTGCGGCCATCGCAGCCGCGGCCGCTTTCGCCCCAGACCTAGTGTTGCTGGACCTCGGACTCCCCGACATGGATGGCCTCGACGTCTGTCGTGCTTTGTCGGATCTCTTGCCGACCGTGCCCATCGTGATCATCACGGCGCGCAATGACGACTCGGTCGTCGAGATCGCGTTCGAGGCAGGTGCCGAGGACTTTGTCGCCAAACCGTTTCGACTGGGCGAACTGGGCGCGCGCGTGCGCTCGGCGTTACGCCTGCGCTCTGAACGGGTGGTTCGACGGATCCGCGACGAGGAGCTCGCGGCCCGCAATCGCAGCCTCGAGATCTCCGCGCGGCAGCTCGAGCGCGCGGTCTGTATCGATGCGCTGACCGGCGTTGCGAATCGTGGGCATTTCGATGACCTGCTCGCGCGCGAGTGGATCCGAGCGCTGCGCCAGGGCTCGCCGCTGTCGCTCGTGATCGCCGACGTCGACGAGTTCCACGCGTTCAACGAGCACTACTCGCATGTCGGTGGCGACTCGTGCCTCAAAGATGTCTCCAACGCGATGGCGAATTGCCTGCGCCGTCCCTCGGATATGCTGGCGCGTTACGGCGGCGAGGAGTTTGTCGCGCTGCTACCCGATACCGCGGCGGCTGGCGCGTGCGTCGTTGCCGAACGCCTGCGCGCCGCGGTGGAGGAGCTCGGGTTGCCTCACGCGGGGTCACGGACCGCGAAGGTCGTCACGATCAGCTGCGGTGTCGCGACGCTCGCGCCCGCTGTCGATCGCCCGGCCGCCGACCTCGTGAGCGCCGCGGATGGCGCATTGTTTCGCGCGAAGCGCGACGGTCGCAATTGCTGGCGCGCGGACGTGAGCGCACCCGCACACGTGGTGGTCACGCGGCGACCCTGGCCGGTCTGCCCGATCGTGTGCGTCGACCCCTACCTGGCGCTGCATATCCCCGGGTTTCTCGAGCATCGCCGGACCGAGATCGAACAGTTGCGTCACGCGGCCCACGCCAATGACCTCGGCGCCGTCCGCGCGATCGGGCACAAGCTCAAAGGCTCCGGCGGAACCTTCGGGTTCGACGACCTGTCCGCGCTCGGCGAGCGCCTCGAACAAACGTCGGAGCGCGCGGAAGCGCTGCGCACGCTCGACGAGCTCGGTTGGTATCTCGAGCACGTCCACGTCGTGTATCGCCGGCCCACGGTGCGCGAGGTCGCGGCGGAGGGCTAACGGGTGGGCTAACGTGGGTCAGTCGTTCCAAGTAGCGGACCTGGCGAGCCGGCAGCGCAGCTAAGAAGGCAGCGGGCGACCTCCCGACAACCGCACGCCCGGCTTACACAGCGGGTTCGAGGAGCGACCTCGACGAACTACGTTCGTAAGTTACGTCGGGGGCGGCTACATCCGCCAGGGTTCCCACGACACGAAAACCGAACCGTTCGCCATCGCGCCAGCGCGTGGACCGCGGGCCCGTGATCATCACCCGCAGCGTGTCGCGATGTCCGGCGAGGCGCCGTGCTTCCCTCGCGACCTCGTCGAGGTTTGAAATCGGATCGACGATCCAGAGCGGGATCCCCTTGGCGCGCGCGAAGCGGCGAAGTGGCTCGATGCCGATGACGGTGTTCGCGGCCTCCGCATTTGGAACCGCGATCACGAGGGCATTCGATACGGTGAGGGTCGCGGTGAGTGCCTGGCGCGCGCCTTTGCGAGGACAGGGTCGCAGGTCGGCGGCGATCTCCCGTGGCAGCGGCGCGATCTCGTCACGACCTTCGAACGCACAGATGCCTTCGACGGGGATGTCGATCATGCGGGCGGCACGGTCAGCACCGCGCTCCACCCCGGTTTGGCCCGAATGAGTAATGATCAGCGTCATGGCTAGATGGGTCCGTTCTTTGCATTGCCCGCGGGCAGGTTTTTCGTTCGAACCAGATCAACACGTTGGACATGTGCCGCACCGAATCCCCCCGATACGCCCCGACCTGGTGGTCTGACCTGTGTCGGGAGGTGAGCCCCGGGCTCAGACACCGTACCTATCGAGTACCTCGCCCTAACAACCTTCGATATGAGGTGATCTACGTAGGTCCGATGCCACTGGGGCCACTCGGACGAGATTGATCATCCCCCCGGTCGCCGTGGCATCGCGCTCCAGCCGCGATTATGCTGCGCACCGTGTCCCTGCAGCGCCGCAACAACGTGTCGGTCATCGGTGACGGACCAGCGACGTTCTTCTTCGCACACGGGTTCGGCTGCGACCAAAATATGTGGCGTTTCCTGGCGCCGGAGTATGCCAAGCGGTACCGCGTCGTGTTGTTCGACCTGGTCGGCGGCGGCGCCTCGGATCTCTCCGCTTACGATCGCGACAAGTACGATTCGCTCCACGGTTACGCACGCGATGTCGTCGAGCTGGTAGACGAGTTCGGCAAGGGCCCGATCGTGTTCGTCGGTCACTCCGTCAGCGCGATGATCGGTACCCTCGCGAACGTCGCGGCGCCCGAGAAGTTCGCCGCGCAGATCATGATCGGTCCGTCGCCCTGTTACATTAACGACGGCGACTACATCGGTGGCTTCACGCGGGCCGATATCGATAGCCTGTTACACACGCTCGAGAGCAACTTCCTCGGCTGGTCGAGCACGATGGCACCTGCGATCATGGGCGCGCCCGAGCAGCCAGAGCTCGGCGTGGAGCTGACCAACAGCTTTTGTCGGACAGATCCGGAGATCGCGAAGCAGTTCGCGCGGGTCACGTTTCTCTCCGATGTTCGCACCGAGCTGGCCGCGCTCGCAGCGCCGACCTTGCTCCTGCAGTCCACCGAGGATCTGATCGCGCCGGTCACCGTCGGCGAGTACATGCATCGCGTGCTTCCCCGCAGCACGTTGACGATCGTCGACAACGTCGGCCATTGCCCGCATCTGAGTAGTCCGAGCGCATGTGCGAATGCGATCGACGCATTCCTCGTTCGGGAACAGCTCTAACCCGTTACCCGACGTGGAGATCGATCTCGATACACTTCCCTGCGGCGTGCTGCGGACCCTTGATGACGGAACGATTTGCAGGGCAAACCGCACGTTCGCGCGCTGGGTGAGCCTGACGCCAGAACTACTCGTCGGGCGGAGGTTCCAGGAGTTGCTCACGATGGGAGGCAAGATCTTCCACCACACGCATTGGTCGCCTCTCCTTCGCATGCAGGGCTCGATCTCGGAGGTAAAGCTCGAGGTGGTGGCCGGTGGCGAGGTGATTCCGATGGTGATCAACGCGATCAGGCACGACGATGGCGCCGGAACCATCGTTCACGACATCACTGCGTATGTCGCGCGCGATCGCGACCGCTACGAGCAGGAGCTCCTTCGATCGCGGGCGCGGCTCGAGGGCTTGATCGCGGAGCTCGAACAGATGCACGAGGCATCCAACGATCGCGCGGCCTTCGCCGAGCAGATGATGGGTATCGTGAGCCACGACCTGCGGAACCCGCTCAATGCGATCCAGCTGGGTGCGGATCTCCTCGCGGTGCAAGGCCTCGACGAACCGCAACAGCGCGTGGTCCATCGGATCGCCAGCTCGACCAAGCGAGCCGCGGCGCTCATCGACGACCTCCTCGATTTTACGAGCGCTCGGGTCGGGAGCGGCATCAGCGTCGCGATCGCGCCGATCCAGCTGCACGAATTGATCGCGGAGTGCCTCGACGAGCTCCGGATGGTGTATCCGAACAGAACACTCGTCCATCGGCGCGCTGGGACCTCCGAAACCAACGGTGATGCGCGTCGCCTCGTCCAGCTCGTCGGCAACTTGATCTCCAACGCGGTTGTCTACGGCGCGCCGGATACGCCGATCACGGTCACCACCAGCGTGCAGGGCATCAGCTCCATCACCGCACACAACCACGGTTCAAAAATTCCCGACGCGCTTCGAGCCAGCATGTTCGATCCGATGACCCGCGGTACCGAAGCCGGCGCGCCTCGCAGCGTGGGCCTGGGGCTGTTCATCGTTCGCGAAATCGCGCGCGCGCACGGCGGGGCGGCAACTGTCACGTCGTCGGACGAGGGCACCATCTTTCGCATCGAATGGCCGGCTCGAGCCGAGCGGTAATTGTCGAGACGCGCGGTGCGTTCGAACAAGATTCCTTGCGCCTTTCCTGGCACACCCTTGCACGCCGAACTTCCTCGGTGCCATCGCCGCTACGAAGAACTCGTCGTTTGCGGATGCGCCATAAAGGAACGCGCGAACTCGCGCTGCGAGCGAATCGGGCTCTCCGACACGCCAAACGGACACACGGGCGCTGCATGACACTGGCATGCGTCGCGCACTGACAAATCGCGATGCGCCTGCGGGTCAAGTCGTGAAGGCTACGGTGCTCGTCGTCGATGACGACCAAGATTCGCGCGACCTCCTGGGGACGCTCCTCCAGAAGCGGGGTTTCACGGTCGGAACGGCGGGTTCGGGTACGGAATGTCTGCAGGCGCTCGACGGGCAGGATGCCGAGGCCGTGGTCGTCTTGACCGATGTCGAGATGCCCGGAATGACGGGGCTCGAGCTGTGTGGCTTGCTGCGCGAGCGTTATCCCAATGTCATCGCGGTGGTCATGTCGGGCCGCGCGACCGACGCGGTCGCGGCGCAAGCGAAGGAGAGCGGTGCCTTTACGTTCCTTCCCAAGCCCATAGGAATCAAAGTGCTCGAGCGTGTCCTCAGGGAGGCGATGGGTACGGTTCACGCGGCATGAGCAGCGCGACGTCAGGCGCACCTCCTGCGAACCGTGCGAGAGCATCGATCACGCGATGATGGTATGCGAAGTCGATGCCCCGCATGACCGCCCAGGAGCTCGAGACCTTCATCGCCGCGCAGTTCCCCGGGGGCAACGCGTTCAGCCAGGTCGAGGAGGTCGGCGACGACTGGGTCCGGCTCCGGCTCCCCTTTAGCGATGCGTATCTGCGACCCGGCGGGACGGTCTCTGGCCCGACCCTGATGACGTTGGCGGACACCGCGGCCTACGTCCTGATCCTCGCGATGCTCGGGCCCGTCGCGCTCGCGGTCACGACGAACCTCAATATCAACTTCATGCGCCGCCCCACGCCCGACGCGATGATCGCGAAAGCGCGGATGCTCAAGCTCGGCCGTCAGCTCGCGGTGGTCGAGGTCATGATCGAGGCCGCTGCGACAGGAACGCTGGTCGCGCAGTCCACCGCAACCTACTCGCTGCCTCCACGCGGCGCCGCGCAGACCTGACGTCGACGGTGCAATTGCCTCTCGAAGAGAGCTGCTCGATGGATAGAAAGGTGCCGCACCGATCTCGAAAGGTCGCAGGTAGCAAGGTAGGGTCCGGCCGATGAGGAACCGAGCTGAGCAGGTCTCGCTGACCGAGGTGTTCGCGAGCTTCGAACAGCAGGTTCATGAGTTCGCCATCAATGTCGTCCGCTCGATCGTCCGTCAGGAGCTAGAATATCGGCTCGACCGGCTCAGGCGAAGCATCGCTTCGTCACCTCGGCGGATAACGCGTATCGCGAGGACGGCGAAACCCAAGCCGGTCCCCGAGGTATTGGCTCCTTCGATCAAGCCACCGATCGCGAGGCCGCGGACCGTGACTCGCAAGAAGGGCTGGACCCGGGACGCGATCGTGAGTGAGCTCGCGACCTGGCTGGTGAGCAGCACCTCGGTCGATGCGTCGTTCATCACGCGCCACGGACCGCGAGGATTGGTCGCCGCAGCGAAAAAGACTTTCGGCCGATTCGACGCTGCGCTCAACGTTGCCAGTCTGCAGGTCTCGAAGTTGTTCCCGGACGGTCCGCCTGCACGGCGCGCGTAGCTGCGGACGAGAATCCCGTGGACGGGACTGACGTTGTCGACACCGAGCGGAGCTGGAACAGCAGGCGCAATCCGCTGATGGTGACCAGGAGCGTGCTGCCCTCGTGCCCGACAACCCCGGCCGGCAGGCTGATTCTTCCCAGTACATCGGCGAACACGAGTAGCACCATGACGCCGATGGCGACGACGACGTTCTGCTTGACGATCCGCAGCGTGCGCCGACCCAGCTGGATCGCATACGGGATCCGGCCGATATCATCCGCCGTGAGCACGACATCGGCGGTCTCGAGCGCGACGTCGGTTCCACCCGCGCCCATCGCGATGCCAACGGTGGCAGTCGCCAGAGCGGGCGCGTCGTTGACGCCATCGCCCACGACCGCGACCGAGCCGTACCGCGCCATCATTTGCTCGACGATCCGGACCTTGTCTGCCGGCAAGAGGTTCGCGTGCACCTCATCGGCGCCGACCGCGTCCGCGACGAGCTGCGCGGTTCCCTCGTTGTCTCCCGTCAGGATCGCGATGTGCTCGACGCCGAGACGTCGCAGCTCGTTGACCGCCTCGGCCGCATTGATTCGCACGGTATCGCGCAGAACGATCAGGCCGTGCGCCACCGCATCACCGACGAAGACAACCGTATCGCCCGCTTGTTGACGGCTCGCGTGCTCGGCCGCTAACTCGGGCGAGATCGTCGTGAACAGGGAAGCTTTGCCGACGCGCCACCTCACGCCGTCGATGGTCGCCTGCGCACCGACTCCCACGGTCGCCTGAAAATCGCGTGCAGTCTCGAGGATCGCTCCGTGGCGTCGCGCCTCGGCGACGATGGCCTGGCCGATCGGGTGCTCGGACATCGCCTCGGTCGCGGCGCTGCGTGCGACGAGGGTCGCGACGTCGAAGCCGCCCATCGCGACCGTTGCGACGACGCTCGCACGACCGGTCGTCAACGTTCCCGTCTTATCGAATGCAACCGCTCGAACCTTGCCGAGTGCTTCGACGAAGGTGCTGCCCTTGAACAACACGCCATTGCGTGCGCCGTTCGACAGCGCGGAGAGCAGCGCCGGCATCATGCTCGCCGCCAATGCGCACGGCGAAGCGACGACCAAGAACACCATCGCGCGATACCAGGCTGCCTCGAACGTCCAGCCCAGCACGAAGATCGGGACGAGCACGAACACGACAGCGCCGAGCACGACAAGGTTCGCGTAGATCCGCTCGAACTTTTCGATGAAGAGCTGGGCGGCAGGTCGGCGCTCTTGGGCCTCGCGCACCATCTCGATGATCCGTGCGAGAACGGTCTCTCCTGCGGGCTTGGAGACCGTGACGCGCAGACCGCCTTGTCCGTTGATGGTCCCAGCAAAGACCTCGTCACCGAGTTGCTTTGCCACAGGCGTCGCTTCACCGGTGATCGATGCTTGATTGATGAAAGACGTGCCCTCGATGACGTGCCCATCGGCGGGCATCCGTTCACCTGGGCGGATCACCACCACGTCCCCGACGCGAAGGGCCTCGATCGAGACGCTGGTTTCGCCTTGCTCCCGAATTAATGTTGCTTCCTGCGGGTTGAGTGCGATCAACGATTCGATATCGCGCTGGGTCCGGGCGCTCGCATACCCTTCGAGCGTACCGCTGAGGGCAAAGATGAAGATCAACAACGCGCCGTCGAACCAATAGCCGATGGCCGCGGCGCCGATGGCCGCGACTACCATGAGCAGGTCGACGTCGAGCTCGCGTTCGACGAGCAGCTTCGTGGTGCCCTCGATCGCCTGTCGGTAGCCACCGGCAACGTAACCGATCAGGAAGAGGCCGGTCACCAACCACGACGAACCAAACCGGCGGTCGATCACGAACCCGCACGCGACGAAGGCTGCGCAGATGGCGGTCGTCGTCGCCTCGCCGTGCTTGGCCCAAAACACCCTGGCCGACGTCACTTTAGGAACGCCCTCACGATCTCGAGTAATTGCTCCGCAGCCTTGCGCTGCGCCAAGGTCGGCTCTTCTTCAGGCGCGAGGATGTGATCTCGGACATGACCATCGATGATCTCGGTCATCAGCCCGGTGAGCGCGCCACGACACGCGGCTACCGTCTGAAGCACCACGAAGCAGTCTTCATCTGCCTCGAGAGTGCGCTGGATGCCCTCGACCTGACCGCGAATTTTTTTGATACGGAGAAGCAGCTTCTCGCGATCACGAGCGGTGTGTCCCACCCGAGCTATATACCCTACTGGGGTATACTAAGTGCAGCTAAACGGGACGCGATCGAGTCGACCTCGATCATGTAGCTGCCGGTGTCTTCGGAACGGCATTCGACAGCGCGGCGCATGATTCGCGACGGGAGATCTCTCGGCATGCGCATCCCGACGGCGAGGCACCGTCGGCCGCAGGGATTGCCAGATCGATTCGGGTTTGTGGCGCACCGACAGCACGCGATCGGGGACCGTGGAATGATAGGGCCACTCCATGAAGATCGTTGCTCTCGCACTTGTCCTTCGCGCATCGCTCGCGACCGCGCAGACTGCACCGATTCTCGACGACCTCGTGCAGACGCACTACCTGAAGGAAGTCGCGCTTTCGCCTGACGCGTCGGCAGTCGCGTGGTCCGAAAAGATCTTCGAGAAGGGGCGCGATACCGGCCGCACCGCCGTGATGTGGATGCCGACCGACGGCAAGGCAAAGCCGGCGCGGATCGGGGAAGGCGGCGCGATCGCGTGGGCGCACGATAGCCATCGCCTCGCGTGGGTCAACAAGCAGCTCTACGTGGCGGTCGTCGGCCGTGGCGCGGGTCGCGTCTTGACCAAGCTCGACGGGACGATCGCGTCACCGGCGTGGTCGCCCGACGATGCGCGCATCGCGGTGCTATACGCCGAGCACAACGCAGGAGGCGGTCCACTCAACGCCGAGCCCGTCGAGACCGGCTTGATCGGTGGGATGATTCACAATCAACGCATCGCGCTCGTCGATGGCAAGACCGGAGCGGCGAAGACCATCTCGCCGGAGAACCTTCACGTCTACGAGATCGATTGGTCGCCCGACGGTACGGCATTCGCACTCACGGCAGCTCCAGGGCCTGGCGATAACAACTGGTGGGCCGCGAAGCTCTACACGCTCGCCGTCGCCACCGGCACACCCTCCCTCGCGTACACGTCGACGACGCAGCTCGCACAACCGACCTGGTCACCGGACGGTAAGGCGATCGGATTCGTCGAAGGCTTGATGAGCGACGAGGGCTACACCGGCGGCGACCTGATGTCGCTCGCCACCGGCGCGGCCAAACCCACCAATCTCACGCCGAACCGAAAAACCACGCCGACTGCGTTCACCTGGCTCTCCGCGACGCAGCTCTTGATGGTCGACTACACACCGGCGGGTTCGGCCCTTGGTACGCTCGATCTCGCCACGGGTAAGAGCGATACCTCGTGGTCTGCCGAGGAGCGCGTTCATACCGGTAACTGGCCGAGCTTCTCGGCGTCACGCGATGGCAAGACCGTCGCGATCATTCGCAACGACTACCAGCATGCCCCGGAGATCTGGGTCGGCCCACCGAGCGGGCTCAAGCAGCTCACGCACCTCAACGGTGCGCGCAAACCGCTGTGGGGCGAGGCCAAGACGGTCACGTGGAAGAGCGACGGCGCCTCGGTCTCGGGGCACTTGCTGTATCCCCGCAACTTCGACGCAGCGAAGCGCTATCCAATGATCGTGTGGCCTCACGGCGGCCCTGCGAGTATCGCACTTCCGGAATGGCCCGAGCCCACGCTCGAGCCGGCCGTGATGGCGGCGCTCGGCTACTTCGTGTTCCAGCCGAATCCGCGCGGCAGCTACGGTCAAGGCGAAGCCTTCGTGCGCGGCAACGTCAAAGATTTCGGCGGCGGCGATCTTCGCGACGTGATGGCGGGTGTCGACGCGGTGCTCGCGCAAGCACCGATCGACCCGAACCGGCTCGGGATCCACGGCTGGAGCTACGGCGGTTACATGACGATGTGGGCGATCACGCAGACGAACCGCTTCAAGGCAGCGGTCGCAGGTGCGGGCATTTCGAACTGGCAAAGCTATTACGGCCAGAACTCGATCGATCAGTGGATGATTCCGTACTTCGGCGCCACCGTGTACGACAACCCGGCGGTCTACGCGAAGAGCTCGCCGATCACGTTCGTCAAGAAGGTGAAGACACCAACCCTTATCGTCGTCGGCGAGCGGGATGGCGAATGTCCTGCGCCGCAGTCGTACGAGTTGTGGCATGCGCTGCGCGTGCTAGGCGTCCCGACCGATCTGGTCGTCTATCCGGGCGAAGGTCACCAGTTTGTCGATCCCAAGAACAAGCGCGATTTGATCGAGCGTGCCGCTGCGTGGTTCGACAAGTATCTGCGCTGAGCAGACCGAGCCCCACGAGCCCCACGAGCCCCACGAGCCCACGAGCCCACGAGCCCGTCCCGCGCGAGGGTCGGGGGCCCAAGGAAGCATCCCGATGGGTCAACTTGCCGCGAGTGAAAATATTGAGATTGCGTGGCCGGTCAAATCGAGTGTAGCTCGCTCGACGCGGTGACCTCGATGGCACGCGTACGCGTCCATGTTGCGGCCGATTGGCCAGGAGACTCATGTCAAAGCTCGTCGTTTCTAGTTTTTTGATCGCTGTATTCTCGGGCTCGCTCGCGGTCGCCGACAAGGCGCTCCCCACCAAGACGGCGCCGCCCGCGCAGAACCACCACTGCAGGCTCGCCGATGGCACGATGGACGTGAAGAAGACGCATGCCCAGTGCACCAATGCCAAGGGCACATGGGCGAAGGATGCTGCAGCGGCCGCGAAGACCGATGCGCCAAAACCGGATGCACCGAAGGCGAATGCGCCGAAGACCGATGCTAGTAAGCCGGCTCCGACCGCGCCCGCGAAGCCGTAGTTGTCCGCACGACGCCATCGTCCGGATGCAGTCGTGGGGCCGTGCGCCCGCTCGGTCGAGGTTGGCTGCACCGCCTCGACTGGATCTCGCTGTCCAGTTCACCACTTCCTAGCTGCGTAACCAGAGCGCGCGCCGATCCTGTACGTACTGGCGCATCGTGCGCGGTGGCCGCCCGAGTAGCCGAGCGAGCGTTGGATCGACGTGCTCGGCCTGGCCGAAGCGAAGGCCGGCGTGAAGGATGGTCTGCACGCCGGCCTGTGTCCAGGACAAGCCGCGTCGTCGCAGATGGCCGAGATAGCCGACGATCGACGCAGGTTGGTAGCGCACGACGCGGCCGATTGCTTCACTGAGCTGAGCCGCGGTCTCCGTGAAGCCGATCGCCTCTGAACCGGTGAGGGTGTAGGCCTCGCGTTCGTGGCTGGCTGCAGCTCCGAAGATGGTTGCCGCTAGATCGCCGATGTCACGGACGTCGACGAACGCGACGCGACCTCGACCCGCGGGCACGTAGATGCGTCCATCCTCGACAATGTCGCGCAGGTAAGCGTCCTCGAGGTTTTGCGCGAAGAAGCCGGGCCGGAGGATCGTCCAGCCCGGCGTGGGCGCGAGATGCCGCTCGACCGCATGGTGAGGAACGAGGAGGTTGTGCTCGGCTCCGGCCACCGAGAGGAACACGACCTGCTCGACGCCGCGCCGCCGCGCCTCGTCGATGAACGGCACGAGCGTGCGCTTGGTATCGGAGATCGCGGGCGGGCGAACCAGGAACACCGCACGCACTCCGTCGGCCGCGTCGTATGTCGCTGGATCCGCGAAGTCCAAGCGCACGAAGGCGACGTCGCGCTCGGCGCGCGCGGTCACTCCGGGTACAGCGCGGGTTGCCGCACGCACCGCGATTCCGCGCGCGACCAGTGCACGCACGACTTCTCGCCCCACGTTCCCGGTCGCGCCGGTAACCAAGACGACTCCGCGTGGGGGCAGTGGTTTGGACATGCTGAAGTCGTAGCAGTTGCGGGCGGTCCATTATTCGCCCAGTTGCCACGCCTCATCCACTCGGGACCCGCCGAAGAGCTGACACCACCGTTCGCGTGATCGACCGCGGCGTCGAGATGACCGTCCTGGTTGCCGACTTCGCGATGCGAGCGCCAGAGATTCACCGCTTGTTACCACCAGCCATGTCGAGGCGTTGCTTATCCTGATGCGGTTCGCGACCTTTCAACGGCTTACGGCGTGGTTCGACCATTGCTTATCGAACCTGCATGAAGACACTCCTCGCGCTGACAACTTCGCTTCTCGCAACGTCGGTTGTTCATGCCGAGCCGTCCGCAATCTCGCTCGAATCGTCGACATCCCCGGGGCCCACCCCCACTTCGTCGGTATCGGGTGGCGTCATGCTCGGCGCTGATCACGCCCTCGTTGCGGCGATCTCGTTGGACGGCGAGCTCCAGCTCCGAGGCTCGCTGTGGCTGCACGGCATGATCGCGAAAGGCACGGCAGCCGGTGTGGACGAGCCCAACCGAGGCGGCAACTACGCCGCGGGGCGTATCGGCGTCGAAGAGCGCGGCTGCCTGATCGAGGCGCTCTGCGCGGTTGCGGGTGTCGATGTCGGCTATCGGCACGTTGCTTACATCGCCGAGTACGACAGCGCTAACATCAGCGGCGTCGTCGTCGTTCCACGTATCGGCCTCGACGTAGGAACCCCACACCTGCGATTTCGCCCGGGCATCGAGGGCATCGTCGACGGTAGCAATCACGACACCGTCTTGGGCTTCGATGGCCTCGATCTCACCGCCGCGATCGCCTACCGCTGGTGAGTGCTGCGCGCCGGCGACTCGCGCGAGCCTCGAGCATGAACGTTCTCGGGCAGCGTCAAGGGTGCTGGCGTCGTGCGCATGCCGATGCGCGTCGGCGCATCCCGCTACGGCAGTTGTGCTGAGCCGACCGCTTCCCGTAAGGCATGCTCGAGCGCTTTCTCTCCCGATAGAGAATCCGATTCGCTCGCTTGGCGAGCCAAGCGTCGCCGTGTTCGCGGTTGTAGTCGTCGATTTTTTTGCCTACGGTGGTGGTCTTGTCACCCACGTTCAAAGCGGCAACGTTCGAAGAAATCGAGACACTCCGCGCGGCGATCACCGGCGCTTGCGAGCGCGCGGCGGACGTCGAGAGTGCGGCCGCTGCAGTGACGCAGCAGCTCTTTCGCGCATCTGCTTCCTGCGCGCTCGCGCGAATGTTCCTGGTGCTGCCGCTCAAACGTCTCCCGTTTGGAGAGCGTACGTGCGTCGACATCTTCACGAAGTCCATCGGACGAACCAGCGATCTGACACCGACCACACCCGTGCTGTCCCTGCTCGGCACGGCCGGCACCGACTACGCGTGGAACGACCGTACGTATTCGGTCGGTCATCGCGCGATGCCCTTGATCGATAACAGCTTCGTCCAGGCAGCGCCGATGATCGCCGCAGCACTCTCTGCTTTCAACGTCGGCGTCGGACCGACGGACAGCGGCGAGATCGCATTGCGCACCGCCGCTGGTGGCTTGAACGCACGCTTCTTCGTGAGCAACGCACAAACAACGGTCGATAAAGAAGGCCGCTTCGTGATCGCGGCCCGCGATTTCGTCGAAAAATATCGAGTCCAGACCGTCTTCGGTATGGGCGGCTCCTATGTCGGTGGCGAGCTCGCTATCGCCATCGTGTTCACGCGCGAGCAGATGAACGCAGCAGACGTCGATCGCTACACGAGCCTGATCAGCACGTTCAAGATGGCGACGTCCTTACTGCTCTCGAAGGATCGAATCTATGCGGGGCCGATTCCGCTTCTCAGGATCTGAGCTGCCCGGCGCGATGAGCAGCGTGGCACCATGAACCGCGTAGCCCTTCTTTTATTCGCTGCCTGCACTCCCACGTCGGCCGGCGTGCACGACGGCGCGTCGGTCGCCGACACGCGCGCAGCGACCGATGGAACGAGCTCTTCTGCGTGTCCGATCGGATCGACGCTGCTCGCGGATCGCACTAGCTGCCCGGGCGCAGTGCTCGCAGCGCCGAGCTCGTTGTCGATAGGGACAGCGCGGCCCGGTGCAGTTGTCGGGCTCGACGGCTTGGACGGCGATAACGTGCCGTGCCTTTCAACGTTCGTGTGCAGCCCGGACGGTGCGCCGACGATGTTGTTCTCCGACGATCCGGAATCGCCGACGATAGATGGAGTGCTCTACGCCGATACCTTCGGCCCTGGCGCCGCGCGTCTGTACATCTATCACGTCAATGGCGGTGCGGCGGCGCGCAAATTCCCCGTCGTGGTCCTCAACACGAGCTCGACCGACGCGCACGTGACGATCCGGAAGGTGGGACTGGCCACTCCGAGCACTGATTATATCGGTATCGGGAAAGCCGTTGCGTCGGCGTGGATGTCATCGACCTTGTCTCGCATGGTGACCGTCCCCGCCGGGGCGCGCGTGCTGCTCGATAGCGGCCTCGACAACGAGCATGCGGTAACCAACGAGCTCGTTCACGCAATCATCGATCTCGATGCAGATGCGCCGTTGAAATTCTCGGTCGTCAGTGTCGCAGCGACCGAGGATGCCGCGGCCGTCACCGCTGGGTTATCGTTGGTACCGTACGATGGAGCTCACGACCGCGGCACGTTCGCCGGTGCAGACGTCTGGTTGGTCGCGAGTGCCGGTGGAGAAGGATCGAGCGCGAGAAAGCTCACGCTCGGTGCGAACATGACCGAACCTTTTCTGACCGGGCGCGACAAGACGACCGGTGCGACCGCGACCTTGACCGGCAACTACGGCGTCTTTTATCGGTTCTTCGTTACGACCCCAGGCTCGGTTCGGTTCGGAGCGAACCCGCGTGGTGGTGACTGGGCCGGAGCGGTGGACAACGCCGACTCCGTGGTCACCCTGCCGGCGAGCGGTGCGGTGATGACGACAGAGCTCGTATGGCTCGCCAACTCCGGCGACTTCTCGATGATGTCTGGCGGAGGATCGAGCCTGCCGATCAACGTGGTGGTCGTGACGCCGTGAAGGAAGCCAGGCCGGTCCGTTCCGATCACATCGCCACTTGGCGCTCATCGCCACCGATGGTCGCGCTCGACAGCGCTGGATCGGCTGCTAGTTCACGAGATCACATCCCGGCTCGGACCCGAGGATGTAGCGCCCGGTGACTTCGGTTCCTCACGAGGAGCTCGTCGCTCATTCGAGTCACCACGCGTGCCACCCGTGCCACCCTTGCCACGGGTCCGGGACACGTGGAGCTCCCCGGAGTTTCGCTGCAACCGAGCACGACCGAACGTGTCTCCTGGGCCTTCCCCGAGTAGACTGCGCGGAGCCGTGTCGCTGCTCGACCTGTTGCCCAGCGCGCTGTCGCGCGCACGTGTTGGCGTGGGCTACGCACGCGGCGAGGCGTACTGGCGCGAAGGTCGCGTCGTCAAGTACTCCGTCGAGAACGATCACGTCGCCGGGGTGGTCGCTGGCGCCGAGGACTACCTCGTGCGGCTCAACGGGAGCGGCAAGAAGCTGATCAGTGCGTGCAGCTGTCCCGTTGGTATGCGCGGCGAGACCTGCAAACACGTCGTCGCGCTCGGCCTTCATCACCTCGCGATGGTCGAGGGTTCGAACGCGCGCCGGGCGGAGCCGATCGAGGGCAGCGAACCGGTGTTCGCGACGCAAGATGCGCTCGACACGTGGGCGACCGAGCATCGCGTCGGCTTCGAGCTCGAGACCAGCGCGGAGATCCTCACGGGCCAGCTCGTGCGCGTGTATCCGAGCGAGTGGCACCTGCGCCGCGTGCTGTGTACGAAATCGATCGGCGAGGTCGGTTCGCTCGATGGTGCGCGCCGCGCGTTCGACGAACCGCGCCTGATCCAGGCAACCGCGGTCGCGGTGGCGCAGCACCTCGCGAAGGTCGCGGCCGAGGTGCAAGCCGGTCTCGCCGAGGAGAAGCGCGCGCGCACGCCGAGCGATCCTGCGATCCAGCCGGCGTGGGACAAGCTGCGATCGCTGCGCATGCGGCTGCGCGACGGCGCGCTGCCACGCGGCACGCAGACCCGCGCCGGCGGCGCGTGGAAGTTCGAGCGCGACAACGCGACGATCGAGTGGCACGAGGCCACGCCGGTGCGCGGTATCAACTACATGGTGATGCCAGTGATCGCGCGGCTCGCCTTTCGCACCGTCGCGGAGATCACGTGTACGTGCAAGCGCGAACCGTGTACGCACGCGATCGCGCTGATCGATGCGACGCTCGATCGATTCGCGGATCCTGCGCGGCGCGAGGAGATGCGCGGCATCGCCGAGGAACTGATCAAGCCGCCGTGGCAGCGCGCGCTCGCCGAGCTCGCGTTCGACGAAGCCCCCGCAAAGCCGAAGGCCGCGATCGAGCTGTGGTGGCAGATCGAGCACGAGCTGCGCGAGCTCTCGGTCACGCCGGTCGTGCGCCGGCAGTTAAAAAAGGGCGGCACCACGAGTGGTACGCGGGTCTCGGTGCAGCGCCTGCTCGCGGAATACGGCAACTCCCTCGACGAGCGCGACAAGGCAATCGTCGAGGCACTCGAGGCCTGGCACCCCGGCTACAGCACCTCGTATCCGCAGAAGGCACTCGCGGCGCTGGTCGGCCATCCGCGCACGATGTTCGAGGGCGAGCCGATCGCGGTCAAGCGGTTCGCGCTCGGGTTCACCGCGACCGAAGCGGGTAAGAGCGAGGGCGCGACCCCGAACCTGCGGCTCGAGCCCACGGTCGATGGTGCTCGGTTCTCGCCGCGGTTGCTCGCGCCTCTCCTGCAGACGTTCGCGAAAGGCGAGCCGATCATCGTCATCGAGCCCGAGCACGGTCGTGTCGCGATGATCGATGTCAGCGATGAAGCGCGCCGGTTGTGGGCCGTGCTCGAGAAGCACGGCGACGTGTTCCCGCCGGAGAGCCACGGCGAGCTGATGGAGCGGCTCGCGCGGATCGAAGGCAAGTTGCCGATCGTGGTCGCGCCAACGTTGATGGGCGATCTTTTGAACGAGCCCGCGGTCGTCGTGCTGCGGCTGCGGCTCACGGCGGTTGCGACGCTCGAGCTCGAGTCCTTCGTGCGCCCGGCGCGCGGCGCGCCGCTCTTTCCACCCGGTGTGGGCCCGCGCGAGGTGATGGTGTTCCGCGAAGGCGGTCGCGGCTACGCGAAGCGCAACCTCGATCGCGAGGTCATCGATGCGCAGAGCGCGCTCGCCGCGCTGCCGCTGCAAGATGCGGAAGAAGGTCCGCCCGGCGTTCATCGCGTCAACGATCCGGATACCGCGCTGTCGATCGTCGCGCTGCTCGAGCAGCCGCCGGACGGCGTCGAGGCCGAGTGGCTCGACGAGCGCCCGCGCGTCGTATCGTCGCCTTCGATGACGAACCTGCGCGTGCAGATCGAGCAGAAGCGCGATTGGTTCGGCATGACCGGCCAGCTCAAGGTCGAAGCGGGCAGGGTCGAGCTCGCGGTGTTGCTCGATGCCGCGCGCCGCCAGCAGCGGTTCGTGCGGCTCGACGACAATCGCTGGGTCGAGCTCTCGGAGCTACTGCGCAAGCGGCTGGGCGAGATCGCAGATCGCTCGGTCGGTGGCGGTGCGGGCAAGCCGATCGAGCTGTCGATCGCGGCGGTACCGTTCGTCCAAAAGCTCGTCGAGGAGGGCGCCGAGGTCACGATGGACGAGACCTGGAAGGGGCTCACCGAGCGCCTGGCAGCGGCGACGCGGCGTAAGCCGAAGCCGCCGGCCACCCTGAACGCGACGCTGCGCCCGTACCAGGTCGAAGGCCACGCGTGGCTCGCGCGCCTCGCGGCGTGGGGCGCGGGTGGGTGCCTCGCGGATGACATGGGCCTCGGCAAGACCGTGCAAGCGATCGCGCTGTTGCTCGATCGCGCCAAGCATGGCCCCGCGATCGTGCTCGCGCCGACCACGGTCGCTCTCAACTGGGTCGACGAGCTCGCGCGGTTCGCGCCGAGCTTGAATCCCGTGGTGTACGGAGAAGCGCCGGATCGCGTGGCGGCGCTGCGCCTGCTGACCAAGAAAGATGTCCTGATCGTGAGCTATGGCCTGCTCGCGCGCGATGCGATGGGGCTGGCGCAGACAAGCTTTGCGACGCTTGTCATCGACGAGGCACAAGCGCTCAAGAACCCGCGCACCGAACGCGCGAAGGCCGCGCGCATGTTGAAGGCGGAGTTCCGGATCGCGCTCTCGGGCACGCCGCTCGAGAATCATCTCGGCGAGCTGTGGTCGCTGTTCTCGGTCGTGTTCCCGGGCCTGCTCGGTAGCTGGGACCAATTTCGCGCGCAGTTCGGCGTGCCGATCGAACGCGATCGCAGCGAGCGTGCGAGTGGGGCGCTCGCGCGGCTGATCCGGCCGTTCCTCTTGCGCCGCACCAAGGCCGAGGTCGCGCCCGAGCTGCCGCCACGCATCGAGATCCTCGTGCCGATCGCCCTGTCGTCGCAGGAAGCCGCGCTCTACGAGGATGCGCGGCTCGCGGCGGTTTCGAACTTCGACAAGTCCAAGAAGAAGGACGACGACATCGACAAGCGCCGGTTCGAGGTGCTCGCGGCGCTCACCCGGCTGCGCTTGCTGGCCTCGCATCCCAAGCTCTACGACCCGAGCTCGGTCATCGCGTCGTCCAAGATGCAGCGCCTGATCGAGCTCGTCGAGGAGCTGCGCTCCGAGGGCCATCGCGCGCTCGTGTTCTCGCAGTTCACGTCGCACCTTGCCTTGGTCCAAGCCGAGCTCACGCGCGCGAATGTCGGCTACCTGTATCTCGATGGCGAGACGCCGATGCGCGAGCGCCAGGATCTCGTCAAGCGGTTCCAGGCCGGCGAGCGCGACGTGTTCTTGATCTCGCTCAAGGCTGGCGGCACCGGGATCAACCTCACCGGCGCCGACTACGTGATCCACCTCGATCCATGGTGGAACCCTGCCGTCGAGGATCAGGCGACCGATCGCGCGCATCGCATCGGTCAGGACAAGCCGGTGACCGTGTATCGGCTCGTCGCGCGCGGCACCGTCGAAGAGAAAATCCTCGCGCTCCACGGTACCAAGCGCGCGCTCGTCGCAGGCGTGCTCGCAGGTACCGACGCCGCCGCAAGGCTCCAGACCAAGGACCTGATCGATCTCTTGGGTTGAATCGGCCGCGGCGGGTCGCACCTCATGCCGCGCGCGATCGCTACGATGCGCGCTACGATGCGGACGACACCGCTCGCATCCCGCACGAAGAACCGTGTGACCCAATGCTCCACCTCGCGCGGGGCATCCCGACGGTGTTGCCAGCGAAGACGTCGACGCCGGGAGCCATCTCAGGAACTGCAGGACAGCATCGAACATCCGACCTTGTGACGCGCCCACTCGGGGCGCTTGCCCGCGAAATGCGCGAGCCCGGCGCGTTCGGTGTAAGGATCGCGGAACACGTCGATCAGTTGCAGGAGCTGCGCGCGATCGCCGCGGTCGGTGGCATCGATCACCTCCTGGACGAGGTAGTTGCGAGGCACGTAGATCGGGTTGACCTCGCAGATCCGCCGAGCACGCTCGGTCTCGGCCAGGCCTTCGAGCTTCGCTCGAGCAAGGTAGCCAGCGATCCAGCGATCGAGGATCGCATGCTCGACGGGAGTCACTTCGCCGTAGCACGCTTCGGTGATTCGCTCCGGCGCGGCGAGCCGGCGGAAGAACAGGGTGTAGTCGACCTCGAGCGTGGTCATCAGCTCGCCGAGCGAGGTGAGCAGGCCATCATCCTCGTCGAACGTGTCGCCGCCGCCGTTGAGTCCGAGCTTGCGCAGCATCGTGCCGCGATAGAGCTCGGAGAACTGCTTCGGCCACTGATCGATCACGCGGCGCAGCGGTTCCGGATCCGGACACACGGGCAGCAGCGCTTTCGCGAGCTGCGCGAGGTTCCAATGCGCGATCGTTGGCTGATTGCCGAACCGATAGCGGCGATTCGCGGCATCGGTCGTGTTCGGGGTCCAGGTCAGATCGAACGGCTCGAGCCAGCCGTACGGCCCGTAATCGATCGTCAGCCCGAGGATCGACATGTTGTCGGTGTTCATCACGCCGTGCACGAAACCGACGCGCATCCACTCGCACACCATCCACGCGGTGCGCTGCGCGACCTCGTCGAACATCTCGGCCACCGACATGCCGGGATAGAACCTCCCGATCGTGTAATCGACGAGCGCCTGCAACGTCGCTTTGTCGTCGCGCGCGGTCGGCAGCTCGAAGGTTCCGAACCGCAAGAACGAAGGCGCGACACGGCAGACGATCGCGCCCGCTTCGTTCGCGGGGTGGCCGTCGTACAGCATGTCGCGCATCACGGGCTGGCCGGTCGTGACGAGCGAGAGCGCGCGCGTGGTCGGCACGCCGAGATGAAACATCGCTTCCGAGCACACGAGCTCGCGCAACGAAGACCGCAACACCGCGCGACCATCCGCGGTGCGCGAGTACGGCGTGGGGCCGGCGCCCTTGAGCTGGAGCTCGAGTGTCTGGCCGGCATGGGTGACTTCGCCGAGCGTGATCGCGCGACCGTCGCCGAGCTGGCCGGCCCACTGGCCGAACTGATGGCCGCCGTAGCACGCGGCGTACGGCGCCATGCCGGCGACGATGCGATTGCCGGCGAGCACTTGCACGAGCTCGGGTGAAGACTCGAGCTCGACGAGCGCGGCCACTTCCGGCACCAGGACGAGGAGCTCCGGTGCCGGCACCGCGGTCGGCTCGACGCGCGAGTACAGCGCCTCGTGGACCTGCCGCCGCTGGTTGTCGGTGCGTGGATCGCCGGGGAGCGTGCGCACGAAATCGTCCGAATACTGCAACTGCTCGACGGTGGTCACGTGCTCGAAGTATGGCTGCGAACCACCGCCTCGGGAAGGACTTCGCGCGCTTGTGCGAACAGCGCCGCACGCGGCTCGCATAGGTCCGCGAGCAGATCGATCGGCACACCGCGATCTCGATCGTGCTCGGGGTCGTGGCGATCTCGCGGATCAGGGGGTCGAGCTCGGGGCGGCGCGAGATCCTGCAAGGCTCTCCGGCAAGACCTCGAGCAGGAGTGATCGCAACGCCTCGTTCTCGCAGCTCGCGACGATCCGCTCGGCTTCGCGGCGGAGCGTCACGCCTTGCGTGTGAGCGGAGGTGAGTGGCGGGAACGACGGGAACGCAGCGAAGACGCTCCGTGCAAACGCGACGCTGCGGCTCGGTTCGAGCAACACGAGGTGGCGCGGGACGCGCGCGTAGATCCCGTCGCGGTTGTCGATGATGCGGGTCATCAGCGCGTCGGCCTCTGTCAATACGACCCCGATCTCGAGGTGGCGAACCGAATCGAAGTCGCGCCGCGCGAGCACGTCGTTCAGTGCCCGATCGTAATACGCGACGCTGTAGAGATGTGTGATGTGATGACCACCGACGAGTGCTGCGCTCAACATGGCGCCATCGCTCGCGTCGATCATCTGCAGCCCGACCAGCTCCTTTGCTGCGATCAGTTGCGTGTAGCGTTCGCGCGAGCCGTCGCTGAGCACGACCCGGCGGAGCAAGCCACTACGTGCATCGCTCACCACCGCCGCTAGCTGGTCCACCGAGACACCTCGCGCGATCGTCGCGGTGTCGGGTAAGCCACCTTGGAGCTCGATCGAACGGAAGAACCCGGCCAGCGGTCCGAATGCGACCGAGCGCTTCGCCTTCGAGATCGGCTGACCGGCGCGCGCCTGCGCGAACAATGCCGCACACGGCTCACCGAGGTCCGCGAGCAGATCGATCAGGACGCTGCGATGCTGATCGTCCTCCGGATGCGCCGCGATCTCGCGGATCAGCTGATCGAGCTCGGGGCGTCGAGCGAGGGTCACGTGTGCGCGGGACCGAACAGCATGTGAGCCTCGGGGAGGACCTCCGCGAGGATGGGCAGCAACATCCGTTCACCCTCCGAGTCGAGGGTTGCGACGATGTGGCTTTCCGAGCGACGGAGCGTCACGCCGTGAACCGAGACCGTCGTGTGTGGCGCGAACGATGGGAACGCGCCGAACACACTTCGCCCGAGCACGAGGCTCATATCGTGCGGTTCGCGGAACACGAGGTGGCGCGGGGCACGCGCGAAGATGCCATCGCTGTCCGCGATGATCCGGGTCACGAGCTCGGCGGCCCACGTGTAGCCGACCGGAATCTCGAGATGGCAAACCGAGTCAAAGTCGTGCTGCGAGAGCACCGAGCTCACGAAGCGATCGTGAAAGCCGACCTCGTACAGGTGCGTGAGCGCGTGGCCTCCCTCGAGCGCCGCGGTCAGCACGGCCGCATCGGGCGCGTCGATCGCGCGCAGCCCGACGAGCTCTCGCGATGCGAGCAGCTGCTTGTACTTGTCGCGCGAGCCATTGCTCAGCCGCAGTCGGCGTAGCAGACCAACGCGCGCATCTCCGAGCACGGCCTGCAGCTGATCCGGCGAGGCGCCGCGTGCGAGCGTCGCGGTATCGGGCAAGCCACCGACGAGCTCGATCGAGTGGAACAACGCGGCGAGCGGACCGAACGCGATCGCGCGCTTCGCTTTGGAGATCGGTCTCCCCGCGCGCGCCTGTGCAAACTGCGCGGAGCACGGTTCGCCGAGATCCGCGAGGAGATCGAGGAGCACCGCCCGATTCTGATCGTCCTGGGGATGCGCGTTGATCTCGTGGATCAGCTTGTCAAGATCGGGGCGGCGTGCGAGCAGCTTGGTCGGGACCGCGTCGGCCTTGCCGGCGCTGACCTTCGCGGTCACCGTGTAGGGCAGTAGCGGCTCGATCACGATCTGGCGCGGCCGGTTCGGCACGTCGATCGCGACGAACCCGCCGGGCCACAGCTCGTCGACGAGAGCGACCTCCATGCCACGCTCGAGCCCGTACTGGCGATAGTCGAGCTGGAGCTGGCTGCGCCCGACATTGACGAGCGCGTGGTCGCCGCTGATTGCCGCGACCACAGCTTGCGCACGCGCGCTGGGGTTACGCAGCGGATATACGATCGCGATCGCGATCTCCTGCTCGCCGTCGACCAGCTGCTCGAGCTCTTCGAGCGGCACCCGCATCGTGCCGAAGGCGCTCGTGACGTGGAGCATGCGTTCGCTGATCGCCACGCGCTGTGGGACGAACACGAGCTCCGCGAGCTCGAGCCGCGTCGGCGTGGCGCGCTCGGCATCGAACACGACGAGCGCCCGCGCCTCGACGACCACCGCGTGCGCGTCCCAGAACGCGACGTGCGGGGTCTTGAGCTGGTAGGTGCCAGGCGGCCACGCCAGCTGGCGACCGGTGACCGTGAAGAATGCCGACATCCGGTCCACGGACTCGCCCGGCTGTGCCGGCCATGCATGCGAGGCGAACGTCCAGTTCACCCGACGGTTGTACCGCTAGATGTGCGCCTGGTCTTTGGCAGCTTTCACTTCCGTCATCTTCCACGCGCCTTGCGCGCGGCTCCAGTTCTCCTCGACGAGCGGCGCGCTCTTGTCGCTCTGGGTGTAGACGACAGCGCTCTCGTTCGTCGTGTGGCCCATGCTGACGACGTAGCGCGTGCTGCTTCCATCCTTGATCTTCGCGTTGATGTCGTTGCGAACCGCAGCGACGTTGACGAAGTGCGGCTGCTGGCCAGCGCAACCAGCGGCTAGAACGAGGGTGATCACCAAATACTTCATGCCACTGCCCCTACGCAGGAACCGGTCCAACGACACGAGTCCAAATCCTGCGAAATCACGCGTATGTCGCGCCATGTCACACGCGTCGCACCGGCTTTGGCGACGTACTTCCGAACCGTACCGATTTCGTATCTGGTACGCGCGCGAGACATCGTCTAGTGTCCTGGCATGCGATGGGGACCGTTCGCAGTTTTCGTCGCGGCGTGCACCACGTCGCAACCGGAGCCCGTCACGCAGACGGTCGATCAGTCGCTCACCAAGTGCGCCGACACCGTGGTCGAAGGTCTCGACGTCTATAATGGGACCGGCACGATCGACTGGGCGAAGGTCCATGCCTCGGGTCGCGGCTTCGCGTTCATCAAGGCGACGCAAGGCAACTACAACACGCAGAGCTCGTTCCCGACGAACTGGGCCGGTGCGCAGACCAACGGTCTGCGGCGCAGCCCGTACCACTTCTTCGACGCGACGATCGACGGCGTCGCGCAGGCGCAGGCATTCCTGACCGCGATCGAAGCGACCGGCGGCCTCGGCGTCGGCGACCTCCCGGCGATGCTCGACATCGAGTGCCCGACCGCCGCGACCCAAGGCGCCTCGCAAGCCAATTGCGAGCACTCGGGCGATTCGGGCTGGGCGACCGCCGCGGTCTTGAAGCAACGGATCTTCGACTGGCTCGATACGGTGGAGAACGCGACCGGCCGAAAGCCCATCATCTACAGCTACCCTTCGTGGTTCGCCGCGGTCGCGATGACCGATGCGCGGCTCGCCGACTACCCGCTGTTCATCGCCTCGTACAACAGCTGCGCGACCATCCCCACGCCGTGGACCACCGCGGTGTTCTGGCAGTACTCCGCGACGGGGACGGTCCCGGGCCTCGCGGCCGGCGCGGACGTCGACCGGTTCTTCGGCTCCGATGCCGACCTCGACGCCTTCACGATCCAGCCGCCGCCGGTCGGGGCCAGCGACGCGGGGCTCGGTCCCGCGATCGAGATGAGCCCGCCCGCGGGCTGCGGCTGCCAGGGGGCGAATTCCTCGTCGCTGTGGCCGGCCGGCGCACTCGGGATCTTCTTCTTTCTTCCTGGGTTTCGAAAAAAACGCGCACGTCGTTAGTCGAAAAGTTGCCCGCATAGCGCCCGAGGCCTTACGCATTTCATGGAGACCCCATGGACTCGTTCAACGCCGCGCTTGTGATGGAGATCGAGTCAGCAGGACCTGCTGCCTTGCTGCGCGGAACCGCGCGGGGCCTCGAGTGGAATGTTGACGCCAGCGCGAACACCGCGGCGATCATCACCGCGCTCGAGCCCAAGCTCGCCGAGGCGCCCGCGTTCTTCAAGGGCTCCAGCGTCCGCATCGTGGTGGGCCTGGCCGGCCAGGTCAACCAGGCCCATGATCACCGGGCGCTCTCGAACGAGTGCCTCGTCGCGCTCGTCGGGCTCGCCACCAAGTACGAGCTGCGAATCATCGAAATCGGCGCCATCCGCGCGCCACTGCCGGTCGCCGAGATCATCGAGAGCGGCCCGGTGCCCAAGCTCGGCCTCGCCGAGGGCTCCGCCCCGAATCAGTTCGACGACGAAGGCCCAACCCACAGTGGTCCGCCGATCGCCGTCACGACCGAGCTCGTGAGCCCGGTCATGCTCGCGGACGCCGAATCGTTCGAAGAGCCGACCCGTACCAGCATCCCGCGCACCCTCGCGGCGATGCCGGAAATCGCAAACCTGGCGACCGAAGGCACCCGCCTCGTCGTCGGGCCGGTCCGCTCGGGGGTGATCCTCGATCACGTTGGAAATCTGATCGTTTTTGGCGATGTGAACCCGGGTGCGGAAGTTCGCGCGACGGGAAACATCGTCGTGCTCGGCCGCTTGCGGGGCACCGCCCACGCAGCGATCGGCCAGGACATCGGGTTCATTTTGGCGCTGCGTCTCGAGCCGCAGCAGCTTCGTATCGGTCGTCGCGTCGCGCGTGCGGCCGACAACGATGCCTCGTCGAACGACGCCGAGATCGCATATGCGACAGGCGAGCAAATGATCGTCGAACGCTATCAGGGCCGCCTGCCGCACAACCTCGCTACCAGCATCTAAGGAGTTACATCATGGGCCGCGCCATTGTCATCACGTCAGGAAAAGGTGGAGTCGGTAAGACGACGACCACTGCCAACCTCGGAACCGCGCTCGCACAGCTCGGTCATTCGGTCGTTCTCGTCGACGCCGACATCGGGTTGCGTAACCTCGACGTGGTCATGGGGCTCGAGAACCGCATCGTGTTCCACTCGGTCGACGTGATCCGCGGCAAGTGCACGCTCCAGAAGGCGCTGATCAAAGATCGCCGTCTCGACAACCTCTGGATGCTCCCGGCATCGCAGACCGACGACAAAGATTCGATGACGCCCGACGACATGCGCAAGCTCGTCACCGAGCTCAAGAACACCCACGACTACGTGCTGATCGATTGCCCGGCCGGTATCGAGCAAGGGTTCAAGAACGCGATCGCGGGCGCGGACGAAGCGATCGTGGTCGCGACGCCGGAAGTCTCGTCGATCCGCGATGCGGATCGCGTGGTCGGCCTGCTCGCGCAAGCGGATGTTTCGGCGCGCCTGATCGTCAATCGGATTTCGCCGCAGCTCGTCAAGAAGGGCGACATGCTGTCGCAAGCCGACGTGATCGAGATCCTCGCGCTCGAGATGCTCGGCGCGGTGCCGCTCGATGACCAGATCATCGCGACGACGAACAAGGGCATTCCAGCCGTGCTCGAGCCCGGCAAATCGCTGGCGGCGAAGGAGCTGCTGCGGATCGCGAAGCTGATCGCCGGTCACGAAGTCGAGGACCGCCAGCCGGTTGGCTTCTTTGCTCGCATCGGCCGGGCGCTCGGGCTGTCTGCGACGGCGGCGTAAGGTGACTATCATGTGGCAGAACATCAAGACTCTGTTCAGCGGCAAGCCGAGCCGCGAAGTGGCGAAAGGCCGCTTGCACCTCGTGCTCGCGCACGATCGCACCGGCCTCGATGGCGGTCGGCTGCAAGAGATGCGTAAAGAGATCGCGGCCGTGATCGCGCGCTACGTCGAGATCGATGCCGAAGCGGTCGACATCCAGATCGAGACCCGCAATCGCGAGACGCAGCTGACGGTTTCGAGCGCGATCCAGGCACGCTCGACGACGTAGTCGACCCGCGCGAGTCGATCGCGCACATGTCGCACTCGCCGTCGTGCCGAGCGCGGTCATGCCCACGACGATTGGTCCGTGATCGCGGAGGACTTTATTTGACAGCCTCGGTAGGCTGGCCGAGTGAAGCTCGCTGTCGCGTTCGTGATGCTCGCTGCCTGTGGCAGCGGAAGTGGTGGCAGCGATGCGAGTACGGCCGATCCGGACTCCGGCACGATCGTCGGTGGTAGCTGCAGCGCGGTGCCCGCCGACGAGACAGGCGACGGCACGTACTACGGCGCCGACGGCACCGGGAACTGCAGCTTCGATGCATCGCCGAACGATCTGCTCGTCGCGGCGATGAACCACCCCGACTACGGCGATGCCGTGTGGTGCGGCGCGTGCGTGAGCGTCACCGGGCCCAAGGGCTCGGTGACGGTGCGGATCGTCGATCAGTGCCCCGAGTGTTTGAAGGGCTCGCTCGATCTGTCACCCCAGGCGTTCGACATGATCGCGGATCACGCCGCGGGCCGCGTGCCGATCACGTGGCACGAGGTGGCGTGCAGCGTCAGTGGACCGATCGGCTACTACTTCAAGGCCGGCGACATGCAGTACTACCAGGCGATCCAGATCCGCAACGCGCGCTATCCGGTCGCCACGCTCGAGGTCATGCAGGCCGGGGCGTACATCGAGCTCACGCGCGCGGACTACAACTTCTTCATCTCGCCGAGCGGTGGCCTCGGCAACGGGCCCTATGCATTTCGGGTGACCGATCAGCGCGGTCATGTCCTCGAGGACACGGGCATCGCACTCGGCTCGGATGTCACGCGCGACGGTGCTGGCCAGTTCGACGCGTGCCCGTGACGCAGGCCTCGTAGCGGAAGCACGCGACGAGGTGATCGTTGACGAGGCCGCACGCCTGCATGTGCGCGTACATGATCGTGCTGCCGCAGAACTTGAAGCCACGCTCGATCATGTCCTTGGACAGCGCTTCGCTCTGCTTGGACCTCGGCGGGATTTGCTTGCTGGTCTTCCACGCATGGACGATCGGTTGGCCGCCTACAAACGCCCAGATGTAGCTATCGAACGAGCCGTGCTCTCGCTGCACGTCCAGGAACAGCTTCGCATTCTTCACGCACGACTCGACCTTGAGCCGGTTCCGTACGATGCCTGGATCGAGCAGGATCTTGGCCACCCGCGCCGGCGTGAACTTCGCGACCACGGCAGGATCGAACGCGGCGAAGTTCTTGCGGTAGCCCTCGCGCTTGTCGAGGACCGTCGACCATGACAGTCCTGCCTGCGCGCCCTCGAGCACCATGAACTCGAAGTGCTTGCGATCGTCGTGGACGGGGAAGCCCCACTCCTTGTCGTGATAGGCCCACATGCGCTCGCTCTCGGCCCACCCGCAACGCACCGTCATCTCGTCACCCTCATCTCGTCAATGTACGAGGAACCACTTCACGTTCGCCATCACCTCGAGGTGGAAGTGATTGCGATGCGGGCGGTTGAAATCGGGCGTGAGCACGACGTTGAACATGTGCTGGTCGACCGCCGTGCACAGGATGTCACGAAGCTCCTTCGCGTTCTCGCTCGCGGAGTGAGGGCCCGTGCCATCGCCGCAGGTCTGCGCGCCGATCTTGCCATGAAAATCTTTCAGCACGTCGAGCGTGCTGCCGTCCTTCTTCACGAACCGACCTGCATCGAGCGCGAGCGCACCGTTGTGCTGGCCCCCGATGCGGTCGTCGGCCCACGATTTCGGAGGCGGCCGATACATCGAGTAGTGCCGCACCTGCACGATGTCGTGCTTCTCGAGGATCTGGGCGAAGTCGTCCATCGCGAGCACGAGCCGGCAATCCGCGATCTCGTACGGTGAATCGGCACGCTTGGTATCGCTGGCGTCGGTGCGGAACTCGACGCCGTGCAACGTGCCGGTCAGGCGCACCGGAATCTTCACGCCGCGCGCGGCTTCTTCGATGTAGCCGATGTGGCGCGTACCGAGCTCGGCCTTGCAGTCCTCGGCTTCGAGTGCGCCGTACTTCACGGCGGGAGTTGCATCGGCGTTGCTCGAATTCTGGAACCTCGAATTCGCGTGTTTCGTCGCGGGCGGGGGCGTCTTCTTGACGGCCTTTTTCGCGGGGGCGGCGGACGCAGCCGATAGACCGGCGGCCGCCGATACCAAGGCCACGAGGAGAACCGAGCGCATCCGGGGCACTGTATGCGAAGAGGTCGCCAGCGGGAACCGCAACAGGATCGGCGGTGTCTATCGCCCACATGCGTCGTCCGATCGCGTCGGTCATTAGCCTGTGGGCAGCGGTAACGACGGTGTTAGGTGGGTGCCCTGC
>JAYVLQ010000182.1:0-6968 GCA_043759355.1 Kofleriaceae bacterium
GTGGATCGCGCCCGCGCGAGCTTGTCGAAGTCGTCGTCACTGGATGTCACGAGGATGCTAAGGAGCTCACACGAGATAGCGACCCCAGAGCTGATTGGCGAGCGACTGCAGCTCGGCGGGCGCAAGCATGTGGTCGTAGAGCCGAACGTCGTCGATAAGGCCGGTCGAAATTCGCGTCGAGAACGTAGATGCCTGCCGTAGGCAGCAGCTCGTTCCGCGGTTCATCACAGCTTGAGTCGCTGGTCCGCCGGAAAATGGATCACCCTCGCGATCTGCTTACCGTCGACGACCACGGAGACCGTGTGCTCGCCCGGCTTTGGCGCGACGAGCACGCGCGGTCCCTTACCGATCATCGCGTCGTCAAGGAACACCGGCTCCGCGCCCTTGACGTCGATCGCCAAGCAGTCGCACACCGGCAGCAGCTGATCGAACACCAGGAACGCATCGGCGACGTGGACGCCGAGGTTGATGCTGTTCGCGGTCGTGGCTCCGCGCGACACGATCGCGACGACGCGTCCCGTGCGATCAAAGATCGGCCCACCGGAGTTGCCAGGGTTGAGCGGAATCTGGGTCTGAACGATCTTGGTCCCCTGCTTGTTCTCGTACAGGTTGGAGACCATGCCGATCGTGTAGGCCCAGACGCCGCCGAGGCCGTGGCCGACCGCGCCGACCCACTGGCCGACCCTCAGATCCACAGCGATCGCGAGCGTTAGCGTCGCGACCGGTTGCTCGACGGCGACCTGGAGCAGCGCCACGTCGAAATCGGCATTGCGCGCGACCACCTTGCCACGCGTGCGCTTGCCGCCGTACAGCACCACCGCGACCGACTGATCGCCATCGACGACGTGCGCGGCCGTGAGGGCGAGCCCTTTGGCGGTGACGAAGAAGCCGGTGCCGAGCGACTTATCATCGCCGATGAAGATGACCGCGGGTGCGACCTTCGCGAACAGCTTGACCTGCGCGTCTTCTTGGTCGGCAAGCGAATCCGCAGCCGCGATCCTCGCAAGCAGGCACACCGCCACGATCGCGATGCGCACTAGAAGTGTCCGCCGAGGATGAAGCCACCGCCACTGGGCGAGGCGACCGGAGTGAAGTGAAGCTCGGCAGTCTGAGCTTTCTTCGCGTTGTGCTTGTCGACGAGCGTGATCGCCTCGTCCGCCGTGAGCGAGTTCGGCGCGGGATGTGCTGCCCATTCATACGCGCCAAACACGAGGGCCCCCGCGCTGATGCCCGTCGCAACCCACATCCAGGTGTTATCGGCCGGTGTAGACATCCCCGTGTTGACGTCGTAGTCATTCGACGGCGCTGCGAGTGCGAGCGTGCCGAACGTGACGAGGCCAATCGTGCCGAGCGTCGTCAGGATCGCGCCGCGTCCCCCCCACTTGCTGTGGTCTTCCGACATCGCCCGGTAGCTCGTCGCCTCCACCTTCATGTCGAGCGCATCGTAGAGGGCCGGCACGTCGACGATCGGGTGACCGTTCTTCGCGAACGTGACGTTGTCGAAGGACACGACACCGTAGCCCGTGACGCCGACAATCTTCTCGTGCTGATACGTGATGTCGCCGCCCTCGCCGCTGCCACCGCCGCGAGCTCCCGTCACGCTCTCCATCTCGTCGCGCGCGACGCCGTCGCTCGCCGCCTTTGGATTCGGGTTCTCGGCGAGGTCCTTTCCAGGGACGACCGTGAACGCGGTCGAGACTTGACCTTGCGCCGCGTAGACCGTGACGACCGCCTTGGTCACGCCGCCGGACGGGAACACGCGCACGATCGCGACCCGCTTGATCGGGCGCGTGAAGGCGAGCTTGACGATCTGATCGTCGGACTTGTCGTCGACTTTGCCGAGCGCGCGGGCATCGGTCGCGAGCTCGAGCGCGCTGCCTTGCAGTGCCTCGAGCAATGCACCGGCCGCAGGTACGGCGCCGTTGCCGACGGCGACGACCATGGTGGTACCGCTCGTCGGGAAGTACGACGAGGCCGCAGACATCTGAGATTTCGCCCACGAATCGGCATGGGCGGGAACGGCGGCTGCGGTCACGAGAGCAAGGCTAAGGAGGTTCTTGGCGAGCGTCATCTTGCTGCCTCAACGACCCGTTGCGCGCCAAGTCGCACGATGTCGTGAACAATCTGCTAAGTCTGCGAGATCAATCGTCGTCGCGATCGGCGGGGATCGAGTCGAGCAGGCGAGGCGCCTCGGTCCGGATCAGGCGCATCAGGCTCTGGAGCTCGGTCTCGGCGATGCCGAGCGAGGACGTCAGCTGCCCACGAGTCGCCTCGGCAAGGCGATCGCGGGCAGCGTTCAACCAGCGCGCTGCGGTCGTGCGGTGGGTCTGGTACATGCGAGCGATGTCGTCGATCGACGCACCGGCCGACAGGTTGAGACGCAGTAACTGGCGCTCGCGCGGCGCGAGCTCGGCCAGTGCTGCGGTGAACGCGCGCTGAAATTCGCGGGCGTAACGCTCTTTGAGGGAGCGCAATTCCGGATCAGCCTCGCCGACGAGTGCCTCGAGCGGTACGCCTCCGTCGTTCACGCGATCGGAAGTGCCGCGCCGCAGTGTGAGGGCCTCGCGAATCGCAGCGACCCGCACGAGCCCGCCGAGTCCGCCGCCGAGCGCATAGCGCGCGATCGGCGCGAGCTCCCCTGCCGGTGCCACGAGTAACTTCACGCGCACGCGCTGTGCGACCTCATCGACGAACGCCGCGTCGCTGCCGAACCGGCGGAGCGCCGTCGGGATCTGGGAAATGAAATGCGTCTCGAACAAGCGGAGCGCTTCCGGATCTTGGCAAGCAGCCGCCCAGCACAGGAGCACCTCGCCTGCCTCTGCCGCCGCCAGCGCGGTGTCATCAGCCGTCAACCAGGCGCGATACGCGCGCTCGTCGAAGACCAAGGTCGGCCACGCGGCTCGTGCACGTTGCACGTGTGCAGCGACCGCGGTCACGACCGGCCCAAGAACCTTCGCCACGACGACGACGCCGGCTCGGTCATGGGCGCCCGTGCCGCGCGAAGCGCGGTGACGAGCTCGCCGGCGTTCGAGAATCGCGCCGCTCGCTCGGCAGCCATCGCCTGCCGGCACACTGCGACCAATCCCTGCGGAGCATGCGCGAGTGCGGCATCCGCAGCCTTGCGCGGAAGAAATCCGACGAGCAACTGTTCGAGCATCGCACCGATCGCATAGACGTCCGCCCGCTGATCGACCTCCTCGCCACGCGCTTGCTCGGGGGCCATGAATGCAGGGGTGCCGAGCACGTCACCGGGCCGGGTGGTGCGACCGGCGAGCAGCGTCGCGCCATCAGGTCGAGCCCCTGCGACGCCCACGGACACCTGCCGCAGCGAGGGCGCTGGCATACCAAGCTCTTTCGCGAGGCCCCAGTCCAAGATCACGGTTTCGCCAAATTTACCGACGAGCACGTTGTGCGGCTTGAGATCTCGATGCGCGATGCCACGCTCGTGCACGAACGCCATCGTCGTCGCGACAGCCGCGATATGGTCGACCAACCCGAGGCGCTGCTCGCGATTCACGGCGTTCGTGATCGCACGCTCGAGCGAGATCCCGTCGACGAGCGGCATGACGAAGAACGGGGTTCCGTCTTGGAACGCACCGCTGTCATAGAGCGGCACGACTCCGGGATGGCCGAGCCGCGCCGTGATCTGGATCTCGCGTTGGAATCGGCGCTCGATCCAGCGACCATTGGAGTGCGGCACCTTGAGCGCGACGTCGCGACCTCGCACGCGATCGGTCGCGCGATACACGCGGCCCATCCCGCCGCCGGCGAGGACTGCCGTGATGAGATACGCGGCGACCTCGTGACCGATCAGCGCATCGCTCGCGATCGTGTGCGCGTCCACATCGCACAACCCCTCGACGAGCTCGTAACAGCTCGTGCACCCATCGACGTGCGCGAGCACGCGAGACAACGTCTCGGCAGCGTACGCGCCGTTGACGAGCGCGAACGCGTCGAGATCATCGAGACAGACTACTTCTTGCACGCCACGGCTCGCGCGTGCAGCTCCGTGGCGAGCTGTCGCCAGTCGTCGTCGACCGCGTGGCTCGAGACCAGCGCCGCGGCCTCGGCGTACAGCGCGCGCGCATCGCCGCCGCTCGCACAGCGCGCATCGGCAAGATCGACGAGCGCCTCTGCGAGATCGATCTGCAGCTGATCATCTTTGTCACTCGCCGCGAGCGACCGCGCGAGGTCGAGCTCCTTGCCCATGATCTCGCGCGCATCGATCTTCTGACCGAGCGCTGCCGTTCCGAGCGTCGCGTACGCCGCGGTCAGTGCGCGACCATTGGTGTGATTCGTCGGAGCGCGCTGCCATTGCGCCTCTGCCATCGCGACGCCCAGCGACGCCTGATCCGTGGCGAGCTTCCAGCGCTTCTGCTCGGTCAACAAAGCTGCGAGGCCGACCACGACCTGGATCTCGTCGCGCTTCGCAAAGTGATTCGCCGGGTCTTTGACCGACAGCGCATGCAAGATCGCGATCGCTTGTCGATACGCCGCGACCGCGCCTTCGCGGTCGCCCGCATCTCGGAACGCCGCGGCGAGCCGGCCATAGGTCAAAGCACGCTCGTCTTGCCAGCCGGCATTGTCGGGATCGTACGCGACGAGTTGGTCGGAGATCGCCGCGCTCGCCCGCCACGATGCGATCGCATCCGCCCCATCTTTCATCGCGAGCTGCACGAGGCCGATGCGATGCAGCGAGATCGCTCGCATGCGCTGGGTTGCCATGTCACCCGGATGCGCGGCGGCGAAGGTCGCGAGCTCGGCATCGATCGATTGGAGCTTCGCGAGCGCACCGACGAGATTGCCGTGTGCCTGCATCACGCCCGCAACGCCCTGGGACGCGGCGACGAGCGCCTGCCGGGCGCCGACGTCATCGGGGTGCGCGTGGATGCGAGACGTGACCAGCGCTTCGGCTAAGCCGTACTCCTTCTCGGACCCGGACAGGTCGTTTAGCTGCTGCAGCGTATCGCCGAGCTTGCTGTGCAGCGTCTCCTCGGCCACCCGAGCCCCATCGTCGTGAAGGTTTGCGAATATCGTGACACTGGTCGCGTACTCGGAGAGTGCACCCTTGGCATCGCCCCGGAGTACGAGCATGTCGCCGAGGTCCGCGTGCAGCGTGGCATCGAGGCTGCCATGGTCGGGGCCATGGTCGCGGCCACCTTCGGCGACGAACGCCGCCCGCTCCGCGAGCGCGGCGCGCATTTGCGTCTCTGCCCCCGCGAGCTCGCCCTTTCCGCGCAGCGCGAGCGCGAGATTGCGCAATGCGACCGCACGCAACCCGCGTTCTTCGAGCACGAGCGCTTCATGGCCGGGGCGCGCGTCGAAATACGCGAGCGCCTTCTTCGCTGGCTCTTCGAGCAGCACGAGCTTGCCGACCGGGTCGAGGATGTCGCGAAGGTCGCCGAGCATGAACGTGACGAGCCCTTCAGCTGCGATCCGGCGCGCTTCGGCGACCTCGCGATGGGTCTCCGCGAGCGCCCTCGCCGCTTGCGCGTCGTGCTCCTCGCGAACGATCCGTGCGAAGCTGTACACCGCGAAGCCCGCGAGTGCGAGGATCGCGAGGCCGCCGACGGCCACCGCGCCGCGATGTCGCTTGGTCCAGCGCGCGAGCAACTGGCCGGTCGTGTAGTGGTGCGCTGTCACGAGCTGGCCGGTCTGGAATCGCTTTAGATCGATCGCGAGATCGCCGGCATTCGCGTAGCGATCCTCGGGGTCGCGCGCCATCGCCTGCTTGACGATCGTCGCGAGATCGAGAGGCACGCCGGTCAGCGCAGGTGGTGGCCCAGCGATCACCGCCGCGAGCACGTCCTCGCTTGTCGCACCCCGATACGGACGCGTTCCCGAGAGCATGTGGTAGAGCACCGCCCCGAGCGCATAGACGTCCGCGCGCTGGTCGACGGCATCGCCCATCGCTTGTTCGGGTGCCATGTACGCCGGCGTGCCGAGCACCTCGCCGCCCAGCGTCTCGCCATCCTTCACGAGGTCGCGATACGGACCATCCACGAGCTCCGGCGTCGTCGCCCGTAGATCCTTCGCCAAGCCCCAGTCGATGACGACCGTCTCGCCGAAATCGCCGACGAGAATGTTCTCCGGCTTGAGGTCGCGATGCACGATGCCTTGCGCGTGCGCATATGCGAGCGCGTCGACGACTGCGAGGCCGTACGGAAGCAGTGCCACGCGAGCCGCAGCACTCTGCGCGCGATCGATCGCGCGATCGAGCGACTCGCCGTGCACGAGCTTCATGACGTAGTACGGCTTGCCGTCCTCCCACGTCCCACCGTCCTGCACGCTGACGATCGAAGGGTGGTCGAGCCGCGACGTCAGCGCGAGCTCGCGCTCGAACCTGGAGCGCTGACCATCGAGCAGCTCTTTGATCGCGACCTTGCGATCGAGCCTCGCATCGTTCGCCACCCAGATCCGCCCCATGCCTCCGCGCGCGAGCTCGACTTGGAGCGTGTAGCGACCGTCGGAGGCGCCTGGAACCATGCGCCACTCCATAGCCCGAGCGGGTAGGTGTCGGGTAAGCGAAACGCGCGTGCTCCGTGAGGTTTCGCACAGAGCACAACGTGCCAACATCGGGGCGAAACGGGTCGGTTCCGGACAAAAGAAAACGCCGGCGGTCAGGCCGGCGTTTTCAATCAACGAGTTGGTTGTTCGTTTTTTGCTTCCACCGCGAGCCTCAGATGCGGTTCGAACTTCTGCGCGAACAGGTCGTGTTCGTCGGCGGAATGATCCGTCCGCTACTCGTGTGATGGAGCTCATGAGTGGGCGGCCGGGTAGAGGTCGAGCTTGCCGCCGTAGAAGTAGATGGCAACGATGCGTTAGCCTGCGTTCGCCGCCCCGAAAAGCCGCATGGACCGGCCTATCCTCCATGCGCCTTGGCGACCGTCTTCTGGTCCGCCGGCGACTTTCCCTTCATGTCCTTCCTGAGCCGCCGCGTCGCTCGCTTCTGCGCCGCCGCCTTGACA
>JAYVLQ010000183.1:0-49425 GCA_043759355.1 Kofleriaceae bacterium
TTGATCGTCGGATGCTCCTTCGCGTCGTGGCACTGCAAGCAGGGCAGCGTCGCGTGGCGAAGCTCGAGCGGAAACGCGGTCGTCGAATGATCGAACTTCGGGACATCGTGGAAGCCTTTGGTCGAGTGGCACTTCGTGCAGACCTCGCCGAATTGCTTGCCATGAGGTGCGGCATGACAGGTCTGGCACGCGGTCGGCGCAGCCACCGCGACGAGCTTGGTCCCGTTGTTGCCATGGCACTTCCTGCAGCCGAGCTTGCCGTGCGCGTTGTCGAGCGGAAAGCCCGTGCGCGCGTGATCGAAGTCCGCGACGGGCGTCCACGAGGTCTCGCCGTGGCAGTCGGCGCACGTGGCCCCGAACCGACCGTGATGGCGAAAGTCGGTGTGGCACTGGTTGCAGTCGTGAGGCGCGCCGGAAAACTGTCCACCGCGATGGCAGCCCACGCACGCGACCTTCGCGTGCGCGCCGTTGAGCGCGAAGCCCATCTCGCCGTGGTTCATCGCGCTGAGCGTAGAGGGCTTCCAGGCATCGAGCGTATGGCAATCGATGCACGCACGCCCGGCACGCACGATGTGAGTCGGTGCTGTCGGTGTTTTGATCAAGGTCGGATCACCGCCCGGCTTCGAGGTCGCATCGAACTGACCCGCATGAGGATCGGTGTGGCAGAGCTTGCACGCGCCGGGCTTGAACGCGGCGGTCACGAGCCTTGGATGGCAATCCTGGCACTTGACCTGTGCGTGCGCGTTCGTGAGCGGCATCCGCGTCGTCACATGATCGAAGCTCGAAGGGGTCCACGCCGCGGTCGTGTGGCACTTGGCGCAGGCGCCGAACTCGCCGTGCTTTGCCACCGCGTGGCAGCTCTGGCACTCGTGCTTGGGCAACCGGAACTTGCCCTTCTCGGTGTGGCAGTTCTCGCATCCGAGTAGCAGGTGCTTGCCGGTGAGCGGAAACGCGACCGCGGTGCGATTGTGGTCGAAGGCCTTCGTCTTCCACGACAGCGCCGAGTGGCACTGCGAGCACGCACCGAGCGGCTCGTGCTTGCGCTCCTTGTCGTGGCACGATGCACAGTCGAACGGCGTCGGATTGAACTTGAAAGCCGGATGGCACGCCAGGCACGGCGCAGTCTGATGCTTGCCCGGCAATTTGCATGGACAGAAATCGTGGGTGTACGTGACCTGCTTCCAGCCCATCACGGTGTGGCACGTGCTGCATTCGACCTTGGTCCCGCCGTGTTTCTCGGCGTGACACAGCGAGCACGATTGCTGCGGCGCGAGGTGCAAGCCAGCCTTGTGGCAGTCCTGGCACTTGAGATTCGCGTGTCCACCGGCGATCGGCGTGACGTGATTCTTCTCGTTGCGGATCGTCGGCGCCCATCCGCTACTCGTGTGGCACTTCGAGCACGCGGAACCGAAGCTGCCCTTGTGACGATCGGCGTGGCAGCCCTCGCACTTGACCGGGATGCCTACCCAGCGCCGCGATGCGCCAACCTGCGGATGGCACCTGTCGCACGCGAGCGTCTGGTGCTTGCCATCGGCGTGAAACGCGGCGGTGCGATGATCGAAACCCGCAGGCGGTGGCGGCGACACCGCAGCATCGCGGCCGCGATGTTCTTTGTGGCAGGTGGTACACGCCTGCGTCTTCACACTCGGGTGGTAGCCGATGCCTTTCGCCATCGCATCGGCGAGCGCGGTGTGACAGCCGAGGCACGTGGCCTGTGGGATGCCGCCGAACGGGACGTGGCAGCGATTGCACTGGTTCTCGAACGCCGCGTGCGACGCCGACAGCTTGCCCGGCGAGACCGATCCGACCTGGGCGTGCGTGATACCCGCGCACCACACGAGCACGATCAGTGCCCATTTCATGATCCTCGAGCTGTTCATCGAGCGAACCCCAGCTGGGCCAGGACCCGCACGCCGTCGCCACGCAGATTCGCCTCGCCATCGATGCCACCGAACCAGCCATCGCGTGTGGTGAATGCGTGGACGAACGCATAGCTGCGCGCTTCGAGCGTGTACGGCGCGCGTGTCGAACCGTCGTCGAGCGGCTCGAGCTCGTCGACGATCGTGTCGACCGCCGCGATCCCGCAGAGCAGTTCATACTCGGTCGATTTCACGCCGACGCCGAGCCGGCCGATGAACGAGGTCGAGCTCGTGTAGCCCGGCGCTGTTGCCTGCACGCGGTGCACGTCGAGCCCTGCGCGTGCATCGAGATCGAACAGGCCACGACGAAGCTCGCCCGAGGCTTCGACGCGATGCGAGCTGCCGCCATCGCCCCATACCCGAGCGCGATAGCGCGCATCGAGGTGGTTCGCCCTGCCATCGAGCCACGTCGCGCGCAACGTCGCTTCGCCGAACGAACCGGTCAGAGGCGCGAGCGCGACATTGGCGCTCTGTTGCCCGAGCTTGGTACGCAGCCCGGCGAGGATCGCGTCGAGCCGCCACGGGCCGTGGCGATGATCGTAGAGCGCGTACACCGCTTGCGATCCGAACCACACCTTCTCGAGCGCGGGGTCGTCGGTCACGCGCATCGGATCCGCCGAGTACGTCACGAGGTAGCGACTGCCGACATTCACGCCGCCGGTGACAAAGTCGTGCTCGCCGACCGCCGCCACGAGCTCGCCGTCGACAAACTGCTCGGGCCGCTCGCTTTTGAAGAACACGTCACCCGTCGCGTTATCGCCGCGATAGAGCGCGATCCGATCCTTGGTTAGCGTGTACGACAGCGCGAGCTGGACCTCGCCGTGCGTCGTGATCGAGGCACCGACGAGCGGCAGCGGCGTCGGCGATGCCGTGAGCAGGGTCTCGGCACGGGCATTCGTGAACGAACGATTGCCGCCGAACACGCCGACCTCGACATCGCCCCAGCGCCGCGCGATGCCGAGGCCATCGGTCATCAACCAGTAGCCGCCGGGCACGCGAAAGCGCCCGACCGTGAGCACCCAGTGCGAGAACGAGCGATCGACATAGTTCAGCTCGTGGAGCTCGCGGCGCGGCGTGCCGTCGATCAACGACTCGCGATCGACGTAGTCGACGATCGCCGAGCGCTGCTCGCCCTTGTACTCGAGGTGTGCGGAGAGCGCGAGGTCGGCTTCGTCGTCGGCCGTCGAGCCCGGCTGTGTCGCGACATAGCTATCGATGGCGACCAGGGCGCGCACGTCCGCCCCCGCTTCGCGGGCGAGCAGCGTCACGAGCGCAGCGCTGATCACGAGCTCACATCGCATAGGCAAAATGCGCGAGCACGTGCAGGCTCGTGATCCCGAGCAAGAGAAAGGCGAGCGGACGATGAAACAGCGTCCACCGTGAGAACCAGCGCTCCGCGACTTCGAGGCCCGAGATCCGGAACGCGAGCATGATCGAGCGCCGCGTTGCCTCGAGCCGCTGCTCGACCGCGCCGCTCTTGACGAGCCCCTGCAGCAGGCGCCGGCGCGCGAAATCGAGCCGCACGAGATCCGCGAGGCCGTGGCACTCGCGGCGCAACGACGCGGGCAGCGCCATGTCGCCGAGCATCTCGACGAGCTCGGCATGCTCGACCGCCTGCCCTGCTCGCGCACGAGGAATACAGCCGTACAGGTATCGCCCCGTCACCCCCGACACGATCACGGTCGAGACCAACCCGAAGTTAAGAGCGGCGAGGTTCGCGTTCGGCGAGATGCCGATGCTGTGATAGGCGACGAGCACGAAGCCCTGGAGGCCCAGGAAGATGTGCGCGTCGAGCCACGTCCGCAGCGGCCCCCACGTACGGAACCAGCGCACGCGTCGGCGCAGCGAGTAGAGCTGCATCAAGAGCATCGAAGCGACACCCGCCCACCCGAGCTCGTAAGCCAACGGTGGCTCGCTCGTGAACCGCGCGGCGAGCGCGCTCAAGATCACCGCTTCCGCGATCAAGATCGCGACATACGGCCATGCGAGCACGGGTCGCTCTGCAGCGACATCACCAGGGAGCGACACCAGCGCCGCTATAGTGAGTTTCGGCGGGCTACGCCAACACGATGCGTCAGACAGCCGATGACACGCGGGTGCTAGCTCAACACCTCGTTTTTGTTGGATGCGACATCCGGTTCGAGCTGCCTCTCAACGGTTGATCGAATACGAGATCGTGCCGCTCATGCAAACGTCCACATCCGCCGTCCAGTCGGCGGTCGGCGGTGTGCCCGCGAGGTCGACCGTGACGATCAAGCTGCCGCTCTTGATGTAGTCCTCTACCGGCGCCGTCGTCGGATTCGTGACGTCGAGCGTGGGCGTTTCGTTGCCGCAATCCGTGCACGAGAAGATGCCGAGCGTCGGCAGCGTCGAGTTGGGGTCTGCGCTCGCGATCGATAGTGCAGCTTTTTGCACGAACTTGAAGTTGGACACTCCGCTGGTGGCGCGGATTTCTGCCCTGGTGAACGTCAGCGTCGCGTCTGCATCGGCGAGGTTTTTTGCACCCTGGAGATCCTTGAAGTTGAAGCTCTGATCGACCGTGGTACGTCCGATCGGTACGCCTGGAATCGTGACGCCGCGATAGGTCAAGCAGACTTCTTGGACCTCCGCCTGGACATCGAGCAGCGGACAGCCAGGAACGAGACCAACGAGCCCAACGAGCCCGACGAGACCAACGAGACCGACGTGACCGGCACGTGAGAAGACACGCATGCAGTACAGCTCCTAGTGAACGTAGAAAATGAAACCGAGGTTCGCGGACACGCCCCACAGCGTGACCTTGGGATCGGTCGACGTGACCGTGATCATCGAGTCGGATGCGGTTTGGGCCGCGACAACCTGATCGAGGTTGTGAACGGTGCCGGTCACGCGCGAGACCCCCGCGTGAATGAAGAACGTGAAGTACTGCTTGCCGAGCTCGAGCCCGACGCGCGCGTTCGCGAAGTTGTAGCCGACCTTCTCGAGCACGGGCGAGCTGAAGGTCGGATCGAACTGCTTCGCGACAGAGTTTGCATCGCGCTCGAAGAACTGGCCGTAGCCGACGCTCAGGATCGGCGTCGCCCACGAGGCGAATGGGATGTACGTGATGCTCGCTCGATAGCCGGGGCTGATGTAGTTGTGCGCGACCCCCGCTTCGAAGCGGAGTGCGCGCGTCGTGCGCAGGACCAGCGACGCGGTCGCACCATCGGGCACACCGACATCGGTCATCACGCCGACGGTGCCGCTCTCGTCGCCGGATCGCTCGCCGCGAGCAATCAGGCTGGGCTGGGCCGACGCGGTCGCCGCCACACCACTCATCACCGCAATCGCGAGCACCCTGCGCATTCACGGTATGAATCGACGCGTGCTCGCTAAGATCGAGCGGCACTACCCCAGGCCCACCCCAGATCGAGCGCAGGTTGTGGGCGTCGGCATACGTCGAGCCACGCGGCTTTGCGAGCGACCACGACGCGCGCCCCCTCGATGACGCCGGCGAACACGAGTCTGACTGTGAACACGGTCGCCACCGGGATCGCGAGCTTCTCCGCGACGAACGGACCGAGGATCGGCGTGATGCCGGCGCCGATGATCAGCATCGCGGCACGCTCGTGGCGGCGCATCGAGCCGTGCGGCACCGACACGTCAAGGGCTTGCCGAGCAACAGACTAGGGCGACCGCGGTTGGACGATCCCGAGGAGCGGCATCGCCGCCAGCGTCGTGACGAGCGCCATCAGCACCATCATCGAGAACACCACGGGCGAGATGATGCCGAGATCGTAGCCAATGTTGAGCACGACGAGCTCCATCAAGCCGCGAGTATTCATCAAGATCCCGATCGCTCCGGCATCGCGCCAGCTCGAACCCGTCAGCCGCGCCGCGATCGTGCAACCGCCGAGCTTGCCCGCGCACGCGGCGAAGATGATCAAGGCGCAGATCGCCCAGTCGGTGCCACAGCCGAGGAGACCGATCTGGGTCCGCAGGCCGCTGTACGCGAAGAACAGCGGCAAGAACACGACGACGATCACGTCCTCGAAGCGACGAGCGAGCGCCTGGGCGAGGCCGTTTTCGCGCGGGAAGATCACGCCGAGCAAGAAGCCACCGAACAGCGCGTGGATGCCGATCAGCTCGGTCGTCCAGCTCGACACGAGCACCAGCACGATCACCAATGCGATCGCGTTCTGGGTCAGTGATTCTCGCCTCTGCCGCTTTCCCCAGCGCGCGAGCAGCGGGCGCATGATGCCGACCATCAGCGCGATAAAGGCGAGCGCACATCCTGCGGTAAGCGCAGCGCTCGCGAGGCTCGAGCTCCGCGCGACCGCGACGACGAATGCGAGCAAACACCACGCGCTGATGTCGTCGATCGCGGCGCACGCGATCACGATCATGCCGAGCCGCGAGCCGAGCAGGTTGCGCTCGCTCAAGATGCGCGCGAGCACCGGGAACGCGGTCACGCTCATCGCAGTGCCGAGGAACAAGACGAACGCGAGTCGCGGCGTCGTGGCGGCCGCGTAGTGCGGATACATCCAGTAGGCCAGGGCACAGCCGCACAAGAACGGCGCGACCATGCCGCTCTGGGCGATCACGATCGAGGTCCAGCGGTTCTTCGGTTGGTGCGAGAGCTCGAGCTGGAGGCCGATGAGGAACATGAAGAACACGAGGCCGAGCTGGCCGACCAGCTTTAGCGTGCTCAGCGAGTCGGGTGCGAACAGGGCGTGGGAGACGCCAGGGGCTAGCCAGCCCAGGAGTGACGGGCCGAGCAGGATGCCTCCGATCATCTCCGCGATCACGAACGGCTGGCCGATCAGCTTGAGCAGCATGCCGATCAACCGCGTCGTCACCGTGATCGCCGCGATCTGGGCGATGAAGTGGGTGAGCGGGTCGTGGATGAGCCAGGTCACGACCCGACCTTAGCCCAACCCCGGACGGCGCCAGGGCACTCGTCTGTTACGCGAAACAGGTGCGTCTTCCAAATTCACCACGTTCGCTGCCGATTTCCAAAACAGCAAAGCCAGCTTCCCCCTCGGAAAACTGGCTCTGGTGCGAATGGCGAGACTCGAACTCGCACACGGTTAAGTACTGGCTTCTGAGACCAGCGCGTCTACCAATTCCGCCACATTCGCTTACGGGACCGGTTTGATGCCACAAAGCCGTGGCCAGCACAAGACCTGTTGTTACCGGGAGTTGTCGCCGCATCGGCTTTACTCCCCGGGACGCCCCGACTACGCTTTGGGTTGTCGGGTCGAGTAGCGATGGCTAAGCTAATTGTCATCTCGGGTGAAGAGCGGCAGGAGTTCGAGCTCGCTGCCTTCAATACGATCGGGCGCCATCCCGAGAACACCATCCAGGTGCTGGATCGCATCATATCCAAGGAGCACGCGCAGATTCAGCGCGCAGCCGATGGTCGGTTCCTGCTCCGCGATCTGCGTTCGCTCAACGGCACGTTTCTGCGCGGAGAGCGCGTCAGCGATCATCTGCTCAACGACGGCGACGAGTTCACGATGGGATCAACCCGGATCCTGTTCGTCGACAAGCCGAAGGTCGACGATGCGCTCCAACGCGTGACGATCGCGCCCGGCCTGACCGAGAGTCACATCCGGGGTCGCATCCAGGCGGACACCGGCGACTTCGTTCCGGAGCGCCAGATCGCTGACGAGAAGATCCTGCGTCGCGACTACGAGCGTCTCCGCATCGGGCACGAGCTCGCGCGCGCGGTCGGTGTCGAGCTCGATCTCGACAAGCTGCTGCCGAAGATCCTCGACAAGGCGTTCGAGCTGGTCGGTGCGGATCGCGGCGTGATTCTCTTGCGCGATGCGGCGGGCGTGCTCGTGCCGCAATACGTGAAGACGAGGTCGGGCAAGAGCGACCCGAACATCGTGCTCTCGAAGACCGTGATGTCGGAGGTCGAAAACAACAAGGCCGCCGTGCTGTCGTCGGATGCGACGATGGATGCGCGGTTCTCCGGCGCACACTCGATCATCATGCAGGGCATCCGCTCGACGATGACGTTGCCCCTGCTTCACTCCGGCGACTTGCTCGGCATCATGCACCTCGACTCGCTGTTCACGTCGAACGCGTTCACCGAGAAAGATTTGCAAGTTTGCACCGGCATGGCGGCGCAGGCCGCGATCTCCATCCAGAACGCGCGACTCGCGACCCGCATCGAGCACGAAGCTCAGACCCGCGCGCAGATCTCACGGTTGATCCCGGCGAGCGTCGTGGAGCAGGTCATCCGCGGCGAGCTCAAGATCGAAAAGGGCGGCAGGCTCAGCGAAGTCACGATGCTGTTTTCGGACATTCGGGGCTTCACCACGATGTCGGACGGTCGGCCCGCGCAGGAGATCGTCAACACCTTGAACGAGTACTTCGAGGTGATGGTCGACGTTCTCTTCAAATACACAGGCACGCTCGACAAGTTCGTCGGCGACGAAATTATCGGCCTGTTCGGCGCGCCGATCGCGATTGACGACGCGCCGTTCAAGGCGGTGTCGTGTGCGGTCGCGATGCTCCAGGCGCTCGAAGAGTTCAATCACACGCGTGCGGCCGAGAACCAGTCGCCGATCCGGATCGGCATCGGCATCAACACCGGTAACGTGATTACCGGGTCGATCGGTTCGACGCGCGCGCTCCAATATACCGCGATCGGTGACGCGATGAACGTGGCGTCTCGCCTCGTCAATGTTGCCGCGTCCGGCGAGATCATCGTCTCGGAGAGCACGTTCAAGCTGGTCGCCGGTCGCGTCGAGGCGACGGCCTTGCCCCCGGTCAAGGTCAAGGGCAAGGCCGAAGAGCTCAAGGTGTATCGAGTGACCGGCCTCCGCAACACGCTCACCCCGCAACCGGGTGAGTGGTCCGGCCCTACCAACGCTTGAGCGCTGCGTAGCACTTCGTACGTTAGTTAAAAAAAGGGTGGACCATGCTTCGTCGCGTCTTGGTGGCAACAGCTTTTCTCGTTCCGAGTGTGGTCGCGCACGCCCATCCTCATCGCGTTGCCGATAGAGATGCCAAGGCCGCTGCCGCCGAGAAGTCGGACGATGACGCCGATGACGCCGATGACAAGGGCGAGCCGCCCGAAGGCGACATGGGCGACATGGGCGACATGGGCGACGATGACCGCGAAGGCGCGGACGGCGAACCGCCCCGCAGCGCTCACGATACGGAGCATGCAAGCGACGTCGAAGATGAAGACGAGGGGCAGAACGAAGACCCCGACGAACATCGTCATCACGGTCACACCCACCACGAGCCCGGTCTCGGCCTCGAATGGATCGCATCGCGCGCGCGGTTGCGGCTCGGCCTCGCGGTGCAGGGCGCTGCGATCTACGGCCACGATTCGATCCCATCGCCCGACACGATGGATCTCACGGTCAAGCGCGCACGCGTCTCGTTCGATGCGGAGGTCTCGCACGGCACCGGCTTTCACCTCGAGCTCCAAGCGCGAAACCTGAAGCTCGGGATCGCCGATGCGTACGGTCGCTGGGCGCTCGACGAGCACATCGAGGTCCAGGCCGGCTACCTCCATGCGCCGGGCGGGCTCGAGCGCGGTACCAATCCGTTCGATCTCCCGTTCCTGTCGCGCAGCTCGCTGGCGAGCATGACGCGCGATCGCGAAGTCGGCGTGAAGCTCGTCGGTCACCAGGATGGTCAGTTCTGGGCCGTGTCGATCACGCGCGATGCGCCGTTCGGCATCGGTGGCGATGATCCGGAGATCGCGGTGCCCGTACCGGTCGGCGTCGATTCGACCGCAGTCGCCCGTTCGGCGACGACGTGGAACCAAGCGGCGCGCGTCGGCACCGCACCGAGCGACGAGTTTGCCGCCGGCCTCGGTTGGACGTTCCGCATTCGGCCCAACCAGCCTGACTACGGCGACCCTGCCAACGAATCGAACGGCAGCGTGTATCTAGATCCGCGCCCGTTCCGCGGGACGAGCATTCGCCTCGGCGCCGATGCCGCGATCTCGGAGAGTCACTTCCGCGTGCTGATGGAAGCCGCGATTCGTCGCGATGGCCAGCAGCTCTCGTTTGACGGGGTCTCGGGGATCGAGAGCCGGCTCCCGGGTCACGAGCTGTGGACCGGCGGCTACCTGGTCGTCGGCGTGGCGCCGTACGGTGGCTACGGTCGTGCCGTCGAAGGCGCGCCCCTCCAGTGGGGCTGGGAGATCCTCGGCCGGTTCGAAGCGATGAAAGTCTCGCCGGCCGATGCGTTCAGCGCGACGCTCACCGCAGAGACACTCGGCATCAACTGGGTCGCGACCCGTCAGATCCGGCTGCAGGCCGATGCGATGTTGCAACAGCATGGCGACTTCAATCAGACGTTGACGATGGAGAACGCCGGCGCGACGCGGTTCTACGCCGAGCTCTGGGCGACCTGGAAGCTCTAGCCTAGTGACCTAGCTACGGCTGATCAATCAGGCGCCTGCATTGCTGCAGGTGCCGCCCGAGCACGTTCCACCCTTGCAGTCCGAATTCGAACCGCAGTGGCCACAACTACCGCTCGAGCAGGTGCCGACGCTGCAATCCGAGTTCGAGCCGCAATGACCGCAGGTGCCGCTCGAGCAGGTGCCGTTGCCCTTGCAATCCGAGTTCGAGCCGCAGCCACCGCACTTGCCACTCGAGCACGTGCCCGAATTGCAATCGGAGTTCGAGCCGCAGTGGTTGCATGTGCCGCTCGAGCACGTACCGTGACCGTTGCAGTCCGAGTTCGAACCGCAGTGACCGCACGAGCCGCTCGAGCACGTGCCGAGACCGGCACAGTCCGAGTTCGAGCCGCACAGCGGCTGGGCCTGCGTTCCGAAGATCGTCGAGACATCGATCGATGCGACGAGCTTCGCGTTCTCCGCTTGATAAGCGGGCATCGGTACCGACGTTACGGTCGAGTGAGACCGATCATTCGCACCGCACGCTGCAACCACGACAAGAGCCACGACCAAGAGGTGTTTCATCATTGGCGCTACCTTATCGCGATCTTCACGAGCATCAGGTGCTTCGCGCGTGCAGTGTGGTGCGATTCCAGTCCAGCTCGAAAACAGCGTCGCGGTAGGACCGGGCCCGCGGTGGTTCAGGCGCGTGCTTGTAGGCGTCGCAGTCGTGTACTTCCTCGGGTTGGTCAAGCATCCGCCGCAGTGGCGCGGCCTCCGCGTCGCGGGCTTCTTCACCGAGTCGACGTGTCTGTTCCCGCGCGCGAACGTGTTCGCGAGCGATTTCCGGCTCTCGGCATGGTCGTGCGCGGACATTCACTGGAAGCCGCTCGATCCGCGCGCGTACTTTCCGATCGAAGCCGACGACAAGGAGTCGCGGTTCCAGCGGTTCGCGTTTTTCTATCAGAAGAGCCGCGTCGGCATGCACGCGCTCGAGGGGTGGATCGAGGCGCGCCACGCCATCACCGATGACGGGCTCACCGGCGCGATCGGCGGCATCAAGCTCGATCGCTGGGAACGGCCGATTCCGGATCCAGGCTCGAGGATCGAGCCATATGTGTACCGCCCGCTCGATGTCCTCCCGACAGAGCAGCTCAAGCGGCTGTACTTCACCGCTGGACCGGAACGCCGCGAGCGATGCGCACACTAGCCGCTCTCGTCTCGTGGCTCGGGTCGCTCGGGTCGCTCGGGTCGCGCTGGTGGGCAAGCGTCGTCGAGCCCCAACCGATCGCGCGGCTCGCGCTGATCCGGTGCTTGGTTCCGCTCGCGATCCTCGCGTTCCTCGCGACCCGCTTGATCCATGCAGACGATTGGCTCTCGAGCGCGGGCTTTCATCCGCCAGAGCTCGCCGCGGGCGATTGGCGCCAACCACTCAGCCTCGCACCGGTCGCGCCGCTGACTGCCTGGCTCGTCGCGATCGCGATCGTCCTCACCGGGTTTGCGACCTCGATCGGCCTATTCACTCCGTTCGCGGCGGCCGCTTTCGCCATGTTGCTCGGCTACACCACGCTCGCGGATCGCCTCGAAGCGTTCACCGTCTCGAAGCTCGGCACCGTGCTCTCGATCGCGCTCGCTCTCACACCTGCCGGCGCGCGCTATAGCGTCGATGCCTGGCGACGCCGGAGCGGGTTGGCCAGACCCGAGCTGTGCAGCGGCGGCAACGTGCGCTTCTTCCAGTACCTCGTGCCGATCTTCTATTTCTCGTCGGGCGTCTGCAAGGCGACCGGCGATTGGCTGACCACACCGTACGTCCTGTGGTCGCACCTCCACGATTCCTATCAGACCTCGATCAGCCTGTTCGCCGCGAATCACGCACCCGCGTGGTCGTGGGCCGTGATGCAGGCGAGTGCGCTCGCATTCGAGCTCGGTGCGCCGCTGTGGTTCGCGTGGAGGCGTACGCGCCCGTATGCGCTCGCATACGGCATTGCGATGCATACGATGATCGGTCTGATGTTCGGCCCGGTGCGCTGGTTCGCGCTATTGATGATCGGATTGCTCGTCGGCTGTTACGCGCAGCGGCTCAGCCGTTCCCGCTCTTAGATCGGCCCGCGACGTGCAGTGCTCCGGGTTCAAGGAGAAACCCCATGAAGCTAGGAACTTTGCTCGGTGCCGCGGCGATCGGCGGCTTCTATTACGCGCACAAGAAGCGCGGTGGCGAGATGACGCTCGACAGCATCAAGGACACCGCACGATCGCTGTTCGACACCGTGCAGCAGCGCGCACGTGAGGTCGTTCAGCCCGGCACGAACAGCGAACGCATGAACGAGGGCGACGACAGTACACTCCGGCACTAGCCGCGCCCCGATGATCAAACGCGCTGGGTGACTTACCCAGCGCGTTTTTTTAGCCCGCGATGGTCAAGCCCATCTGGGCGCGCACCGCGAAGAACTCTTCGCTGATCGAGTACAGGACAAGCTCCTTGATCTTGTCCTTGACCTGTGGACCACCAACGGAAACGGGCTCCGCCGACACCATGCGGGCGGCGACTTCGAGGTCCCCACACACGACGAAGCCAGCGCGATGCGACACGGCGTCGACCGCATGGCCCCACTTCGCGAGGTTGATCTCGGGTGACGCTTGGATGAAGCGTTGGACCACCGCACCGAGTTGTTCGAGCGCCTGCGGAGGCATGCGCTTCTGCATCTCGGGCAGGTACTGCTGGACGAGCGCCACGGTGTCAGGCGGCACCGGGAAGCGCGGTTGCAGCATCACGATCGCGGCAAGCACCACGACCTTGAGCTCGGTGTTCGTCGGCAGCAGCATCTTCAAGTAGTACTCGGGCCGCATGAAGGTCAGGCGGCGAGCCGACAAGAAGGCGACCTCTCGCTCGTTCTTGCCTTGCAGCAAGTGAGGGCGCACGACGAACGACGGTACGAGCTCGGACTTGTCGATAGCGTTCGCGAGCTGGATGTCCGCGGCCTTGTTGTCCTCGACGAGGAACACCTCGGGCAGCGGGACGTTCAGGACCTGTGCGACGTAGTAGAACAGCTTCGAGAACATCAACGGATCGCCTTGGAGCTGGCGCTTGTCCTTCCGTTTGATTCCGAAGTCTTTGTGCGGGAACGCCTTCATGGCGGCCACGCCCTGCCAGCAAGCAGCAAAGATCGCCGAGATGTAGCGGTTCTCGTCCGGGTGGACGAGCTTGCCCCACGTCTCGTTGCTCATCATGTTCTTCGCCTTGACGAGACCACGCGGCTTGTACTGCTCGTAGAACTGCAGCTCGTCCGCGTCGGCCTTCTTCAAGAACGAGAGGGTGTTGCAGACGCACCAGGTCTTATCGTACTGGTGCGTGTCCATGTAGATCTTGCGGAGGGCCTTGTACGAGTCGTACTTGAACGGCTCGTTGCGAAGCATCCGCATGTGTTGCTCGACGGCCTTGTCGGTGTAGTCGGGGCCGGCGACGAGATAGAGCTCTGCCAGGATCTCCGCGCGGTCGGTACCGTCGGGACGGAGCTCGTTCTTCGGATCCATCTGCTGCGCGACCTCGTAGGCCTGCGTCGCAGATTGGTAGTGCTTGAGACGCGAACGATAGATCTCGCCGAGGCCATCGAACAGGCCAACGCGGAGCTTGTGGAATGTCGGCTGCTGACCGACCGGCGTGTTCGGCGCCGGGAGGCGCTTCACCATGTCGCGGTACGCACGCTCCTGCGCTTTCCAGTCGCGCTTGGTCGTGAGCACCTTGTCGATCGCTTCGAACGACTTCAACGCGCGCGGAATCGCCTTGTCGTCGAGCTTCTCCGGGTTGGCGAAGAAGCTATCGAGCGCGCGGTTGTAGTAGTCGACGGCTTCGTCGAGTGACTTCAGCTCGTCGCGGCAGAGCGTCGCCGCGGCGTGGTAGTAGGCACCCTTGCGCGGGCCATCGCTCTCGAGCGCGACGAAACGTTCGATCGTCTCGACGGCCTTCTTCCACTGCTTGGTCTCGGAGTAGAGCTCGAGCAGCTTCTGGAGCAGCTGGTGGTCTTCGGGAGCGATCTCGAGGGCTTCGACGTACGCTGTCGTCGCCTTCTGCGGGTTCTGCAGCTTCTCCTGATAGATGGTTCCGATTTGATCGAGGAGGACGATCTTGTCCTTCTCGTTCGCCGTCGCCATCAAGCCACGCTTCGCGTGGACGACCGCTTCCCAGTCCGCTTGCGCGGTCTGGAGCTCGACGACCGCCTCGAGGGTCTCGCGATGCGACGGATCGAGCTCGAGCGCCTTCTCGAACATGTTGAGCGCTTTTTTGCGCTCACCGAGAGCCTGGCGAACCATACCGAGTCGGTTGTAGATGCGGACGACGTCTGCATCGTCTTGGCCGTCACGGTGCTGAACCAGGATGGTCTGGTAGATCTTTCCAGCGTTGTCCCAGTCCTGCATCTTGAAGAGCAGGTCGGCACGGCCCACCAAGGTCGGCAGGTACGTGGAGTCGATGTCGAACGCTTGCTTGTAATAGCCGAGCGCCTTGTTGAAGTCACCGAGCTCGTCGGCCGTCTTCGCGGCGCGATAGAAGGTCTCGTTGAGCTCCCTCGGTTCGACACGGAGCTGGACGATCTTGCGCGCGAGCATGTCGATGACCGGAGAGAGCTCCGACCACTGCTTGTCGTTGAAGTAGAGGTCAGCCAGCGGCCGGCCTGCTTCGACGTGCTCGGGATCCAGCGAGATGACCGCGGCGTACAGCTGCTTGGCCTGGTCGTCCTGCCGGATCTTGTACGCGTAGATGTTCGCCGCCTCGAACAGCAGGCGAACCTTCTCGGTCGCGACCGGCGTGTAGCTCTCGGCACGCACCATCATCTGGGCGGCCTTGAGCCAATCGCCGCGATCCGAGTACTGCTTGGTCAGCTGCTCCATCGTCGGAACGTGGCCGTTGTCGAGCGCGAGGCCACGGAGAAGGTTTGCTTCCGCGCCTTCAGCATCGTTGGATTGGGCGTACTGAATTCGACCCATCCGCGAGTACAAGTCGACCTGCTTGCGGACGTCCGGCGTGAGGGTCACGAGATGCGACATGATGTCGGTCGCGCGATCCCACTCGCTGATTTTTTCGTAGAGGCGGCCGAGTGCGTCGAGGGCACGTGGCTCGTCCGCGTCGATCCCCAGCACGTCGTTGTACGACTCGATCGCGCGATCGACTTCCTGCAACTGGGTCTCGTAGGTCTGGCCCATCGCGACGAACAGCTCGACGCGAGTGGCGACATCCGAGGTCGCAGAGATGTGATTGCGATAGGTCTCGACCAATGCTTCGTACTTGCCGGCCTGTTGGTACAGGCGAGCGAGCTCGCGATAGGCGCTGTAGTTGCGGCTATCAATCGCGACGATCTTCTCGAGTGCCTCTGCGGCGCGGTCGAGCTTGCCGAAGCGCTCTTCCCACGCAGCCGCCATCCGCTCGTAGAGCGAGACGCGCTCCTGATCGGAGGGCGTTGCATCGAGTTGTGCCTCGAGCACATCGAGATACTTCTCGGTCTGCTCGGTCTTCTCGTACAGCGCTTCGAGAGCACGCAGTGCGACAAGGTTCGAGGGATCGAGGTCGAGGACCTTCTGATACGCGATGATCGATTGACCGGCGTCTTGAAGGCGCAGGTCAAAGCTCGAGCCAATCTCGAGGCGGAAGCGGATGATCTCCGCCTCGTCCGTCGACAGCTCGGCCCGGCGCGACATCACGTCGATCAGCTGTTGCCACTGCTCGGTGCGGCGATAGAGCCGCTCGAGTGCGACCAGCGCCGTCGCCGACGATCTGTCGTGCACCAGCGCTTGCTGGTACGCGTGGATCGCCCCGCCGGTGTCTTGCATCTGACGCTCGAGTAGCTCGGCCAGGCTGATGTACAGCTCGGTCTTCTTCGCGGGCGCCGGCTCGACGCCGGCGTGACGCTGCAAGGTCTCGATGAGCTCGCTCCAGCTACCACGCTTGCGCTGGAGATCCGCGATGCCGGTCAGAGCGCCGGTGTGCGACGGATCGATGCGCAGTGCTTGCTGGACTGAATGGATGGCGTACTCGAGATGCGACAGGTGCTCCGAGTACCAGCGACCGATCTTGACCCAGAGGTCCGCAGCTGCGCTGCGGTCCTCTCGCTCGAGCTCGTTGACGCGGGTCGTGTACTCGTCGAGCAGCTCTTGCCAGCGGTTCGTCGCCGTCGCCAAGCGCTCGAGCTCGTTCGCGGTCTGGTCGTGCGAGTAGTCGCGCTTGAACGCGGCCTGCAGCACGTAGAACGCGGACTCCTGATCACCGATCTCGGTCTCGTAGATCTTGGCGACCTGGTTGAGCAACTGGATCTGCTGCTCGACGTCGGTCACGATCTCCGAGCGCTCGAGCAGGATCTCGACGAGCTCGGTCCACTTGTATTGCTGGCGATAGATCGCCTCGAGCCGGTCACTTGCGACCGCGTTCGAGTTGTCGCTCGCGCGGACGCGCTCGTAGACGGCAGCGGCGCTGGTGAGGTCTTCGACCTTCTCTTCCCACGTCGCGGCAGCTTGGAGCAGCGTCTCGCGACGCTGGGCTTCGTCATCGAGGACCAACGCGCGCTTCTCGAGCACGTCGATCGACTCTTGCCAGCGGCCTTCACGCGTGAACAACCCCTCGAGGGCTGCGAGCGAGCGGAAATCCGACGGATCGATCGCGATCACGCGGCGCCACGCATCGACGGCTTCGTCGACACGGCCGAGCACGTCACCTTCGAGCTGGCCCAGCTGAGCGTAGAGCTCGATGGTCTCGTTCTCGTCGACCGCACCGGTGATGCCACCGACGTCGATGATCCGGCGAATCGTCTGGCTGAGCTCGTCCCACGCTTGCGTGGAGCGATACAGCCGCGCGAGAGAGCGCAAGGTCTCGAGGTCGTTACCATCGATACGATCCGCAGCGAGCCAGCCATCGAGCGCGTTGCGCTCGCGGCCTAGCTTCTCTTCCCAGATCCGGCCGAGGTGCTTGTAGAGCACGATCTGCTCGTTGTCCGTCGGCGCGACGCGGATCTGACGTTCGACGATCTCGACGAGCTCGTCCCACTTCTGGCGACGAGTGGTGAGGTCCGCCAACGCAGCGAGCGCTTGCGGCTCTTCACCCCGGATGTCGAGGACGCGAGACAGCAACTCGATCGCTTTATCTTCTTCGTTCAGCGCATCTGACGAGATCCGTGCCATCCGCGCATAGATGTCGGCCATCTCGGTATCGGTATTGGCCGTATCGATCAGCTTCTCGTAGGTCTCGAACAGCTTCTTCCAGTCCTCGCGGCGGAAGTGGATATTCTCGATCGCTTCGAGCGCCCGGCGGTTGCGCGACTCGTGGTCGAGCACGGCCGAGTAGCTCTTGAGCGCTTGCTCGAGGTCGCCGAGCGCGTCAGCGAAGATCGCACCGCGACGGAAGTACAGCTCGAGCTGATCGTCGGTGTCCTGCACCACTTCGATCCGGCGGCGGAGAATCTCGGCGAGGTCCTCGTACATGCCGGCGGTGAGGTAGAGGCGATCGAGCGCGGCCAGAGCGTCCGTGTCCTTCGCATCGATCTCGAGCACCTTGAGGTGCGTGGCCACGGCGTTCGCCGCGTCATGCATCTCGAACTCGTAGACCCGCGCGAGGCGCAAAAGCGTCGCCTTCTTGACGTCCTTATCTCCGCTTGCCGGTACCTTCTCGAGGGCCGAGGTGTACGCGACGACCATGTCGTTCCACGCACCGGTCTCACCCGCGAGCCGCTCGCTCTCTTCGAGCGCGCGATCCCAACGCGGATCCTCGACGATCGCCGAGGCCCACCAATCGAGGGCCTTGTTCTGATCGTAGAGTTTTTGCTCCGCGAGCTCGGCGAGCCGCTGGTACATGCTTTGGCGATCCGGTCCGGCCAGCTTCTGGAGCTGGACTTCATGGATGCCGTGGAGCTTGCCGAACTCCGCCGACGCTTCGTACAGCGGCTCGAGCACGGCCCCGATTTCCATCTGTAGATGGCCACCGTGGAACATGCCTTCGAGGGCGCTGAGCGCTGGTTCGTGCGTCGGGTGGTTGGTGAGGATCTCGCGATAGGTCTCGACGGCGCTCTTGCGATCGCCGAGTCGACCTTCGAGGACCTGTCCCAACCGGTACTGGAGATTCGCGATCTCCGTGGCGTTCTCGGCGAGCTGGATCTCGCGGCGCAGGATATCCACGAGGTCCGGCCACGCCGCGGTCGCCGAATACAGGCGATCGAGGGTGAGGACGGCGGGTTTGTTATCGAACTCGACTTCGAGGAGCTTTCTCAGCGTCGCGATCGCCTTCGGCACGTCGTTGAGCTCTTGCTCGTACACGCGCGCGAGCCGCGTGTAGAGGTCGACCTGGCGCGGCACATCCATCGACTTCGCCGCTTCGGCGCCGTAGAGCTCCGCGAGCGGCTCCCAGGTTCCGGTGATTACGGCGAGCCGCTCGATGTGACCGAGCGTGAGGTTGTTGCCCGAGTCATCGCGCAGTGCGCGCGCATACGCGTCGAATGCCGCGTGCGCGTTCCCGATCTGCTGTTCGTGCAGGATGGCGATGCGATGCAGGAGATCCACTCGCGCGAGCGGATCTTCGTTATTCGTGACCATCACTTCGAGCACGTCGACTAGCTTGGCAAATTCGCCCGTGGCTTCGTAGATCGGCTCGAGCACGCGAGCCGCCATGACCGGCTCGATCTTGCCCTTCACCAAGCCGTCGAGCGCGTGCAGCGTCTCGGCGTGGGCAGGGTCCATGTCCAACGCTTCGCGGTAGCTCTCGATCGCGCGCGCCATATCACCGAGGCGGATCTGCCAGAGGTGACCGATGCGGTACTTCAGGCCGACTGTCTCGCCGGTATTATCGGCGAGCTCGACCTGACGCTCGAGGTTCGAGAGCAAGTCGTACCAGCGCTCGGCCTGGCCGTAGAGCCGATCGAGCGATTGGATCGCCGGCAGCTCGTCCGCATCGAGATCCAGGATGCCCTGGTAGGTCTCGATCGATTTCGCGACGTCACCGAGCTCGCGGTCATAGACCTGCGCGAGCACGTAGAGCATCCGCTTCTTGTCGTCCGGCGCCTCCGCGAGGTCCGCCTTCTTCGCGTAGACGTCCTTGAGCGGTTCCCACCGCGCGAGGCGCACGTACATGCGCTCGAGGGCATCCATCGCCGTCAGATCGACGTCGTCGATCGAAAGCACCTGCCGGAACGTCGCGATCGCGGCGTCGGCGTTGGAGAGGACCTCTTCTTCGATCTGGGCGACGCGATAGAGCAGCTGCTTGCGCTCCTCGAGGTTCGGCAGGAGCTCGCTCTTGCGCTTCAGGATATCGACGAGCTTGGGCCACTCACCCGTACGCTCGTGGATGGTCTGGATCGCGGTCGCAGCCTCGACCGTGGTCGGCGAGATCTTGAGCACGCGCTCGTAGGTCTCGACGGCACCCTTGTCATCGCGCAGCTCGGCTTCTTGAATCTGTGCGCGCCGAAACAAGAGGGCGACCTTGAGGTCGTCTTCTTGCGATCCGCTCGCCACTTCGTCGTACAGCGCCGCGACCTCGGGCCACTTCTCGAGGCCACGGGCCAGGCGGTCGATCTGCGCGTGCGTGGTCTCGTTGCGCGGATCCTCGCGGAGCGCGCGAGAGAACGTACCGAACGCGGCATCGGCGTTATCGCCACCGATCTCGTGGAGCTCCGAGATCTGGTGGAGCAGCTCGATCTTGCGGGCGGGATCGAAGGCGTGCTTCGCCATGATCTCGTAGACGCCGATTTGCTTGGTCCACTCGCCCTTCGCCTTGTAGATCGGCTCGAGGATGTTCGCGATCGTGAGCTCGTGCTCCGGGTTCGTGATCAACCGCTCGAGCGCAGCGACCGCATCGCGGTTCTGATCCTCGTGATCGAGTACTTGACGGTACGTCTCGACAGCCGCGGCGGTCTCGTTGAGGTGCGTTTCGCGCAGTTGCGCGAGGCGCACCAACAGCGCGACCTGTTCGTACGGCTGCTCGACGAGCGTGAGCTGACGACTGATGTTGTCACCCAGGTCACGCCACGCCTGGCGCTGGACGTAGAGCCGATCCAAGGCGCGCAGTGCCTTCAGATCATCCGGCGCCTGCCCGAGGATCTCGTTGTAGATCGCGATCGCTTCATCCGGCGCGTTCAGCATCTCCTCGTGGATCGAGGCGGTGCGATAAAGGAAGTCCAGGCGCTCGTTGGGCTCGTTCGCGATGTCGATGCGACGGCGATAGATCTCGAGGAGCTCGCTGTACTTCTCGTCACGCGTGAAGATCGTCTCGAGGGCGGCGAGCGCATTCAAATCGTCGCTCTCGAGCGAGAGCGCCTTCTTGAAGAACTCGATCGCCTTCGCGCTGTTGTTCAACCGATCTTCGTAGTTGCGCGCGACCTTCGTCGCGAGCTCGTGGGCAAGCTTGGTATCGAGGTCGGGGCGGTTGAGTGCCTCCTCGAACAGCTTGACCAGACGTTGCCAGCCGCCTTCCGTGAGCAACGGGGCGAGCGCTTCGAGCTGCTCCTTGGCAGCCTCGGTCGACGGATCTTCCCTGAATGCGCGCGCGTACGCATCGAACGCCTTCTCGGCGTCCATGAGCTTCGCGCGCTGCAATTCGCCGATGCGGAGCAACAGCGAGGTGCGGAGGAGAGAATCCTGGGCGGCGGCGAGTTGGATCTCGTGAATGCCCACGAGCGGAGCCCACTCCTGGAGCTGCTCGTAGACAGGCTCGAGGATCCCGGCAACGACGAGCTTCTGCGTGCCGTCTTTGCCGGGGGCGGGCACAGGTCCCGCCCCTTCGGTGATCGGCCGCAGATGGATCTCGAGCGCTTCGCGCGCCTCCGGATGACCGACGTCGATATCGAGGATGTCGCGATACGCGTCGATCGCGCCCACGGCGTCGTTAAGGTGCTGTTCCTTGAGCTGACCGAGCCGATACTTGAGCTCGACGTGGCCGGGCTTGTCTTCATCCGGTCCGACGATCGTGATCTGGCGACCGAGGACGTCCGCCAGCTCCTTCCACATCGCGTTGCGGACGTAGATCCGGTCGAGGCTACGTAGCGCTCCTGGCTGGTCGCCAGCCGCGTCGAGGATCGCCGAGTAGGCAGAGACTGCCTTCTTGTCGTCCTTGACCTCGTCTTCGTAGAGTTGTCCGATCTTCTCCTGGATCGCGATGCGCTCGTCGCCATCGCTCGAGAGATCCAACTTCTTCTCGTAGACCTTGAGGAGGTCTTCGAACCTGCCTCTACCGAGGTAGAGCCGCTCGAGCGCGTCGAGCGCCTGCTCGTTGCGCTCGTCGAGCTCGAGGATCTGGCGGTTCGTCTCGAGCGCGCGATCGACATCGCCCTGCTCGCTCTCGATGATGCTCGCCATCACGCCCATCATGCGAAGCGCATCGCGCTTGTCGCCGAACTTGGGCAGTGCCGCGGTATAGGCGTCTACGAGCGTATTCCAGCCGCCGGTCTCCTTCGCGAGGCGTTCGACCTCGGTGTGGATCGCGTCAGAGCCATGATCCTCGGAGAGCGCCTTGATCCACCAACCGAAAGCTGCGCCCTTGTCGCGCAGTTTCTCTTCATTGTACTGCGCGAGCTTCATCATGCGCTCCTGGCGCGTGATCTGGTCGTCCGCAGGCGTTGCACGCAGCTGGATCTCGAGCACGCGCACGAGCGCCTTCGGATCGCGACCCGCCTCGTAGAGCGGGATCAACGCTTCGGCTGCCTCGAGGTTGTGCTCGTCGAGCTGGAGCACCTTCTCGAACGCGCGCATCGCGCGGTCGGCCTTCTGCAGCTCGTCGCGATAAAGCACCGCGATCTTCATCGCGAGCGCGAGCCGCTGCGATTCGGCGCCGGCTTCGACTTCACGCTCGAGCACGCGGATGTACTCGTCGATCTTGCCGCGCGAGCGGTAGAACTCTTCGAGGTCGTTCCAGCGGTTCTCGGTGACGTAGAGCTTCTTCAGTGCGTCTTGCGCGCGACGGTTGTTCTCGTCGATCGCGAGCAGCTTCTGCCACGCGTCGATCGCCTTCGCGCTGTTCTCGACCTTCTCGGTGTAGAGGAGGCCGAGCCGCTGCAGTGCATCGGCCCGCAGCTTCACATCGACAGCTGCATCCGCCTGGCGTTGGCAGATGTCCGCGAGCTTGTCCCATTCCTTGTTGCGCTCGTAGAGCTTGTAGAGCTCGGAGAGGGCTTCTTCGTGGGTCGGCTCGTACTGGACAACTTTCTCCCACCAGTACGTGCAGATCTCGGGCTTTTTAACCTTGGTCTGCGCCATCCGCGCGACCTCGATCACCTTCTCTGCTCGCTCGCCTTCCGGCGTGCGCTCGACCTCCGCTTCTTTGAGCCTGATCAGCTTTTCCCAGTCGCGGCGCTTCTCGTAGACCGCGAGCAGATGATCGATCGCTTGCGCGTTGTTCGCATCGAGTTCGAGGACCTTCTCGAACGCCTTGATCGCTTCTGCCTGGTTCGAGAAGCGCTCGAGGTACAGGTTCGCGACCTGGAGGTAAATGCTGACCTTCGCGTCGCCGTCGAGCGTCTTCTCGGCCTTATCCTGGAGGATCTTGACGAGATCGGGCCAACGCTTCTTGGTCTCGTACAGCGCGACAAGCTTGTCGAACGCATCCGACTTGGACGGATCTTGGGCGATCGCGTTGTTCAACGCCGCGATGACCTGGTTGTCATTGTTGAGCTTGCCGTAGGTATCGGCGAGCTCGACGAAGACTTCCGCTTTCTCAGGACCCGTGAAGGCCGCCTTGACCTCCTCGTCCTTCAGCGCATCGGCGAGCTGAGCCCACGATCCAGCGGTGCGAAGCACACGCGCGAGCTCGCGCCGGGGTGATCGATCGGTCGGGAACTTCGCGACGACATCCTTCCAACCGAGGACGCCCTTGTCGGCGCCACCCTCGGCGTTCCTCGCCTTCTCCAGCGCGGCGCCGAGATCGGCGGGCACTTCTTTGGCAGCAGCTGCATCGGCCGCTACTTTGTCCGCCGCCGCCTTCGCCGCGACCTTCGCCGCTTCGTCGGCTGCTGCGCGATCCGCGGAGGCGTTCGCCGCCGCGGCCGCCGCCGCCTCGTCGGACCCGGCCTTCGCCGCATCCGCACGCGTTTCGTGATCCGCCTTCGCGGCAGCGTCGGTTTGCTCGGCCGCCTGACGGGCGTCTTTGTGTTCTGCAGTCTTCTGGTCCGCCTCAGCGTCTGCGGCTTGCGTGCGATCGGCTTGCTCGACGGCCGCCTTCTGCGCGGCAACTTCTTTCGCAGCGTCATCTGCCGCAGCTCTTGCCGCGGCTTCTTCGGCCTTGCGTTCCTTCTTCGACTTCTTGCCGGTCGCGGCCGGCTCCTCACCAGCACTCGCATCGGCAACGGCGGCCATCGCAGGCATCGAGCCCGCGGCCATCTCGGCCGGCGCTCCCGCGGAGTCAGTGAGCGGACCCGAGATCGAGACGAAGTCCTGCACGCTCGGGTTCTGCGGCTCGACCGCTTGCGCGATCGCGAAGTACTTCTTCGCGCGATCGACATCGTTGAGATGTTCGAAGGCGATGTTGCCGGCCTGGAGCGCGACGTACAGCTTGTCTTCGGCGCCGGTGATCTTCGCGAGCACCGCATCGGCGATGTCGAGCAGCTGCAGCCACTCGCCCTTTTCGCCCTGGACCTGACGCAGCAGCGCGAACGCGGCGACGACCGAACGCATCGGCGCTTCGCCATTGCTGCTGTTCGCACGGAGTGCGGCGTCGAAGAACTTCGCGCCGCGATCCTTGTCCTTGAAGCGCTGGACCCACTCCAGCGCGAACATGCGGAGCACCTCGACCTTTTGGCCGTGGTCACTCGCGCGCTCGGCGCGGCGGAGTTGGTGACGTTCGAGATCGTCCCACCGCGTGTTGGTGGCAAGCACGGTCTCGTAGATGAAGTTCGCCGACGGCTCGTCGAGGTCCTTCACGAAGATGCGCTTCAGAAGCTCTTCGAGCCGCGGATCGTCCGCATTCTCGAGCCGAACGATGCGCGCTGCGCGCAACAACATCCGCACGGCTTGTGCGTCGTCGAAACGGTCGGCATCGTCCGCCAAGCGGTCGACTTCGTCGGCCCAAAACTCCTGGTCGTACGTGACGGCAGCAAGTGCGTCTTTGACGCGCACCGAGTCCGGCGTCGAGCCGAGAGCACGTTGAAGGATCGGCAGCGCCTTGTCCTTCTGCCCCGAGTCGAGGAGAGCTTCGCCGACGATCGCAGGGAGATTGGCGGAGGCATGCGGCGATCGCAGCTCCATCTCGCCAAGCTTGGCGACCATCTCGTAGCGGCCGATCTCACCGTAGACCTCGCGCGCTCGCGAGAGCGCTTTGAGATTGTCAGGGTGGAGCTTCCACGCGCGTTGATAGAGACCCAACGCGCGTTCGCGCTCGGGAATCACATCTTCGACTAGTGCGGCGAGCTCGAAGAGGCGTTCGGATTGTTCGGGCTTGGTGCCCGACGCTTCCAATTCCTTCTCGAGCTCGTCGATGGTTTGCGTCCAGTCCCTCGACTGACGCAAGCGATCCCGTAACAGCGTACGCGTATCCATCTGCGGTCTATCCTCCCGCAATTCCGAAAGAAACCCAGCCCCTCACGACGACGAAATTTTTTTATCACGCCAGCTGCACCCCGTGGGGGCCTGCTAACGCCGAAAACGCCTAGTTCGTGACGGCTAGGAGGAGCGATCTGGATCGCTCCGGATCGAGAAAATGCAGCCAGGGACCTTGCGTAGCATTCGAATCCTCATCGGAAAAGCCGCCACGCCGATCTGCGATCACATCCGAAAACATGTGAGGCCCACCATGTGGTGAGCCTCTCGTCGTCGAAGATGTAGGCGTTTGCTACTTCTTCTTGTTCTTAGCGTTCTTGATCAGATCGGCCGGCGACAGCTTGCCAGCCGGCGGAGCGGCCGGCGCGGCGTCCGAAGTCGACTTGGCCGCGATCTGCATCAGCATCGTGCTCGCCTGCTGCTTGTCGAGCTCGAGCGACGCGCCACCCGACTTCGAAAACTCTTCGAGGTCGCGCTTGGCGTGAACGAAGTCGCCCTTGCGGAAGTACGACTGGCCGCGCTCGAACTTCGCCTTGTGGTTGTCTTTGCGGGTCTCGATCGCCTTGTCGAACGACTCGATTGCCTTGTCGTCCATCACCTTGTCGGCGTAGCCCATGCCGAGCACGAACCAGATGTCCGAGACTTCGTTCGAGCCCGGAACGTTGACCACGCCTTGTGAGGTCACCTTGATCGCTTCATCCGAGTAGTCCCACTTGCGATAGAGCTCGCCAAGCGCGATGTACGGGCCCGACTCGCGCGGGTTTGACTTGATCGCCGCCGAGAACTCGGTCGCGGCTTCTTTCGGCTTATCTTGCTCGCGCGCGATGCGGCCGAGGTAGTAGTGCGAGCGCCACATGTCGCCGTTGAGCTTCACGGCTTCCTGGAGGTGTTGCTGCGGCTTCTCGAAGTTGACCTGCGAGAGATCGACTTCGACCTCCTCGGGCTTCTTGCTGAGCTTCTTCGCCTGATCTTCGCGAGCGCTTGCGACGGCCTTCTCGTAGAGCGAGATGCCGTACCACATCTGATACATCGGCTGCTTGTCCTCGAGCTGGACGGCGACGCCGAACGCGTCCGACGACTTTGCCCAATCGAGCTTGCTCGCGTTCGCGGCGCCGAGGCCGTACCACGCGAGATGATTGTCGTGAAATCGAGCGGTCGCTTTCGAGAACTCGTTGATCGCGGTTTCGTATTGCTTCTGGCCGTACGCCTTGTTGCCCGCATTCGAAGCGGTCTTCGATTCGTTTTGCTCTTGGTTAGTACAGCCCGCCGCAGCAAGCACGAGCACGAGGAGACCAAGCAGCTTCATGCGGGGAAACGTAGACCGGTTCATGGTTTGCCTCAAGGTGTGATCAAAACAGAAACGGCCCGTCGGGTTACCGACGAGCCGATAAGTAGGCCATCAATGATGGCGCCAAATGACTAGCTACGTGTTCAGGAGCCGCCCTGGCGGAACGTGAACGGATAGTTGACCTGCACGCCGCCGCCACCCTTCGGCTTCGGGAACTCGATGCCGTGGATGACATCGGCGACGCAGGCCGAGACTTCGGGATCGACGCCCGAGCCCTGCGACGAGGTCACGTTGCCGTTCGGCGAGATGAAGAATTGGGTCGAGACCGTACCCGCGAGGGTCGGCTTCGCGAGCAGCTGCTTCTCGTAGCAGTACTGGATCTTCTGGATGTTGCGCTTGATGTAGCGACGGATGATCGCCTTGTCGAGATCACCCTGTGCGCTCGGTTGACCGATCGAGACCGTCGGCACCGCCGCCGTGCGACCGCGCATACCGCCGCGACCATTGCCGACCCCATAGCCCGAGCCCGTGCCCGAGCCGTGACCGATGGTGCCGTACTTACCCGTACCGATGGTGCCCCAGCCCGTGCCGCCGCCACCCGGACCGAAGCCCGAGCGACCGAAGCCGAAGCCGCCGTTCATCTCGCCGGCCTCGTTACCGAGGAGGCCGCCGTAGATGTTCGAGTCATCGAAACCACTGGAGACGTCGCCGGTGCCGGTCAGCGACGCGAACGCGCCACCCTGAACGAGAGCCGTCGAACCGAGGATACCGGCGGTCCGCGCCTGCTCGATCGCCTGCTGGCGCGCGAGCTGCGGATCCTCTTGAGTCTTCTGCATCTTGTACTGACCCTCGGCGCGGTTCGAGTCCTTCTTGCCCATCTTGCCTTCGTCGAGCGCCATGGCCGTGCCGGTGCCACCCGACTCGTCCTTGCCATCGTCCGGCTTGTCCTCTTCGGGCGGCGGCGGGGGATCATCCTGCGTCGCGTTATTGGTACGCGTCGAGGTGTCTTCGAGTGACGCGAGGTCGATGTTCGTCGTCGTGTCTTCGACGGGGACCTGGAACAGCAGCAGCATGATGATCGCGAAGGCAGCCGCGGTGCCGCCGAGCGACATCAGGAACGGCGTCTCGACGTTCATCAATGGAGCCGCGTGGCGCCGCGGACGAGGCACCGACGACACGAGGAACGTGGTCTTGCCGGTGCGGACGCGAATGCGAGCGTTCGCCGGAATCGGCGAGATCGTCGTGCGGCCCTGCGAAGCCAACTCGGCGAGCGACGTCGACTGACCGCCGACGACCATCTCGCCTTCCATGCCTTGACCGAAGTGGAAGGCAAAGTCATCGCCGTGCGGCGAGACGAGAGCGAACGAGGCCGATGGGGCGCCTTCGGTCGGGAACTCGACACCCGGAGCAGTGCCGATGCGAACCCATGGGCTCTCCTTTTCCTTCTTCATCCGCGAGACCGCCGAGGTCAGCGTGATGAGGGCAGCGAGTAAACCACCGAATGCGATGAAGTCGAACCATGGCGACAGCATGCGCGGCCGAATCGAGGGACCCGGCCTCTTGACGCAGCCCGGGTCGGGCTTGTTGTTGATCAAGCACGTCGTCTCGTATTCGTAGCGACCCTTGTTGTAGGCCGCATTATCGACGCCGGTGCCGAACGCGATGAAGAACGCGAGCAGCGTGACCACGCCGATACCGAAGAGGCCCATCGTCGTCGACGAGATCTTGCCACCCTGGGGGTCGATGCAGTGCTTCACGCCAACGACCGAGTCGCCGAGCATGGCCGCAACTTCGACCGCGCGAGCGCCACCGAAATCATCAGCTTCGCCGGCCATCGCTTGCTGGAAACCAGCGGCGGGCGCGACCGCAGTCGAGTAGAGCGCCGGGCCAGCGGCTGGTGCGTGATATTGCGGCGGGCGAACCGCCGGCGACGGCACGGACGGAGACGGTGCCATCGGCGCGGCGACCGAGGCCGGACCCGCAGCGGCTCGGCCGCCCATGTTCGCGGCATAGGCGGGCGGTGCGGCTGGCGCTTGCGTCGGCGGCTGATACGGAGCGGCCGGCGGCTGCGGCGGACGCGGACTCGAAGCGACGATGTCCTGCACCAGCGGCGCCTGGACCTTCGTCGGCGGATCTTCATCTTCAGCGCCCCCGATCGAGAGCTCGATCTTGGTCTCGCCGACGACAATCGTGTCGCCCGACTGGAGCTTGGCCTTGTTGACCTTCTGGCCATTGACGAACGTACCCTTCGTCGAACCAAGGTCGATGATGCTCACGTCACCGGGGCCGTTGACCTCGATGATCGCGTGCATTCGCGAGACGGTCTCGTCATCGAGCTTGAGGTGGGCCGAGGGCACCTTACCGAGCTTGATGACCGAAAGGCTCAGCTTCTCCTCGCGGATAAACTGGTCGCCTTTGTAGATCTTGAACGTGAGGGGTACTTTTGCGCCGGCCATAGTGATCTCCAGTTGGAGCGTTACGTGTTGGCCGGGAGGTAATCAGGACGCGGCTCGGGGCCGCGCCTGACTACAAGTCCTCGGCCGACTTGATGATCTCGGGAATGAAGTCTTTGCGGATGCGAATCAGTGACGAGTGCTTGGCGAAGTCACGAGCATCGACGGTCGAGCCTTCCGGCTTCACGAGATCACCTTCGATGGTGTCGCCCGAGAAGTCGTACGTCTTGACCTTGCCAGCGCCCGCAGCGGCCTTCTTGTCGTCGGCAGCAGCGATCGAGGTGAGCATCGCGAGAGAGAGGCAGATGAGAACGAGCTTCCGCATGGTCGATCCTTCTTTACGAAGGGTCGCGGTGCAGAGATCCGTATCCACGGAGACTCAGACACCACGACCTTGTTCCAGGTTCCCGAGAAGTTGAGATTCGTTCGAAAAAAAATCCGCGATGGCCAGACACGGTGACGGGGCGGGACGCTGTCCTCCCCCGACTATTAATTCCAGCTACTTAGCGGGCGACGCTACCGGGGCCGGGGCCGGTGGGGCCGCCGCCGGCGCGATCGGCGCCGGGGTCGGCGGCGGGGCGTTCTTGAGGCTCGTGATCGCGTTATCGAGCTGCTTCACGACCTTGTCGCAGTCGCCGATGTTGTTCTTGGCTTCCTGCTTGTCTGCGGCGTCGCCGTCCTTGTCGAGAGATTGCTGGAAAAAGTCGCGAGCCTGCTTGTAGACGGTCTGCGACGCCTGAAGCGCCTTGATCGGATCGGGGTCGTTCGTCTTGTTGGCCTTGAAGTCCTTATAGAGAACCCCGAGGTTGTAGTACGCGTCGGCCCGTTTCGGGGCGATGCCTTGCGCCCTCTTGTAGGCCGCCTCGGCACCATCGAGATCGTTGAGTCCGCGCAGCGCGATACCCAGGCCGATCACGGCGTCGTAGTTCTTCGGCTGGATCTCGAGCGCCTTGCCGAACATCTCCTTGGCGACGTCGTACTTGCGGAAGTTCAGCGTGAGCTGCCCCGCGTTGAGACGCGCTTCGGCGAAGGTCGGATCGGCGGCCACCGCGCCGCTGAACGACGCGAGCGCTTCGTTCAAGGCGCCGCGGTGCATGTAGTAGAGGCCGTACGCGTTCTGGAGCGGCGCATACTTCTCGTTGCGCTTCTTGCCTTCGTCAAGCAAGAGCTTCGCGAGCAGGAGGCGGTTCTTGTTCGCCGCCCAGCCTTCCATGTAGAGCAGCCCGTACGCGGTGTAGGCCTCGACGTTATCCGACTCGACGCCGAGCGCGTTCGAGAGGTTGATCCGCGCGTCTTCCTCGAGCTGCTTGTACTTCGGGTCTTTCGCGGTCGTGTGACGCATCTGCTCGAGCTCGAGCGAGGCGACGTTGATACGCGCCGCGACGAGCTTGCCGTTCGCCTTGATCGCCGAGTCCCAGTACTGCTTGGCGCCGTCGATCTTGCCCTGCTTGTAGAAGATGGTGCCGAGGTTCGACAGCGCCATCGCCTGCTTGGTCGGATCGCCCTTCATGTTCGTCGCCTGCTGGTACGCCTTGGTGGCGTCATCGAGCAGCTTGCAGCGGTCGTACGAGAGGCCGACCATGAACTGGGCAGCGACGAGATCCGCGTGCTCGCGCACGACGGCCTGGAACTTCTCGGCCGACTGACGGCACGCGGACTCGTTCCAGCCGGACTTGTCGGTCGTCGCGAAGAACGCGACCGCCGCCTGGTAGTCCTGGCGCGCGTCCTTCGAGATCTCTGCCTTCGGCGCCGTGGGGCCCGTCGACGAGATGTCACCGGTACCGCCCGACTTGATCGGGGGAGGCGGCGGCACGGAACCACCACCGCTGCCGGTCTTCTGGCCACCACCACACGCGGCAGCAGTCATGAGTGCAATGAGCGTTAGCTTGTTCATAACTTAGTCCACCTTCGCCGGGGGCTCGACCGCGATGACCGGGGCGACGTTATCGGAATCACCACGAACCTCGGAGGCCGTGGGGAATTGTTCGGGCTTGATCTGGCCGAGCTCGCGTTCGCAAAGCTTCGACCAATCGCTAAACCAGCCGAGCTCGGTCGACTTGCCGAGGCAAGCACCGAAGGCTTCGAGCGACTTGTTCGCGAGGGGTTCAGCAGCGGTGGTCAATGCATCGCAATACGCGTCGACCTTGTCCTGCGCGAGATCGTAGCCCTCGATCATCTGGGTCGCGCGGACCTCCTTCGGGATCTCGGCCGTGAACAGCTGATCCGAGAAGTTCTGGGTGATCTGTCCGATCCGAGCGGCCGCGGCGATCGAGTTCGCCGCGTCCTTGATCTCGAGCACCTTGGCGTACTTCGTGGTCGCCGTGACCGAGGCCTTCGACTTGCCTTCGAACCAGTCGTTGAACCGCTTCTGCGCCTTCTCCTTGACCGCCTTGTGCTCGGGGAGACCGTCGCCGAAGTTGAGGTTCGTGGGGAAGCGGATGTCGAGGTACTTCTCGTACTCGATGTCCGCCTCGGCAAACTTCGCCATGCCGTAGTAGTACTTGGCGCCGCCGTCGTCGCCGCCGGTCTTGCCGCCCTTCTTCTCGAACTCCTTCTCGGCCGTGCTGAAGGCAGCGAGGGCCTCTTTGAGCTTGCGCTCGTCGCGCTTGACGACGACGAGCTTGATCTTCGAGTCCGGGCCGCACTGGAGCGGCGCGACGTAGACTTCCTTGGTCTTCTTCTTATTGATTTTCTTCGACTCTTTCGCCGTTGCGCGCTCGCGGGTGATCTTCACGCACGAGCCATCGACCTGCTTCACCGGGCACGATTGCTCGAACAAGATCTGGCCGATCTTCACGTTCGCGATGATCGCCTTGTCCGAACCGCTGCCGCCGAAGTCGTGGAGGTACTCGCGGAGGTGCTTGACGACCGCGTCCTTGTCCGCGCCCTTCTCGTAGATCGAGGTGAGCGAGAAGCTCGCGTTCGCCGCGTCTTCCTTGTTCTTGGTGCCGAACGTCTTGATGAAGTACTTGGTGTCGTCGATCGCCTTCGCGTCGTCGCCGATACCCTTGCGATAGAGCACCGCGTCGTTCATCGCGTCGTGGGCATCCTTCTCGCCGGCGTACTTCTTCGCGTACTCCTCGAGCTTGTCCGAAGCGCGATCGTAGAACGCGATATCGCCATACGCCTTGCCGAGGCGAGCCACGGCCTTCGCCGTGATCTTCGAGTTCGGGAAGTACTTCTGGAGGGTGTTGAACGTGCTGATCGCAGCGCCGATCGACTTACCTTCTTCGAAGCAAACACCGGCGTTGTAGAGCACTTCGTCGTTGCTCGGCTCTTCCGGGTTGCGGTTGTAGATGTCCTGGAACGCGAGACCGCACGCGATGTACGCGCTGAAGTCCTTGGTCTCCTTGGCCTTGGCCTCGAGCGCGAGCGCCTTGTCGCTGAGGTACTTCTTCTTGATGATGGCGAGCCGACCCTTGAGGTCATCCTTGCCCTCGAGGAATGGCTTGTCCGCATCGAGCTTGTCGGCCAGGGCGCCGAGCTCGTCGAACTTCTGCTGACGGTTGTAGATGTCGAGCAGGAGGTTCGCCGAGTACTCCGCCGTCTCGTGCGTCCGGTGGTTCTTGAGGATGTCCTCGAAGATCGGGGTCGCCTCGTCGAAGTGGTTGTAACGGCGATAAATGTTCCCCTTCATGAACTTCATGCCGACGAGCTCGTCGTCCTTTGGATCCTTGATGTAGTTGATGTAGATATCGAACGCGCCGAGCATCTTCTGCTCGCGCGCCGGGATCGGCTTGGGCTCGGGCTTCTTGGTCTGGTCCTTCGTATCCTCGTCGACGACCTGCTGCTTGACGCGCGGGTCGACGTTGAGGGCGTTCTTCCAGCCGAGCACGGCGGCGTACGCCGACTCCTTCATCAGCTTCGGGTCGACCTTGCCGGTCTTGACGACATCGGTGAACGCGACTGCCGCGTTCTCCCACAGCTCGGTCTGGAGCCGCGGCTGCTTCTCTGACTCTGCGCGGCTCCACTGGAGCTCGGCGTAGAAGTACTGGGTCTGCGCGTAGTCCTCGGCGTCCGGGAACACCTCGAGGTACACGCGGTAGAGCTTCTCGGCGTAGCCGAGGGTCTCCGGATTCTTGGTCTTCGCTGATTCCGAGTGGTAGGCGCGCGCGAGCTCACCCGACATCGCGGCGGCGTTGTCGTGGCACTCCTGCGCCTCGGCGGCCGGGAGGACCTTCTTCGGCTTGAGCACGCCGTAGAGCTTCACGAGGTTCTCGATCTCGCCGACCTTGTCGGAGTTAGCCGCCCCCGGCATCGAGAGTGCCGCGTGCGCGACGTTGTACTGCCAGAGGCAGACGTTCTTGTTCGTCGGCGCGCGCTTCATCAGATCGCGGTACGTGTAGATCGCCTTGTCGCTCTTGCCCTGCGCGAGGTAGAGGTCCGCGAGGATCGCCTCCATGTCGAACGCGTAGTTCGCATCGACGCGCTTGAACGCGTTGAACGCCTGGTCGGCCTTGCCGATCTCGGCGTACGCGCGGACGAAGTCCTTCTTCGAGGCGCGGTTGAGCACCTCCTGCTTCTTGTCGCTTTTCGTCGCGTTCGCGACCTGGAAGAATGTCTCGAGCGCGTCCTGGTAGCGCTGCTTGTTGAGATGGATCCAGCCCATCTTGTACATCGCGTACCAGTACGCCGAAGACTTCGGGAACTTGAGGACCATCTTGTAGCGGGCCTCGGCGTCGTCGAGCTGACCGGCTTCGAAGAAGTAATCAGCAAACGCGAGGTGCGCCTCGGGGACGTACTTGGAGTTCGGATAGTTCTTGAGCAGCTTGTCGTAGACCGCTCGCGCCTCCTTCATGTACTTGCCGCCTTGCAGCGTGTACCCGTAGTAGAAGAGCGCCATATCCATCTTGGGATAGTTGCGGAAGGCGTCGTTGTCGGTGAGACCCTTGTAGGTCTTCACGGCCTTGAGGAGATACTGCTTCGCCGTGTCGCCGGCCTTGTTCGCGGCGGCTTGCGCCTGAGCCTTGGCTTGCGGGGTCTTCGCCTTGTCGACAGCGATCGAGAGCTCGGCCGTTTTTAGGCGAAACAACCGCTGCTGCTTCGCGTAGAGCTCGCCGAGCCGGAAGTAGTAGTCCGACTTCTCCTCGACTTCGCTATCGGGGGTCTGATCGATCAACTGAGCAAGGATCTGTTCCTGCTCGTTGCGGATGTTCGAGACCAAGCCTTCGATCGAGAGCACGGCATCAGCCGTGAGCTCGGGCTTGAACTCGGACTTGTCCTGGGGCTTGGCCTGGATCGGCTTGACCTTGTCGGACAGGTGAACGTCGACTTTGACGTCCTGGTTTCGCTTGTACTTGGAGTCGGCCCACGCGCTGCTGACGGGGAGCCCGATCAGCAGTGTGGTCACGAACGCGAGCTTCGATCTGGACATAGCGGTTCCTTTTTCCCCGGCGGGACTACAACACAGCGGCGAGACGAGGGCGAGCCGACAAGTGCTGACAGTGGTGACGAACGCAGGAAGCCCGATCCCGTGAACCAACTGGCTCGCGAGTCGGGGGTGCCTGTTTACTTGGTTCGGTCGTCATCATCGTCAGGTTGGGCGAGGCGATGGAGCCGACGGACCTAGTCTTGACTACTGCTTGGGACAGCGAGACCGAATCTTGAACCGGTAATAACCCAGCTCGTCCTTCCAGTACTCGCCATCAAATTTCCACTGAAAGTGTTCGTCGTCAATAATAATCGGTTCTTCCTTGTGCTCGGAAGAGACACGAGCACCGACAGCGTCAGCACTGATCTTGTTGCCCTTGGCCTCCAAGATTTCGTATTTGATCTTCGTACCGTCACGAGCCAATGCACCCAGCTCGCGGGATAGCCGATCGACGCGATCGCGAGCGACCTTACCTGCATCGCCCGCGGCGACCGACTGCTGGACCGTGAGCTCCTGGAGCACCTCGGCCGCGACCTGCGTGGTCTGCCACGCCTTGTCGGACTTGGTCAGCATGTCGAGCTCGTGGTTGAGCTCGTCGACCCACGCGAAGCTCTTGAGGAGCGTCTTGTCGTTGAGCACGCTCATGACGAGGCGCTGGGTCTTCTCGTCGAGACCGGCCTTGTTCGCCTTGACCTTCTTCACGTACTCGTAGAACTCGGCGTTGTCGTCGTACTTCGCGACGATGTCCTTCAAGTTCTTCGTGAGCGGGCCGTACTTGTCGTTGAAGTCCTGGATGGCTTCATCGGCCTGATCGTAGAGGCAGTACTTGAAGTAGATGACGGCGCGAAGCAGCACCGCCTCCGGGTAGTACTGGTTCTCGAAGTACGGAGCATTCAGCGTGTGAATGTTACCGAGCGCCTTCGAGTTGAGCGTCTTCATGAAGTACGCCCACGAAGCCTCGAACAACGACTCGGCCCAGTCGGCCGAATCCTGCGGCAGCTTCTCGAAGTACTTGATCGACGTGTCGAACTGCTGGGTCGAGTAGAAGACGCGCGCCATCTGGAGCTGCGCGAGCTCGCGATAGTTGTCGATATCGTCGGCGGTGTACGCCGCGGGGCGCTCTTCACCGATAATGAGGATGTCCTTGAACGCGTCGACGGCCGGCTTGCCTTCGTACTTGCGGACATACGTGACGCCCTCGAAAAACTTCGCCTTGATGAAGAAGGCCGACTGGCGATCGACCTGCTGAAACAGCGAGGTCGCCTTGTCGAAATCGCCGTGCTTGTAGAAGTGGCGACCGAGCAAGAACCGCAGCTCGTCCTTCACCGAGGTGAGCGATGGGTCGTTCAGCGCGGCCGGATCGTACGATCCGATCTTCTCGAGAATGCCCGAGCTCTCCGGCAGGACGCGAGAGAGAGCCGCAAGCCATTTGAGCGCCGCACCATGGTAGGTGTGGTTGTCGCCGGCCTGGACGATCTTGTCGAAGTACGCCATCGAGCCGGCGTAGAAGCCCATCTGATAGAGGGTCTTCCCCATGAAGAACTCGGCACGTTGCTTGTTCTTCGCGTCGTCGCCGCTCTCGCCATCGAGCACTTTCTTGAGCTCGATCGAGGCAGAGAAGAAATCTTTCTTGTCGTAGAGCTTGATCGCGCGCTCGAGGGTCTTCGAGGGCGGCGTGGAAGCCGCGCTCTCGGGCTCGAACTCCATGTCGCCACCCTTGGCGGGTGCCTTCTTGGGATCGGCATGCGCAGTCGCCGAGGCGAAAACGACAGCCAGTGCGGCTAGGGACGCGTTACGAAGCAGGTGCATCAGCTCCTCCAGAGCGCCCACAGCCGAATAGCTGGAGCGGCGAAATAATCGTTGCGCCGCACGGATGTGTCAAGCCAAGGGGACACACCGAAACACCCAATGGTTGCGCATTTGCCCGCGCAACGGATCGCACCCCTCTGGTCACTAACGCTCATGACCAGGGCGGCCCGCTTGACTGCACCATCAGGCTCTCTATTATCGCCCCCGATGATTTCGCCCCGTCACTTCCTTGTCCTGGGCTTTGCTCTGCTCTCCGCCGTTGGCGCATGCACGAGCAATCCCGTCGGGCGCATCTGTGACCTCGGCAGCGAGACTCCGGCTCCGTCGGAAGTCGTCGTCGCCTCGCCGTCTCTCGACTGCGTGTCGCGCACGTGTCTTCGCGAGCCGCTCGGCCGCGCGTTGCCGCCCGGCTCGGTCTACCCCGCCGGCAACGCCGGTCTCTGCACCGCCGAGTGCTCGGCCGATAGCGACTGCGATCGCGTCCCCGAGTCGCCCTGCACGCTCGGCTTCACGTGCGGTGTCGCCGTGACCGTCGGCCCGTTCTGCTGCAAGAAGTTCTGCATCTGCAAGGACTACGTGGTCATCCCGGAGTCCGGCCAGCTCGCCGAGCCGCAGGCGTGCGACGCTTCGAACGCCTCGAACGCCTGCTGCAACCTCTCGGGGCGCTTGGGCAACTCGCAGTACCCGCTCTGCAAGTAACCTGGCCTTCGGCCTTGCTCTCGGCTCACAGCCGCCACGCGTCGATGATGTGATCGATCGCGCGTGCGGTGATCGCCAGGACGTCGAACCGAGCGCGCTGAAAGATCGGCCGGCGCCAGCCGATGTAGAGCGCGGCCATCCTCGCGACCCTGGCTTGCTTCACGTGGTTCACGGTCTCCGCCGCGTGGCCGAACGATCCCGTCGTCCGGCTGCGAACCTCGACGAAGATCAGGACCTCGCCATCACGCGCGACGACATCGAGCTCGCCGAGCCGGGTCTTGAAGTTCCGCTCGAGGATGGAGTAGCCGAGGTCCTCGAGAAACGCGCTCGCGCGGTCCTCGTTTCTCGCGCCGGTCTCGATCGTTGTCGCCATCTCTCCGGCGTACCAAACAGCTCTGACGATCATGCTGTCCGGTTTTCGGACGACCATTCTGGATCGATCTCCGGAACGAAAAAAGCTCGGTCCTGAGACCGAGCCTTCGGGTTTCTCCGAGGAGAAACTACTTCTTCTTGTCGGGCTTGCGCGGCTTCTTCGGCTTCTGCACGACAACGGGAGCGGCCGCAACGGGCTCGGCGCCTTCGGCGGGCTCGGCAACGACTTCTTCCGGCGGCTTCTCGTAGCTACCGTCGCGCTCCTTGATGCGAGCGGCCTTACCGGAGAGGTCACGCAAGTAGTACAGGCGCGACTGGTTGACCTTGCCGCGCTGGATCACTTCGATCTTGTCGATATTTGGCGAGTGATCGGGAAAGATCCGCTCGACGCCGACGCCGTACGAGATCTTGCGGACGGTGAAGGTCGAGCGCGCGCCCTTCGAGACGCGCCGGATGCAAACGCCTTCAAACGCCTGGAGACGAGTCTTCTCGCCTTCGCGAATCTTCGCCCACACCTTGATCGAGTCGCCGGCACGGAACTCAGGCAGAGCTGCCTGACGACGCTGGCTCTTGTCGATCGATTCGAGAATCCGCTGGGCACTCATGGCGACTTCCATTGGGAAAGGTCTTTCGTTCCTCTCGGCCCGCTACTTAACAGGCTGATTGGAGGCTGGTTTCTACGGGAGAAAGGCAGTGCCCGTCAAGACACACGGCCGAAGAGTCGGTCGAGGAGGACCGCTCCTGCCGATCGGACCGAGAGATGGTTCCAGTCTGTAGCGCCTTCGATCGGCGTAAGAACCCGAGATACTGAAGGAATCAGCGCATCTGCCAAGCCCCAGCCACTCCCGAGCAGGACCAGCATCGGGGCGGGATCGAGCGCACCTTCCGCGACCATCTCGGCCGGGATCCGGCGTTCGGCGCCTGGAAAGGAGCTCGCTTTGGCCGAGGTCGCGACCACCCGCGGCGCCTGGCCGTACTCGGCCGTGATCGCCGCGAGCACCGTCTCGATCGAGTCCGCGGTACGGACGAGCTGGAGGGCACGCGCGCGGTGCTCGCCCTGATCGTCGCCCATCCACAGGCGCGCGATGTGCTCGGCCTTATCGCGTTGCGAGGTGACAGGCGTGATCAAGTGCAGCGCCGCGAGGCCGTACGTCATCGACGAGCGCGCGAGATCGTGGATGTCGAAGTTGGTCAGCGCCGTGGTGATCACCTTGCCGACGCGATCGACGACGGGGTGATGGACGAGCGCGAGGTGCGTGCGCGATGCGAGCGGTGGAAACGATTTGAGATCGGCCTTGGTCTGGCGAAACGCTCTCCAGAGATCCGGCCGCCGAGCCGCGGTGCGTTGCATCGCTTGCTGGCGCCGCCACGTGGCGATCGCGGCGTGGTTGCCACCGGCCAAGATGGCGGGCACCGCACGGCCATCGAGCTCGAGCGGACGCGTGTACTGCGGATATTCGATCAGCCCGGCGGAGAACGATTCGTCGTCGGCGGAGGTCTGATCGCCGAGCACGCCGGGCACCAGGCGCGACACCGCATCGATGATCACGAGCGCACCGAGCTCGCCGCCCGAGAGCACGTAATCACCGAGAGAGATTTCTTCGTCGATCGCCGCATCGATCACGCGCTGGTCGACTCCTTCGTAGCGCCCGCAGACGAGCACGAGGTGATCCTTCTTCGAGAGCTCCGTGACGCGCGCCTGCGTGAGCGGTGCGCCACCGGGAGACAGCAGGATGCGATGTCCGGGGCCTGCCTTGTCGATAGCGGCGAGCAGTGGCTCTGGCTTCATCACCATGCCGGGACCACCGCCGTACGGCGTGTCATCGACGGTGCGGTGCTTGTCGTGCGTGAATTCGCGCGGCGAGATGCACTCGACCGTGATCGTGCCGGCTTGCTTCGCGCGACCGACGACCCCCGCGGTCAGGGCGGGCTCGATCAGCTCGGGCAGGATCGTGATGACCGTGAACTTGATGGAGGTCACCGTTTGAGCAATTTGCTCTCGGGCAAACCCTCGGGCGGATCGACGAACACGAGCTTCTTCGCGACATCGACGCCGGTGACAAAATCGTCGACGAGGGGAAGCAGACGCTCGATCTCGCCGTGGTGGATCACGAGGAGATCTTGAAATGCGCCGCGCTGGATCTCGGCGATCGTGCCCCACGACGTGCCATCGGGCGTCTGCGCCGTGCAGCCGATCATGTCGGAGAGCAGGACATCGCTCTCGTCGAGCTCGAGCTGAGCGCGAAATACCTCGACGGGCTTGCCCTTGAGGAGCTCCGCGTCGTTGCGCGAACCGACGCCCTCGAAGCCAACGAGCCACCCCTTGTGGGTGTTGCGGGCTTTCTGGATCTTGCGCTCGACCCCACCGACAAAGCAGGTCTCGACATCGCCGAGCGTCTCTGAATCGGGGTCGTGGGTAAACACCACGACCTCGCCTCGGATGCCGTGCGCCCTCGCGACACCGCCTATTTCGATGCGGACGGGGGCAGCCACGACGGAGCTGTTATTCGAGGATCTCGACGAGCGTGCGCTTGCGGTCGCGCGGCGTGATCGCCTGCACGACCGTTCGCAGCGCGCGGGCGGTCTTGCCGCCGCGACCGATCACCTTGCCGAGGTCGGACTCGGCAACTTCGAGCTCGTAGACGTTCGCGGAGCGCTCTTCGACGAGCTCCACGTGAACTTCATCGGGCTTGTCGACGAGGTTCACCGCCAAGTAGCGGATGAGCTCGGCGAGATCCGGGCCTGCGGCATTTTCTGCCACGGGCTACGCGGCCTTCGGAGCAACGGCTTTCGGAGCCGTACGAGCAGTGCGGAGCACGATCGATTTGAGCGTGCCGGACGGCTGCGCGCCAACCTTGATCCAGTGCGCATACTTCTCTTGATCGAGCTTCAGCACCTTGGTGGTGGGGTGATAGGTGCCCAGCAGCTCGATGAACTTGCCGTCGCGCGCCTTCCGCTTGTCGGCGGCGACGATGCGGTAAAACGGCGACTTTTTCTTGCCTTGACGTGACATGCGGAGAGCAACGGCCATGAGTTCCTCGAACTAGAGTTTCGGAAGCGGCCATATCTACCGAGACATGCATGCGGTGTCAACGTGCTATATGCACTGCATGTTTAGGCAGTTGGCCGTCGTGGCCCTGATCCTGGCCTCGGCATCCTGCAACAAGAGCGACGTGAAGACCCCCGGGAACGGGTCCAGCGGCTCGCAAGCCACTGCTACGCCGTCGAGACCCAGCTTCACGGTCTTCGCCCTGGCCGAGCTCCGCGGCCAGATCGGCCCCTGCGGTTGCACCTCCGACCCGCTCGGAGATATTACGCGGACGACCCAGCTGGTCGAGGACGCGCGAAAGGCCGGACCGGTCCTGGTGGTCGATGCCGGGTCCCTCCTTTACTCGCAGAACCCGGTGCCATCGAACCTCGATGCACAGGAAGAGCTCAAGGCTGACCTGCTCGCCAGCCTGTACACGAAGCAGTTGAACGTGGCCGCGGTCGGCCTCGGCCCCGCCGACACAGCGAAAGGCCCCGACAAGCAGCGGTTCCCGCGGGTCGAATCGAACATCACGAGTGGCTACGCCACCAAGCCGCCGGTCCTCACGCAGGTCGGTGACACGAAGGTCGGCGTCTTCGGAGTGATCGCCCTCAGCGCGTTCGCCCGCTCGAGCAACGTCGAGGTCAGCGATCCGGTCGCCGCGGGCAAGCTCGCGGTCGCCAGGCTCAAGGCGAATGGCGCGCAGGTCGTGATCGCGCTCGTGCAAGCGTCCAAGAAGAGCGAAGCCAGCCAGCTCGTCAAAGACATCGGCGGCATCGATCTCGCGATCGCGGGCCTCGGCCAGGTCGCGCCGGAGCCCGAAGAGATCGAAGTCGAACCTACCAAGGTCGGCAGTGGCTGGATGGTCATCCCCGGCAACCGCGGCCAGATCGTCTCGCGCATCGAGGTCTACGAGAAGGGTGCAGGCCCGCTCGTCGACGCGATCGGTCCGGCGGCGGCGAAGGCCAAGATCGCGGCGTACGACAAGGAGCTCGCGTCGCGCGATGCCGAGCTCCTTCGGTTCGCGGCCGATGAGACCTCGGATGCCGCATTCGTCGCGCGGAAGAAGCAAGAGCGTGCCGGCGTGGTCGTCGCGCGCGATGCGCTTGCGAAGCAACCGCTCGTCGCACCGGCCGCCGGGAGCTTCCTCACTCTCGATCAGGTGAAGATCAACAAGGCGCTAGCCTGCTCCGTGCCCGCGCAGACCGAGGTCAACGCGTTCTACGCCGCTGCCGGTGCCGCGAACGTCAAAGCCGCCGAGGGTAAGCCGGTGGTGCCGCCCGCCAAAGGCCAGGCGAGCTACGTCGGCATGAGCGCGTGCGGCGATTGCCACGATGCGGCCGTGACGTTCTGGGCCAAGACCGTGCACGCGACCGCATGGAAGACGCTCGTCGATCGCGGTCAGCAGTTCGACTACGACTGCATCGGCTGTCACGTCACCGGCTGGCAGAAGCCGGGGGGCTCGAACCTCGCGCACAACGAACCGCTGCGCGACGTGCAGTGCGAGACCTGCCACGGACCGGGATCGATCCACGTGACGAAAGGCGGGGAAGAGAAGCCGCTCGCGATCATCAAGGCTCCGCCCGAAGATCTGTGCGCGGGCCAGTGCCACACGAAGCTCCACTCCGACACGTTCCAGCGCGATGCGTATCTGCGCGACATTCTCGGCGAAGGTCACGGGGCCGAGGCGCGCAAGAAGCTCGGCGACGGCCCGACCGGCGCGTCGCTCCGGAAGGCCGCGCTCGATAAAGCCGGCAAATCCATCGGCGCGAACTGCACCCGGTGATTCGTCCGGCGCTTTCCCTTGTCGCCCTGGGGCTGGTCCTTGCCGCCTGCGGCGGCGGCACCCAGACGCACGTCGTCCACGAGCAGCCCGTCGCGGGCTCGACGGTTCGCGGCTACGCGACGTTTTACAACGAGTCGCAGATGACGGCGTCGGGCGAACGATTCGACAAGCGTGCACTCACCGCCGCACATCGAACGCTACGGATGGGTACGATGGTGCGCGTGACGAACGAGCGGAACAGGCGCAGCGTGGTGGTACGGATCAACGATCGCGGTCCCTTCGGCAAGCGCACGCGGATCATCGATCTGTCCGAGGCCGCGGCCAAGCAGCTCGACATGATCGAGGCCGGCGTGGTGCCGGTGACGCTCGAGGTGCTGCCGTGAACGTCGTCGAGTTGACCGACCTCTCGAAGAACTTCGCGCTGATCAAGGCGCTCGATCATGTGACCGCCGAGATCACCGGCAACGTCATCGGCCTCCTCGGTCCGAATGGCTCCGGCAAGTCGACGATGTTGAAGTGCTTGCTCGGCCTGATTCCATTCGAGGGCAGCGCGCGCGTCCTCGGGCTGTCGTCGGCGACCGAGGGTTCCGCGATCCGCGATCGCGTTGGCTATATGCCGGAGCAAGAAGCTTTTCTGAGTGGCATGAACGCGGTCGAGCTCTGCACGTACGCCGGCGAACTCTCGGGCTTGCCGCGCACCGAAGCGATGCAGCGCGCGCACGCGGCGCTCTACTACGCCGGGATCGAGGACAAGCGCTACCAACCGGTCGACGGCTACTCGACCGGTCAGAAGCAGCGAGTGAAGCTCGCGCAGGCACTCGTTCACGATCCCGAGCTGTTGTTTCTCGACGAGCCGACGAACGGGCTCGATCCGCGCTCGCGCGACGAGATGCTCGATCTGATCGTCGAGCTCCCCGGCCGTCGCGGCTGTTCGATCATCTTGTCGACGCACCTCCTGCCCGATGTCGAGCGGATCTGCGACCACGCGGTGATCATGCATCAGGGCGCGCTCAAGTTCGTCGGCACGATCGACGAGCTGCGTGGCGCGTACGGCGACGACACCGCGCTCACCGTCGAGGTCAAAGCCGATGCGCAGAAGCTCGCCGACGTGCTCTCGGCCGCGGGGGCGACCTGCAAGGTGAGCTCGCCGGTCCAGCTCTCGGTCGACCTGCCGCCGCACACGACGACCGAGCTCGTGTTTCGCCAGGCGCGCGCCGTCGAACTCCAGATCCGAGGCATCGAGGTTCGCCGCGAGAGCATCGAGGCCGCGTTTCTGCGCGTGATCGGCGTCGCGCCATGAGCGAGATCCACGACCTTGGCTACAAGCGCTACGCCGGTACGCGTCAGGAGGCGTCGCGACGCTGGCGCGTGATCATGCGCAACACGATCGCGAACGGCTGGCAAACCTTTTTCCGCTACAAGGCGTGGCTCGGTGCGGCGGTGATCGTCACCGCGATCGCGGCGGTGTTCGTCTTCATCGCGACCTCGAAGACCTGGCACCTCGGCCACGGGATCCAGACCACGTTCGCCGACATGGCGCTGCCGTTCGCGCTCGATCTATTCGCGAAGATCGCGTTCGTCCTGTCACTCCGGCTCGGTGCCACGATCATCGCGCAGGATTTCGCGAGCGGCGCGTTCGTCTTCTACTTCGCGCGCTCGACTCGGCCGATCGATTATCTTCTCGGCAAGCTCACCGGCTACTTCCTGCTCGTCGGCGTGATCCTGATCGGCGGCCCGCTCGTCGTCGCGCTGATGCGGATCGGCTTCACCGGCTACAAAGATGTCTCCGAGCTCATCCCGCAGCTGTGGTTGATCCCGAAAGTGGTCGCGGTCGGCATCGTCGGCACGATCGCGTACACCGCGATCCCGCTCGGGTTCTCCGCGATGATCGCGAACCCGCGCTACTCGCTCGGCGTGTGGGCCGGGTGGTACGTGATCGCCGGATCGATGGCGACGGCGATCGGTCACGCGATGAACCTGCCGCTCGGCGCGCTCGATATCGGGCACGCATTTCACAGCGTGACCGCCTACGCGCTCGGCAATCCGATCGGGATCTTCGGCCAGCGCCTCGACGATCTCCCGCTCGCGGCCTGCTTGATCTCGCTCGGCGTGCAGAGTGCGCTCGCGATCGGCGCGATCATGGTCCAGCTCCGCCACGCACAACGCAGTGGCGTCGGAGGTTCGACGTGACCGCCGCGGTCGTCGACGTCGTCGACGTCGTCGACGTCCGGGCGTGCAGCAAGTGGTACGGCAACGTGCTGGGCATGTCCGACATCACGTGGTCGCTGAAGGGCGGCATCGTCGGGCTCCTCGGGCCCAACGGCGCCGGCAAGTCGACCCTCATCAAGATGATCGCGGGCCTCCACGCACCCTCGCGCGGCACGCTCGCCGTGTTCGGCGCGGATCCGTTCATCGATGCCACCGTGCGAAGTCGGATCGGCTATGCCCCCGAGCACGAGAAGACCTGGGACGAGCTCACCGCACGCGAGCTCGTCACGTACATGGCCGAGCTCGCGGGAGTCCCACGCGCGGATGCGAACAAGGCCGCCGAGGCCGCGCTCGCCGAGATGGGCATGACCACGGCGATGAACCGGCGGGTCCGCGGATTCTCAAAGGGCATGCGCCAGCGTGTCAAGCTCGCGACCGCGATCGCCCACAAACCCGATCTCCTCCTCCTCGACGAGCCGCTGACCGGTGTCGACCCGATCGCGCGCGCCGACATCGTGGAGCGGATCAAGAAGCTCGGCCAGAACGGCACCACGATCGTCGTCTCGAGCCACGTGCTCTACGAGATCGAGGCGCTGACCTCCGAGATCGTCGTCATCTATCGCGGCCAGGTCCTCGCCGAGGGCAACGTCTACGAGATCCGCAAGCTGATCGACAAGCAGCCCCATCGCATCCGCATCGAGTGCGACCGCCCGCACGCGATCGGCACCGCGCTCGCGGGCTCCGAGCACGTCGCACGCATTGTCTTCGAGCGCAACGCGGCGCTTGTCGAGACCCGCGACCCCGATCGCTGCTACGCCGAGATCGCCGACGCCGTGCTCGCGAACAACATCGCCGTGCGCCAGCTCACCTCGCCCGACAACAACCTCGGCGCCGTCTTCGCCTACCTCACGCGTGCGGGAGGTGGCGCATGAGCGTCCCCACGACCGCCCAGGCACTCTCTACCCTCGCGCGCCTCACGCTCACCCGCGTCACGCGCGGCAAGCTCCTGTGGATCAGCCTCGCGATCGCGTTCCTCCCGGTCATGTTCGCGGGCGCGATGGGCCAGGCCAAGCAAGCGCTGAACATCACGAATGCCACGATGGGCATCGAGGTGTTCGTGCTCGCGATCCTGCCGCCGCTCTACGGCGCGCCCGCGATCGCCGAAGAGATCGAAGAGCGGACCGCCACCTATCTGTGGTCCCGCCCGATCGCGCGCTGGGTCATCATCGCCGGGAAGCTGCTCGCCCTCGCCCCGTTCGCCGGTATCGTCGTGCTCGGCAGCTGGGTCATCGCGATCGTCGTCTCGCTCCACCACCTGCCCTCCACCCTCAGCATGGTCGGGCTCGGCTTCGGCGCCGCCGGGATCACCGTCGTCGCGTGCGGCATCGCCACCCTGTTCCCCAAGCGCGGCATGGCGCTCGCCATCATCTACGTCCTCATCATCGACCTGCCCCTCGGCGAGGTTCCCGCCAGCGTGCGCTGGCTCAGCGTGACGCACGCGACCACCACGCTGGCGGATCTCCAGACCGACACCTCACCCGTCTACGGCGCCATCGCCCTTGTCGTGATCTCGGCGATCTGGCTCGCAGTGGCGTTTCGCCGCGTCGGCCGACTCGAGACGTAGCGCACTATTTTCACACGCGTCGGCGTGCGGATCTTTGGTAGCGTAGGCTTCCATGAAGCGGACCGTATTTGCACTAGTCCTTGGAATCACTGCCGCATCAGCCTGCGGGCCGTCCACGCGTGATGACAACTTCGGCACCAACGACGGTGGCAACAACGGCTCGGGCAGTGGCAACGGCAGCGGCGATGGTTGCTCGGCGTCGGCGAAGCTGGTCTACGTCGTCGATTCGAACAACATGCTGTCGCAGTTCGATCCCACAACGAAAGTGTTCACTGATCTCGGTCAGCTGAGCTGCCCAGCGCCGACCGGTTACACCCCGTTCTCGATGGGTGTTGATCGAAACTCGCAAGCCTACGTTCTGTACGTCAAGCAGAGCACCACCACCAACGGAGCCGTCGACGGTACGAAGCTCTACAAAGTCGACACCACCAGTGCGACCCTCACCTGCGTGGCAACGACGTTCAACCCGGGCAACCTTAAAGAGTTCGGCATGGGCTTCTCGACAACGACGGCTGGTGGGAGCATCGATCAGTTGTTCATCGCGGGCGGTTCGAACGTGGACCCGACGGCGACTTCGGCGCTGAATACGCTCGACGTCTCCACCTACACGCCGACGGCCGTGGGTTCCGTTACAGGATCGCCCGAGCTCACCGGCAATGCGAACTCCGAACTCTGGGGTTTCTTCCCGGACGCGAGCAACCCGAAGATCGAACAAATCAACAAGACCACCGGTCTCGCGGACCACACGTTTCCACTGACCGACAGTTCATTCGTCGGAGACCCGCGCGCCTGGGCATTCGCGTTTTACGGCGGCGACTACTGGATCTTTTTGGAGAAGGACAACTCGGGCGGCTTCAATCCCGAGACGAACACCACTGTTTATCAAGTTAGCGATACCGGCGTGCTAAAGGGCAAGACGAACGCGCCGGGCCACACGATCGTCGGAGCCGGTGTTTCGACCTGCGCGCCCGTTACTATCGAATAGCGATTGGGTGCGGCTCTTTCGCGTCGCGCTCGACGAGAGTAATTCCGATCACTTGACCAACCGCAACATCGGTGGCCTCGAGCGCAGCGGGTCGGGAATCGCACGGTCGGAATAGCGTGACTTGTGTGTGCGCTCCCTCCGCTCCCTCTCCTTCGCGAGATGAAACAGCCGGTAGTCATCGAAGTCGCGCGCATAGGTAACCAAACGGCGCTTCGCGAAGCCGAGCTGCCATCTCGGCGCTGTCGCTCTCCGGGCAGCTCCAGCTGCTCGGCCAAGTTGATGATACTTTTGGCTCTTGAGAGTGACAATTTTGACGCTTTGCCTCGCGGCCTGCAGCAGCACGCCGACGCGAACACCGGGCAGCTGCGATGGGCCGTGCCCGATGTCGAAGATCGATCACGTCGTGATCGTCGTCCAGGAGAACCACACGTTCGATAGCTACTTCGGGCGCTACTGCAGCGCCGCCGCTGGGTCGGCGCCGACCTGCACGACCGGACAGAGTTGTTGCGAAGCCGGGCCCGCGCTCGAACCATCGGGTGCCGCACCGATCGTTCTCGACGATGCGGCGAACGCGGCGTTCGACCCGGATCACACGCAGGCGTGCGAGCTCGCCGAAGAGGATGGCGGCCTGATGGATCGCTACGTCACGGGTGCCGGCGCTTGCTCGGATGCGAGGCACTTCGCGTACGCCGATAGCTCGACGATGGCGACGTACTGGCAGTACGCGCAAACCGGTGCTCTCGCGGATCGGTACTTCCAGCCGGTCGCTGGCCAGAGCGCGTCGAACGACATCTATCTCGTCCGCGCGAAGTTCGAGTTTCTCGACAACGCGTTCGAGCCCGACGCGATCGGCAGTGAATGCGCGCTGGTGACGACGAAGACGAGCTTTCCCGACCCGATGATCGGGGACCTCTTGAACACCGCGGGCGTGTCGTGGTCGTTCTATGCCGAGGGCTACCAGGCGATGGTCGATGCCCATCACGGCGGCACGTGTCCGCGCGCACCCGCGGATTGCCGGTTCAGCATCGGCTTGTACCCGTGCACGTTTGATCCGGACGACGTGCCGAGCGATTTCTTCAGCGCCGGGCGGGACAATCCCGAGACGCTCCGTGACTACTCGCAGTTCGCGCAGGACCTCGCCAACGTCGCGTTGCCGCAGGTCGTCTACATTCGCGGCAGCGGCTATCACAGCGAGCATCCCGGCTACGCGACGACGATCACGGATGGCGTCAACTTCTCGAAGCAGGTGATCGATGCCATCGCGGCGAGCGACTATGCAACGGACACGCTCGTACTCCTGACGTGGGACGAGGGCGGCGGCTACTTCGATCACGTCGCGCCGCCGACAGGGCCGACGATCGATGGTCAGCCCTACGGCACGCGCATTCCACTGCTCGCGATCGGGCCGTTCGCGCGCGCGAACGAAATCTCGCATGTGACCCTCGAGCACTCGTCGATCGTGAAGTTCATCGAATGGAACTGGCTCGGCGGCCAGACCGGCCAGCTCGGCGGTCGCGACGCGACCATCGCCAACCTCGGGAGCTTGCTCGATGTGACCGCAACCGGCGTTGCGGTGCCGGACTGAACGGCTCGACTACCCGAGCGATCTGTAACGGTGAACTACGCCGCGTGTAAGAGCATTTGTCTCCTCGAAGGTGGATGACGTGGTCCACGCTCTGGTCGCTGTCAAAGAATGCCATCGAGCGGCTCCGTGGCGTGAGATGCTCGGGCGATTCGCGCGAGACTCCTCATCATGATGGTCGCAGGCTGCGGGCGGATCGACTTCGCACCCGCCGGTCCTGACGCTGCGCCTCCCGAAGCGTCGAGCGACTGCACCGCGTCGCCGTTTCGTGCACCAGTCCTGATCGCCGAGCTCGTCGGACCGGGCACCGATGCGACGTTGACCTTGCAAGCGAACGAGCTCGCGGGGGCATTTTGGAGCGGTCGGGACGGCAACATCGATCTCTTCGCGGTCACGCGGCCGGAGATGGCCGCGCCGTTCACGGTGTCGGCGCTCACGGCCCTCGATTCACCGAATTTCGATTTCGATCCGTCGGTCAGCGCCGACGGCACGTCGGTCGTATTCGCGTCGAACCGCGCAGGAGGCGCGGGTGGTCTGGACCTGTACGCGGGAGCGCTGCCGGCTGGGCCGGCGCAATTGATCGCCGGCGTCTCGTCCACGGCGGACGACCAGCAAGCGTTCACGACGGCGGATGGAACCGAGCTGTACTTCGCGTCGAACCGCACGGGTCCGTTCGAGCTCTATCACTCGGCCTCGACCTCCCCTGGTATGTACGCTCCACCAATGCCGGTTGCAGGCATCGCGGTGGGCAACGAGAACAACAACGATCCGGTGCTCGCGCTCGACGGCCTCGCGATCTTTTTTCGCTCGGATCGTGATGGCCTCGGCGACATCTTCACCGCGACGCGCGCGACAAGGTTCGATGCATTTGGAACCGCCACGAAGATCTCGAACCTCAGCGTGGACGGCTCGGTCGCTGGTCCGAACTGGCTCTCGCACGATGGTTGTCGGCTCTACCTGTCGAGCGATCGGACAGGAACTCCCCACGTCTACGTGGCGACCCGGCCGTAGTCCTGTGATCGACCTCTCCCTCGTTCTGGAGTGGCTTCAAGAGCAGCCGCGCGAACACTCGCCGATGTCGTCGTCGATGAGATGCCCCACCGCCGTACCGCTGACCTGTGGGCCACGGGAACGCATACACTGTGTCGCCATGACGGACGAGATCCTGGATCGCGCAGCGCTGACCGTCGGCGAGATGTTGCTCGTGCGCGCCGGCAAGCACGTCGTGATCCGCGTTGGCAACCGACCGCTGATGTCGAGCGACGTGCACGACTCCGAGGGAGGATAGGCTGGTCGATGCGGCTTTTCGGAGCGGCGAGCGCAGCGGTGGTGCGTGAGAGCTGAAATCGTTGGTCCCGGGGTGTGCAACGAGTGTGAGCCAGCCGACCGACTCGAGGCTCAGAACAGAGCGAAGGGCACAGACTCCCAATCGGCACGGTGATGGCCGGTGCGGGGTGCGAATTCAGGCGCCGAAGTCGA
>JAYVLQ010000184.1:0-4323 GCA_043759355.1 Kofleriaceae bacterium
CTCGCCGCGCGAGCTGCTCAACGTGTTCCACGCCGAGTCGGTCGGTTGCGACATCATCACCGTCACGAACGACGTGCTCGCGAAGCTGTCGAACGTCGGCAAGGACCTCGCGCAGTTCTCGCTCGAGACCGTGAAGATGTTCCGCGACGACGCCGTCAAGGCCGGCTTCAAGCTCTAACCATCGAGCCCGTCGAGCGTGCGGTAAACGCCCGCTGCATAGTTTCCAAAACGCGATGTTCATTCAGTGTCTAGGGCGACCGAGGAATGCACGGCGCCTGACGTGCAGGTAGCACACCCGATCGATACAGATGCCTGCCGGGCAGATCGATGGCGACATCTCCGCGACGCTGACCCGTTACTGACCGATCGGTGCGAGCACTCGCTCGGCCGTGGGTACAGCAACATCGTGCGACGCAGCGTCTGTTGGCGCGAGGCCCGCCGAGCGAGCACCTGACCCATACCGCCGCTTGAAGATCACCAGCACGGTGAGCAACGTCGTTGTCATCATCCAATGCGAGTAGCGCACGTCCGGCGTGCCGAACGGGAACAGCGTGAGCTCGTAGAGGATGCCGCTTGCGAGGAGAGCGAGCATGTCGCGCTGCCGCAACACGAAGGGGACGAGCAACAGTGCGAGGTAGAAGTAGAGATACGGACGGAACAAAAACGTTTTCATCGACATCCAGTCGATCACGCTGGCAAGCTCCCGCTGCACCTCCGTTGGTTCCCAGTCGAGCTTCAGGTTGTCGACGTAATCCTGCGATGGCTTGTTGTTCCAGTAAGGCGCGAACAGCTTTCGCTCGCCGAGGCCGAGCGTCTCCGCGAAGACACGCCAGCGATGATGCAGGTAGCCAAATGGATTCTCGTACAGCAACTGCTTCCAGGCGCGCGAGAGCGCGTCCCGATGCTCGGGCGTGGTCGGCCAGTCGAACATCCGATCATCGCCGTTCGCGATGTTCCACCACGATACCGGCGTATAGATCCGCAGCGCGTGCCATCGCAGGTTATCGGTCGCCACCAGCGGCGTGCCCTCCAGGATCTCGATGATCTTGGGGTTGGAGAACTTCTTCCCGAACCGGAGCATGCCCACGATGTCGTCGGTTGCGAGTGCCGTGTGCCACGGATACTTGTGCTCGGCGGTGATCGCCTTGTTGCAGGCCGATGCCGCGACGACCGTCGCGATCCAGACCAGGAGCGCGAGCGCGGTCCGCTTGATCCATCGTTCGCCGGCGCGCCATTCGAAGACCAGCACGACCAGCGACATGGTCGCGGCCGGCGCGTTGTAACGCATCGCCGTTCCGACGCCGAGCATCAGGACGCCCGCGATGCGCACCTCGCGCCGGCGATCGACCAGCAACGAGAAGCCGAGCAGGAGATAGCCGGCCATCTGGCTGTCCTTCCAGATCACCGCCATCGGCGCGAGAACCGGCGGAAATAGCATCACGAGCGTCGCGAGTACCGCAGCCGGGCGCGGTGCGTAGGCACGGCGAAGCAGGCGATAGAGGCCGACGAAGAAGGCCGCGCTCTGGAGCAGCAGCATGCCGAGAGGACCAGCTACGATACGATCCATTAGCCGCCACAACGCGGCCATCGCCGGCGGGTGCCAATCGGTGAAGTGGTGAGCCCGTGCCTCGCCGAGCTGTTCCGCCGAGTCGATACTCATGTAGCCCGGCCATGCGTAGACCAGGAACAGCGCAAAGCCGACGGCGAGGATCGCCCACGCTACTCGGTCGATCGGTTCTGAATCTTCAGTCGTGACGCCAATACTCATACTTCACCCCAACGCCCGCATCGAGATGGATCACCGATTCCTATCTCCGACCGTTGCGACGTGCCGATGATCGCCGACAACGCTGTGGGTCTCCACCGGACAGCGGAGCAAACGCTCGATTTGGGGCGACGGCGTGATGCCGAACACCTCTTTGACTTACAGAAATGCGGCGAGCGTGCCGGCTTCGCTGATCGAACCCTGATCGCCGTTCCGAGCCTGCCGGTCCCAGCTGACCGTCGACTGCACGTGGAGCGTTCCATCGGGTTGCTGTTGAGCAAAAATGTCCCGTGGTAATCGGACGTCGTGCTGCTCGCACTCGCAAGGGGGCCGAGGCCGTCGACTCGCTACCTCTGCCGCGGGAAAGATCGATACGCCTTCAAATTGTCTGGTGAGCGTACAGCCGGTCATCTCAAGCGAGACCGCGAACACGGCGTCTGTGACGTAGGTCGTCTCTGGTTGAACGGGAGGACCCGAGCGCTGGGACGTGGACGTCTGCGATCCCGTGAAGTACCACGATCCCGAAAGGTCCGTGCACTTCGGGATAGGCGCCGCATCGGGCGCGACAGCACGATTCGAGTCATCACAGGCGGCGAGACCAACGAGCACCAACCAGCTGCCTCTCGTCCACGCAAACATGGCGGACATCATCTTTGCGTCACGATAGATGCGGATTCGTGTCAACGCCAGTAGTCGTAGACGCTGCGCAGCGCACTCTCGAGCGAGATGGTCGGCTGCCAGCCTACCGCGGCCGTGATCTTCGCGTGGTCACCGACGACGATCAGGTTCTCGATCGGCCTCACGAGCGCCGGGTCGGTCTCGATGTTCGGCGCGACGCCCGCGATCTCGGCGAGCATCGCGATCGTCTCGGCGATGCTGACGCCGCGGCCACTGCAGATGTTGTAGACCTCGCCGCGCACGCCGCGCTCGAGCAGCGCGAGGTAGGCGGTGACGACGTCGCGAACGTCGAGAAAGTCGCGGACCACGCTGATCGTCCCGACGCGGAGCCGATCGCGCTCGCCGCGCGCGCGCTCCGCGAACTGCTTGGCGATCGCGCTGATCACGAACTGATCGCTTTGGCCGGCGCCGAGGTGGTTGAACGAGCGCGTCGCGACGAGGTCGAGACCGTAGCCGCGTGCGTAGACGTCGCCGAGGTGCTCCTGCGCGACGCGCGCGACCGCGTAGGGGCTTAGCGGGCGGAGCGATTGAGTCTCGCGCAGCGGCAGGTCGGCCTCGGTGACCAAGCCGTACTGCTCCGACGATCCGATCGACAGCATCCGGGTCTCCGGCGAGTGCTTGCGCACGCACTCGAGCACGTTGAGAAAGATGTTCGTGTTGTTCGTGAAGCTCGCGATCGGCTCGCGCCACGACAGCCCGACCGAGCTGCGCGATGCGAGGTGGACCAGGCGATCGGGTCGCTCGCGCTCGATGACCTTGGCGAGCGCCGGCAGCTCGAGCAGATCCAGGACGTGCGTCCGCGTGAGCGCCGGAAACGTCGCTGGCGCAGCGGTCCTCCCGATCGCGATGATCTCCGCGTCCGGTCGTGCACGGTGGATCGCGTCGACCAGATACGATCCGACGAACCCGAAGCAGCCGGTGACGAGGTACCTCAACCGCATACCACTCGGTAGGCGGCGAGCGTCTGCGCCGCCGTCGCTTGCCACGTGAACCGCTCGACGCGCGCTTTGCCGTTCACGCGGAGCTCGCCGGCGAGCCGCGGATCGCCAAGCAAGCGCTGCAGCGTGGTGCGGAGCTCGCTCGCATCGTCGGGGTCGAAGTACAGCGCGCCATCGCCCGCGATCTCCGGAAAGCAGCTGGCCCTGGCGACGATCGTCGGCGTGCCGCAGGCGAACGCCTCGAGGATCGGCATCCCGAAGCCCTCGTAGCGGGACGGAAAGACGTACGCGAGCGCGTGCACGTAACACGCGGGGAGCTCATCGTCGGCGACACTGCGCTGGATCGCACGCAACCCCAATTTCGCGATCTGCGCACTCTCGCGATCGTCGAACGGACCGCCGCCGATACAGACGATGTCGATGTTCAATCCGGCGACGCCCTCGAGGAACGTGCCGAAGTTCTTGTACGTGTTACGCGTGCCGACGAACAATACGTAGCGCTCGGGCAAGCCGAGAAGGCGCGGCGTGGTGGCGTTGCCATGGACGCGATTCCCGAGGTGCGTCACCGTGATCCGCGCCGGGTCGATGCCGTAGAACTTCACGACATCCTGTTTGGTGTTCTCCGAGATTGCGAGGATCGCATCGGCGCGTTCGCACAGCGTCCGCTTCCCTTCGATCCACCGCTTTGTCACGAGTCGACCGTACATCCCGGTGAGATCGAAGAACTCGGGAAAGTGTTCCGGGATCATGTCCAGTACGGTGATGACGAGTGGACCGCGATGGCGGCTCGCGAGCGGATCGTAGAACGTGGCGTGGACCACATCGTGCGGCCGACGGGCAGCAAGCCGGGTCGCGAGCTCGTTGCGAGCGTACGTCGCCAGGAAGGTTCCGGTTCCGCCCGGCGACGTGCTGGTGCCGTGAAAGTACGAGGCCGTGCGCAGG